>JAFLDL010000030.1 GCA_017302435.1 Candidatus Accumulibacter necessarius
CGCAGCAGGCCAGCGCGCGTGCCCAGCTTGCGGCCAACGCCGAGCAGGGCACCGAGGTCGTGCAGGCGCAGGCGCAAGTTGCTCTGGCGGGGTCTGCCACCGCCGCCGCGCAGGCACGCCTGGCGCAGGCGGTGCTGACGGCACCGGCCGACGCCCGGGTGCTGGCGCGTCTGGTCGAGCCCGGTCAGATCGTGCAGCCCGGACACGCGCTGCTCAGTCTGGCGCTCGCCGGTCCGCTGCAACTGGTGGCGCAGGTCGACGAGCGCTATCTCGAGCAACTGCAGGTCGGCCAGACGGCCAGCGTGCTGGCCGACGCCTTCCCTGGCCAGCGCTTCAGCGCGCGCGTCCTGTCGATCTCGCCGCTGGTGGACGCCCAGCGCGGCGCGATCGAGGTCAAGTTTTCGCTGCCGGAAGCTCCCCCGGCGTTCCTGCGCGAGGACATGACGCTGTCGGTGGAGGTCGAGACGGCCCGCCGCCAGGCGGCGCTGGTGGTGCCGGTGGATGCCTTGCGCGGCGACCAGGCGGCGGCTGACGCCGTTGTCCTGGTCGCGCGCGACGGTCGCGTCGAAGAGCGGCCGGTGCGCGTCGGCCTGCGCACGCTCGAAGCGGCGGAGGTCCTCGCAGGGCTGAGCGCCGGCGAGACGATCCTGCGCGGCAGCACGCTTCGACCGGGCAGCCGTGTGCGCGCCGCGGTTGCGGACTCGACCATCCCGACTGCCGCCTTGCCCGGCCTGCGCAACGGCACGCGTGAAGATGCCGGCTCGGCGATGACCAGCGCCATGGGCCGCTGAAGCTGCCGCCGATGGTCAACTGGCTCGGCTTCGAACGCCGCGTGGCGATCCGCTTCCTGCGCGAAGGGCGCATGCAGACGGTGTTGATCATCGTCGGCGTCGCCGCCGGCGTGGCGGTCGTCGCCTACATCTCTGCCCTGATCACCGGCCTGCAACGCAATACCCTCGAGAAGACGCTGGGCGCGCAGGCGCACGTCACGGTCAGCGCCCGTGACGACGTGGTCATCCCGGCGCGCGAACCGGCTGCGGATACCGCCGTGCTGGTGCAGACGCAGCCGCGCGTGCAGCGACCGCGGACCATTGTCAACTGGCAGTCACTGGTCCCCGTGCTCGAGGCGATGCCGGCGGTGGCGGCGGTATCGCCGATGGTTGCCGGCGCCGGCCTCGCGCAACGCGGCGAGGCCTCGAAATCGATCGCGCTGATGGGCGTAGACCTCGACCGTTACGACCGCATCGTGCACCTGCGCTCCAAGGTCGTGCAGGGCGAGCCGCGCCTGGGGCCGGGGGAGGGCATCATCGGCCGCGAACTTGCCGACGACCTGGGGGTGCGGGTCGGCGACCGCATCAGCCTCGTCACCGGCACCATCACTGATTCGCTGCGTGTCACGGCGCTGGTCGATCTGGGTGTGCGCGAACTCAACCGGCGGACCGTCATTGTGCCGCTGCGCGCCGCGCAGAGCCTGGTCGGCCTGCCCGGCGGTGCCACCGGCATTGATCTGGCGCTGGTCGATGTCTGGGCCGCCAAGGCACTGGCGGCCGACCTGTCGCAACGCTTTCCCTACAAGGTCGAGAGCTGGCAGGAGGCGAATTCGCAACTGGTCTCGGCACTCAATGCGCAATCGGTCAGCACGGCGCTGATCCGCGGTGTCGTGATGGTGGTCGTCGTGCTCGGCATTGCCAGCGTCCTCGTCGTCTCGGTAGTGCAGAAACAGCGCGAGATCGGCATTCTGCGTGCGATCGGTGCGACGCAGGGGCAGATGCTGCGCGTCTTCCTGCTACAGGGGGCGATCGTCGGCGCGGTCGGTTCAACGCTCGGCGTCCTGCTCGCGGTGGGGCTGATCAAGGCCTTTACGACCTTTGTCCGTGGCAGCGACGGCCTGCCGCTGTTCGCCATCACGCTGGCGCCGAGCCTGGCGCTGAGCATTGCCGGCATCGCCACGGTCTGTGGCGTGCTGGCTGCCGTGGCACCCGCGCGGCGCGCCGCAGCGCTCGATCCGGCGCAGGCCATCCGCCTGTGAGGCTCGGGAGATGAGACAGGGAGAGGTTGCCCGGGGTGCGGTCAGCCGAGCGGGGGGAGGGCGCAGCATGCCCGGCTATCCGTCATGACGCGGCTGATCGAGCTCGTCGGCATCCACAAGAGCTACAACCTGGGCCTGCCCAACGAGGCTGAAGTGCTGCACGGCGTTTCCTTTGCCATCGACCGCGGCGAGTTCGTCGCGCTGATCGGCCCGTCGGGCTCGGGCAAGAGCACGCTGCTCAACATTGTCGGCCTGCTCGAACGCCTGACCGCCGGTAGCTACCGGATCGAGGGCGAAGAGACGAGCGGGCTTGACGATGCCGGTCTCACCCTGCGCCGGCGCGCGGTGCTCGGCTTTGTCTTCCAGTTTCACCACCTGCTGCCGGCCTTCTCTGCGCTCGAGAACGTCACCCTGCCGGCGCTGATGCGCGAAGGCCGCGTGACGTCAGCGCAGCAAGAGCGGGCGCGCGCGATGCTGGCCGCCGTCGGTCTCGGGAACGACATGCAGAAGCGCCCGGGCGAGCTCTCGGGCGGCATGCAGCAGCGGGTGGCGATCGCCCGCGCACTGGTCCTCGAACCGCCGCTGGTGCTTGCCGACGAACCGACCGGCAACCTCGATCGCGCCTCGTCCGACGAGGTCTTCGTCCTGATGCGGCGCATGCACGCCGAGCTCAACACCTCGTTCCTCATCGTTACCCACGACCCCCGCCTCGCCGCCCGCTGCGACCGGGTGATCGAACTGGTCGACGGCCACATCGAGAGCGATACCAGCACCGGCGCGACCGGCTGACGAGGATCTGCCGACGCGGCGGAGGAGCCCGCTCGGGGCGCGCTGCCAGTATCGTGCGTTATCGTGAAACGCCCGCAGTCTGCGGTTCGAGTGGACTGACAGAATCTCCCGGTAGCAGCGCCAAGCGAGGCGAACGGCCAGTCTTTCGCGGTACAATTGCCGACTTCAGAATCCGCACGCATGCCATTACGGTTGAGCTTGATGAAAACCAGTTTCCTCGACTTTGAACAGCCGGTCGCCGACCTCGAAGGGAAGATCGAGGCGTTGCGCCTGGCGCAGGATGATTCTGCTGTCGACATCTCCGAAGAAATCGGACGCCTGGAGAAAAAGGGCGAAATCCTGACCCGGGAGATCTATGCCAGGCTTTCTCCGTGGCAGGTCTGCCAGGTGGCGCGTCATCCGCAGCGGCCCTACACGCTTGATTACCTGCGCCTGATCTTTACCGATTTCGAGGAACTGCACGGCGACCGGGCCTTTGCCGATGATCACGCCATCGTTGGCGGTCTGGCGCGACTCAACGGCGAATCGGTGATGGTCATCGGTCACCAGAAGGGCCGTGACACCAAAGGGAAGATCTTCCGCAACTTCGGCATGCCGCGCCCGGAGGGTTACCGCAAGGCGCTGCGCCTGATGCGACTGGCGGAGAAATTCGGCATTCCGGTGCTGACCTTCATCGACACTCCGGGCGCCTATCCAGGAATCGACGCCGAAGAGCGCGGGCAATCGGAAGCGATCGGGCGCAACCTCTACGTGATGGCGGAACTGCAGGTGCCGATCATCGTCACCGTCATTGGTGAAGGCGGGTCGGGCGGTGCGCTGGCGATCGGCATTGGCGACGAGGTGCAGATGCTCCAGTACTCGACCTACTCGGTGATCTCGCCCGAGGGCTGTGCGTCGATTCTCTGGAAGAGTGCCGAAAAGGCGAGCGAAGCGGCCGAGATCATGGGTATCACCGCACAACGTCTCAAAGCGCTCGGTTTGATCGACCGGATCGTCAGCGAGCCGATCGGTGGCGCCCATCGGGCCCCTGTGGCGATGGCCCAGAACCTCAAGAAGGCATTGCAGGAGGCGCTGCAGAAGCTGGGGACGGTGCCGGTTGCCGATCTGCTCAGGATCCGTCTTGAGCGTCTGATGGCCTATGGCCGGGTCAAAGAGCGGGCGCTGCGCTGAGCCTGCCGCAGCGGCCGCGACGCAACAGATCGAGCAGACTCTCTCGGCGTTTCTTGAAGCGCGATTGCGTCATGGTGGGCACCTGTGCGTCGGCCTTTCCGGTGGCCGCGATTCGGTTGTCCTGCTGCACGCGCTGGCCTGCCTGCGTTCGTCTGGCCTGGCCTGCGAACTGTCTGCGCTGCATGTCCATCACGGTCTGAGTGCCAGCGCCAACGCCTGGGCCGACTTCTGCACCGACTTCTGCCGGCGCCTTGGCGTACCACTCGAGATCATTCGCGTCGATGTGCCGCGTGTCAGCCGTGAGGGGCTTGAGGCGGCGGCGCGCCGCCTGCGCCATGCGGTGTTTGCCGCTTGCCCTGCGGACTGGCTGGCGCTCGCTCATCATCGCGACGATCAGGCGGAAACCGTGCTCTTCAGGCTGTTGCGCGGGGCCGGGGTCAAGGGTGCGTCCGGGATGCTCGCCGAACGGCCGCAGTCCGGCGGCGCGCGCCTGATCCGGCCGCTGCTTGAACTGCCGCGGTCGGTCATTGCCGGCTACGGCGAGGCGCATTCGCTGGCCTGGATTGAAGACGAGAGCAACGCCGATTTGCGCTACCGCCGCAACCATTTGCGGCGGGAGGTGATGCCGCGAATCGAGCAGCAGTTTCCCGGTGCTGCCCAGGCCCTGGCGCGTGCCGGGGGGCACTTTGCCGAGGCCGCGCTGTTGCTCGACGAACTGGCGCAGGCGGATCGGCGGGCTGTGGTCGGGGAACAGGGACGCATCGATCTCGCCCGCTTCAATGCACTGAGCGCACCGAGGGCGCGCAACCTGTTACGTTCCGAGTTGCTTGACGCAGGCTTTCGGGCGCCCGAGGCGCGCTGGCTTGACGAGGCGCTGCGCCAGTTGGCGACCACCGGCGCCGGGTCGGAGACCTGTGTCGCAACGGCCGATGGCGAACTCCACGTGTACCGGGGCGAATTGCATGTCGTCCGCCAGCGGCCGGTTTTGGCTACAGGTGCAATACCCTGGTGTGGCGAGGCGGAACTGCCCTGGGGGGTTGATCGCGTGTCGTTCAGAGCGACCGTCGGTGAGGGGATCCAGCGTCGCCTGCTGGCCAACGATCCGGTCTACCTTCGGTCCAGGCAGGGTGGCGAGCGGTTGCAGCCGGATCCCCGGCGCCCCGTACGAACGCTGCGCAAGCTGTTGCAGGAGGCCGGCGTGCCGCCCTGGGAACGGTCTCGCCTGCCACTGTTGTGGTGCGGTGAACGGCTGGTCTGGGTGGGCGCGATCGGCAGCGATGCGTCCTTTGTCTGCCCGCCGGGCGAGCAAGGCCTGGCCATCTTCTGGCAGGCCGCAGATGGATGCTGGCCACCCGACGCCTCCCGACGCCTTGTCATTTGAAGCGCCGGAAAGATCGTCGCTCAGCGCTTGCCTGCCAGTAGCTGTGCCAGTTCGACCGCTGTACGGACGCCCATTTTTTCGAACAGATTGGCGCGGTGGACTTCAACCGTGCGCATGCTGATCTGTAGTTCGTCGGCAATCACCTTGTTCAGCTTGCCCGCCAGAATCAGTTCCATGACCTGTTGTTCGCGCGTCGTCAGGCGGCTGACCCGGGCGTTGACCGAATCGGTACCCGATGCCGCGGCGCGCCGGTTTTCGTCGAGTTTCAGCGCCTCGATGACGCGATTGACGAGTTCATTGTCGTTGCACGGCTTCTCGACGAAATCGAAAGCGCCCTTCTTCAGCGCCGAGACGGCCATCGGCACGTCACCGTGCCCGGTCAGGAAGATGACCGGCAGCCTGCTGCCGCGCTCGCACAGAATGTCGAACAGCTCGGGACCGCTCATGCCGTCCATGCGGATGTCGAGCAGCAGGCAACCGGCGAGTGACGGCTCCCAGGCGGCCAGGAAATCTTCCGCCGAAGGATAACTCTCGCAGGCAACGCCACGCGATTCGAGCAGCCAGCCGAGTGAATCGCGGATCGCCTCGTCGTCGTCGACGAGGTAGGCGCGGGCGCTCATTGGCGGGCGATCGGCAGCGTGATCACGAAGATCGAGCCGCCCTCCGGGTTGTTCTCGATCCACAGGCGGCCATGGTGAAATTCGATGATCGAACGGCAGATATTGAGTCCCATGCCCATGCCGTCGGCCTTGGTCGAGAACAGGGGGGTGAACAGTTTTTCGACCAGTTCGGGCGGCACCCCCGGGCCACGATCGATGACCCGGATTTCCATCTGATGGTCCACCTGGCCGAGCTTGACCGTCAGGCGTCGCTGACTGGACGGCACCTCGCTCATCGCCTCGATGCCATTGCGCATCAGATTCAGCAGCACCTGTTCGAGCATCACCGGGTCGGCCAGCAGTTCAGGGCGCATGCCCTGGATCTCGCGCACGATGCGCACGCCGCGGTTCTTGGCAGCGCCTTCGATGAAGCCAATGCTGTCATCGATGACCTCGGCGAGGTCGCAGGGGGCGAGCTTGGGCTCACTCTTGCGAACGAAGTCATGAACGCGACGGATGATGTGGCCCGCACGCTGCGCCTGCACGCCCAGTTTTCCGAGTGCCTCCTTGAGCTGCGCGGCGCTGAAATTGCCCGACTCGAGCTTGTTCAGGCAGCCCGCGTTGTAACTCGTGATCGCCGCCAGCGGCTGGTTCAGCTCATGTGCCAGCGTCGAGGCCATCTCGCCCATGGTCACCAGGCGGGCCGTGACCTGCAGCTTCTCCTGCTGCTGGCGGGCGAGTTCCTCGGCGTGCTTGCGGGCGGTGACGTCGATGATCGACCCCATCCAGCCGGTTTGCCTGCCATCGGCGTCAATCAGCGGCGCCTCGTAGATCAGGGCATCGAAGCGGCTGCCGTCCTTGCGCATCAGACGGATCTCGAAGCCTTCGTGCGGCGCATTGCCCTCGAGCACCTTGTTGTGCAGGAGCAGGGTCCTCTCCATTTCTTCCGGCGCCCAGTAGGGCATCGGCGGTTCCCGGCCGATCAGTTCTTCGGCGCTGAAACCGACCATCTGCAAAAAGGCCGGGTTGACGTAGGTCACCCGGCCTTCGAGGTCGCGCGCGCGCATGCCGACCATCAGCGAGTCTTCCATCGCCTTGCGGAAGGCGTATTCCGAGCGCAATGCCTGTTCCGCCGAGAGGCGGCGCTGGATCAGTCCGCGTACCGCCCACAGGCTCCAGAAGACCGCACCGGCAAGGATGATGATCAGCGTCGCAATCAGCGTCTGGGCCAGATTGTCGGCACCGCGGTAGGCCGTGACCTGCAGCACCATGCCGTACCCCGGCGGGTCAAAGCTGACCGGGTAGCTCAGCGTGGTCGCCGAGGCATCGATCTTCGACTTGCTGGCCAGCAGGCTGCCGTTGCCGTCGATCACGCGGACCTGGTATTTCTCGGCGAACCACCAGGGGACCTGATGCTTGAGCAGGCCAGTGAGCGAATAGACACCGAGCAGGGTACCGCGATACTGGCCGTCGTCGAAGATCGGCACGTAGACCTCAAACTGGGCTGTTTCTGCGGTGCGATAGGCATCGCTGTAAACGGGCTTGCCCAGTCGCGCCAGTTCAACCGAGCGGCTGACGGGGTTTTCGCCAGCAGCCTCGTGTTCAGGCCGTGGCAGGGTCTGGGTTGGCATGCCATGCACCGTCCTGGCTGTGGCGTCGAGCCACAACAACTGCCGTAGCTCCGGGTTGTTCTTGAGAATGTGGCGGGCGCGCAGATCAAAGAGTTCGCCCGGGTTTCTGGCACGGGTCAGGTCGAGCGCGAGTTGCTGCAATTGCTCCGAGTTGCCATCGAGGTGGAAGCGGACGCTCTGTTCGAGCCACAGGACATCGGCAATCAGCGTCGAACGCTGTTCGTCGATCTCGTTCCGGTGCAGCAGCCACAGCAGCGAGACCAGCAGCACCAGCAGCAGGCCGACCGCCAGCTTGAGGATCGACAGGTACCAATTGGACCACTTCAGCGCAGCAGGGCGCCGGCGGCTGCGCCGGTGTTCATAGGAGTAGGGGAGGGAGGCTTCTTTCATTCTGCCTCATCTTACCGAAGTTCCTTGGCCAGCGGGTGAGCCCGGGCTGCATCCGTCGTCCGGACGGACCTTGCCAGCGGCTGCGCGCTCGGCCCGCGACGCAAGGTACGGCGCCTGTTGCCGACATTGCGGATTTCCACAATATGCACCTACACTTTTTTTTGTGATATTGGCGTCCGCAAGTCGGGCACCGCCCAAGTTCAAACTAACTACTCTCTATGGAGGAGACAACACATGAAGATTTCCACCCTGCTTTTTGGTCTGGTTGCCGGGGCGCTGTCGGCCATGCCTCTCGGGGCCATGGCGCAGCAGCCGATCGTCATCAAGTTCAGCCATGTCGTGGCTCTCGACACGCCGAAGGGCATGGCCGCCGAGTTCTTTGCCAAGCGCGCTGCCGAACTGACCAAGGGCAAGGTCAAAGTCGAGGTATACGCCAACTCGACGCTGTACAAGGACAAGGAAGAGATGGAAGCGCTGCAACTCGGTGCCGTGCAGATGCTCGCTCCGTCGCTCGCCAAGTTCGGTCCACTGGGCGTCAAGGAGTTCGAACTCTTTGACTTGCCCTACATCTTCGACAACTACGAGGAGTTGCACCGGGTGACGCAGGGTCCGCTCGGGCAGAGCCTGCTCAAGAAGCTTGAGCCGAAGGGGATCACCGGCCTGGCGTTCTGGGACAACGGTTTCAAGTCGTTTTCGGCCAACACGCCGATCAAGATGCCAGCCGACCTGAAGGGCAAGAAGATGCGCATTCAGTCGTCGAAGGTGCTCGAAGAGGAGATCCGCGCGCTCAGCGCCCTGCCGCAGGTGATGGCTTTCTCCGAGGTCTATCAGGCGCTGCAGACCGGCGTCGTCGATGGCACCGAGAACCCGATTTCCAATCTCTACACGCAGAAGATGTATGAGGTGCAGAAGCACCTGGCGCTGACCGAACACGGGTATCTGGGTTACGCCGTGATCGTCAACAAGAAGTTCTGGGATGGCCTGCCGGCGGACGTGCGCGGTCAACTCGAAACGGCGATGAAAGAGGCTACCGTTTACGCCAACAAGATTGCCAAGGAGCAGAACGACAAGGATCTCGAAGGTGTCAAGAAGAGTGGCAAGACGCAGGTCCATACGCTGACGTCTGAAGAGCGTACGGCGTTCAAGAAAGCGCTGGCGCCGGTCCATGTGAAGATGGAATCGCGCATCGGCAAGGATCTGCTGCAGTCGGTGTACAAGGAAACCGGTTTCGACCCGAACAAGCTCTGAGCATCAGGGAGGAGACAAGAATGGCCCGTTGGGACGCCTGACCCAGCGGGCTTTTTTTCAGGCAGTCGGGGGAGTATTGACAATGAAGATACTTGATCATCTCGAGGAATGGCTGATCACCTTCCTCATGGCAGCGGCAACGACGATCATCTTTGCTTCCGTTGCCCATCGCTACCTGGCCGGAGTGTCGATTCCGGGCCTGCAGGACTGGCTTTTGGGGCTTAACTTCTCGTGGGCGCAGGAATTGTGCATCATCATGTTCGTCTGGATGGCGAAGTTTGGTGCGGCCTACGGGGTACGGACCGGTATTCACGTCGGCGTCGACGTGCTGATCAACCGGATGACTGGCCGCACGCGCGCCAAGTTCGTTGTTTTTGGTCTGCTCGCTGGCGCTTTGTTCACCGGCATTGTCGGGTCGCTCGGCGCTCACTTCGTGTGGGAAAACGGCTTTCACTACGCCCTGTATACCGGGTTGGGCTGGGACGTGGGTGATGTGCCCGAGGGTCCGACCACGCCCGATCTCGAGTGGCCGACATGGATCGTCTACAGCGCGATTCCGCTCGGTTCGAGCCTGATGTGCTTCCGCTTCCTGCAGGTGACAGTGAGTTTCCTGAAGACTGGCGAGTTGCCGCATCACGATCATGGGCATGTGGACGGAATCGACGAGGCGACGATCGCGGAAGAGCTCAATGTCTTGAATATGGAGGACAACCTGCATCCGCATGACCTGACCTACAAGAAACGTCATCCCGAAGATCAGTCCGGCCCGGGAGGTAAGCAACAATGAATGCCACTATCATTTTCGTGATATTGCTGGTCCTGATGTTGACCGGCATGCCGATCTCGATCTCGCTTGGCTTGACGGTTCTGAGCTTTCTGTTCATGTTCACTCAGGTACCCCTTGAGTCGGTCGCCCTGAAGCTGTTCACGGGGATCGAGAAGTTCGAGATCATGGCCATCCCCTTCTTCATTCTTGCCGGCAACTTCCTGACGCATGGCGGGGTGGCCCGACGAATGATCAAGTTTGCCACCAGCATGGTCGGGCACTGGTATGGGGGTCTTGGTCTCGCCGGAGTGGTCGCCTGTGCCTTGTTTGCCGCCGTCTCCGGTTCGTCACCGGCGACCGTGGTGGCGATCGGGTCGATCCTCATGCCCGCCATGCTCAAGGCCGGCTTTCCGAACAAGTTCGGAGCGGGTGTGATCACGACATCCGGTGCGCTCGGCATCCTGATCCCGCCGTCGATCGTCATGGTCATGTACTCGGTGGCGACCAACACTTCGGTTGGTGCGCTGTTCATGGCCGGCGTGATTCCGGGTATTGGCCTCGCTTGCGTACTTGGCGGCGTCACCTGGTTCCGGGCCAAGAAGTTCAATTATCCACGCATGAAAAAGGCGACTCTCGGCGAGCGATGGACCGCTTTCCGCGAATCGGTCTGGGGTCTCCTGCTGATCGTGGTGGTCATGGGCGGTATCTACAGCGGCATGTTCACGCCAACCGAGGCCGCCGCGATGAGCGCGGTCTATGCCTTCTTTGTCGCAGTCTTCGTGTACAAGGACCTGTCGATGAAAGACGTGGCGCGGGTATTGCTCAACTCGGCCAACATGTCGGCAATGTTGCTCTACATCATCACCAACGCCGTGCTCTTCTCGTTCATCATGACCAACGAGAACATCCCGCAGGCACTGGCCGACTGGATGCTGGGTCACGGGCTGGGGATGATTGCCTTCCTGCTGGCGGTCAACATCATCCTGCTGCTGGCCGGGAACTTCATGGAGCCGTCGTCGATCGTGCTGATTTTTGCCCCGATCCTCTTCCCGGTGGCAATGAAACTTGGAATTGACCCGGTGCACTTCGGCATCCTGATGGTGGTGAACATGGAAGTCGGTATGTGCCATCCGCCGGTCGGACTCAACCTCTACGTCGCCTCGGGGATTACCAAGATGGGGATCACTGAGCTGACGGTGGCCGTCTGGCCGTGGTTGTTGTCGATGCTGGCTTTTCTGGTCGTCGTCACCTACGTGCCGATCATCTCAACCTGGCTCCCTAGGACACTGGGCATGATGTAGCCGGCGGCACGCAGTTGCAGTTCGTGCAGAGCGCGCGTGCGGGGGAACCCGTACGCGCGCTCTGCATTTTGCGTCGAGGCCGGCATTCCTCGCCGGGTCTTGGTATAATTCTCCGATTGTGTATCTAGCGATATGATTTGTTGTTGTTTTTCTTGATCTACCGCCTTTTGGAGAATCTCTCATGGCCATCGAACGCACCCTTTCCATCATCAAGCCCGACGCCGTTGCCAAAAACGTCATCGGCAAGATCTACTCCCGCTTTGAGACCAATGGCCTCAAGGTGATCGCGGCCAAGCTGGCCTGGCTGTCGCCGCAGGAAGCCGGCGCCTTTTACGCCGTGCACAAGGAGCGCCCGTTTTTCAAGGACCTGGTCTCCTTCATGATTTCGGGGCCGGTGATGATCCAGGTGCTCGAAGGCGAGAACGCGATCGCCAGGAACCGCGAACTGATGGGTGCCACCGATCCCAAGAAGGCCGAGCCGGGAACGATCCGTGCCGACTTCGCCGAGTCGATCGACGCCAACGCCGTCCATGGTTCGGACGGCGAGGATACGGCGAAGGTCGAAATTGCCTTCTTCTTTCCGGCAATGAACGTCTATTCCGGGCGTTAGGTCGGGCCAGCACACACAGATGACGGTCAACCTGCTAGATCTCGATGCCGCCGGGCTGACAGCCTTTTTCGCCGGACACGGCGAAAAGCCGTTTCGTGCCCGGCAGGTACTGCGCTGGCTGCATCGCTTCGGGCAGGCCGATTTCGCGGCCATGACCGACATCGCCAGGAGCCTGCGGGACAAGCTCGGCAGCCTGGCGGCGGTGGTGCCGCCGACGGTGATTTCGGATCGGATCGCCGGCGACGGCACGCGCAAGTTCCTGTTCGATGTCGGCGGCGGCAATGCCGTGGAGTCGGTCTTCATCCCCGAAGAGGAGCGCGGCACGCTGTGCATTTCGACGCAGGCCGGCTGTGCGCTGGACTGTGCCTTCTGCTCGACCGGCAAGCAGGGTTTCAACCGCAATCTGAGCGTCGCCGAGATCATCGGGCAGTTATGGCAGGTCAGGCACGCGCTGGGCGCGTGGCAGGGGCAGGAGTCGAATGGCGAGCGTCTGATCAGCAATGTGGTCCTGATGGGCATGGGTGAGCCGCTCGCCAACCTCGACAATACGGTGACTGCGCTGCGCCTGATGCTCGACGATAACGCCTATGGTCTTTCGCGCCGCCGGGTCACCGTGTCGACCTCGGGTCTGGTGCCGGCGATGGATCGTCTGCGCGACGAGTGCGCAGTGGCGCTGGCGGTTTCCCTGCACGCGCCAAATGACGGCCTGCGCGATCAACTGGTGCCGATCAACCGGAAGTACCCTCTGCGCGAGCTGCTGGCCGCCTGCCGGCGCTACCTCGAGAAGGCGCCGAGGGACTTCGTCACCTTCGAGTACGTGATGCTTGACGGGGTCAATGACGCCGATGCGCAGGCGCGCGAGGTGCTCGCTCTGACGAGCGAGGTGCCATGCAAGTTCAACCTCATCCCTTTCAACCCCTTTCCCGGTTCGCCGTACCGCCGCTCACCGACTCACCGCATCCGCCGTTTTGCCGAGATCCTGCTCGACGCGGGGGTGGTGACCACAACCCGCAAGACGCGCGGCGACGACATCGATGCCGCCTGTGGTCAACTGGCTGGACAGGTGCTTGACAGAACGCAGCGGACTGGCCGGCGAACGCTCTTCCTTCAGCCCGACCGTCAGGAGGCCTGCACATGAGGAACGCAGTACTCGCCCTGCTGGTGTGTCTCTGTCTCGGTGCCTGCTCATCGGTGCCGCTTTCCTTGCCCAGCAAGCAACCGGACCCAGAGGAAGCAGCCGACTCGCGCAGACCGTCGAAGCCCCGCGACGCCCGTACGCGTGCCAAATTGCACACCGAACTGGGGGCTCTGTATTTGCAGGCCAACCAGCTGGCGACGGCACTCGAAGAGCTGACCATCGCCATCGACATTGATCCCAGCTATGCCAAGGCCTACAGCACGCGTGGCCTGGCGGGTTTCCAGGCGCGCGAGATTCCATTTGCCGACCAGGACTTTCAGCGGGCCTTGCGTCTCGACGCCAACGACCCCGAGATCAACAACAACTACGGCTGGTTTCTCTGCCAGATCGGTAGAGAGAAGGAAGCCATTGCCTTCTTCCAGAAAGCGATCAGGAATCCCTTGTACGAGACCCCCGACATGGCCTATCTGAATGCCGGCACCTGTTACGCCAAGCTGGGCGACTTCGCTGCCGCCGACGATTATGTTCAGCACAGTCTGCGCATTGCGCCGGGCAACCCGCAGGCATTGCTTCAGCTGGCAAACATCAATTACCAGCGCGGGCATCTGGAACTGGCAAAGCAGCAACTCGCAGAACTGCTGCGCAAGACCGAGCCGAGTGCCGAGGCACTCTGGCTGGGCGTACGAATCGAGCGCCGGCTCGGTAACCGGCCAGCCGAAGCGCGTTATGGCAATCAGCTGCGGAACAGATTCCCGCTCTCGCGGGAGGCTCAGGAACTGCTGCGAGGCAACGTCGAATGAGTGAAGAATGAGTGAGCAATCCGTATTCCCGTTTCCGGGAGAGCAACATGGGCTGCCAGCAGGGGGGCAAACCCAGGCCGAAGCAGCGGCCAGTGGAGCGGTTACCCCCCTTAAAGGTGGCGTCGGTCAACAGCTGCGTGCCGCGAGGGAGGGTCGCAACATGAGTCTGGCGGACGCTGCGCAGGCACTCAAGCTGGGTCCTCGGCAGGTCGAAGCACTGGAGGCAGAAGACTGGAAGTCCTTGCCCGGAAACACGATGATCCGGGGCTTCGTCCGCAACTATGCGCGCCTGCTCAATATCGACGCAGAGGCCCTGATGCGCGCACTGGATGCAGCACAGCTGCAGCAGAAGGCGCAACTCGAAGCGTCGGCCGGAACCACTGCCAGCCTGCCGCATTCAGGCCGGCGGCGGGCCGAGCGCCGGGACTACCTTGCCGTTATTTCCGGACTGGTATTGCTGGGCCTGGCTGTGCTGGCCTACTTTTTCGTCCCCGCCGACCTCTGGCAGTCACAACTGGCGGCGCTGATCGATCGCAAGCCGGCGCCACCCCTTGAGAACACTGCGCCCGCGCCTCCGTCAGAGCCAGCGTCAACCGCGCTGGCTGCGCCAAAGGCAGGACCCGGCGAGTCGGTGACCGTGCTCTCGGCGCCGCATGCAACCGTGTTGTCGGATGCCTCGGTGGCCGGCGGCGGACTGAAGCTTTCCTTTGCTCAGCCTGCCTGGGTCGAGATCCGTGATGCCCGGGGTCAGGTTCTCCTGTCCGGGCTGAGCCCGGCGGGCAGTCAGCGCGAGGTCCACGGGCAGCCGCCATTTTCACTGGTGGTGGGCAACTCGACGCAGGTCACCGTGCAGTACCGGGGCAGGGTCATCGAACTGGCGCCGCACAGCAGTGGTGAAGTTGCGCGGCTGACGGTGGAATGAGAGCGTCGCGAGGGGTATGCAAGCCGTGAGCAATCCGGGGCCGGGCACACTCCGTCGGCGAACGCGTCCGGTCATGGTTGGCCAGGTGGCGGTCGGTGGTGATGCGCCGGTGGTCGTCCAGTCGATGACCAATACCGATACCGTCGACGTGGTCAGGACGGCGATTCAATGTGCCGAGCTGGCGCGCGCCGGATCGGAGCTGGTGCGGATCACCGTCAATACGCCCGAGGCCGCGGCTGCCGTGGCGCCGATTCGCGAGCACCTTGGCCGGATGGGGGTTGACGTGCCGCTGATTGGCGACTTTCATTACAACGGTCATCGCCTGCTCGCCGAGCACCCCGACTGCGCGCAGGGGCTGGCCAAGTACCGCATCAACCCGGGCAATGTCGGCCACGGCCGCAAGCGCGACGAACAGTTCGCACAGATGATCGAGATTGCCTGCCGGTACGAGAAGCCGGTGCGCATCGGTGTGAACTGGGGGAGCCTCGACCAGGACCTGCTGGCGCGGATCATGGACGAGAATGCCCGCTGCCCGGAGCCGCGCGATTCCATTGCGGTGATGCGTGAAGCGATGGTGGTCTCGGCGCTCGAATCAGCCGCTCGTGCCGAGGGACTCGGCATGCCGGGGAACCGGATCATTCTGTCGTGCAAGGTGTCCGGCGTGCAGGATCTGATCGCCATCTATCGTGAGTTGTCGCGCCGCTGTGACTATCCCTTGCACCTTGGCCTGACCGAAGCCGGCATGGGCTCCAAAGGCATCGTGGCGTCGACGGCGGCGATGGCGGTCCTCTTGCAGGAAGGTATCGGCGATACCATACGCGTTTCGCTGACCCCGGAACCCGGCGGCCAACGCACCCAGGAGGTCATTGTCGCGCAGGAGATGCTGCAGACCATGGGTTTGCGCGCCTTCACGCCAATGGTCGTCGCCTGTCCGGGTTGCGGCCGGACGACCAGCACCTTTTTTCAGGAACTGGCGCGATCGATCCAGGACCACGTGCGCCAGCGGATGCCGCAGTGGCGCATTGACCATGATGGCGTCGAGAACATGACCCTGGCCGTGATGGGCTGCGTCGTCAATGGGCCGGGTGAGAGCAAGCATGCCAATATCGGCATCAGCCTGCCGGGCACCGGCGAGGCGCCGGCGGCGCCGGTGTTCGAGGACGGCGCCAAGACCGTCACCCTGCGCGGCGAACATATAGCGCAGGAGTTCATCGCCATCGTCGATTCCTACGTCGCGCGCACCTACCAAAGAAAGTCTCCGGGCGGATGATGACTCCGAAAATCCAGTCGGTTCGAGGAATGAACGACATCCTGCCGGACGAGGCCGAATTCTGGGAGCGGTTCGAGGAAATCATCCGCTCGTGGCTCAAGAGCTACGCTTATCGCCCGATTCGCCTGCCGATTGTCGAGCCGACGCCGCTGTTCAAGCGCGCCATCGGCGAAGTGACCGACATCGTCGAGAAGGAGATGTACTCCTTCATCGACAGTCTCAACGGCGAGCCGCTGACACTGCGTCCGGAGGGCACCGCCGGCTGCGTGCGCGCGGTGATTCAGCACAATCTGATCGCGCAGCAGCCACAACGGCTGTACTACACGGGCCAGATGTTCCGGCACGAGCGGCCACAGAAAGGGCGTTATCGGCAGTTTTACCAGGTGGGCGTCGAAGCACTCGGTTTCCCCGGCCCGGACATCGATGCCGAACAGATCCTGATGGGTGCCCGCCTGTGGGATGATCTCGGTCTCGACGGCATAGCCCTGCAGCTCAACACGCTTGGCCAGTCGGGCGAGCGTGCGCGCCATCGTGCCGAGCTGATCAGCTATTTCGAGCAGCACAGCGAACTGCTTGACGACGACGGCCGGCGGCGCCTGCACAGCAACCCGCTGCGCATCCTCGACAGCAAAAACCCGGCCTTGCAGGAACTGATCCTCGGCGCGCCGCAACTGATCGATCAACTGGGCGCCGAATCGCTGGCGCATTTCGAGGGGGTGCAGCAGGTGCTGCGCGACGCCGGCCAGCCTTTCGCGATCAATCCCCGCCTGGTGCGCGGTCTCGACTACTACAACCTGACGGTTTTCGAGTGGGTCAGCGATCGCCTCGGGGCGCAGGGGACGGTCTGTGCAGGGGGTCGTTACGACGGCCTGGTGCAGCAACTGGGGGGCAAGCCGGCACCGGCCTGTGGTTTTGCGATGGGCGTCGAACGGCTGATTGCGCTGATGCGAGAGGCTGGCGGCGAGGTCGGAGCGGAGCCGGTCGATGTCTATGTCGTGCACCAGGGGCAAGCCGCTTCGCGCCTGGCGGCGCGGGTTGCCGAAGGCCTGCGCGACCAGGGCATCGACGTCCTTTTTCATTGTGGCGGCGGCAGCTTCAAGTCACAGATGAAGAAGGCGGATGCCTCGGGTGCGAGTTTTGCCGTGATCATAGGGGACGACGAGGCGAATGCCGGCGAGGTCACCCTCAAGCCGCTGCGGCTGGCCGGCGAGCAACCGAACGAACAGAAGCGGGTCAGTGTCGACAGCGTTGCCGACGAAATCATGAGCTCCATTTTGGATTGGGAAGAATCGTAATGGCTACTTACGACCTCGAAGAACAGGAACAGATCGCCGAAATCAAGGCGTGGTGGAAACAATACGGAAACCTGCTGGCCGGTATCGTGACGGCTGTCTCGATCGCTGTGGTCGCCTGGCAGGGCTGGAACTGGTATCAGCGCAATCAGACCGCGCAAGCCTCGATGGTCTATGGGGTGCTGCAGAACGCCGTTCTCGAGAACGACGCGCAGCGCATCAAGACGGCGAGTGGCGAACTGATCGAGAAGTTCGGCTCGACCGCCTACGCTCCCCTGGCCGCGCTCACCGCTGCCCGGGTGATGTCTGATGCCGGTGATGTCAAGACGGCCAAGCTGCAGCTGGCCTGGGTGGTGGAACATGGCAAGGATCAACTGCGCGACTTGGCGCGCCTGCGTCTGGCCACCCTGCTGCTGGACGAAAAGGCCTACGATGAAGCGCTGAAGCAACTCGATGGGACGCCCAGCGCCGGCTTCGCTGGTCGTTTCGCGGATGGCCGCGGCGACATTCTTGCTGCCCAGGGCAAGACCGCCGAGGCGCGGGCAGCGTATCAGGCTGCACTGGCCAGTCTCGACAAGGCAGGCCTGTCGGCGGGCGAGAACGCGCCGAACAGACAGGTGAATGCCGCTTATCGGGAGTCGCTGCAACTGAAACTTGATGCACTCGGGGAGTCCGGTTGATGACGCGCCACTTGCTTGCCGGGGCGATGCTGGCGGTGGTGCTGGCTGGCTGTTCGACGCTCGACGCACTGAATCCATTTTCCAGCAGTGGGCCGAAGATGGCTGAGCTGCAGCCGATCGAGACCCGGGCCGACGTGCGTGTGCTCTGGGAGGAAGGGGTCGGCAAGGGCGGCGACTATACCTTTGTTCCAGCCGTGGTGGCGTCGTCGGTGTACGTCGCAGCCAGGGATGGTACGGTCGCCCGTCTCGACGATGGCAAGCAGGTCTGGAGAATCCAGGTGGAACAGCCGCTCTCGGGTGGCGTCGGGGCCGATCCGCGGATGCTCGTCGTGGGCACGGCGAAGGGCGATGTTCTGGCCTTGTCCACGGCCGACGGAAGCCTGCTGTGGAAAGCCAAGGCGAGCAGCGAGATCGTTGCCCCGCCGGCGGTGAGCGCTGGCCTGGTGATTGTCCGTAGTGTCGATCACCGGCTGGCCGCCTATGACCCGGCCAACGGCAAGCGCAAGTGGCTCTATCAGCGTCCGAGCACCCCCCTGTCCCTGCGCGTGACGGCCAGCCCGGTGGTGATCGAGAAGTATGTCTTTGCCGGCTTCCCGGGTGGCAAGCTGATTGCGGTGAGTGCAGAAAACGGCGCGCCGCTCTGGGAGGGGACGGTCGCCCTGCCGAAGGGCGCCACCGAACTCGATCGCGTCGCCGACGTCACCAGCGCGCCGGTCATCGATGGCCGCATGATCTGTGCGGCCGCCTTCCAGGGGCGCGTCGCCTGTTTCGACCTCGGCAACGGCAACCTGATGTGGTCGCGCGACATCTCGAGCGCTGCCGGCCTGGCGATCGATAGCCGCTACGTTTACGTCGCCGACGACAAAGGCGCCGTGCATGCCCTCGACAAGGCCAGTGGCGCCGGGCTTTGGAAACAGGACAAGCTGTTCCTGCGCCGGCTCACGGCGCCGCAGTCGCTGCGCAATCTGGTCGTCGTCGCTGATGCCAAGGGAATCGTGCACTTTCTGAGTCGTGACGATGGCGGTTTCGTCGCCCGCCTGGCGACCGATGGCAGCGCGATTCAGGCCCCTTTACAGCGCCTCGGCAGCAGTCTGGTGCTACAGACGAGCAGCGGACGCGTGCTCGCGATCGAGGCCCAGTGAAGCCCAGCATCGTTCTCGTCGGGCGTCCGAATGTCGGCAAATCGACGCTCTTCAACCGGCTGACCAGGACGCGCGATGCTCTGGTGGCCGATATTCCGGGGCTGACGCGTGACCGTCATTACGGCCACGGAAGACTCGGCAGCAAACCCTATCTGGTGATTGATACCGGTGGTTTCGAACCGCTCGCCAAAGACGGCATCATGCACCAGATGGCGCGCCAGACCGAACAGGCGATTGACGAGGCCGATGTGGTGGTTTTCGTGGTCGACGGCCGTAGCGGGGTGACGGCCCTGGACAAGGAAATTGCCAACCGGCTGCGCAAGTCCGGGCGCAACGTCCTGCTCGCCGTCAACAAGTCCGAAGGCATGAACCACGGTATCGTCGTCGCCGATTTTCATGAACTCGGCCTTGGCCAGCCGCTGCCGATCTCGGCGGCGCACGGCGAGGGGGTGCGTGCCCTGATCGAACTGGCGCTGGAGCCGTACCCGGAGTTGGCGGAAGGCGAGACGACAAGCGACGTCGTCAAGGTGGCCATCGTCGGCCGCCCGAACGTCGGCAAGAGCACGATGATCAACGCGCTGCTCGGCGAAGATCGGGTGATCGCTTTTGACCAGCCAGGAACGACCCGTGATGCCATCGAAGTCGATTTCGAGCGCGCCGGCCGCCAGTACACGCTGATCGACACCGCCGGCTTGCGCCGTCGCGGCAAGGTTTTCGAGACCCTGGAGAAATTCTCGGTGATCAAGACCCTGCAAGCAATCGAGGACGCACAGGTGGTGATTCTGGTCCTCGACGCGCGCCAGGACATCTCCGATCAGGATGCGCACATCGGCGGTTTCATTCGGGAATCGGGTCGCGCGCTGGTGGTTGCGGTGAACAAGTGGGATGGCCTCGATGCCTACGTCCGTGAGCAGATCAAGGGGGCTCTCGAGGGGCAGATGTCGTTCATCGATTTTGCCCGCTTTCACTACGTCTCGGCGCTCAAGGGGCAGGGGCTGGAACAGCTTTTCCGTTCGGTGGACGCGGCTTACAAGGCGGCCATCGCCGATCTGCCAACGCCCAAGCTGACCCGTGCCCTGATCGACGCGGTGGCGAGGCAGGCGCCGCCGCGCAGCGGGCTGTTCCGGCCGAAGCTGCGCTACGCCCATCAGGGTGGCAGGAATCCGCCGCTGATCGTCATTCATGGCAATGCGCTCGACAAGATCCCGGATTCGTATCGCCGCTACCTCGAGCATACCTTCCGGGAGGTGTTCAAGCTGCAGGGGACGCCGCTGCAAATCCAGTTCAACGTCAGCAGCAATCCCTTTGCCGACAAGAAAGCGCCCGAGCAGAATCGGCGCAAGCCCAAGCCGGTAGAGAAGGCGAAACCTGCGGCCGGGCGCGGCGCCAGACCGGGGTCTGGCGGGCAAAGCAGGGCCAGGTCCAAGGTGCCGGGTTGACGCTGAAAAGCGGGTTCGGGCTGTCCCTGGGAGGCGTTTTTTTGCCGATAGGAGCCTCGAACCTGAGCTGCAATGTTGCACTGGCTCCCTTTTCCACGGATGATGAAGCCTTCGCCAGCTTCGGCTGCCAGCAGGGGCTGGCGCGACTGCCTGGAGGGTGCCGGATGAGGCAGGGTTGAACTGAATCAGTCCCATTAAGCGTGTGGAAAAACGGAAGGTGATCAAGGTTTTATTCGTCTGCATGGGGAATATCTGCCGCTCGCCAACGGCCGAGGGTGTTTTCCGCCATATTCTGCGCCAGAAAAACCTCGACGAGAAAGTGGAGGTGGATTCCGCCGGTACCCACGGCTATCACGCAGGCGAGGCACCGGACCAACGGACCCAGCGTGCGGCCGCCGTTCGCCACTACGATCTGTCGAACATGCGGGCGCGCAAGGTGGCAGCCCAGGATCTGGATTACTTTGACCTGATCCTGGCGATGGACCACAACAACCTCGGGGTGCTGAAACGCATTTGTCCCCCGGACAAGCACGACCGTCTGGGGTTGTTGATGAGCTACTCGAAAAATTTCGACGACGACGAGGTTCCTGATCCGTACTACGGTCTTGGCCATGGCTTCGACCTGGTTCTCGATATGATCGAGGACGCGGCAAACGGCTTGATCGAGAGCCTTGAGCAGCGCCTTATCGACGAGGGCGACGCCGATGCCGTGGCGCCTGCGGCGAACCAGGTCGACAGCATGACCTGAGCGGCTGGGTTCGCGGCCGGTGCGGTTTAGGGTTTGACGCCACGCCGGGACATGCAGTCGGGGCATACCCCGTACACCACAACGAGTTTCGCCGCTGCGCCTGGCTGCAGTCGCCCTTCGAGGACGGCATCATCGACCTCTCTCCACATCTGCCCGACCCGGATGCGTTGACAGAGGCTGCACCGCTTGACGAAGTTCGATCCGGCCCCCGGCATGGCCGCGGTGACCGGTAGCGAATAGCGGTACGGTTCGGAACGGACCTGGCGGTGACAGACTTCGAGAACGCCATTGCCACGTGGCACGATGGTCATTTCCATGAAGCGCTTGAGTTGGGGTGAGTCGCAGCGATAGGGTCGCTGGACCGTACGCTTGAGCGTTCGCGCCGACATCAAAAGGGTGCGTACGAACATCAGCGTGACGTCGCCTGAGATGAAATGATCGAGGCGTCGGCCGATGACCTTCGTCGAAAGGCTCTCGTCGCCGCCGTTGTCGAGCGCGAAGCGGTCCCAATCGCCTGTGACGGCAGTGATGGCATCGTCTGGATCAAGCGTGTAGCTCAGTTGGCTCGCAGCAGGGGCTGCCTCGTTCGACGGTCTGGCTGGCGCAGGTGTCGTTGCGACATCGCCTGACGACTCCGGGATCAACCCGGCGCGCGTGTCTAGCATTTGTTCGCCAGTTTTCACGAAAGGGACGACAAGGTGCGGGTACGTAACCACTCGGCAAAGACGTCCGGTGCGAGCGGTCTGGCATACAGGTAGCCCTGGCCATTGTGGCAGCCGGAGGCGTCGAGTTCGGCGTGCTGGTCGGCCAGTTCGACCCCTTCGGCGACGACGCTCATGCCGAGGTGGCGGGCGAGCGAAATGATCGCCGAACCGATGGCGCGGTCGTCGGAGTTGGTCGAGATGCCGTCAACGAAGCTGCGCGCGATCTTGAGTTCGTGGATCGGGAAACGCTTGAGGTACGACAGGGACGAAAACCCGGTGCCGAAGTCATCAATACTGATCATCAGACCGAAGGCCACCAGTTCGGCCAGCATGCGTTGGGCACGTTCGAAGTCCATCAACACGCCTTCGGTAATCTCGATGCACAGCCGCTGTGGCGAAACACCATGCTGGCTGACGATCTGCATCAGGTCGGCGGCCATGCCTTCCTTGCGAAAGTGGCGCGCGGAGATGTTGACGCTGATCCGGACGGGCGGCAGTCCGCTCTTGTCCCACTCGACGATCTGGCGGCAGACTTCCCCCAGCACCCACTCGTCGATCGCTACGATCAGGTTGCTCTGCTCGGCAACAGGAATGAAAACCACCGGTTCCACGACCTCACCGTTTGCCTGCCAGCGTACCAGCGCCTCGGCGCCGACTGCCTGATGGTTCTCAAGGTTGATCTGTGGCTGGTAGTGGAGGAAGAACTCGCCGTTATCGATTGCGCGGCGCAAGCCCGTCTCCAGCGCCAGGCGGCGTGTCGACTGAAGCGCAAGGTCGGCAGTGAAGAAGCGAAAAGCGTTCTTGCCGTGGTCTTTGGCCCGATACATCGCCGAATCGGCATTCCGCATCAGCGCGTTAGCATCGGCAGCATCCTCGGGGAACATGCTCAGGCCGATACTGGCACTGATGAAGCATTCGTGCTCGTCGAAATGGTAGCTGGCGCTCAGGGTGCTCAGCAGACGTTCAGCTGTCAGTGTGGCCTCGCGCCGATCAGCGGTTTCAAGCAGGACCACGAACTCGTCGCCGCCCAGGCGCGCCACCGTGTCTTCGGCACGAACGCAGTCAAGCAGCCGCAGGGCCGCCTGCTTGAGGAGCTTGTCGCCGGTCACATGGCCGAGGGTGTCGTTGACCACCTTGAAGTTGTCGAGGTCGATGAACACCACGCCGATGCTCTCCCCCGAGCGTTCGACACGCGCCAGGGCCAGGTGCAGGCGATCGTTGAACAGTGCCCGGTTGGGCAGTCCGGTGAGCTCATCGTGCGTTGCCAGGTACTCGATGCGCTGCTGTGACTCGCGCGCCTTGGTAATATCGCTGAACATGCCAACGTAGTTGACCACCTTGCCGCTCTTATCCTTCACCGTATTGATCGATAGCCATTCGAGGAAGGGCTCGCCGTTCTTGCGGCGATTCCAGATTTCACCCTGCCAGACGCCGACCCGGTTGACCTTGTTCCACATGTCAACGTAAAGCTCGGCGGGCGTTCTCTCCGAGCGCAGGATGCTGGGTTTCTTGCCGACGACTTCCTGTCGGGTAAAGCCGGTCAAAGTGGTAAAAGCATCATTGACAGTCAGGATCCGTTGCTCGGTATCGGTCACCATGACACCTTCGGAAGCACGATCGAAGACCATCGCCGCAAGCCGCAAGCGCTCTTCTGCGCGCTTGCGGGCAGTGATGTCGGTGGCTTGGAAGCAGGTGCCGGTAATCGCCCCATCGTCGTCGAAGAGGGGAAAACGGACCACCAGGAAATGGCGTGCGCCACCGGCCAGGGGAAGGGCTTCCTCACGCTCGATCCCCTTGCGCAGACGCATCGCTTCGAGTTCGCTCTCGCGAAACAGATCGCACACGGCCTCGGGGAACAACTGCAGGTCCGTCTTGCCGATCGCTTGCCCGGATTCAAAGCCGAAGCTCTGCTCGAATTTCGGGTTGGCGAACTGGTAGCGGCCAGAGGCATCCTTCACCGCCATCAGCGAGACCGAATTATTCATCACTGCCAGCAGCCTGACCTGGGTCTCGCGCGCCGAGCGCTCGGTCTCGTAAAGGCTGGTGTTGTCGGCAAACAGCAGGATGACGCCGGCAATGCGCTGCGGGTCGCGCAGCAGCGGCGCGATATGCAGCGAATAGTGGCGGCGGTTGGCGTTGACAATCTGGCGGTCGAGCGCGTTCTGTGTGTCAATCACCTTTTGGCTGTCGGCCACCAGATCGGGCATGTCCGGTGGCAATGGCAGGTCGCGCAGGTGGCGTCCGACCTGGGCTGCGCCCAGCTTGAACAGCCGGGCAGCAGCGCTGTTGAAGCGCTGCAGGCAGGCATTGCGATCGAGCACCAGCAACGGGTAGTCGACGCTGTTCTGGATGCATTCCAGCTCGACGTTGAGTTCCTGCGTCTCGGCGGTCTTGATCTGCAATTCCTCATTGACCGTCGCCAGTTCTTCATTGGTCGACTGCAGTTCCTCATTGGAGGCTTCCAGTTCCTCATTCGAGGCCTGCATCTCCTCGTTCGAGGCCTGAATCTCCTCATTCAGCGCCTGCATCTCCTCGTTCGAGGTTTCCAGCTCTTCGACCAGCGTCTGCAGGTGCTCACGCGTTGCCGCGAGTTCGTCTTCGAGTTCCTTGTCAGTAACGTTACCGTTGTCCTCGACGGAATTCTTGCCGGCTGGCGGCAGGATCCATTCAATGCAGACCATGAACAGGGCCTCGCCACCGGTGGCCGATACCGGATGGACCGACAGGCGGACGCCGCGGGTGGGGTCGAGCGCCTTGATGTGCCGTGGTCGCCCGTGCGCCACGGCCTGCTTGACCTGCGCCTGCCGCATCAGAACCTGGACCTCGGTACGCAGCTCGCGACGGATGAGCGAGATCAGGTCGAAGGCCGGCCGCCCGGGTGAAACGTTGAGCAGTCGGCTGGCGTCACCGTGAATGTGGCGGATTTCGAACTTGCCGTTGATCAACAGGCTGGTCGGGATGAAATGGCGCCCGGCGGCCTCGAGCAGGATGTTCTCGAAACCCAGCGGGGTGGTCGGCTTGCTCGGTCGCTGATGCTGGTTGAGGCCGGCCGCCGGGAGCTGCATCTCCGATCGCAGCAGCGGCAGTCGGGCACTTACCCCGTGGCGACGATAGAGGCGGCCATCCTTGTCAACCACACCGAACAGCGCCTCCTGCTGGAAGATGCCTTCCGACTTGCCAAGGAACAGGTAGGCGCCCGGATTGAGTGCGTAATGGAAGACCGAAAGCAGTCGCGCCTGCAATTCACTCTGGAAATAGATCAGTACGTTGCGGCAGCTGACCAAGTCCAGGCGCAGGAACGGCGGATCCTGCACCAGATCCTGGCGGGCGAAGATGACCACGTCGCGCAGGTTCTTGTTGATCTCGTAACGGTCGCCGTGCGGCGTGAAGTTGGCGCGCAGGCGGCCGCGGTCCATATGCGCCAGACTGGAGGCGGCAAAGACGCCACGTCGTGCGAGCGACATCGCATCCAGGTCGATGTCGGTCGCGAAGATCTGCAGGCGGTACTGGTCGAAGGCGGCGCCCAGACGTTCGGAAAACAGGATGGCCAGCGAATACGCCTCCTCGCCGGTCGCACAACCGGCAACCCAGACGCGGATGTCATCGCCGGGCTGCTTGCTGGCGAGAATGTCGGCGACCACCTTGTCGAGCCGGACAAAGGCATCGGTATCGCGAAAGAACGCGGTGACCGAAATCAGGATATCCTTGCACAGCTTGTCGAGTTCGACCGGCGTCTGGTCGACCACCTGCAGGTAGTCGTGCAAGGTACTGACGTGGTTTGCCGCCATGCGTCGCTCGATCCGTCGCCAGAGTGTCGGCTCCTTGTACTGCGAGAAGTCGACCTTGGTGCGGCTGCGCACCTTGCCGAGCAGCGTTTTCAGCGTTGCCGGCGCGCTCGCGGCCTGCGTCGCTACCGGAATCAGGCCACGGTTAAGGACAATCAAGCTGATCTCGGCGCCCATGTTCTCGGGCGGCAGAATCCAGTCCACGCTGCCGGTGTCGATTGCCGACTGCGGCATGCCGCTGTATTTGGCGGTTTCCGGGTCCTGGGAAAAGGTGAAGCCGCCAGCGGCCTTGATCGCGTGGATGCCCGCCGCGCCATCGGAACCGGTGCCGGAGAGAATGATGCCGATCGTCGATTCGCCGATCTCTTCAGCGAGCGAGGCGAAGAAGCGATTCACCGACGGCTTGGGCAGCGATTCCTTGGCCGGTTCGACCAGTCGGAAATGGCCATCCAGCAACGTAAGATTGCGGTTCGGTGGCGTAATGTAGACCGTATTCGGTTCCGGCGACATGCTGTCTTCAATGTCCCTGACTGGCATCGTGGTCTCGCGGCCGAGCAACTGCGACATCATGCTGCGGTAAGTGGGCGAAAGGTGCTGCACGACGACGTAGCTCAGTCCGAGGTTTTTCGGCAGGTTCGGCAATAGCAGGCTGAGCGCCTCCAGTCCGCCGGCGGAGGCGCCGATGCCGACAATGAAGGGCCGCTCGTCAATTCGGACCGCGTGTGCCTCCTCGCTGCCCGGCTTCAACGCGACTGGCAGCTTTCTCGAGTAGGAGCGTTTTTTTCTTGGTGCTTCTTCGCTGGTGATGCTCATCGCGTCCTGTCCGATGCGGGTGTGGGGCCGTCGACGACCATCCAAAACACGTTGATTGACCTCCGTCGTTGACGTCCGGTTCCCCAAGCCATTGCGCTGAACGCACCGCAGGAACCGGTCCAGTTGAGGTCCGATGGCGGCGAATTGTATTCCGATCAAGCGACTTGCAGCGCACCCGTGAGCAAAAAAGCCCTCTGACGTCGCTCTGGCAACAGGTGGCGCCCAAGGGATCTTCGTCGACCGATGAGCCGGGGAAATGTCGTGCATCCCGGTGCGTCAGGTCACGCGATGGCGCTCAGCGCTGCCCCAGCACAATGCGGAAACCGGTGCTGCGTGGCCGGTAGGCGGGCTCTATCCGGCTGCGGGTGGCCGAGCGCGCATAGCGGGCGGGGTCGCTCCAGGTGCCACCGCGCAAAACCCGCATCCTGCCAAAAGCCGGGCCACGCGGGTCGACCTGTGGCTCTGGCGGGTACTCGGCATACCAGTCGGCGCACCATTCCCAGACGTTGCCGTGCATCTCATACAATCCCCAGGGGTTCGGTGGCAGCGTGCCGACCGGAGCTGTCCGCTGGCGATACAGGCCCTTCTCGCCACCAAAGCAAGGATAGTCGCCGTGATAGTTGACCTGTTCGGGGGTAATCTGCTTGCCAAACGAGAACGGCGTTGTGGTGCCGGCACGGCAGGCGTATTCCCATTCGGCCTCAGTTGGCAGACGGGCGTACAGCCCGGGCAGCCGCCGGTTCAACTCGGCGATGAAACGCTGCGCATCGTGCCAAGCGACGTTTTCCACCGGGTTGTTTCCGTCTTCCTGGAAATGGCTCGGGTTGACCGGCCACACCGCCAGCCAGAAAGCCTGCGTGCAGGCGGTGTCGGCGATCCAGTAGCCCTTACTCAGCGTCACTTCGTGCGGCACTTCCGCGCTGCCCCGTTCAACCTCGTCGGCTGGTGAGCCCATCCTGAAACGCCCCGGCGCAATCCATCGAAACACCTGGTGCACACTGCCGACATTGAGCACGACCGACACCCCAAACGAGTCTTCAACGAAGCCGCCGGCGCAGGGCACCGGGAAGGGGCCGGCGGAGCCGGGCTGGATTCTCTCGGGGGGCAGGTCTGCGGGCATGGTCGTTGATCAGCACTTGATCGGTGGCGGCACGAACTCGCCGGACGGCTGGTCGAATCGCGAGGATAGAATATACCGCGAAGGACAGCTTTCGGGGTGACGCTTTCATCACGGTTGGCCCGCCGTCCTTGCGATGCGCTTTCCAGCCGAAGTCCTTCTCCGGGCGCCGCTGGGAGAAGCATGGCCTCCTGCGCACCACTCAGTTGATCGGCGCTGCAGCCGGCGTATCTCCGGGCTGCTGCCGGGGCAATGCTCGAGTTCTATCAGTTGAGGTCAATGGCATGTCGTTTGAGGTCGTCCAGGCTGACGATCAGCAGACAGGCTTCGTTGGTGGAATTGAGAACAACCCGAGGGGCCTTGCCGGCTTGGAAGGCTTCGCGCCAGCGTGCCGCGCAGAGGCACCAGCGATCGCCAGCGTTGAGGCCGGGAAATCCGAACTCCGGCCGCGGTGTGGACAGATCGTTGCCACGCGCCTTCGAGAATTCGAGGAAGTCGTCGGTGAGCAGGACGCAAACGGTGTGACTGCCGAAATCTTCGCTGCCCGTATTGCAGCAGCCGTCACGAAAAAAGCCTGTCATCGGCTTCTCGCTGCAGGAGCCAAGCAGGCCGCCGAGTACGTTGCGCTGGCTGCCGCCAGAATCGTCCGGCTTCATGCCAGCTCGTCGATCCAGGCTTGCTGGATCGCCTCAAGGATTTTTTCGCCACAGTGTTTTGCGTCGTCGTCGAAGCTCGGCAGGGCCAGTACCCAGTTCATCAGGTCAACGAAGTTGATCGTCAGCGGGTCGACCTCGGGGTGCGTTTCGGCGAGTTCGACCGCGAGTTCGCTGATGTCTGTCCATCTCATCGTTTAACCTCCTTGATCATGTTGATGGAGTAGCGTGGAATCTCGATCACCAATGGGCTCTCATTGACCATTGCCTGACACGACAGTCGGGAGTGCGGTTCTAGCCCCCAGGCCTTGTCGAGCAAGTCGTCCTCGACCTCGTCCGAGGGCTCGAGCAGGTCAAAACCTTCCCGGACGATGACGTGGCAGGTGGTACAGGCGCACGACATCTCGCAGGCATGCTCGATGGCAATGCCATTCTCGAGCAGGTTCTGACAGATCGATTCACCAGCCCTTGCTTCGAAGAGGGCACCGTCCGGACACAGTTCGAGGTGCGGCAAAACGATGATCTGGGTCATGCGTGTTCTCCCGTCCTTGCTGCGGCGACTTCGCTGTCCAGTTCGTTGATGTGACGGCCGGAAAAGGCCCGGCGGATCGACTTGTCCATGCGGCGTGCGGCGAAGTCCTTGGTGTCGGCTTCGAGATCATCCATCGCCAGCATGATCTGGCGGCGGTTATCACCGAGCAGCGCAGCCTGGAGATTACTCACGTCATGCTCGATCCGCGACCGTTCTTCGACCGAGAGCAATTCCCCATCGGTGTCGATTGCCGAACGCACGGCCTCGATCAGCCGTTGCGCGTCTGTCTGCGACTCCTTGAGTGCTCGCCGGAGGGCATCATCCCGGACATGTAGCATCGAGTCCTTGAGCATGCCGGCGATCTCGTCATCCGAGAGGCCGTAGGAGGGCTTGACGACGATACTCGCTTCCACGCCGACGGTCTGCTCGCGGGCAGTGACGGCGAGCAGACCGTCGGCATCGACCTGGAAAGTGACGCGAATGCGTGCTGCGCCGGCGACCATCGGTGGAATGCCGCGCAGTTCGAAGCGGGCCAGCGAACGGCAATCACTGACCAGTTCGCGCTCCCCCTGGACGACATGGACGGCCAGCGCCGTCTGGCCGTCGCGGAAAGTGGTGAATTCCTGCGCCCTGGCGGTCGGGATGGTCGAATTGCGCGGAATGATTTTCTCGACCAAGCCGCCCATCGTTTCCAGGCCCAGTGACAACGGGATGACGTCGAGTAGCAGCCAGTTGTCACCGCCCAAGCCGTTGCCGGCAAGGAGGTTGGCCTGGGTTGCCGCGCCGATGGCAACGACCTTGTCCGGATCGAGGTTGTTCAGCGGCTCCTGCCTGAAAAAATCACCGACGGCGCGCTGTACCTGTGGCATGCGCGTCGCGCCCCCGACCATTACCACGCCCTTGACTTCGGCGACCGACAGTCCAGCATCGCGCAATGCTTTCTTGACCGGCTGGATGGTCTTGGCGACCAGGGTCTGCGTAATCTCGGCAAAGATTTCGGTCGTCAGAGTCAGATCGACGACCTCGCCACTGTTGAGCCGGGCGTTGATCGGGGCAACGCCGTGAAAGGTCAGATATTCCTTGGCTTCACGGGCGCGGGTCAGCAGCATGCGCGCATCCTCGACCGACAAGGGTTTGAGCTGGGCGGCTTCGAGCAGCCAGCAGAAGATGCGATGGTCGAAATCGTCGCCACCGAGCGCGGAGTCGCCACCCGTCGCCAGCACTTCGAAGATGCCGCGAGAAAGCCTGAGGATCGAAATGTCGAAGGTGCCGCCACCAAGGTCATAGACCGCGTAGGTTCCCTCCGAGGCGTTGTCGAGGCCGTAGGCTACCGCGGCTGCGGTGGGCTCGTTGAGCAGACGCAGAACCGGTAGACCGGCCAGTCGGGCAGCGTCCTTGGTCGCCTGGCGCTGGGCGTCGTCGAAGTAGGCGGGAACAGTGATCACCGCGCCTACCAGCGGCCCACCCAGCGAGGCCTCGGCACGCAGGCGCAGGACGCGCAGGATCTCGGCCGACACCTCGACCGGACTCTTGCGCCCAGCCACTGTGTTCAGGCGAAGCATTCCCGGACCCTCGTCGAAAAGGTAGGGCAGGGCCTCGCGCTGGACGATGTCCTGCAGGCCGCGGCCCATGAAGCGCTTGACCGAAGCGATGGTGTTGCGCGGATCTATGGCCTGCCTGGCCTGCGCCTCATAGCCGACGTCGCAGTTTCCATCCGGCAGGTAACGGACGACCGATGGCAGCAAGGGACGCCCGAGTTCGTCGCTGATGACCACGGCCAGACCGCTGCGCACCGTAGCGACCAGTGAATTGGTGGTCCCGAGATCGATGCCGACCGCCAACCGGTGTTGGTGCGGCGCAGCCGATTCGCCGGGTTCCGCAATCTGTAAGAGTGCCATGGAAAATGAGGTCCAGAAGCTGTTGTTGCTGGTGGGGTTTCGGATGCTGCGACTGCGTCCGGTGTCAGGGTTCCCTGCCTACTCTTCAAGCGCCGCCATGGCCTCGTCAATTTCGACGAGCAGTTTTTCGAGGAACATCAATCGCCGGACGCGATCAGCTGCCTGCTCCAGGTCAGGCTGATCGTCAAGCAGCATGGCGATTTCCTCATACCGTTCCAGCAGGTCACGCTTCAGCCGATGATGCAGGTGTTCGAGTTCATGGTGTTCACCGGCGGCGCGTACTTCGGCTACGGCCTCGCGCCACTCCATCTGTTCGATCAGGAAGTCGACCGGCATCAAGGTGTTGCTCTCACTGCCAATGTCGTGTGCTGCCAGGTGCAGCAGGTATTTCGCCCGCGACAGCGGCTTCTTCAGCGTCTGATAGGCCTCGTTGACCCGCGTTGCCCATTGCAGCGAGTGCCGTCGTTCGGCCTCGCTGGCACTCGCAAACCGATCCGGATGGATCTGTGACTGCAGTTCCAGATAGCGCCGGTCGAGCAGGGCAGCGTCGAGCCGGAAGGCCGGGGGCAGGTCGAACAGCGAGAAATGGTCAGCGTTGAAGTGTTCGGCGTTGAATTCCATCTTGTCCCGTCACAGCCCATCAAGCCCAGCGCACGCCTCGGTTTGCCGCCGATCAGACGTTGAAGCTCTCGCCACAGCCGCAGGCGTCCTTGACGTTCGGGTTGTTGAAGCGGAAACCCTCGTTGAGACCCTCTCGCGCGTAGTCCAGTTCGGTCCCGTCGAGGTAGGGCAAACTCTTCGGGTCGATCAGCACCTTCACGCCGTGCGATTCAAACTCGATGTCGTCCGGATGCACGACGTCGGCGAACTCGAGCTTGTAGGCCATTCCCGAGCAGCCGCTGGTGCGTACCCCGAGGCGTAGTCCGATGCCCTTGCCGCGCTTGACCATGTAATTGGCAACATGGTTGGCGGCCCGTTGAGAAAGCGTCACTGCCATGCAAAAACCTCCTGCTGTACTTGTTGCCTTACGCTGAAACCTGTTCGCCGTGTTTTTTCCTGTAGTCCGCCACTGCCGCCTTGATCGCATCCTCGGCGAGAATCGAGCAGTGAATCTTGACTGGCGGCAGTGCCAACTCTTCGGCGATTTGTGTGTTCTTGATGTCCAGCGCCTGGTCGATGGTTCTGCCCTTGACCCATTCGGTGACCAGTGAAGACGAAGCGATGGCCGAGCCGCAACCGTAGGTCTTGAACTTGGCGTCTTCAATTACGCCACCCTTGCCGACCTTGATCTGCAGCTTCATCACGTCGCCACAAGCGGGCGCACCGACCATACCGGTGGCTATGCCCTCTTCTTCCTTGCCGAAGGATCCGACGTTGCGCGGATTTTCGTAGTGATCCAGAACCTTGATGCTGTATGCCATGATGCTTCTCCTTCAGTGCTTCATCAATGTGCGGCCCATTGGACCGTACTCAGGTCAACGCCTTCTTGAACCATCTCCCAGAGTGGCGAGAGCTCGCGCAGTCGACCAATCTTGTCGTGCAAGAGCTTGATGGCGTAGTCAATCTCTTCTTCGGTGGTGAAACGACCAAGCGTGAAGCGGATCGAGCTGTGTGCCAGTTCGTCTTCCCGCCCGAGGGCTCGCAACACATACGAGGGTTCGAGCGAGGCCGAGGTGCAAGCCGATCCGGATGAGACGGCCAGGTCCTTGATCGCCATCAGCAGCGATTCACCCTCGACATAGGCGAAGCTGATGTTCAGATTGTGCGGCACACGCTGTTCGAGGTCGCCATTGACAAACACCTGATCAATATCCGACAGCCCCTTGAGCAAGCGGTCGCGCAGCATGCGGATACGCTCTTTCTCGGCGCCCATTTCCAGGCGAGCCAGCCGAAACGCTTCCCCCATGCCGACGATCTGATGGGTTGCCAGGGTGCCGGAACGGAAACCACGTTCATGACCGCCGCCATGCATCTGCGCGGTCAGGCGAACCCGCGGCTTGCGCCGCACGTACAATGCACCGATTCCTTTCGGGCCGTAGGTCTTGTGCGCGCAAAAGCTCATCAAGTCGACCTTCAGTGCCGCGAGATCGATTTCGACCTTACCCGTTGCCTGTGCTGCGTCGACGTGGAAGATGATTCCCCTCGCGCGGCAGATCTCGCCGATCTCAGCGATCGGCTGAATGACGCCGATCTCGTTATTGACCAACATCACCGAGACAACGATCGTATCCGGGCGGAGCGCCGCCTTGAACACTTCGAGGTCGAGCAGACCATTGTTCTGGACATCGAGGTAGCTGACTTCAAAACCCTGGCGCTCGAGTTCCCGGCAGGTGTCGAGCACGGCCTTGTGCTCTGTCGTGACCGTTACCACGTGCTTGCCCTTGCCCGCGTAGAACTGTGCCGCTCCCTTGATCGCCAGGTTGTTGGACTCGGTTGCCCCTGAGGTCCAGACGATTTCCTTCGGGTCGGCATTGACCAGTCTGGCCACTTCTTCGCGCGCTTCTTCGACCGCCGCTTCCGCTTCCCAGCCGAAAGAATGCGAGCGCGAGGCCGGATTGCCGAATTTCTCGACCAGATAGGGGATCATCTTCGTTGCCACGCGGGGATCAACCGGCGTCGTCGCCGAATAATCGAGATAGATAGGCAGCTTCAGCATTGCTCTTGCTCCGGGTTGTCCATGTTTTGGCAGATAGGCATTGTGTTCTCGGGAATTCTCGGCGGTCAGACAGCCATTGCGGTCAAACGTTGCAGCCGGGTGACCATCGCCTGCAGGCTGCCCAGAAAGGCGGCAACCTGTTCCTCAGTGTTGCCGCGACCGAAGCTGATGCGTACGGCGCCGCGAGCCAGGTCGGGCGCAACGCCCATGGCCCGCAGCACATGCGAGGGCTCAGGGTTGGCACTTGAACACGCCGCGCCGCTGGCCACGGCATAGCCGGCACGATCGAGGTATCCCACCAGCGTTTCACCGTCGATTTCGGGGATCGCAAAATAAACGGTGTTCGGCAAACGTTCGGGGCCCTGGCCAAAAAGTACCGCGCCCAGCCCGAGCAAACCGCATTCGACCTGCTGGCGCAGCTTGAGCACATGCTGAGCCAGTGCGTCGCGGCGCTGTACCGCCAGCTCACAGGCAACGCCGAAGCCGACGATCGCCGCCACGTTCTCGGTGCCAGAACGCAAGCCGCGTTCATGTCCACCACCTGCTATCAACGGCTCGAGATCAAGCCGCTTGTCTAGTACCAGCGCCGCAGCGCCCTTGGGACCACCGATTTTGTGCGCCGACAGCGTCAAGGCATGAACCCCGGCCGTATTCAGGCGACGAAAATCAACCGGCAGTCTGCCGATTGCCTGGACCGCATCGGTGTGGAACCAGGCGCCGACTGACCGTCCACGTTCGGCAAGCGACTCGACATCCTGCAGCACGCCTGTTTCGTTGTTGGCCAGCATCACCGAAACGATCTTCGGCCTGGCGCTCATCACCGCTTCGAAGTTTTCGGCATCGATCCGTCCGTCGGCGTCGACCGCCAGTCTTGCGAGCGTCCAGCCGTGTTTGCATAGCTGCTCGGCCGGCCTGATCACGCAGGGATGTTCAATCGCGCTGACGGCCAGCAGACCAGGCTTGAGACGCCCGGCAGCGCCCTTGATCAGCAGATTGTTGGCCTCCGAGCCCCCACTGGTAAAAACCACCTCACTGGCGTGAGCACCGACTGCTGCCGCCACCTGGCCGCGTGCCTCGTCAATCGCCCGCCGCGCTGCTCGGCCGTACTCGTGTCGGCTCGACGCGTTGCCAAACTGCAGCGCAAGGTAGGGCAGCATCGCTTCGACCACCGCCGGATCGGCTGGGGTACTGGCGTTATGGTCGAGATAGACGGGTGCAAACATGACTACGATCTGACGAGATTTCAGCCGCCAACGGCGACCGTCTTGGCGCGGGTCCGCGGCCGGGTGCGCCGCGCATCCTGCATCACGGCAACGTGGCCGCCTCTTTTCTGCAGCTGCTGGTCGACCAGCTCGGCCAGCGTCACCGAACTCAGGAAGTCGTACATCTTGTCGTTCAGCGTTGACCACAGCTCATGGGTCATGCAGCGTTCGTCATCGCGGCAGTTTTCGCGCCCACCGCACTGGGTCGCATCAAGCGGTTCATCGACAGCACGAATGATGTCGGTCACCGTCATTTCGCTGGTCGGGCGTGCCAGGCAGTAGCCACCTCCTGGGCCGCGCACACTCTCGACGAGGCCGTAGCGGCGCAACTTGCCAAACAGTTGCTCCAGGTAAGACAAAGAAATTTTCTGGCGATCGCTGATGCCGGCGAGAGATACGGGGCCGTCGGCACAGCGCAGTGCCAGGTCGATCATCGCAGTGACTGCGAAGCGTCCTTTGGTGGTCAGGCGCATGGTTCCTCCATCAGTAGTAGTTGATCAGATTGGTATACTAATCGAAGGTTCAGAAATTAGTCAACTATTTTACTCAGGTATTGTGGGTCGAATGGGTCGGCGGTTATCCGTTCGCTGTCGACGTCGACGCCAGCCGCCTCTAGTTTTCTCAGCAACCGGTCAAAGCGCCGGTCAAGCTCCACGGCATGATCAAGCAGGCCATGAATCGCCTTGGCCAGGGGGTCATCCTGATCGCCACCCAGGGCGTAGGCAGAGAAGCCCAGTTGCCCCGCCATCTGCTCGCGCTTCTGCGCCATTTCACCGTCGATGATCCGTGCCGGATTGCCTACCGCCGTCGCTCTCGCCGGTACGTTCTTGACGACCACGGCATTCGAGCCGACTTTGGCCAGCGCGCCGACGGTGATCGGTCCCAGCACTTTCGCCCCGGCACCGATGACGACCCCATTTTCCAGCGTCGGATGGCGCCGACCCTTGTTCCACGAAGTTCCGCCCAGGGTGACGCCGTGGTAGAGCGTGACATCATCGCCGATCACCGCCGTCTCGCCGATCACCACGCCCATCCCGTGGTCGATGAACAGGCGGCGTCCAACGGTTGCTCCAGGGTGGATTTCAATGCCGGTAAGAAAGCGTCCCAGGTGCGAAACGAGGCGGCCCAGCCAGCGCAGGCGGTGCATCCATAACCAATGAGCGAGGCGATGCGAGACCAGCGCGTGCACGCCCGGGTAACAGGTCAGCACCTCCCAGAAGGTGCGCGCGGCCGGGTCCCGGTCGAATACCGATTGAATATCTTCGCGCAGGTGGCTGAACATGAGGGGAAATCCTTGAGCGAAAGTGCCTGGGTCCTGGCGTAATTCTACAATATCCGACTGTTATGGTCCACTATTGCCCGCAGGCCCTGGCCTGCCGCCTCGGCCGGCAAGCTGTTTCTCGACAGCGTCCAGCAGGCCGCGCAGGATGTTGATCTCATCGCGTTCGAGTTCAGCACGCCCGAACAGTCGACGCAGCTTTGGGAGCAGTCGTCGCGGGCGCTGCGGATCGAGGAAGCCGCTGCTCACCATCACCCGCCCAAGATGGTCGTAGAAGCGCTCGATGTCCTGATTGGTTGCCGGTGGCGAGGCGAAGGGAATCGCCTTGGTGACAACCGGTGGCGCGCTGTCGAAGGCGGTCAGGCGCAACTCGTAACACAGCAGTTGCACTGCTGAAGCCAAATTCAGCGAGCTGTAGGCGGGATTGGCCGGAATGTAGACAGTACGCTGGCAGCGCTGTACCTCGGCGTTCGACAGACCGGATGTTTCGTTGCCAAACAGCAGGGCCACGTCACCGTCGCCGGCTTTGGCCAGAATTTCGCTGGCCGCTGCCCGTGCCTGTACTGCCGGTGGTCCAAGATTGCGCTGCCGTGCCGAAACCGCGCAAGCAAAGACGGTATCGGCCAGGGCCACATCGAGACTCGTGCAGACTTGCGCCTGGGCGAGAATTTCATCGGCACCAGCCGCCCGCGCCACCGCCTCGTCGTCCGGAAAGCGCTTGGGATTGACCAGCAGCAGACGCGAAAGACCCATGGTCTTCATCGCCCGTGCGGCCGCGCCGATATTGCCCGGATGGCTGGTCTGCGACAGGACGACCCGGATTCGTTCGAGTGGGGAATTCGAACGATGAGACCCTGCAGGTCGGTTCATATTAGAATCTGGACTCCTTCACACCAATCGGACGGCAACGGCCGCTCGTCGGGTTTCCCAAAAGCCATGCATCCAGCGCTCAACATCATCATCAAGGCAGCGCGCCGCGCCAGCCAAATCATCAATCGCGCCTCACTCGATCTCGAGCATCTGCAGGTCACCACCAAGCGCCAGAGCGACTTCGTCACCGAAGTGGACAAGGCTGCCGAGGCGGCGATCATCGACGTGTTGCGCGAGGCTTATCCGGAGTACGGCATTCTAGCAGAAGAGTCCGGCCAGACCGCCGGCAGTGCGGGTGGCAGCGAGTACCAGTGGATCATCGATCCGCTTGATGGCACCACCAACTTCATCCACGGATTTCCCCAATACGCCATCTCGATCGCGCTTGCACATCGCGGGCAGGTAACCCAATCGGTGGTCTACGACACGGTGCGCAACGAGATGTTCACCGCCAGCAAGGGCGGTGGTGCTTTTCTCAACGAGCGGCGGATTCGGGTCAGCAAGTGCATCCGGCTTGAAGATGCACTGATCGGTACCGGTTTTCCTTACCGGATCTACGATCACATCGATGCCTACCTGGCGATTTTCAAGGAGCTGGCCCGGAGGACCGCCGGCATCCGCCGGCCCGGTGCCGCCGCGCTCGATCTTGCCTACGTCGCCTGTGGTCGCTTCGACGGTTTCTGGGAATTCGGCCTGTCGCCGTGGGATATGGCCGGCGGTGCGCTGCTGATCTCGGAAGCCGGCGGCCTGGTCAGTGATCTCGCCGGCAACGAGAGCTACCTCCAGACTGGCAATGTGGTGGCCGGTACACCAAAGGTCTTCGCGCAGTTGCTGCAGGTGATTGACGGTCATCGTACGCCAGGTTTGCTGGCCTGAATTCCGCAATCGAGCAGCACGCGGATCGCTACGGCCGGATACTGCAGATGACTTCGCAAAGAGGGCAGGCGGGCAAGCATGATTCTTGGACCTGCGCCAGCGCGTAATCACGATCAGCAGGAAAAGTAGCCGCATCTCGTGCGGCGTGATGCGAACACCAGGCCGACGGCAAGCCGCGGCAGACGCGACAGGAGGAAGCGATGCCCCAGTTTAGGACCTTGTTGACATGCATTTTGCTGCTGTATGCGGCGGTTGCCGCAGCCAGCGACGCTGATCGGGATGACCAGTTACGGCGCCTGGAGGGTGCCATCAGTCGACTCCAGCAGGAGCAGCAGTCAGCGTACCAGCAGTTCGGCATGGTTCAGGAATTGCGCCGTTCGCTGATACAGCAGACCACACCGCTACCCCTGCCGGCGGTCAGCGGCATCGATGGCGACGTTCCCGACTATGATGAGCAGGTGCGGCAGCGCAAGCAACTGGAGGAGCAACTGCGACGCTACAGCGTCGAACTGGATCGTCTCTACGCGCGCTATCGGGAACTTGAGGAGCAGAAGAGACCGCTGTTGGATAGGATCAGCGAACTGTCGCAGTCACGTTAGCAAGGGACTATGGCTACGGAGTTGCTCTTTCGTGATGACGCTTACCTGAAAGTCGCGAGCGCGCGGGTTGTTGCGTTGCACCCCAAGGGGATCGAGTTGGACCGGACGATCTTCTATCCACTTGGTGGTGGCCAGATTGGCGACACCGGCGTCCTGGTGCGAGCCAACGGTGAACGCATTCCAATCGAGGACACGCGCAAGGACCACGCTCTTGATGTCGTGCTGCACCAGACCGCCGCCGCTGCGGCGCGACCAGAAGCCGGTGAGACACTGACGCTGGAAATCGACTGGCCGCGCCGCTATCGCCTGATGCGCCTGCACACCGCGCTGCACCTGATGTCCTGTGTCGTGATCGCGCCGGTTTCTGGCGGCAACATTGGCGCCGACAGGGCGCGTCTCGACTTCGATATCGACATGAGCCTGCTCGATGGCCAACGGATCGAAAGCCAGATGAACGAGTTGATCAGCCGCTGTATCGAGACCGAGACCGTCTGGATTACCGACGATGAACTGGAGGCGAGACCGGAACTGGTCAAGACCATGAGCGTACAGCCACCGCGCGGTGCCGGAAGAGTGCGTCTGCTGCGCATCGCCGGCGTGGACCTGCAACCATGTGGCGGAACACACGTTCGGAACATAGGTGAAATCGGCGCTATCCGGGTGGTCCGAGTGCGCAACGAAGGGAAGCACAACCGGCGCGTCGAAATCGTTCTCGCCGATTGAAGGAGGTCAGCCGGCAGGGTGGCGATGGCTGCCGCGTGCCACTTGATTGAACATTGATGACAGCAATGACAGCAGAGGAGAGCAGCAATGGGATTGTTGGACGGCATAGTGGGTGCCCTGTTGGGGAACTTGCCGGGCGCAGCCCGACAGGCACCTGGAACAGGTGGCACGGATGGCGGCAACAGCGTGCTGACGGCACTGTTGCCCATCGTGCTGGGGATGCTGATGAACCGGCAGGGTGGAGCAGCGACCGGTGCCGAAGGCGGTGGTGGCCTCAGCGATGTTCTTGGGGGCATGCTCGGCGGTGCGCGCGGCAGTCAGGGCGGTGGCCCTGGCGACGTTCTCGGTGGCATCCTTGGCGGTGCTGGCGGTACTTTGGGTGCTGTTTTGGGCAGTGTGCTTGGTGGTGGAGCGAATGGTGCGAGCGGCGCTGGTGGGCTGGGTTCCCTGCTGGAGCAGTTTCAGCGCGCGGGTTTTGCCGAGCAGGCCAACTCGTGGGTCGGAACGGGGCAGAACCTTCCCCTCCCGCCTGGCGCGATCGGTCAGGTCTTCGGCAGCGATACCCTGGCGCAGATCGCCCAGCAGGTGGGCGTTACCGAGGCTGAGGCAGCTGAAGGTCTGTCGCAACTCCTGCCCGAAGTCGTGGATCGCTTCACGCCGGAGGGCAAGGCGCCGGACCTCGATCAACTCGCGGCCAGCGTCACTGCCTTGACCCGGCAGTTTGGCGGGTGACGCAGCCCGAGCGAGCCGCCGACGGGTACCATCGCCACGACCGAGTGCCGGACCTTGGCCGTTGATCCGGCCGGGCGCGCGCGCCTGGCCGGCTCCATCTGTATCGTTGCGTCGGCGGCGGGGTTCGGGGCGATGCCAATCTTCGGCAAGCTGGCCTATGCCGAAGGTGTCGATTTGCCAAGCCTGCTGTTCCTGCGTTTCGCGCTGGCCGGCGGACTTCTGGCGGTCGTGATGCAGATGCGGGCGCTGCCCTGGCCGCGCGGCAGCAATCTGCTGCTCTTGATCGCGATGGGCGGCCTGGGCTATGTCGGGCAATCATTCTGCTATTTCGCGGCGCTCCAGCATGCCTCGGCCGGGCTGACAGCGCTGCTGCTCTACCTCTATCCGGCAATCGTCACCGTGCTCTCGGCATTGCTGGCGCGGCGGCGGCTTTCACTGCCGCGCATGCTGGCGGTGGCCACGGCGCTGCTGGGGACCGGGCTGGCAGTTGGTGGCAGCCTTGACGGCAGCGTTCTCGGCATTTTGCTGGGTGTGGGTGCGGCGCTGATCTACTCGCTGTATATCCTGGTCGGTGAGCGCGTCACGCCCGTGACCGGGGCGATGCCATCGGCGACCGTGATCATGCTGTCAGCGGCGATGGTCTACGGCCTGATGGTGTTCTGGCAGGGTCCGGCTTTTCCTTACTCGCCCACGGCGTGGGCGGCGGTCGGGGGCATCGCGCTGTTCTCGACCGTGGTGGCGATCATCGCCTTCTTTGCCGGCATGGCGCGCCTGGGTGCTGCCGATGCGGCAACGCTGTCGACGCTGGAGCCGGTGGTGACCGTGGTTCTGGCGGCACTGTTTCTTGGCGAGGCAGTGGGTGGCTGGCAACTGGCCGGCGGCGCCATCATTCTCGCCGCGGTCATTGTACTGGCGCGTTCAGGCGAGGCGACGGCGTAGTGCCTGGGGCAGGAACTCGAGGAGCCGCTTGACGACTGCCTGTGGTTGCTCGTTCGTCATTGCGTGGCCGCATTCGGAAATCTCCGCCCGAAGCACCTGACGCAGCGCCGCTTCGAGCGGTGGCAGGTTGCGGCGCGGGGTCATCCGGTCGCGGCGCGCGACCAGCAGCAGCGCCGGGCAAGCGACCTGCGCAGCCGCTTCAAGGCCATGCTGATAGTTGTTGCAGTTGGCCAGGTCGATCGCCAGCACGCCGGGTGGGCTGCGGCGCATGATCGCCAGCGTCACGCCCGGTCCCCAGATGCCGTAGCCATGGCCGCCGGTCAACCGGAACTTCGGCGTCAGCGAATACTCGTTCATCATCCTGATCGTGTTGTCCGGATTGGCTTTGGCGCCGGCGATCAGGGCGTCGGCCACCGGCATGGGCGCTGAGGTGCCGAGCAGTGCCAGTCCGCTGGCGCGTTGTGGGTGGCCGGCGGCGCACTCGAGGGCAACCAGCGAGCCCATCGAGTGTCCGACCAGGATAGCCTGGCCGACGCCAGCCGCATCGAGCAGGGTCGGTACCCAGTCGGCGAGCGCTTCGATGCTGGGCAGCGCGGGTCCGCTGGACAGGCCGTGTCCCGGCAGGTCAGGGACCAGCACGGCGCAGCCGGCGGCGGTGAGGCCGCTGGCGACCTGCTGCCATGCGTCGCGGTCATTGGCGGCGCCGTGCAGCAGCAGGAGCGGGGGCCAGGGCGAGCGATCAGGGTTGAAGGGCTGGCCGCCAGAGGCCAGGCGGCAGCGGTACCCGGCGACGGTCAGTTCCAACTGGCGAGCGGTCGGCGGGTTTGCACGGGTTGCCGGGTCAGGCCAGGACATCCGGCTCCAGCATGTGCTCGAGCAGGACGATGCGGTCCTTGAGCAGCAACTTGCGTTTCTTGAGGCGCCGGACCAGGAGGTCGTCGGGCGGCGGGTTGAGCATCAGGTGGTCGATCACCTGATTGAGGTCATGATGCTCGATCTGCAGTTCATGCAGGGTGGTGCGCGTTTCAGTGATCTGTTCTTCGGTCAGCATGGTCGGCGATATTCCCAGGTTGTGATTCGGCTAGCCGCGCAGGGCTTGCAGCCCCCACAAGGCGAGCATGCCGAGAACGACGGTCAGCAAGATGCTGCGCGTGTGCCAGGCAATCAGGGCTGCCAAAGTAGCGGCTGCAATTCGCGGCAGGTCGGGCACTATGGTAGGCGCGCCAACGGCAAAAAACAACGGTGGCGCGATGATTGCCGCCATCACCGCCGGCGGCACGTAACGCAGGGCCTGCGCTGGTGTCATCCCCGCGCCGCTGGCGGCGGCGCCGCAAACGATGCCGAAAGGGATGATGCTCATGCTCATTGGAGCCAAGGCGCGAACGCCGGGAATAAACTCGACGCGCGGGCTCGGGACTTGCGGCATGGGCCACTTTTGCGAATAGAATAGAGGGTGAAATTGTAACCCTGAGAAAGCGCCGGGAGGAGGCAGATGGTTTATCACATTATCGTTTCGTTTGGGCGGGAGAGACAGTACGAGTACAAGTTCTCCCACACCGAACTGGCTGCCGGCTCTCCCGAAGAAGCACGCCGCTGGTTTGACAAGGAGTTCGCCGACCTCGAGTGCGAACCCAGCAATCCGATGGGCAAGGTCCTGATCATAGACAAGATTCTCAACGTCGCCCGCTACGGTGGCGAGCAGCGCTTCATCGAGGGCAAGGACTGGGCGACGCGCTTTGCCCGTTACACGGCGTTGGCACTCGGGCGGGATACCGTTCGCATCGACGTTGCCGCTTTCAATATCGGCTACTGACCCATCCGGCAGTGCGCGCAGCGGCGCAGGTTTGGCGGCCTGTGCCGTTTCTTTTTGGACCATCAGGGCTGAAGATGTGCTGTGAGCCTTGCCCTTTTGGTGCCCTCAAGCTGAGACGGAGGATTGGCGATGTGCAGGCATAGGCGATGAGCAGGGCTTTCACCAGAGAGACGGCCAGCGACGAAGACGAGGAGGAGGGAGCGGAGCCCGCGCTTCGTCTGCCACAGGGCACTCGCAACTACATCACGCCGGGCGGGCACGCGCGCATTCGGGCCGAGCTCGAGCAATTGCTTCGCGTTGAACGGCCGCAGGTGGTCAGCGTCGTACAGTGGGCAGCATCGAATGGCGACCGTTCAGAGAATGCCGACTACATCTATGGCAAGCGGCGGCTACGAGAGATTGACCGGCGCATACGTTTCCTGACCAAGCGCCTCGATCAGGCGGAGATCGTCGATCCAGCACGGCGCGCGAATACCAAGCAGGTATTTTTTGGGGCGACGGTGACTATCTGCGACGAGCAGGGACTTGAAAATACCTACCAGATTGTCGGCGTGGACGAGACGGATTCTGCCCGTGGACGTATCAGTTGGGTGTCGCCGCTGGCGCGAGCGCTGCTCAAGTCGCATGCCGGCGACAGTGTGCGTTTTCAGAGCCCGGCCGGCTGGCGTGAAGTCGAAGTATTGAACGTTGCGTACCTGAGCATCGAACCTTGAATACCTGATGCGCTGCTGCCGCTCGGGCCGCCGCGCGTTGCCGGCAGGGCTTGAAATGGCAGCGACCGTCCCCAACTGCGGAGTCATTGCTCGCAGTCCGTAGCGCCGCCGCCTCGGGGCTGTTTTTCGTCAGCTTTTTCGTCAACGCTTTCCACGGAGTCTTGCATGGGTGCACAGAAGGAAACCCTCGGTTTTCAGGCAGAAGTCAAGCAACTGCTGAACTTGATGATCCATTCGCTTTACAGCAACAAGGAGATCTTCCTGCGCGAACTGATCTCCAACGCTTCGGACGCCTGTGACAGGCTGCGCTTCGAAGCACTGAACAATGCTGCCCTTTACGGCGACGATGCCGAATTGAAGATTCGCATCTCGTTCGACAAGGACGCCCGGACGTTGAGCATTTCAGACAACGGTATCGGGCTTTCGCGCGACGAGGCGGTCGAGCACCTGGGAACGATCGCCAAGTCGGGAACCCGTGAGTTCTTTTCGGCGCTGACTGGTGATCAGGCCAAGGATGCGCATCTGATCGGGCAGTTCGGCGTCGGCTTCTATTCCTCGTATATCGTTGCCGACAAGGTGACGGTGGTTTCCCGCCGTGCAGGCGTCGAAGCCGGTCAGGCGATCAGATGGGAATCGTCCGGAGAGGGCGATTTCACCATCGAGGTCATCGAGCGGGCGCAGCGCGGTACCGAAGTGACCCTCCACCTGCGCGCAGGCGAGGACGAGTTCCTCTCAAGCTGGAAGGTGCGCGAGATCGTCCGCAAGTATTCTGACCATATCACGCTGCCGATCCTGATGAAGAAGGAGCAATGGGACGAGGAAAAGAAAACGCAGGTCGTCACTGATGAGGACGAGACCGTCAACCAGGCGTCGGCGCTGTGGAGCCGTCCAAAATCGGAGATCACCGACGAGCAGTACAGCGAGTTCTACAAGCATGTGGCGCATGATTTCGAGGATCCACTGGCGCATGTCCATGCCCGTGTAGAGGGCAAGCAAGAGTATACGCAGTTGCTCTATATCCCGTCGCGCGCGCCGTTCGACCTTTTTGAGCGCACTGCCCGGCATGGCATCAAGCTGTATGTTCGCCGGGTCTTCATCATGGATGACGCCGAGCAGCTGATGCCGCTCTATCTACGCTTCGTACGCGGAGTGGTCGACTCCAACGACCTGCCGCTCAACGTTTCGCGTGAAATCCTGCAGCAGTCGCGCGATATCGAAGCGATTCGTGCGGGCTGTGTGAAGAAGGTGCTGGGCCTGCTCGAAGGCCTGGCTGACAGCGACGAAGCGAGCGAGAAGGAAAAGTACGTCAAGTTCTGGCAGGAATTTGGTCGTGTTCTCAAGGAAGGCATTGGCGAGGATTTCGCCAACAAGGAGCGCATCGCAAGGCTGCTGCGCTATGCTTCGACGCATGCCGATACGCCGGACGAGAACGTCTCTCTGGCCGACTACGTCACGCGGATGAAGGATGGCCAGGAGAAGATCTACTACGTTACGGCGGAAACCTTCACTGCCGCCAGGAACAGCCCGCACCTCGAGATCTTCCGCAAGAAGGGTATCGAAGTGCTCCTGCTTTCCGACCGCGTCGACGAATGGGTGGCCGGTCACCTGACCGAGTTCGACGGCAAGCCGTTGCAGTCAGTTGCCAAGGGCGGGCTGGATTTGGGCAAACTCGAGGATGTGGCCGAAAAGGAAGAGGCGGAGAAGGCTGCCGACGAGTACAAGGAACTACTCGATAAGGTCAAGACGACGCTGGGTGACAAGGTCAAGGACGTACGCGTCACTCATCGACTGACCGACTCGCCCTCGTGTCTTGTGGCCGATCAGTACGATCTCGGTGGCAATCTGCAGCGAATCCTCAAGGCTGCCGGGCAGCAGGCGCCGGCGAGCAAGCCGATCCTCGAAATCAACCCCAAGCACCCGGCGGTACAACGTCTCAAGTACGAAGAAACGCGCTTCGACGATTGGGCCAACCTGCTGCTCGAGCAGGCAACGCTGGCCGAGGGGGGGTCGCTCGACGATCCGGCCGGTTTCGTCAAGCGAATCAACGACCTGATGCTGGCGCTCTCGCTGGGTGGCGGGCGCTGAAGCGACTTCCGCGATGACTGTCGGCGGCGGGCCGGCGCTACTGCACGGTCTGCCGCCGATCCTCGATGTCGGCGTCAGGATCCTGATTCTGGGCAGCTTTCCTTCGCCGGCCTCACTTGCTGCGGAGCGCTACTACGCGCACCGGCAGAACCAGTTCTGGCGCCTGCTTGGGGTACTCCTCTGCGAACCGCTGCCCGTTCTCGACTATGCTGACAAGCAGCGCAGCTTGCTCAAGCACCACATCGGTATCTGGGATGTCTATCGCCAGTGTCGCCGGCAGGGCGCGCTCGACGCAGCGATCCAGTCAGCCGAGGTCAATGATTTCCTGCGCTTGCGCGAGGAAGCTCCGCAGTTGCAGCGCATCTGCTTCAACGGCCGGACTGCCGGCAAGTTTGCCGCCTGGTTCCAGAAGGCAGGCTACCAGACGATCGTCCTGCCGTCGACCAGCCCCGCCTACACGCTGGCCTTCGAACGCAAGGTCGAATTCTGGCGCGCGGCCGGGCTCGGGGAAATGGCTCCTGACTGATCGACGCGCTGTGTCCGGTCTGGCAATCGGCATTGAGCAGGTTGGGCAGTCTCCGGTATAGTGACCGCAGATCCCCCTGGAAGACTGCATATGCCCCAAGCCGCGGTCAACGCCGTCCATGAACATCGTCTGACACTCGCGGAAGTCCTCGACTGGCTGGTTGCCGATGGCCTGGTGGCGGTGACCGACGCTGATCTCCTGCTCAAGGAGAGTCGTCTCAAGCGCCTGACGGCGCATCCGTTGGTGCTCATCGCCGACCAGAAATGGAAGTCGCAGCAGGAGCCCCATCGACCATTGACTCTCGAAGATCTTGGCGAGTGGCTGGGCGGTAGGGTGGGACTCGAGTATCACCACATCGATCCCCTGAAGGTCGACTTCACTGCCATCACCGAAGTGATGTCGAGTGCCTACGCCACACGGTTTGGCATCCTGCCGATTGAGGTCGCGGCGCGCGAACTCGTGGTGGCGACCACTGAGCCCTACCTGCGCGACTGGGAAAGGGAGATCAAGGCGATCATCAAGAAAGAAATTCGGCGGGTGATGGCCAATCCGGTCGACGTGGCGCGCTATCTCGTTGAGTTCTACAATCTGGCGCGTTCGGTCAAGAAAGCCGCACAACTGCGTGGCCCGACCGGCAACCTGTCGTCTTTCGAGCAACTGGTTGAACTCGGCCGGGCCAACCGCCAGTTCGACGCCAATGACCAGCACATTGTCAATATTGTCGACTGGCTCTGGCAGTACGCTTTCGAGCAGCGTGCCAGCGACATTCATATCGAACCGCGGCGGGATGTCGGTATCGTTCGTTTCCGGATTGACGGTGTCCTGCATCAGGTCTACCAGATTCCCATGAGTGTTCTGGCAGCGATGGTCAGCCGTGTCAAAATACTCGGCCGCATGGACGTGGTCGAGAAGCGCCGCCCGCAGGATGGGCGGATCAAGACGCGAACGGCCGACGGTCAGGAAGCTGAACTGCGTCTGTCAACGCTTCCCACCGCTTTCGGCGAGAAGCTGGTGATGCGGATTTTCGACCCGGAAGTGCTGGTCCGTGGTTTCTCCGACCTCGGCTTCAGCGACGACGACCAGGCACGCTGGAAGACGATGTCGGAAAGACCCAACGGCATCATCCTGGTCACCGGCCCCACCGGTTCAGGAAAGACCACGACGCTCTATTCGACGCTGAAACAGCTCGCGACACCCGCAGTCAACGTGTGCACGATCGAGGATCCAATCGAGATGGTCGAGCCGGCGTTCAACCAGATGCAGGTCCAGAACGTCATCGATCTTGGTTTCGCGCAAGGGGTGCGCGCGCTGATGCGGCAGGATCCGGACATCATCATGATTGGTGAAATCCGTGACCTGGAAACCGCCGAGGTGGCCATTCAGGCAGCCCTGACCGGTCACCTCGTGCTGTCGACACTACATACCAACGATGCGCCTTCGGCGATCACGCGCATGCTTGATCTCGGTGTTCCCCCGTATCTGCTCAGTGCGACGATGCTCGGCGTCATGGCGCAGCGCTTGGTGCGCATTCTCTGCCCGCACTGCAAGCAGGCGCAGCCGGCCAGCCCGGTCGAGGAGACCATGTGGGATCAACTGGTGGCGCCCTGGAAATCGAACCGCCCTTCTCGCTTCTACCGTCCGGTAGGTTGCCTCGATTGTCGCATGACAGGCTACCTCGGGCGCGTCGGACTGTACGAGATTCTGATGCTGTCGCCGGACGTCAAGTTGGCAATCGGCGAAAACAGGGACATCGCCCGGATCCGCGATATGGCTTTTCGGGAAGGCATGAAACCCTTGCGGATCTCGGGAGCGATGAAAGTTGCGGCGGGCATCACGACTCTGGCAGAGGTGTTCAAGGTCGCACCACCGGTGGAGCAGAGCTGATTGCGCGGGGTTTGGCAGTGCCGGCGCTATACGGCTGTCCCGAGGGGCCAGGGACAGGGTGGCCTGTTGCTGTCGGGCCTGAGCTTGGCCAGGGTAGACCGAGGAGTTGCTCCGTAATCCAGGGCCCGATGAGCGTGGACCCCTTGCCGACCCTCAAGTCAAGCCGCATTGGTGCCGTAACTGTCAACACGAAGCATTGGAGGGCTTGCGCTAACTTGCCGAACGAAGGGGCCAACTTCTCCTGGCGAGGAGAATGGCAGTCTCCCCAGCAGGGGACGTATTTCCATATGGAGGTTCACGATGAGCAGTAGCAGGATCGAAGACAGCGATCTGCTTTCGGTCTTGTTTTCCCCGGACACGGTTGAAGTCGCGCCTTCGCCTGCCAGCATCCTGTGGAAGGTACTGCTGGTGGACGACGAGACCGACGTCCACACCGTTCTTCGCCTGGCCTTGCAGGATGTGGTCATCGAAGGGGGTGGACTGCTGCTGTTGGATGCTTTATCGGCCACAGAGGCGAGGGCGGTGCTTGCTGCCAACCCTGACATTGCCTTGATCCTGCTCGACGTGGTGATGGAATCCGATCAGGCGGGCCTTGATCTCGTGCACTACATCCGGGATGAACTGGGTAACCGCAGCGTACAGATCGTCCTGATTACTGGCCAGCCGGGCTACGCACCGCAGCGGGAAGTGATCTCTGACTACGCGATCGATGGCTACCGGCTCAAGTCGGAACTAAGTGCCAACCAGATCTTCGTTCAGGTCTGTTCGGCGATTCGTAGCTATCGGCTGATGCGCGAACAGGAGACCCTGCAACGGCATCTTGAGCAGAAGGTGACGGAACTGGATGAGGCCTTGCAGGCGCTCCGCGAAAGCGAGGCCAACTTCATCCGGGCTCAGTCGGTTGCCCACGTCGGGAGCTGGAACTACGAACTGGCGAGCGACCGGATGCATCTGTCGGCGGAAACCTGCCGTATTTTTGATTTGCCGGAAGGAACCATCGGCAGTTACCAGGCGTACTTGGCGCGCGTCTTTGCCGACGATCGCGAGGCGGTCGAGCAGGCATGGCAATCGTTTCTCGAGCGGGGTGGCTCCTTCGAACACGAGCACCGGATCATGGTTGGCAAGGCCATTCGCTACGTCCGCCAGCGCGCCGACCTGACTTCGGGCGCCGACGGCAGGCCGCTGCGCAGCCTGGGTACAACGCAGGACATCACCGAGCGCAGGCAAGTGGAGGAGGAGCTTCGGCGGTCGAATGGCGAGCTGGAGCAGTTCAGTTACGCCATTTCACATGATCTCCGGCAACCCTTGAGAATGATCTCCAGTTACCTCCAATTGCTCGGCATCAGCCTTGGGAACCAATTGGCCACCGAGCAGCGCGAATATTTCAATTTTGCCATCGACGGCGCCAAGCGTCTGGACCGGATGCTGGTCGCACTGCTCGAGTACTCTCGGGTTGGTCGCCTCGGTGAACCGCCAGCGTGGCTCGAAAGTCGGGCGATACTCGATGAGGCGCTGCTGTTCCTGCAGCCGTCCATTGCCGAGGCGCAGGCGATCATCAATATCCGCGGCAAGTGGCCACGCGTCTTCGTTCGCCCGGACGAGATGCTGCGCCTGTTGCAGAACCTGATCGGCAACGCGGCCAAGTTTCGGGTTGCCGGTCGGACACCGATGATCACCGTTTCCAGTCAGGTGGCGGGTGGCGACTGGTGCCTGGCCGTTGCCGACAACGGGGTGGGTCTCGACCCGGGTCAGCTTGGTCGCCTGTTTCAGGTGTTCCAGCGCCTGCAAAGCCGCGCCCGCTTTGAGGGCAGCGGCGTGGGTCTGGCACTCTGTCGCAAGATTGCCGAGCATCATGGCGGGCGAATCTGGGCCGAGTCGGCAGGCGATGGTCAGGGTAGCCGCTTCTGCGTATCACTGCCTCTGCCGCGGGAATGCTGATGCCGGCGCCCAGTGATCTGCCGTCACTCGAGCGCCCGGGTGGGCCGACGACGGCCGGTGGCCGCCTGATCTGGCGGCCGGTATCCCTGGCCGTCGTGGTTTTTGTGCTGGCTTCGGCATTGACAGCCGGGTTGATCTGGCGTCAGGAACAGTATGGCGTGCGCGAAGCTCGCAGCCTGGCCACCGCTGTGGCCGCCGAGCGTGCTTACGCCATTCACCTCAGCGCCGATCGTGGGCTGGTCGCCTTTCCCGATGTACTGGCTTCGGCCCAGCTGGCTGAATTGGAGGAGCGTGGTTACGCCTATGAACTAATCCGCCTGCATCCGGACAGCCGCGAGAAGGAGGTGATCAGCGCCTCGTCATCGCGGTCACTGGTGGACCCGGTTGAAGAAGTGCTGTCGATGCAGAACGCCACCTGGACCCTGCGCGTGGCACCAGTCGAGGGCTGGAGCGACGCCTCGGGGCTGCTGTGGAAGTCGGCCTTGGGCTTGTTCTTCTGCCTGCTGTTGGCCTGGCAGGCGGCTTGGCAGGCGAAACTGGTCGCCGCGGCAAAGGCCCATGAACGGACCCTCGAGTTGCGCGTTGCGCAGCGTACGGCTGATCTGCAGCGCTTGGCCGAAGTGACCGCGCACCACTTGCAGGAGCCGGCGCGCCGCGTTGCCAGCTACGCGGGCCGCTTGCGGTCGCAACTGGCTGGCCGCATTGACGATGAGGAAGTGCAGGTGTCGCTTGATTTCCTTGGCCAGCAGGCAGGTCGTTTGCAGGAGTTGCTGCGGGACGTGGAACTTTATCTGGCAGCGGACCAGCCGCGCGGCAAGGTTGAGTGTTGCTCTGTCGAGCAGACGCTTGCCGACCTGCTGACCCAGCTTGCCGAGCCCATCGCCCGGGCGGGCGCCAGGGTCAACGTCGGCCCCCTGCCGGACGCCGTGATCGACGCGCCACGTCTGAAGGACATCTTTCGAGTTGCGATCGAGAACGCGCTGCGGCATGGCCGCAGCGACCAGGCGTTGCGGATCGACATCAGTGGCGAGCAATCCGGTGCGTCGGTTCGCTATCAGATCAGCGACAACGGTTCCGGTGTCGAGGAAGCCTACCGTGCACGAGTGTTCCGGGTTTTTGAGCGTTTGTCGTCGGGTAGTGAAGGGACCGGCGTCGGGCTGGCGATTCTCCGCCGCATTGCCGAAAGTACCGGTGGCCATGCATGGCTCGAAGAAACTCCTGGCGGAGGCTGCCGATTGGTGCTGGAATTACCGGCCGGACATCAGCCGCCAGCAAGCCGTCGCTCGTGATCGTTCCAACCAGTCTCAATGAGCAGGGAACCGAGAGAAATGAAGCCACCATCGTCCCACTTCCTGATCCTGCTGGCCGAGGACGAGCCGGCCGATGCTCACCTGCTGCGGCTGGCGCTGATTGAAGGCCGTGTCGAGGCCGACCTGGAGCATGTCGCCGACGGCCGCGAGGCGCTTGAGTATCTGCGCCAGCAAGGTCATCGCTTCGCGCATGCGAGGCGTCCGGACCTGATCCTGCTTGATCTCAACATGCCGCGCATGGACGGCAGGGAGTTCCTCGCGGCTGTCAAGGAGGATGGTGCGCTTTGCGATATCCCGGTGGTGGTACTGAGTACGTCGGAAGTCGAGCGCGACGTGGTCGCTGCCTACCGTCTCGGTGCCGCTGGCTACCTCGCCAAGTCGCCTGATGTGACTGAATTCACCGAAGAGATACGTCAGTTGACTGCCTACTGGGCTTGCCCTGAGCGTTTGCCGGATCAACATTGAGGAAGAACAGACATGAATCGGTTCGGCCAATCCCTGTTCGTCCTGATCGTCCAGGCAGCAGCCGGCGATACGCGCCAGGAGGAACTAGCGATCCATGGCAATCGCCTCACTGTAGAACACGGGTTCAAAACGGGTGCGCTTGCGTCACAATAGCCGGTAAAGCATGAAGCGATAGGGCGAGATGGAGAGTTGCACATGAACAGGTCGCTCCAGCAGCAGATATCAATCCTGGTGGTTGAAGACGATCCCGGCGATCTTGGACTGATCCGGGCTTACGTCAGCCGTGCCGGTCTGCGGCGCGTCGGCGATCGGGATCCGGTGGTCTGGACGGCGACCCTGGTCGAGGGGGTGGCGCTGGCGGTCGCCAACCGGCCAGATGTCGTGCTGCTTGACCTGTCTCTGCCTGATTCGGCCGGACTCGCCACGGTGCAGGTGATGCGCGGCGTGGTGCCCGATGTGCCGATCATCGTGCTCACCGGCCAGGACGATCATCAGCTTGCCGAGGCTGCTTTGCAGGCGGGCGCGCAGGACTATCTGGTCAAGGGCCAGTTTGAGCACGATGCACTTGGTCGGGCCATCCGGCATGCGCTGGTCCGTCAGAGGCTCGAATCGCGTTTGCGTCTGTTCGAGGCGGCGCTCAATTCCGCGGCCAACGGAATCATGATCACCGACGTCAACGCAACGATCGAATGGGCCAATCCGGCATTTACGAAAATGACCGGAATTGCGCTGGCCGAAGCCGTCGGTCGCAAGGCCAACGAGGTGCTCAACTCTGGCAAGCAGGACGCCGAGTTTTACCGGCGCATGTGGGAAACCATTCTCGATGGCCGGATATGGAGCGGCGAACTCATCAACCGACGCCGGGATGGCAGTCTTTACGACGAGGCGCTGACCATTTCACCGGTCACCAACAGCAATGGCAGCATTCAGCATTTTGTTGCCATCAAGCAGGACATCTCGGCCCGCAAGGCGACCGAAGAACGGGTGCAACACCTTGCCCACCACGACCAGTTGACCGATTTGCCGAATCGCGTGCTGTTGAGCGACCGTTTGTTCCAGTCTTTGGCGCAGGCGCGTCGTGACCGCAGCACGCTGGCGCTGATGTTTCTCGATCTTGACCAATTCAAGCCAGTCAACGATACGCTGGGTCATGACATCGGTGATCTCTTGCTCAAGGAAGTCGCGCTCCGTCTGCAGGCTTGCGTGCCCCGCGACGCGGACACCGTTTCGCGCCTCGGGGGCGACGAGTTCGTTATTCTCCTGGCCCAGATCGACAAGGCAAGCGACGCCGTGCTGGTGGCCGGAAAGATCCTCGCCGCGATCGAGCGGCCGTTTTGCATTGGGCCCCATGTCATCGGTATCTCGGCCAGCATCGGCATCGCTGTTTATCCGCAGCATGGCGAGGACGTAAACCAGTTGTTGAAGAACGCCGACACGGCGATGTACCTGGCCAAGAAGACAGGGCGCAACTGTTACCGATTCTTCCGGCAGATCACCGAAACGGCGGGGGGGCTGGCTTGATGGCGGATCAGACAGCAACGACACGGGAAACGCCGGCAAGTGCCGAGAAATCGCCGGTTGCGAGGGGTCGGGACGATCAGCCGATGTTCTGGGCGCCCTCACTCGATTTTTTGAGATACGCCGGCTGGTCGATTGTCGTCGCTGCGGCAGGCACCCTGCTGACCATCCTGCTGACCATACCGGAACAGCCATGGCGAGCCGCCGGTCCGGGGGTGCTGATGCTGGTGGCGGTAAGCGCACTGAGGCTGATGTCGACGGGCCGGGTACGCGCGTCGCTCGCTGTGCTGGTCTGGGGAACATGGCTCACGGTGGTCGGGATTTCGACCTTCTTCGGTGGTCTGCGCGGGCTGCTGGTGATTGTCTATCCCCTCCTGATACTGACCGGGGGCTGGCTGCTTGGGACGGCGACCGCTGTGCTTCTCGGCCTGCTGACGGTGGCGGCAATTTTCGGCTTCCTGATCGCCGACTGGTGGGGCTTGCTGCCCCACCCGCCAACTCCCATTCTGATGTACGCCGTGGTCCAGGTAGCCGGGATCGTGGTCGCCCTCCTGCTGATCACCCATCTCATTCGCTCGTATCGCAGCAGGATTGATGAGGTGGATCGCTTGAGCGTCGACCTTGCTCAGCGTACGGCGGATCTACAGGCGCGCGAAGCTGATCTGAACCGCGCCCAGGCGGTCGCCCATGTCGGCAGTGGGGTGCTCGACCTGGCGACCGGAAAGATACAGCTATCAGCGGAGAGCTGTCGGATCTTCGGTCTCCCTGAAGGTACGACGGGCAGCATGGATGCGTTCGTGGCGCTGGTTCATCCGGAAGATCGCGGCGCTCTGCAGCAAGCCAGCGAGGCGGCACTCCAGGGAGAGCCGTTCGACAAGGAATTGCGGATCGTGATCGGCAACACGATTCGCTGGATTGCGCAGAGAGCGGAGGTCGAGTTCGACCAAGGCGGCAGGGCTGTGCGTAGCCTCGGTACCACCCAGGACATCACCGAGAGAAAGGAGCTGGAAGCCACCTTGCGCGAACAGCGGGAGTTCTTCCGGCTGATTTCCGAGAGTATTGGCGAGCACATCGCGGTCCTCGACCTGGAAGGACGGCGGGTATACAACAGCCCCTCGTATCGGCAGTTCTTTGGCGATACGAGGGACCTGCGCGGCACTGATTCGTTTGGCGATGTGCACCCCGATGACCGCGAACGGGTGCAGCGGGTATTCAGAGAGACGGCCGAAACCGGTGTTGGCCAGGACATCGAGTATCGCCTCGTTCGGCAGGATGGCAGCGTCCGCTACATGTCCTCGGCGGGAAAGGTGATCAAGGACAAGCAGGGTCAGGCGGTCCGCATCGTCGTCGTGTCGCACGACATCAGCGACCGCAAGCAGGCGGAACAGTGGGAGCGCATTGCGGCGACTACTTTCGAGGCGCAGCAGGGCATGTTCATTACCGACGCCAAGGGGGTCATTCTGCGCGTCAACCAGGCATTCACCGAGATCACCGGCTACAGCGCAGAGGAATGCGTCGGACGCACGCCGAAGCTGCTCAGCTCCGGTCGCCACGACGCTGCTTTCTATCAGGCGATGCATGAGAGTCTTGCGCGCACAGGGACCTGGCAAGGCGAGATCTGGAACCGGCGCAAGAACGACGAAGTCTTCCCGGAGTGGCTGACGATCTCCGCCGTCAGGGACAGCGAGGGCTGTGTCACCCACTACGTATCGACGCTGATGGACATCACCCTGCGCAAGGCGGCTCAGGAAGAGATCCGGCATCTGGCCTTTTACGACCCCCTGACCGGGCTGCCGAATCGCCGCCTGCTGCATGACCGCCTGCGGGTGGCCATGGCCGCCAGCGCCCGTCGTGACCGGCAGGGTGCACTGCTGTTCATCGACCTGGACAATTTCAAGACGCTCAACGATACGCTCGGTCATGCCATGGGTGATCTGCTCCTGCAACAGGTCGCCAAGCGCTTGTCGGGCTGCGTCCGGGACCGGGATACCGTCGCCCGTCTCGGCGGTGACGAATTCGTGGTCATGCTTGAGGATCTCGGCACGCAATCGCAGGAGGCCGCCAAGCAGAGCCGGATCGTCGGTGAGAAGATTCTCGGTGTTCTCAATCGCCCCTATGATCTGGCCGGGTCGGAGTACCACAATACGCCGAGCGTCGGCATCACCCTGTTTGGTGGCCAGCAGGAGGATATCGAGGAACTGATGAAGCGGGCCGATCTGGCCATGTACGAGGCCAAGGCGACCGGTCGCAATACCTTCCGTTTCTTCGATCCGCAGATGCAGGCCGTGGTCACCGCGAGGGTTGCTCTCGAGCGGGATCTGCGCGAGGCGCTGCAAAAGCAGGAGTTCTTCCTGTGCTACCAACCGCAGGTCGACAGCGCTGGCCGCATCGTCGGTGCCGAGGCGCTGCTCCGCTGGCAACATCGGCAGCGTGGCTTCGTCTCGCCCGCCGAATTCATTCCTCTCGCCGAGGAAACCGGGCTCATTCTGCCGCTGGGCCTGTGGGTGCTGGAAACCGCCAGTGCGCAGGCGGCCGTCTGGGCGGCCGAGGCCGGCCGAGAGGACTTCACGGTTTCCGTCAATGTCAGTGCCCGCCAGCTCCTGCAGCCCAACTTCGTCGAACAGGTGCTGGGGGTCCTTGGCAACACCGGTACCAACCCGCACAACCTCAAGCTTGAACTGACCGAGAGCATGTTGCTCGACAAAAACCAGGAGATCATCGCCAAGATGACCGCTCTGAAAGAGCGGGGCGTCGGCTTCTCGCTCGACGATTTTGGCACCGGCTACTCGTCGCTGTCGTATCTTAAGCGGCTCCCGCTCGATCAGTTGAAGATCGACCAGTCGTTCGTCAGGGACCTGCTGACGGACCCCAATGACGAGGCAATTGCACGCACGATCGTCGCCCTGGCCAGCAGCCTCGGCCTGTCGGTCATCGCCGAGGGCGTGGAAAGTGTCGAACAGCGCGACGTTCTGGCGGCACAGGGCTGCCACACCTATCAGGGCTACCTCTTCAGCCGGCCGCTACCTTTGGCTGACTTCAACCTGTTTCTCCAGCGGCATTGACCACGGCTTTCCCGCGTAACGAGGCAATCGCCTCGCGCCGCGGGTCTGCCGCCGACTCCTGGTCACGAGTTCATCGGGGTTCCTCGTCGTCACGATCAGACGCCAGCGTCTCCTGCAGGCTGTCGAGGTCCTCGCGGTTTTGCCGCAGAAAGAAAAAAAGGCCCCACACCAAGCCGCCACCGATGATGGCGACCAGTGCGACAGCGCCCCAGTCCAGGTTGGCCAGCGATCCAGCGTCCATCGGTCTTTCCTCAGTATGCCCGGGCCCATTATGCCACCCGCAGCGCCGACCAATGCATTTCAACCTTGACTGACGGAACAGCCTGTGGCGTTGCCGGAATCGGGAACCCGGGCAGAGTGATGGCGCAGTGAATGGACAGCACGCTTGCGCGGGTCCGATTACGGTCCGGTCTCACCCAGCCGGGCGATCAGGCCGGAATGGCGGCGGGATCGGTTGGCGCAGGCATTGACCAGAACCTCCTGGCCAGCGACCAGGCAGACTCGCTTTGATGCCCGCGTGACGCCGGTGTAGAGCAGCTCGCGCGTCACCACCCGGTTGGTCTGTTCGGGAAGCAGCAAGAGTACCGACTCAAATTCGGAGCCCTGCGCCTTGTGTACGGTCATGGCAAAGGCGGTGTCGTGTTCCGGTAGACGGATCGGCGCGACCGGCCGGAAACCGGCGTCCTGCCCGGGGAACCAGACCATCAGCTCACCGGCATCGTCCGGCAGGCAGAGGCCGATGTCGCCGTTGAACAACTTCAGAACGTAGTCATTCCTGAGCACCATCACCGGACGTCCGAGATACCACGGCGAACCGGTGACGGTGGCGTGGGTGTCGCCGACCGATTGCTGCAGGTGCCGGCTGACGAGCGCGTTTATGGCATGGACGCCACGCGCCGTCTCGCGCTGCGCGCAGAGGACGCGAAAGCGATCAAAGGCGGCAAACACCTGGTGGCGGCGCGTCGCCGGGTCGGCGTGTGGGTGCATGAGGGCTTCTCGATAGGGCTGATAGCCGTCGCGAATCGCCTGCCGTGTCGCGGCTTCGAGGTTGGCGCTGCCGTCGGGCAGCCAGCCGACCGACAGATCCGTGGTGCCGGCCAGCCAGTCGCAGGCCTCGGCGCCGCGGCCGGCATTGATGTCCGCAGCCAGACGGCCGATGCCGGAGGTGCTGGCGAAACGGTGGCTTTCCGAGAACCAGACAACGCAGTCGGCGAGCGGGGTCGGCGTGATCGCTGGCGGTGGCTGGATGCGCGCCGCCGGCGTCGCAGTGAGCGCGGCGAGTTCGGCAATGCACGCTGCTGTCAGCGTCGGGTCGGCTGAGATCTCGGAAAACACCGCGCCGGCCTCGACTGCCGAGAGCTGGTCCTTGTCGCCGAGGAGGACCAGGCGGGCGTCGGGTGGCACGGCTTCGCACAGTTGGCAGGCGAGCGCGAGGTCGAGCATCGACGCTTCATCGACGAACAGCGCATCGATCGGCAACGGGTTGCCGGCGTGGTGCCGGAAGCGGCCAGGTTCCGGCGTGACGCCGAGAAGGCGATGCAGTGTATGCGCCTCGCGCGGCAGCAGCGCCTGCAGTTCGGGTGGCAGGTCGCCAGCGCGTTGGCGCAGTGCATCCAGCATGCGCGCGGCCGCTTTGCCGGTCGGTGCCGCCAGGGCGACTCGCAACTTGGGATTCTCGGCCAGCAGACAGGCGAGCAAGGCGACGACGGTGGTCGTCTTGCCGGTGCCCGGGCCGCCGCTGATGATCGTCAGCCTGCCCCGCCAGGCGAGGGCGGCGGCCAGTTTCTGCCAGTCCGGCTGATCGCCGAGTCGCTGTCGATTGTCGAAGAACATCCGGTCGAGTCGATGGCGCAGCTCGTCACTCGGTGGCGATCCGTGACGCACAGCGCGCTGCCGAAGGCTCGCCGCCAGGCGGCGCTCGTAAGCAAAGTAGCGGTGCAGGTAGAGACGTCCGTCGCGGTCAAGGACCAGTGGCAGGACGGACGGCAAGGTTGGCGTCTTGCCCGCCGCGACGACCATCTGGCTGGCCAGCAGGCACTGCGACAGCTGGTCAGCCGAATGATCGGGGAAGAACTCGACGAGATCCTCCAGTGGTGTACAGACATGCCCGGCCTGCGTTGCCAGACTGACTTGACGGCCGGCCGCGGCGAGTACGGCCAGGGCCTCGGGTGGCGCACCCGCCTGTTTGGCCCATTGCCGCAGGTGACTTGCGAAACCCTCTGCGAGATCGTTGCGGGCAGGCGGTTCCGACGAATGCGGGGTGCGGGAACTCATGCGCTGGTCACCAGCGAAGCACCCGACAGCAGAGCGTCGAGAGAGTCGATGGTCCCTTTTTGTGGGCGATGGTGGTAGACGCCGCAGGCGAGTCGCTCACCTGCCGGGGTCACCTCGTGCCAGCCCGGGCGGACACCACGCACAAACAGGTAGTGGACGCCGCCGAAATGACTTTCGTAATCGTAGTCGGTGATCCGATGCCGCAGGTAGCGGTGCAGCGCGACGCTGTAGATCAGGTGCTGCAGGTGGTAGCCGTGTGCCGCCATCGCCGCCGACAGTCGCTGCTGGCCGTAGTCAGCGTGGGTGAAGCCGAGATGGTTCGACTTCCAGTCGAGGACATGGAAGCGATCTGCCTGGCAGAACACCAGATCAATGAAGCCCTTGAGGTAACCGTCGAGCGGGGCAAAGCCAAGTCTCGGATGGTTGTAGCCGTGTGCTGTCAGCCAGCCGTTGAGTGCCGGTGCGGTGAGCCCTGCGGCGGGCAGGTTGAAGCCCAGTTCGACCAGACGTTGCCGGCGCGCCACCGAGGACAGAACGATGTCGCCGGGCAGCCGGGTCGCAAGAACGTCGTCGAGCAGTCGGCGCAGCATGTGTGCCAGGCGGCGGCCGGATTCGCCATCCGGCAGTCCCGGTAGCGAGAGGGGATGGCTGGCCAGCACCTCGTCGATGATCTCTGGCCAGCGGCCCGGATCGGTGAAGTCGATGCGCTCAAAGAGCGCATGCACGCAATCGCCGGCGGCCGGTCCGCGCGGGAAGTAGAGGATGTCGTCCGGCGCGACTTCCGCCGGCGCGGCGGCGCCGACGCCGACGGCGGGCAGGCCGGTGAGCGAGCGACCGTCGTGGTCGCTGGCCGAAGCTTCGCTCTCGGCGCCATGCTGCAGGCTGCTGAAACTGCCGATTCGCCAGCCGCCGGCGATTTTCGCGGGTGCGGCCAGCGCGGTCAGGCTCGCTGGCGACAGGGCGACGCCGGCGAGTGGTGTCGGCGTCTCGCTCGGCAGGTCGCGCAGCGACAACGACGTCGCCGCCGTCCTTGCCAACGTCTGCCAGGCTTCTTCGATTTCCTCCGGCGGTCGCTGGTGCGTCAGCCAGTCCGCATAGCGCATGTCCTTGCCGGCGACCAGCCAGTTGAGCAGGCTGCGATTGCCCTGGGCCATCGATGGCCGACCGAAGGACAGGGTCGCGTAGCAGCCGGCAACCAGGTAGCAGCGGTACGCTGCTCGCGTCAGCGCGACGTAGAGCAGGCGCATGAACTCGGCGTCGTTCTCCTCGCGTCGCCGTCTCGTGATCGCGTCCGCTTCGACCGGATCCAGGTCGGACCGGAAGTCGATCACCGGCAGCCCGTTATCGTCGTGGTACTCCTTGCCCTCGAACTCGCCAAAGCTTGGCTGGTGTCCATCCCAGAGGAAAGGGCAGAAGACGATGCCGTATTCGAGGCCTTTCGATTTGTGGATGGTGACGATCTGCACCAGGTTGCGGTCGGACTCGAGGCGCAACTGGGCGACCTCGTCGGCGCCCCGGTCGCTGCGCTGGCTGGCGAGCCAGCGCAGCAGCGCGTCCGGCGCCGGCTGGTCGGCACTGGTCTGTTGCAGCAGTTCGCCGAGGTGCAGCAGGTTGGTCAGCCGCCGTTCGCCGTCGTTGCGCGCCAGCAGACGCAGGGCGACCGCTTCGCTCGCCATCCAGGCGCGCAGCATGACCCCGAAGCCGCGGCGAAGCCAGGTCTCCCGATAGCCGCTGAAGCGCGCCATGGTCTGCAGGAGCCCCATCTCGTTGGCAGCCAGCGCAGCGATGGCGGCGGCATCGACACCCATCAGTTCGGTCGCCAGCGCGCTGTAGAGGAGCGAGGGGCGCGCCGGTTCGAGGATCGCCAGCAGCACCCTCTCCAGATCCTCGGCGTCGACAGTGTGGAAGATGCTTTGCTGCGAGAGCTCGACGCTGCCGATTCCGAGCTGCAGCAGCGCATCCCTCAGCAGGCGCCCCTGGGCGTGGCTCCTGACCAGGATGGCGATGTCGCCGGGCGCCAGAGTGCGCTCACCGAGCGTGATCCGGCCGGCCTGCGCCGCGCGCAGCAGGCGAGCCACTTCGCCGGCGGTGGCGTGCAGCACCTGCTGCTTCGCCTCGGCGCGCCACAGATACTGGCCGCCGGGAGCGGGCAGTCGCCAGACGTGCAGCGCCGCTGGCGCTTTCTCGCTGAGGTCGGTCAGCGGCGGGCGCGGTTTGTCGCCGACGGTCACCGGTTCGTAGTTCAGGCCGGCGAGAATGAAGCCGGCGGGATTGGCCGCGAAGAGTGCGTTGCTGGCGGCGATCAGCCCAGGCGTCGAGCGCTGGTTGTGGCGCAGCGTGTACCGTGCGCCGGCCTGGCGGCGGGCAGCCAGGTAGGTGTGCAGATCGGCATTGCGAAAGCTGTAGATCGCCTGCTTTGGATCACCGACGAGGAACAGGGGGCCCGCCGCCTGCGCATCGCTGGCGGCGTAGATGCGGCTGAAGATCGCGTACTGCAGGGGATCCGTGTCCTGGAACTCGTCGATCAGTGCCACCGGATAGCGGCTGCGCAAGGATTCGGCGAGCCACGGGAAATCGCCGGAAGTGAGCGCTGCATCGACGTTCAGGAGCATGTCATCGAAGGATTGCACGTGCAGCCGGCGCTTCTGCTGGCGCAGCGCGGCGGCGGACTCGTCGAGCATCCGACGCAGCAGGCGCAGGCGGGCGAGGTGCAGTGCCTGCGTCACCGACGCGTGCCGCGCCAGCAGATCGTCGGCGGCGGCGAAGAAGGGATGTGCGGGAGGCGTCTGGTTATTCTTCGTCCGGACGGCGATGAAGTCCGCCGTGAAGAGACGCGCCTTGCTGGCTTCGGGAACGGGAGCGCGGAACGGGTCGCCGCCGGTAAACCACTCGGTCCAGGCGCGGGCCCCGGCGCGGACGCTGTCTTCCCTGTACGAACCGGCGTTGAGCGCGGCGAGCCCGGCGAGCAGTGCGTCGGTCGGTCCGGCGCCATCGTTCCCCCACAGCTGGCCGGCGCGCTCGAAGGCAGCGGCCAGGCCAGGCGCGTCGATTGCCTCTTCGCTCGCCAGTTCGTCCGGCCAGATGACGCGCGCGCGGGACCGGGCCATCTGACGGCCGAGCAGACCCGCCCAGCTTGCGGGCGAATCCCCGCGTTGCGCCAGGTGGTCAGCCAGAGCCGCCGGCATCGCGCCGCTGGCGACGTGGCGTCGCCAGAAGTCGCTAACTGCCTCGAGGCGCAGCGGCTGGTCGTCGCGCAGCAGTTCGAGGCTGAACGGCAAACCGGCAGCAAACGGAGTGTCCGACAGCGCACGCTGGCAGAAGCCGTGAATCGTGAACACGGCGGCTTCGTCGAAGGTATGCAGCGCCGCTTCGAGGCGCAAGCGCATCTGCGGCTGGTCGACGCCGGCGTTGTTCTCGACGGCGCCGACCAGACGGGCGACGAAGGGGTCGGCAGTGCTCGCGCCGCGCTGCAGATACGCAAGGACATCGACCAGACGGCTACGGATGCGCTCGCGCAGCTCGGCGGTCGCCGCGTTGGTGAAGGTGACCACCAGGATCTGTGGCGCGTCGAGGCCTCTCTCGAGCAGCAGGCGCAGGTAGAGCCCGCAGAGGTTCCAGGTCTTGCCGGTGCCCGCCGACGCTTCGATCAGACGCAGTCCGTCGAGTGGGCAGGTGAAGACGTCGAGGTCGATCGTACCGGTAGCGTCCGGCGCAGAGGCCAGGCTCATCGGCGGGGATCCTCGAGATAGTCGAGCAGCGGGGCGAAGACGGTATGCGCGCACTGCTCGAACTTCCAGTCAAGTGGCTCGGCGACCCCTCTGAGTGCCAGGCGGTAGCCGGAATCGGCGTTCTCTCCCCAGTCCGCGTTGCGGCTGTGGGTCCAGCGCCGGCGTGCGGCCGCCATGCCGCCGCTGATGTAGGCCCAGGCGCTCTTCGGGAAGAAGTGCAGCGGCGCCGACAGACCTTGGCGATAAAGGCCGATCAGCTCGCCGAGGTGGGCGCGGGCAGTGTCCTCATCGCAGTGCCGCAGCCGGTAGCTGCCGTCGCGCGAGTGCCAGGTGGTCTGCAGACTGGCATCCGTCGGCGCCACCGCGCAGAGGAACAGATGGCTGATCCAGCCGGCCAGGTAGTCGGTCGGGCGCACCTCGTCGTAGCGATAGCGCACCAGTCCTGCCGGGCGCAGGTCGCCGAGCGCTCCGGCGAGTTGCCACATCTCGTCCTCGAGCGGAAAGTCGAAATGTGCGTGCACCGCCGGCAACGGCGCTGCCGCGAGTTGCGGCGCGAGTCCCGTCGCGAAGCGGCGCATGCGCGCAACTTCTCCAGTCATCAGTCGCTCGCCAAGCGGCCCGGGTGGAAACTCGTTGCCAGCCAGTGCCAGTGCCAGCACCTGGTCATCGTCACGGCCGGCGAGCACCGCCGGCAGCAGACGCCGGGAGAGTGCCTGCAGGCCCGGATAGTCGGGAAGAAAAGGCTCGTCGTCCAGCAACTCCTCCTCGGCGACCGCCAGCGTTAGGTTGAGCCGCTTGACGAGCAGCGTCCGGCAGGGGTTGCTGAAAAACCCCAATAACTGCTCGAGGCTGACCTGTCGCCACTCCAGCGATGGCGGTTCGAGCCTGCCGGCAAAGAAGGGGAGGGTGGCTTCGCTCTCCGGTGCATCAAGCTCATCGCCGTCCTCGTCTTCCGCGCACTCTGGTGCAGCGGCGAGCACGGCGCTGCCGCCGAGTCCCTGGCGGAGCGCCTCGCAGTACTCGGCGTTGAAGCTGCGCCGGCGACGATCGCCGCCGCTGACGAAATAGTCGGTGGAGAACGCCTGCAGCGGGTGTTCGACGGTCAGCCGTCGGCGAACGGCGTCGACGCTCGCGGGGTCGGCCGGGTTTCTTGCGCAGGCAGCGGCGACGTAGTCGAGCAGTTCAGCGAGGAGGACCGACGGTGGCACAACGCTGTTGTCGCGGATGCTGCGGCCGCTGTAGCTCAGGTAGAGGCGCTGCCGGGCAGCGAGGACGAGGTCGAGGAACAGGTTGCGCTCGTCCAGGCGCCGCTGCCGATCGCCCGGCTGCGGCCGCAGTGCCATCAGGTCGAACTCGGCTGGCCGGTTGGCGCTCGGGAACGCACCATCAGTCATGCCGAGCAGGCAGACGACGCGGTAGGGCAGGGCGCGCAGGCTGGCCAGCGAAGAGAAGGTGAGTACGCCGCCGGGAACGCCGCCACGCCCCGGATCGTCGAGCAGCGTGCGCAGCGCGCTGTGCACCACCGCCAGCGACAGTGGCGAGCGGGCGCCGCCGCGCAGCATGTTGGCGTGCAGTTCGTTGATTGTCGCCTGCATGCTGCGCAGATCGTCGACGAGGTCGTTGTCGGCGCGCGTGAAACGGCCCAGCGCCTCGCTCAACGAGTGCTGCCAGGCGCTGGCGTCGCGCGCGTGCGACCAGTCGTCGCGCAGGGCTGCGAGCGCGTGCAGGAAACGCCACCAGCGGCCGAGCGTTGCCGCATCGTCGCCTTCGGGATTGGCGGCGGCGATCCGTCCGGCGACAACGGTATTGCGCGCAGCCGCGTCATCGCCAAGGGCGTAGGCGAGGAACAGCCGGTGCAGCCCATCGGCAAAGCTGTGCCGGTCGGTGGCCGGCAGATCGAGGCGGCTGCGGCTGCTCCCGTCGAGGCCCCAGCGGATGCCGGCGTCGCGAATCCAGTCGTGGATGCGGTCCAGGTCATCGGCTTCCATACCGAACCTCGCTGCCACCGGCGGCTGTTGCAGGAGGTCGAAGACGACGCTGGCCGCGAAGCGGCTGCCGCACAGCGCAAGCAGGCTATCGAGGACGCGGGCGATCGGATTGACGCGGGTCTGCGGCAGGCCGGTGATGGTGTACGGAATCCGGCGCGGCGCCGGTGCCGTGCCGAACACTGCGTCGATCAGCGGCGCCGCAGCGGGCAGGTCGGGCAGGAGTACGACGATCTGCGAGGGCGTCGGCGGTTCGCCGGCGGCGAACTGCGCCAGCAACTGGTCGTGCAGCACCTCCAGCTCACGTGTCAGCGAATGGCAGACATGCACTTCGATGCTGCGATCGTCGCTCGCCAGTTCGATGCTGCCAGGTGCGAGTTCGCCGAGGTCGAGGATCGCGTTCTGTACCCGCGCCAGCAGGTGCTCGCCGCTGGCCGGCAGGAAGACGCTGTCTTCCTCGGTGATGCTGCCTTCGTCGGCGAACAGGAGATCGATATGCGCCTGCGTCTGTTTCCCCCAGGCGGCGAGGAGGGCGTTGCCAACCTCGTGATGACCGTCCTGCTTGCGTGCCACCAGGTAGCTCAGGCGCTTCTGGTCGACGACGTCGAACCAGTACTCGCGGCATGGGTTGAGGGTATAGACCCGGATGTCGATCCAGCGCGACAACTGACGCAGGATGTCGAGGTAGAGCGGCGGCAGGCTGGTCAGGCAGAAGACGCTGGCGTTGGCGGGCAGGCCGGCCTGCGCCGGCGCATCGGCACCGAGTTGTTCGATCCGCTGGAAAAACGCGACGGCCGGGTGTTGGCGCCGCGTGCCAAGTTCGGCCGTGATGCGCCGCCAGAGCGCCGACTGCCAGACCTCGTCTTCGGCGCGTCCGCCATCGAGCCCAGGAATGCCGGCGCGCTTGCCGTCTGACCAGGCCGCCAGCCACTGCGGGCGGTAGGTGATGTAGTGTTCGATCAAGGTCGCGCATCGCTGTGCCAGTTCGAGGCGCATCACCGGGTCGGCGTCGCACAGGTAGCGCGCCAGGCGCGGATGATCGTCGGTGAAGCTGCGATCGCCCAGTCGCTCGAACACTCGCCACACCAGCAGCCCCGGCGAGAAGGGCGATTGGTCCTGGATGTCCACCAGTTGGCCAATCTGCTTCCATAGCCACTGCGCGAGGTAGGAGAAGTCGATGTTGGCGCAGATTCCCTGGCGATCGGCGCAGGCGAGTTCGACGCGGCGGCGCAAGGCAGTGCTCGGAATGATCACCTGTTGCGCCGTCAACGGCGAACAGGCTTCCGCGGCCAGACGTTCGAGCAGGCTTTCGAGCAGGAATTCGAAGCGGTTGGACAGGGTCAGCCGAAGCATGGTGAGCAAGCGGGTCGGAGGGCAGGGGCTGATTATCGCATCCGGGGGCGCCGATCCGCTTCTCCCGCGTGACGAAGGCAGTGAAGCGGGACTACAGCGCTGATCGCCCGGCTCGAACTCTCCTGCGACAGCCGCCACGGCTGATGCCCGTCCCTGCGCCGTCCGGTGCCGGGCATCCGCTGGTACGGTCCACGCGAAAAGCTTGCCGGTTTCCGCCACCCGCGCATTGCTTTGGCGCACGCAGATTTGTCCGGCTTCTCGCTGTTCGAGGAGGCGCAGTATCCCGGCGTGATCGCGGCGGAGGTGACGCTGCGGAGCCGGCGAGCCTGGCGCGACACCAGCACGAAGCCCCAGCTTCCCAGCACGTAGATCAGCAGTACCGCCCACGAATCCGCGCGGAGCCCCCAGTAGCGCCGGGGTTTGCGCAGGAGGATACCCGCCACGTAGACTGCCGTCATCACCAGTCCGATCGTGCCGATCCATGCGTTGGCACGTCCCTCGTGCGGCAGGACCGGTTGCCCCGCGAGCAGGTCGGCGGGCACGAACAGGATGAGCTGGAACGCGTTGCTGTCGAAGATGTCACCGAAAACGAGGGTGTAGGTCTTCATCTTCACGCCGGTGATGGCGGTGCTGATCTCGGGCAGGGCCGACGCCAGTGCCAGGACCGTCGAGCCGAACAAGACGCCGTTGATGCCCATCAGGTCGGCAAGGCGATCGCCGCTTTGCTCGAGCACGACACCGGCGACCAGCGTGACCACCGACGCGGCGAGGAAGATCGTCACGTTCCTGGCGGTGCTGGCATTGTGCAGGCCGTCGCCCTTTTCGGGGCTGTCCGCAGCGGATAATGCGGGCTGTGCGCTGGTGTCGGCGGGCACGGCGAGGTGCATGTCCTTCCGGTCGCGGCAGCGACCAAGGGCCAGCATGCCGACCAGCCAGACCACAAAGATCGCGATGCTCCCCACGCCGAGCGGACCGACGGCGGCGGTGGCGGGGAGGAGGCCGCTCATGACGGTAATCCCGACCACGCAGATGACGAGAGTCCCCTCGAGCGCCGGCACGCCCGAAGCCGATGCGGTCGACAGGGGGCGCAAACCGCGCAGGGAGCGGTCGGCGATGACCAGTACCAGCGTCTGCATCGCCACCCCGCCGATCAGGTTGCTGCTGACTGCGCTGACCGTGATCGCCCGTTCGGGCAGGGCGCCGGTGCAGGCTAGACACGCTCGGCTGCTGTCGTTCCGTTGCCGACGCTCAGGCGCTTGTAGAAAGCAGCCGTTGAACGCCCCGGTTCAGCAGCAGGGCGCCAGAGCCATCCGCTGAACCGGGGCGTTGGGCAGCGCATTGAGCGCTGCCACGCTTGCGCGCCCCTCGCGAGTTACGGCTGAAGCTCTATCTCTCCCGGCTTCCAAGTCTTGTCGAACCACGGCTCGAGCGGCCCGTAGAGTCGCAGGATCATGAACCACCCCTTGCCGGGAATCGTCTGAACCCAGTTGCTCTCAAGCCCCTTCGGCGGGCGCGGGCCGAAGTGGACATCCACCGAACCGTCTGCATTCGTCTTGAGTGCTTTGTTCTGGCTGCTCACACTCGGGGATTTCTGATCCGTCTGGACCATCGAGCGCGTCTGGTTGTCATAGACGATGACCGACCAGAAATCCTTCACCGGCACGTTGGGCGGCAGGCGCATCTTGTAGGTCTTTCCGCCGTCGAACGGGTTGCCTTTCGCGTCCTGAACGGCCCATGGATACTGCGATCCCTTGCCGACCATCTTCATTTCCATGGCCGGGGTAACGCCGGTAGCAAAGTAGTAGTAGAAGATGTAGCCGTCCATGTTTGTCACGCCGGGCGCGCTCTGGAACTTGTAGCCGCCGAAGAACGGCAGACGCCAGGCGCTGTCCGGGAAGAAGTAGGCGTCTTTCGAGCGCACCTTGAAGGCGATGGTGCGCGCTGTCACAGCGCCGATGTTCGCCGCATCCGTGAGAATCTTCTTCATCCGTTGGTCGGGCGAGAAAGGCTGCCCTTTGACAATGCCGATGGAGGCAAAGAGGCCAAGCGTAGTCGGATCGCTGCCTTCAGATGGCTCTTCCTGGATAACCTTGTTCAAGAGTTCCCAGAACGCGTAGTCGCCGGGTGCGACAAAGTTTGCGGGAACGCCGGAGGCATTGGCGAACTTGATCGCTGGAGGATTCACGGCCTCCGAGAGTTGATAGATCTTTAGGTGTTTCTTGACCGACTCGACGCCGGGCTTCGTCGAGCCATCGACGAGGAAGGCACGGAAGAAAAGCCAGTTGCCAAACGTGCTCGGCCGAACGACCACATAGCCTGCAGGGATCTCACCCTTGTACCCGGGCGGAAGAAAGAGGTACTTGCCACCTTTGCCCCGGTCCTCGCCGGTGATGCCCACATCGGCGACCCAGCGATACCAGAAATCGTTCACGGCGCCCAGGACCTCGGGCGGAATCTCTACGACCAGTGGACCTTTCTTCGTGTCGAGCCAGATAAAGTTGTAGATGGTGTTGTCGTTCGCTGTGAGTTCCACCGTCCGGGGATCGACGAGGTCTTCCCAAATGACATCAGTCTGGTTGGCCGGCCCGAATTTGTTGAGCGAGTCGCGCATGCCAGCCTGATTCACGATCGGGATCGCCATGAGGTAAGCCTGCAGGGCGCGCGATCGATCGAGGTTGTCATAGATCTTCTCGACGGTGTCGGCCTTGGGATAGCCGTAGGTCAGATTCAGGGTGCCGATGGAGCTTTCGATCTTGTCCGGCACGGCGACGCCCGGAGCGATGGGGGTCGAAAACTTGAACTGAGGCTTCGCCGGCGCTTGCGCAGGCGCCTGCCCGAAGGCTCCACCTGAGGCGAATAAAACGATGGCGGCCATTGCCGCTAACAGGTAGTTGCCACTGCTTCTCTGCATTATCCTTCTCCGTGTGAGGGGTAAATCCCGGGTTGCTTACCGTGCGTCCGCGTCGCGTCTGGTGCGGCCCAACCGGTCGTTGATGTCAAGAATGCCCATTGGTTCCGTCGCCGTTCGACAACCTCGAACACAGGACACAGTCCAAACGGCTTGTTTTGCCTGGCGTTGAGGGAGTTATATTCCAACTTTTTTCTCGCTACTGGACCGCGCAACCGGACAGCTGAACCTTACCAGCGGTTCAACAATGGGCGCAAACCCAGTCTGTAGATTACATACGCTCATTGAGTTCCACAGACCGGTTCGGCGTGCACCCGGCACTGATCAAGGCGATCAACGAAGCACGGCATTTAGTCCATCTCGAAAGCTACATCTTCGAGGATGACGGGACCGGTCGTACCGTCGCCGCAGCCATGGCCAGCGCCGCCCGGCGTGGCGTCACGGTGCGCATTCTCGTTGACGGTTTCGGTGCCCGTGAGTTTGCTGTTCGCTTGCAGCCGGAACTGGTGGCAGCCGGTGTCCACGCCATGATCTACCGGCCGGATATCGCCTGTTTCCTGCCGGGACGCCGCTTTCGCCGCGCCCTGCACGATGCGGTCAAGCGCGGCGTGCGGGTGGTCAGCCTGCTGCTTGCCCCGGAGGCCAGCATCGTTGTGTGCGACGAGAATTTCGCCAGGGAGTTGCGGCACAGTCTCCGCCAGGTGATGCAGGATGGCGCGCACGAACTGCCGGTCGATCGCTGGAAGCTCTTGCCATGGCCTTCACGCATGCCGCAGGTTTCGCCGCGCGCTGTCACGGACCAGCGGTGCCCCGCTGACACCCGCACGGCAAAGCGGCAGCAGTGCCTTGCGCTGGATCACTCCTTGTAGTATCCAACCGCACACACTTGGTCGCCAATCCTGGTAACGAAGGCAACCTTGGTTACGGGGTCAGTCTCTCCCGGGCGCGGCCACATGTAGGAAACCTCGGAGATCAATCCCTCCTGTGCCGCGGCGTATATCTCGGCGCCCAGGGGCTTGCCGTATTTGTCCCTGAGATCCTTGAAACTCCGCCCGAGCAGTGTCGGATGAGCGGTGAAGTTCCCGTCCGGACCCCCGCAGTAGGGATAGAGGTCACGGTCCTTGAAGCCCCCTTCACCCTTGGTAAACATCACCAAGGCTCTCGACTTGTCGGCCTTGACTGCAAGCACCACCCTTTCGAGCATGGCTTTCGCCTCGGCAGGCGTTCCCGATGGCGCGGCCCTGGCCACACCGACAAATGCGACGAGAGCGATTGTGGACAACGCAGCCAATCTACCTAGCATCGCAAGTCTCCGTTTCAAGTCATCACCCGACAAACCCATGGCTGACGTGTCTCGAACCGAGAGCAAAACGCCACCTCACCACATGGTAGCCCAAAAAGTCCGCCAGCGTGACCGACATCACAGGGCAAATTTGCGGCATTATGGAGCAACCACCCCGAGCGCCTGACCCCCTGCTCGACGAAAATGGCCCTGTTTTCAACGAACGGGAGCCTTTTCCATGGCAGAGAGCCACGTGGTTGCGGCCCTGATCACCAAACG
>JAFLDL010000031.1 GCA_017302435.1 Candidatus Accumulibacter necessarius
GAGGGACGCTGGCCGCGGCCGGCGCGCTGCCAGTTGCCGCCTTCGTGGCGCTGACCTGCGGCTTGCTGGCGCCGCAGGCAGCCGTCGCCGACGATCTGCCGTCGTGTCTGCGACGCGTGGCGGAGCAGGCGCCGCGGGACGTGCTTCTCGCCGTCCGGCCGGGCGACGAGGAACTGCTGGCCCGGCTGGTGTACGCTGAGGCGCGGTCGACGGGCTTCGCCGACGATCCGCGGGTGGCGCGCGGAATCGCCTGGGGCGCGATGAACCGGGTGCGTCTGGCCGAGGTGTCGGCGAGCGCGCGTCGGCGATACGGCAGCGGGGTCGCCGGGGTGATCTTCCAGCCGCAGCAGTTCAACCCGGCGGTCTCGCGACGCTCGCCCTTCGCCGCCGACTTTCTCTGTCCGCAGGACGCGGCGGCGTGGCGGCTCGCCGTGGCAGCGGCCGGCATGGCGCTACGCGGACACGGCAATCCGCTGCTCGACACGGCGTGGGAGCGGCGCCACGGACTTTCGCTGGTGGTCAATTTCTACTATCCGCAATCGGCACAGGCGCGCGGTCCGCTCGCCCCCTGGGAAGGCAGCGCTGGGCTGAGCTTCATTGGCGAGCCGAAGTCGGTCGATCTGCCGCCTGCTGCGCGAGTCCGTTTCTATCGCCTCGAGCGGCCACCGGCTGACCTCGATCCCGCGGCGCGCCGCCCTTCGCCGCCGGCTGCCGGGGGCAGGTGACGAACTAGCCTTGAGGTGCGGCGCGAGGGCTGGCTGCCGGGTCGGTCGGCGGATTGCTGACAGGGCCTGTCGTGCAGGGCAGACGGCAATGCTTCGCGCGCTGCCCGGGGCAGGTTCTGGCATGATGCTCCCGCGCGTGCCAACCGAGCTTCGCGCCCGTCAGGCCTGCCCGCCCGACATCGCCTCGATCTGCTGCCGAAGGTCAGTCGCCCGCTGCCGCCCGGCCTCGTTAGGCAGAAAAGGGACAGGCAGAAAAGGGACAGTATAGTAAATAGCTTGAACCTCGGAGTGGCCTCGTCCTCGTTCCTGATTGATGGAGCGGTCGGACGAACTCGAGCAACGACTACTGGAAGAAGTTTACGCTTTGGAAGGCAACGTCTCCATGCGCTATGCCCTCAGCAGAACGCTTCGGCATAAAGGACGGCCGTCAGGAAGGTGACGTTGCCTCCTGCAACGCCTACTGTTTCGTTGTATTGGCTACCTCCCGGGAGCAGTCCGCGGACGCTTTGCCGGCGCGAGCACGGATCAGGTTAAAACCTGGGCCATTGGGGTGCTCGACGCCGGAGCCCCGGATGCTATCTTCGACCAGCACTGAGCGAAAGCCGGGCGCTTGAGACAATCGCTTTGGGCCAGCCTGCCGTGTCTCTTTCGATAGATTTAGGATACCGTCGCCGAAATGGGGAGGGCAGCGGGCCCCTGGCAGTAATCAGGGTGACATCAAATCCCGGGGTTGCCAAATACGAAGATGGGTGCTCAAATGAGTACCCATTCAGGTATTGGAGTTGAACATGAATATCGTTCCCGCCCAGGAAATCAAGCGCCGCGGCATCGCCGCCGTGGACGAAGCGCTGGCCCAAGGCCCCGTTCACATCGTCAAGAACAATCGTGCGCAATACGTCGTGCTCACCGAAGCGCGCTACCAGGAATTGCTCGAAATGCAGGAAGAAGCTGTGCTCGCCCGCATCAAGGCCTCGCTGGAAGACGCCAAGGCCGGCCGCACCACCCGGCACCGCAGCGTGGATGCGCTCTTGAAGCATCTGGACCAATCCGCTGAATGAGCTGGACGCTCGTCACCACCGTCAGCTTCGACCGCCGCGCCCGCAAATTCCTCGCCCGCCACCCCGACCTGCGGCCCCGGCTTGCCGATACGCTCGAAAAACTGCGCGCCGATCCCTTCGAGCCCAGCCTGCGCCTGCATCCACTCACCGGCAAACTGCAGGGCATGCAAGCCGTCAGCCTGACCTACAGCTACCGCATCACTCTCATCCTGCAAATCACCGAGCACGAGATCCTGCTGCTCGACATAGGCAGCCACGACGAGGTTTATGGCTGAAGCGCGTCAACCGGATGCCGTCTTCGACCAGAACTGAGCGAAAACCGGGCGCTTGGGGCATTCGCTTTGGGCCAACCTGGCGTGTCTCTTTCGATGAATTCAGTATACCGTCCCCGAAATTGCAGTATACCGTCCCCGAAATTGCAAGGTGGATCATCGCCTGCTCAAGGCGCGCAAGGTGCGCTACGCGACACGCCGGATCGGCCAGCGGTACGAAGCCTATCGCTCGGGAGCGATCGCCTTCGGCGAGTTCGATGCCAGCGTTCGCGGCTGGATCAATCACGCGCGGCACGCCGATTCGTGGGGGCTGCGCCGACACCTGCTGGCGCCATTCGTGCTGATCACTGGGCGCCGCTGCGCGGCGCCCAGTGATCAGCGGCGCATCGCCCAGCGGTTCGATGGGGAAACCAAGACACACCCGGAAGCCGATGAGGAAGAGGCGGAGGTTCGGAGCGTTGCCGCTGCGGCTCGCCGCGCTACAGTTCCACGGGTTGACGAACCACGACCCGCCGCGCAGCACGCGGGACACGTCCGACCCGGATCCGACACTGGCATCATTCCTTTGGGGGTTCAGGCACCATTCCAACACGTTCCCCGCAAGATCGGAGACCGGCCAGCCAGCGGGCGTACCGAGTGGATACATGCCCACCGCCGTCGTCCTGCCGATGCCGCTCTCGCCGCTGTTGGCGCGCGTCACGTTCCACCCCCCGGACCACGGGTACTCGCTCGCTTCGCTGCCAGCCTGCGCCACCCATTGCCATTCCCATTCGTTTGGCAGCCGGATGACCTTGCCGTCGGCGAGCCGCAGGCGGTGGCTCAACCAACGACAGAAGGCGACGGCGTCGTACCAGGAGACATTGATCGCCGGGTAGTTGGCAAACCCCCAGCGTTCGCCGCCCGGCTGATCTTCGTGCTTTAGGCCGTCCCACCAGCGCGAATCGCGATAGCCGTCGGCGGCATCGAGGAAGGCGCGGTACTGCCGCCAGGTGACCGGGTACGTGGAGATGCGGAAAGGTTGCACCGCGAAAGCTGCGGGCGGTTCCGTTTCCAAGTTAACCTGACCCGCCGGGACGTCGACCCAGAGGAAGTCGGGGAGACCTTCCCGGTCGACGCCGACGCCGCGGCGCGGATCGCCCATCTGGTTGAGACGCAGGCCGATCTCCTCGCGGCGATGGTGTGGCGTTTCGTCGGAGCGCAGTTCGTCGAGCAGGCGCAGCGGTTCGGGAAAGAGGAAGCCCTGCAGCGGCTCGCTCAGCACGCCGGCGAGGCTGCGCCAGGCGTCGATGCCGGCGTCGGCGAAGTCGACCTCCTGCGGCGTCTGCAGGTGCGGGTTCAGCGCCAGTAGCGCTTCGAGCGCCGGCTTCTGGCGTTCCCAGGTCCAGCGCAGCAGGTCGCTGCGGCGAAGCGCGCCGGCCAGAGGGGATTCGAGGTCCTTTGCCCGGGCCTTCTGCCAGTCGCTGGCCGCCTGCTCGGCCTGGCGGCGCAACGAAAGCTGGTTACCGTAGTCCGAGCACCACTTCTGCAGGCGCGGCCAGTGCGTCAGGAGCGTCTCGTGTGCGAGTTCGACGTGCTGCTCGTCGGGGTCGGCGAGAAAACCCTGCGCCCGCAGGGCGTCGACCAGCCGGCTCAGGTTCGCATCGGCGCGCAGCGGTGCGACCGCGGCAGTCTGGCGTGTCGGCAGCTCGTCGATGACCGTCGCCAGCCCGGCAAACAGCCGCTGGCAGGCGTCGGCCAGCGCCGGATCGTCGTCAATCGCCTGGTCGATTTCGGCCGCGGCGGTCGCGACGATCCGGTTCAGCCCGCCCATGTGCGTATAGCCGTCAAGCGTCAGCCCCTTTTCGGTGTCACGCTGGTCAAACAGTTGCGCCAGCGTCAGCGCGAGAAGCGGCAGCGCGCCGGCCATGTCGCGGGCCGCCGGCAGCAGCTTCTTGAGCAGCTCGGGCTGCACCGCAACGCGGCTGGCCTCGGCTGGACGGACGATGATTTGCCGCAGCCGGCCTTCGTCGTTGATCGGATCGAGGCCGAGCAGCGAACTCTCGAACAGCTCGGCGCCCAGCCACTCCATCAGGCGCGGCATGAACTCGCTGCGCAGCGTCAGCACGAGGTAAATCGCTTCGTTGCCGCGCAGTGCCTCGATCAGTGCGCGAAAGCCAGCGGCAATCGCGGGCGGCGTCTGCGTGAACAGCTCTTCGAACTGGTCGGCGAAGAGCAGGATCGGCGCCGCGAGCTTGCAAAACTGCTCGCTGGCGGCCTTCGCCGGATCAGCAGCGAGCGCCTGCCGGATCCGTTCGGCGCGCGGCTGGCCAAGGGTCAGGCGCTCCTCGGGCAGCGCGCGATCGAGCGCGCCGGCCAGCTGGGTGCAGGGATCGGCCTGCGGCTTGAAGCGCAGATAGGTCAGCCGCCCCTTGCGCTGGCACAGCGCCGGGAAGACCCCGGCCGCAACCAGCGACGACTTGCCGGTTCCCGAGCGGCCGATGACGCTGACGAAACGCGAGTGTTCAAGACGTTCGACGACGCGCGCCGTGTCCGCCTCGCGGCCGAAGAAGAGGTGGCAGTCCTCGGGCTTGAACGCAGCCAGTCCGGGGTAGGGGTTGTGAATCTCCGGCTGCAGCGGTGCAGTGACCACCGCCGGCTCGGCTTTCGCGGCGACCGTCGCCGGCGGCGGCAGCGGTGGCAGGTGGCGGATCTCGCCGAGTATCGGCGCCGGCGTCGCCGGTTGCCCGGTGAGCAGGCGATAGAGCTTCTCGTAGTCATCCTCGAGTTGGAAGTTGCGATAGTCCTTCAGCGGCAGCGGGATGAAGCCTTCGTCGCCGGCCGGTGGCAGCACCGGGATGAAGCGCTTGTTGCGAAACTTGTCGTCGTAAAGCGCCTGCGTGATGTGCTGCGACTCCCAGCGCACGCCGCGTCCGCTGCCGGCTGGCGTGTTGCCGTCGAACCGCTTGCGGTACTCGTCGGTGCACACGACGAGTACCCAGTCGGCCTGCTCGATCTGCTCGTTCATCCACTGCCGCCAGCCTTTCTCGACCCAGGGGAAATACTGGTCGATGACGGCATCAACGCCGCCGTCGCGCAGCTTGTTGGCGAGCGCGAGCACCCAGGCCGAGTGGCTGTCGGATTCCTGGGAGTAGCTGATGAAAACGCGGGGCGGATGGTCGATCATGGCAAGAGGGTCCGGGCGACTGGCTGGAGGGGTAAGGGCGAATGATAGGGCCTAATGTCCTCCAGGTCGCCCGAGCGATCGAGGCAGCCCTTCAGCGCTTGCTGGCCGCGTTCGATGCGGTAGTAGATCGCCTCGACGACCACCACGGCGAAGGCGATGTTGGCCAGCGGGCGGTTGGAGATCCGGGCACGCAGCCGTTCCATGGTCGGCAGCTCAGTCAGGACGCCGACGTCAAACCGGAATTGCCGGCTATCGCCAATCCGGAAACCGTGGGAAAATCCGGATCCGCGCCGACACGCACAGCGGGTGCCAGGAATGGCAGCCAGCACGCGGTCGCTGCCCTCGCCATGGTTTCCGGCCTCCTGCCGGGAATCACAGTTCACCCCACTGACACCGACTGGTCATGCCTAAAACACTCTTTGAAAAAGTCTGGGAGTCGCATGTCGTTGCCGAACGACCCGATTCCCCGGCCATCCTGTATATCGACCTCCACCTGGTGCACGAGGTCACTTCGCCGCAGGCCTTTACCGGCCTCCGTCAGCGCGGTCTGAAGGTCCGTCGTCCGGAGCGTACCGTCGCGACGATGGATCACTCAATCCCCACGACACCGCTCAGCGTGCCGATTGCCGACCCGCTGGCGGCTGCGCAAATCCGGCAGATGGAGGCCAATGCCGCCGAGTTCGGTATCACGCTGCACGGCATGGCCAGCGCCCATCGCGGCATCGTCCATGTCATCGGCCCGGAACTGGGCCTGACCCAGCCGGGCATGACCATCGTCTGCGGCGACAGCCACACCGCCACTCACGGGGCGTTTGGCGCGCTGGCGTTCGGCATTGGCACCAGCGAGGTCGAGCACGTCCTCGCCGCCCAGTGCCTGCTGCAGACCCGGCCGAAGACCTGTGAAGTGCGCATCGATGGCGAACTGCCGGCCGGCGTCTCGGCCAAGGACCTGATCCTGGCGCTGATCGCCCGGATCGGCGTCGGCGGCGGCACCGGCTATGTGTTCGAGTACACCGGCTCCGCCATCCGCGGGCTGACCATGGAGCAGCGCATGACGGTCTGCAACATGTCGATCGAAGCCGGCGCCCGAGCCGGCATGATCGCCCCCGACGACATCACCTTCGACTATCTCGCCGGCCGCGACCACGCCCCCCGCGGTGCCGAATGGGACCAGGCCGTCGCCCGCTGGAGAACGCTCGCCAGCGATCCGGGCGCTACCTACGACCATACCATCACCCTCGACGCGTCCGCGCTCGAACCGATGATCACCTTCGGCACCAATCCCGGCATGGGCATCGGCATCAGCGGCCGGGTACCTGACCCCGCCAGCCTCGCTGACGCCAACCAGAAGGCCGCGCTCGACAAGGCATTGCGTTACATGGGCCTGCAGCCAGGCCAGGCCTTGCTGGGGCAGAAGGTGGATGTGGTCTTCATCGGCAGCTGCACCAACTCGCGCATCTCCGACCTGCGCGAGGCCGCCTCGCTGCTCTCGGGCCGCAAGGTCGCCGGCAACGTCCGGGTGATGGTTGTCCCGGGTTCGCAGGTGATCAAGCAGCAGGCCGAAGCCGAGGGACTCGACCAGGTGTTCAGGTCGGCCGGCGCCGAATGGCGCGAACCCGGGTGCAGCATGTGCATCGCCATGAACGGCGACCAGCTGCAGCCGGGCCAGTACGCGGTGAGCACCAGCAACCGCAATTTTGAAGGCCGCCAGGGGCAGGGGGGGCGTACTTTCCTCGCCTCGCCGCTGACCGCCGCTGCCAGCGCGCTGGCCGGCGCCGTGGCCGATCCCCGCACCGTCGCAGGAGACCGGTAAGATGGCTCAGTTTACTTCCCTCACCTCCCGGGTTGTCGCGCTGCCGGTCAACGACATCGATACCGACCAGATCATCCCCGCCCGTTTCCTCAAGGCGACGGACAAGATGGGCATGGGCGACAACCTTTTCGCCGACTGGCGGTATCGGGGCGACGGTTCGCCGAAACCCGAGTTCGTGCTCAACCAGCCACAGGCGGCGGGCTGCCAGATCCTGCTGGCCGGCGACAATTTCGGCTGTGGCTCCTCGCGCGAGCACGCGCCCTGGGCGCTGACCGGGTTTGGTTTCCGGGCGGTGATCAGCACCTCGTTCGCCGACATTTTCCGCAACAACGCGCTCAAGAATGGCCTGCTGCCGATCATCGTCGATGCGCCGACGCATCAGGCGCTGTTGGCGCTGGCGGGGGAAAATCCCGGCGTCGAACTGACCCTTGACCTGGCGTCGCAGACGCTTTCCTTCCCGGGTGGATCGGTGACCTTTCCGATTGACCCGTTCAACAAGACCTGCCTCCTCAACGGTGTCGACGAGCTCGGTTACATCCTGGGCTTCGAAAAGGAAATCGCAGCCTTTGAGGCGCGCAGGTGAGCGCATGACCGCTGTTCAGATTTACGACACCACTCTGCGCGACGGGACGCAGAGCGAAGGCTTCTGCCTTTCCGGTCACAGCAAGATTCGCCTCGCCCAGCGACTGGACGATCTCGGCGTGGCCTTCATCGAAGGCGGCTGGCCTGGCTCCAATCCCGAAGATGCCGAGTTTTTCGAGCGCGCCCGCGACATCAAGTGGAAAACCGCGCTGATCACTGCCTTTGGTTCCACCTGTCGGGTCACGGGCGGCCCCGACGAAGATGCCAACATCCGGGCGCTGCTCGATGCGCGGACACCGGTGTGCACAATTTTCGGCAAGACCTGGACCCTGCATGTCACCGACGTCCTGCTGACCACGCTGGAAGACAACCTGCGGATCATCGAGCAGTCGGTGGCCTGTCTGCGCGCCGCCGGCCGTCGGGTGATCTACGACGCGGAACACTTCTTCGACGGTTACCGGGCGGATCCGGTGTACGCGCTGGAAACGCTCCAGGCGGCCATTCGCGGCGGCGCCGAGACGGTGGTGCTCTGCGATACCAACGGCGGCACCATGCCCTGGGAGGTCGAGAGCACCATCCGCGAGATGAAGGCGTCGATTCATCACCCGTTTGGCATCCACACGCACAATGACGGCGACTGCGCCGTGATCAACGCGCTGACCGCTGTGCGCCAGGGGGCGATTCAGGTACAGGGCACGATCAATGGCGTCGGCGAGCGCTGTGGCAATGCCAATCTGTGCTCGGTCATGGCCAATCTGGAGCTTAAGATGGGCCACCAGTGTTTGCCGGAGGGCCGCCTGCACAAGCTGTACGAGTTGTCGCATGTGGTCGATGAAGTGGCCAACATCACCCCCAACGACCACCTGCCGTACGTTGGCCGGAGTGCCTTCGCCCACAAGGGTGGCGTGCACGTGGCGGCCATGCGCCGCTCGGAACAGTCCTACCAGCATGTGGTTCCGGAGCGCGTCGGCAACCGGATGCGCGTCGTGGTCTCGGCGCTTTCGGGGCGGGCCAACATCCTCAGCAAGGCCGAGGAGCACGGTCTCGATGTCGGCAGCGTGGAGGACGTGGTCGGCGTGCTCAACGAGGTCAAGGAACTGGAAGCACGCGGTTTCTCGTTCGAGGCCGCCGAGGCATCGGTGGCCATGATGCTGAAGCGGCAGCAGCCGGATTACGCGGCGCCGTTCGAGCTGGTCGATTTCCTGGTCAATGTGGAGCATCGCCAGGGGCGTGGAATCTTTTCCGAGGCCATGGTCAAGGTCAGGGTCAAGGGCGAGTTGCTGCACACGGCTGCCGAGGGCAACGGCCCGGTCAATGCGCTGGACATCGCCCTGCGCAAGGCGTTGATGGGGCACTACCCGGAAATCGCCAACTTCCATCTGGCCGATTACAAGGTCCGTATCCTGGATGGTCGCGATGGCACGCATGCCATCACCCGTGTGTTGATCGATACCCGCAGCCCCACCCAGCTATGGAGTACGGTCGGGGCCAGCGCCAACATCATCGAAGCCTCCTGGCAGGCGCTGGTCGATGCCGTCGAGTACGGCCTGTCGGTGGCGCACTGAGGGCGCAAGCTTCGGATCAATCGTGTACCCGCGCAGCCTGGCTGCGCACCTGTCGAATGGAACAATCATGAAAGCAAATATCGTCCTGCTCCCGGGTGACGGCATCGGTCCCGAAGTGGTCCGCGAGGCCGTTCGCGTTCTCGATGCGGTGGCCGGCAAGCACCAGCACCAGTGGGCCTATCAGGAATGCCTGATGGGCGGCTGTTCGATCGACCGTTTTGGTTCGTCACTGACCGACGAAACGCTGGCCGCTTGCCAGGCGGCGGATGCCGTGCTGCTGGGCGCCGTCGGCGGACCGAAATGGGATGATCCGAACGCCAAGGATCGCCCCGAGCGCGGCCTCCTTGCCCTGCGCAAGGGGCTGGGCGTCTTCGCCAACCTGCGGCCGGTCAAGGTGCACCCGGCGCTGATCGATTCCTCGCCGCTGAAACCGGAAAAACTTCGCGGGGTGGATATCCTCGTCATCCGCGAGTTGACCGGCGGCCTGTATTTTGGCTGGCCAAAGGGCCGCGACGTCAAGGATGGCCGCGAGCGCGCCGTCGATACGCTCGAGTATTACGACTACGAAATCCGTCGGGTGGTTGAGCTCGCCTTCGACCTTGCCAAGGGTCGCCAGCGCAAGGTCACCTCGGTGGACAAGGCCAACGTGCTCGAATCGTCGCGGCTATGGCGACAGATCACCACCCAGGTCGGCGCGGCGAATCCGGACGTTGCCCTGGAGCATGTCCTGGTCGATACCGCCGCCATGCGCCTGATCACCGGCCCCGCTTCGATGGATGTGGTGGTGACCGAGAACATGTTCGGCGACATCCTGACCGACGAGGCTTCGGTGCTGGCCGGTTCGATGGGGATGCTGCCCTCGGCCAGTCTCGGCCAGGGCCGCGTTGGCCTCTATGAGCCGATCCATGGTTCGGCCCCTGACATCGCCGGCAAGGGCATTGCCAATCCGATCGGGATGATCCTGTCCACCGCCATGCTGCTGCGTCACTCGCTGGGACTCGAGGCCGAAGCTGCCGCGGTCGAGCTGGCCGTCGACGCGACGATCAGCGCCGGCGCCCGCACCGCCGACCTCGGCGGCAAGCTAAGCACGACGCAGATGGCGGACGAGATCATCAAGCGCTTGTAGACCGCCAGACCGGGGTCGTCGGCTTGGCTTAGGTTGCCCCGACGCTTCCGCGTGTGTGCGTTGCCCGGGGTTGCGAGCCGCCTTCGAGGGCCCCAGATGGGCTATGGTTCGACAATGGTCAGATGCGACATTGACAGCGCTTGCTGGGGTGTCTATCGTTATTCCGGTGTTGCTGTAGTTTCTCGGCTCGTCGCTGCGGTCGGCGTTGTCAAACGCCGGTTGCGGGATCAGGTACGGCAAAGGCGTGTCGTGGTCGGGGGAGCAACAGCGGGTGTACCCTGGTCGCGCCGCCTGGGCGATCAGTAATTGCTGCATCCAGCTGAGTGAGCTGGATGAACCGAACGACTTGGAACCACGCCGGTTCGGCCGCCGGTTGCCGCGACTTCACTCGCCGCCAGTGCGTGGGCAACACGCTTCCAAGGCAGTGAGGCCGCTCCAGAATCTGCTCATCAAGGCCGCAATGAGCTACTACAAGGAGACAATCATGAACAAGACCATTCGCTATTCCGGCCTCGCATCCGGGGCGTTGTTGGCGCTTTCGTGCGCTCTTGTGACACCCGTAAACGCCGCAAGCGCTAACAGCGCCAATAACAGTGGGCCGTATGATCCTCCCAGCGGCAGCGTGGAGTCTGACAACGGCAACGGTGGTGGCAATCACTACGGCAGGCCAAAAGCTGGAGAGGTCGGCAAGGCAGACGCCAAGAACCCGAATGGCCAGCGGCCAGGGCCCGATGATGACAACAACGGGTACGAGTGCGACGGCAACTCCGGAATCGCCAAGGGTAACCCGGCACACAGCGGCTGCATACCACCCGAAGATAGTTGATTTTCGCACGCACCACGGACGGCACGGACGGGCACGCCAGCTCACGGACGGGGTCAAGCTACGGATGGGGCATGAACGGGGTCGAGTCTTTCCTTTTTCCTGCACGAGCGCGAGCGGAAGCGCGCGCAAGAGGCCTGACGTTCTTTCCGCGGCTATGGGTTGGAAAGACGGCATCTGCCCCCTCGAATGCTGCCGGGTCTCGGGAAAGGGAAGGATCCGGGTCCGTGCGAGTGCTCGACGTCCGGGCTACTCGCGCTGCAGCACCCGGCCAAGGCGCCAGAGAAGCCAGGCCATGGCGAGGGTGGCCAGACCCCAGAGGCTCTCGACCGGCTGCCGGACGACGGCACTCGAGGCCATCCACAGGACGCCGAGCAGGAAGGTCGCCGGCGCCAGGGGCCAGCCGACGACCTTGAGTTGAGCGCCTTCGCGCAGCCTGATCCGGATCAGGCCGACGACGGTGGCCGCAGCGCAGAGGTTGAGGGTGAAGCCGATGTAGGTCAGCAGGCTCTTGAAGCTGGCGCTCCACATCAGCGCCAGCGCCAGCGTGCATTGTATGGCGATCGCCAGCCGTGGCACGCCGGCCTGCGCCCGGAACAGGCGTGGCAGTTCACCGTCCATCGCCATGCGGGCATAGACCCGCGACCCCGCGACGGTCATCGCCGAGACCGATGCGCGTAATGCCAATACCCCCGCCGATGAGGACGACGGGCGCGTCGCTGCAGTCGATATGAAAATGGCCGCTCGGCGCACGCACCGACAAGATATCGCCGACGGCGACCTGGTCGTGGAGGAAGCTGGATGAACGCCCCGGCGGGAGATCACTGCCCGGTGGTGCCGGTACGCGCTTGACGGAGATGCGGTAGTAATCCGGCCGTGGCGCATCCGACAGCGAATAACAGCGGACCGGCGCGATGCCGCAAGGCCCGATACTCCAGCCAGTGATTCCAGAATCCGATGGCGAGATAGACCGCGATCTGCAGCAGGATGGCTGCCGCGATCCAGAGCACCAAGGCCAGCGAGGTCATCTCGCTTCCCTCGCATTTTTGCGTGTTTTCCGCCAGCCGAAGCCGCTCCGGATTAACCGCAGGTTAACAACCACCGCATGCGCAGGCGGCCGCCGAACTATCGAGCGAGCGGGAGAACAAGTACCGAGCGCAAGCCGCCGAGCGGCGAATCGGCCAGCACGATCTGACCGCCATACAAGCCCACCAGATCATCAACAATTGCCAGCCCGAGACCTGATCCCGGTACTTGCTCGTCGGCGCGAGCACCGCGACGGATGACGGCATCGCGCTGTTCGACGGCCAGGCCGGCGCCATCGTCGTCAACGACGATGCGCAGCTGATCGTTCTCGCTGCAGGTACTGATTTCGACCCGATGCGAAGCCCATTTACAGGCGTTATCGAGCAAATTGCCCAGCATTTCCTGCAAATCCTGCGCTTCGCCGCGAAAACTCAGCGACGTCGACGCTGGCATTGCGGTCAGTATCAGCTGTCGATCGGCATGGATATGCCGCATGGTCCGCTCCAGCCCCTCGATGATCGGAAATACCGGTGTGCGGGTACCGGGGATACGGGCGCTTGCCGCCGCCTGCGCCCGGGCCAGGTGGTAGTCCACCTGCCTTCTGGCGATGCCGACCTGATCGATCACCAGGCCGGAGAGTTCCCTGTCCTGGGTGTCCGTGCTCTGGGCGGCGTTGAACAGCACGGAGAGTGGTGTTTTCAACGCATGCGCGAGGTTGCCTGCCTGCGTGCGGGCGCGCTCGACGACTTCGGCGTTCTGCGCCAGCACGGTATTGAATTCGGCAACCAGGGGCATGATCTCCGCCGGAAATTCGCCATCCAGCCGCTGCATTTCGCCGCTGCGCACCTTGCCCAGCGCAGCGCGCAGCTTTTGCAGCGGCGCCAGTCCGACAAAAACCTGGACCATGGCGGCGATGACAAGGCCGGCCCCGAGGGCACCAAGCGCCAGCCACAATGCGCCACTGAAGCGCGAGACCGGTTCCGACATCTGGCGCTCGTCCGCGGCGGCGATCAGGCGGAAGGTGAGTGGCTTGCCATCGGGGGTGTCGTCGATGCGCACGCTGCGTTCGATCACGCCAAGCATGCCGCCGTCCGGGCCGGTGACGCGGTGCCGGTGGAGTTCGCCGTCGGCCGGCGTATCCGGCGGCACGGTGAGTACATGATCCCAAAGCGAACGCGAGCGCAGCAGCCCGATGCCCGCCGCTGCGTTGCGATTGTCTTCATGATTGTCCTTATCGATGCGGTCGATCTGCCAGTAGCAGCCGGAATAGGGACGGCTCAGGCGCGGGTCGCTCAGGGGCAGCGCGAGCACCGGGAGTCCGCGTGCATCCAGCGTGAGATTGGCGGTCAGCTGGTCGAGATGCGTTTGCAGTTCGGCGTAAAATTGGGCTTCCACATGCCGGTGGAAGAGGTTGCTCAAGCCCCAGCCGGCAACGACGATCGAGGCGGCGATCCAGACCAGGGTGCCGGACAGCAGGCGCAAGCGCAGCGAGCCTCGCGGTGAGGCGGATGCGCCATTCCTGGTCACTGCAGCCGTCATTGCGGTGCGCTGAGACGATAACCCAGGCCACGCACGGTTTCGATCAGCCCTGGCGGCAGTTTCTTGCGCAGGCGGGCGATGAAGACCTCGACCGTGTTCGAGTCGCGATCGAAGTCCTGGGCGTAGATGTGCTCGATCAGATCGCTGCGCGAAACAACTTCGTCGCGGTGGTGCATCAGGTAGGCGAGCACCCGGTATTCGTGGCTGGTCAGCGTCAGCGCCTGGCCATCGACCGTGGCGCGGTTGTTGCGGGTATCCAGTGTCAGCGGCCCGCAGATCAATTCGGCGCTGGCATGGCCGCCGGCACGGCGGATCAGCGCGCGTAGACGGGCCAGCAGTTCTTCCATGTGGAAGGGCTTGGTCAGGTAATCGTCGGCGCCAGCGTCGATGCCGGCCACCTTCTCGTGCCAGCCATCGCGTGCCGTGAGGATCAGCACCGGCATCGTGCGACCGGTGCTGCGCCATTTCTTGAGGACTGTGATGCCGTCCATCTGCGGCAGACCAAGATCGAGAATCACCGCGTCGTAAGGTTCCGTATCACCCAGGTAATGGGCGTCGACCCCGTTCCCGGCGGCATCCACCGCGTAGCCCGCCGCCCCCAGACCGTCGGCCAGCTGTGCCTGCAGGGTTGGTTCGTCTTCAACAATCAGGATGCGCATCAGTGGTCTTCTCCGCCGCGTCGATTTCTTTGCTGTTCCCGTTCGCGCTCATGCCCGCCTGCGGCCTTTTTGCCAATGATGCTTCCATCGCGCGCATCCACCTTGAGTTTCATCAGCGCGCCGCCGCCGCGCAGCAGCTTGATCTTGTATAGCCACCGCTCCTGGCTGCTGTCACGCTCGCGCTCCAGTTCGACATCGACTACCTGCCCCGGATATTCGCGTTCGACCCGTTCGAGGATGCTGCGCAGCGGCAGTACTTCGCCGGCTTCCACCGCCTGCCGGGCGCGGTCGTGATCCTCACTGGCCATGCTGGCGCCGCTGCCCATGACCAGACACAGCGCAAGAAGCGCGCCTGCGGCCATGGGGCGGTCCGAGGGGCGATTGACGATGTGGTCCTGTTTCAGCATGCGCAAGTTATAGCCCGGAACTGATGAACGCAGGATGAACGACGGGTTCAGCTGGCGTTCAGTCACCTGCCTGCATCATGGCTCCCATACCGCCAAACACCAAACGAAAGCGACGAGAGACACATGAGCAGGAAGATCACCGCACCCCTGTTTGCCGCCAGCCTGGCCCTGATTACTGCCAATCCCGGCATTGCCGGGCCGCGCGAGGAACAACTGGACAGGTATGCCAGTGCTGCCAGGGCCGCCAACCCGGCTTTCGCCGGATTCTCCGCTGCGCGCGGCAGGACCTTGCACACCCAGGCCTTCGCCGGTGGCAAGCCGGATACCCCGGCCTGCACCTCATGCCACGGCAACGACACGCGCGGCGCCGGCCGCAATCCCGCGGGCAAGACCATCGAGGCCATGGCGCTGTCGGCTTCGCCCTCACGTTACACCGACCCGGCGAAAGTCGAGAAGTGGTTCAAACGCAACTGCAACGACGTGCTCGGTCGGGAATGCACGCCGCTGGAAAAGGGCGACTGGCTGACTTTCATGATCAGCCAGTGAGCCACCCAACATTCAAGGAGCCGAACATGAAGATACCGCCCCGCTCTCTGGCCCTCGGCCTGCTCGCCATCGCCTTCTCGGCGCTTGTTCTCGGCAGGGCACAGGCCGGTGGCAGCCACTATTTCCCGCCCGTTGCCGAACCGGTGGTCAAGGAAGAGTGCGGCAGCTGCCACATCGCCTTTGCCCCTTCAATGCTGCCGGCCAGTTCATGGAAACGGATGATGGGCGATCTCAGGAATCACTTCGGTGACGATGCCACGGTCGATCCCGCGCTGGCAGCAAGGATTACCGAATATCTGGTTAGCCATGCGGCCGACACTGGTGGCCGGCGCTACGGCGACAAGTGGCTGCGCGGCGTGTCGACTGCCAGTGCCCCGCTGCGCATCACCGAACTGCCGAAGTGGGTGAAGGAACACCGCAAGGTGCCGGACCGGGAATGGAGCCACAAGGATGTGCGTACCAAGGCCAACTGTGCCGCCTGCCATACCGACGCCGAACGTGGTTACTACGACGAATGAACGGCATGTTCCACGAACACCAGATGAACAGATGCTTCAGCGCGCATTCAGTCAGCGCCTTGCACAATGAACGTGGATTTAACGTCGATTTGTGGTCAGCAGCATGTCCGGCGAATACAGCAAACACCGCTGTCGCGACGATCTGCCGCAGAGCGCCCCGCCAGCGCAAGTGGTGGCCAGGTAATCGGTCTTCAACTTTTTCGAGCGAATCGCCATGAAACTCCTACTCGCAAGTCTGCTTGCCCTGGTCGCCGCCGTCTGGGGCTGGGACGTGCTCAACACATCGTATCCGGCCAGCGTGCATCCGCTATGGATCAGCCGCCAGGAGGCGCTCTATCTGAGCGGCTATCTGTCGATTGCCCTGATGTCGCTGGCGATGTTCCTGGCTACCCGCCCGACCTGGCTGGAAGTACCGCTGGGCGGGATGGATCGTGTCTACCGCACCCACAAGTGGGCGGGCATTCTCGCGATTTCACTTGCTGCCTTGCACTGGCTGATCGAGATGTCCGACGACATCCTGAAATCGACGATCGGCCGCGAGGGGCGTGTCCCGAAGGAAAAGTTTGCCGGCCTGCTGAAAGTGCTGCGCGATCTGGCCGAAGACATGGGCGAGTGGGCGATCTACGCCGTGCTGATCATGCTGGTCATCACCCTGTGGAAGAAGTTTCCGTACAAGGCGTGGCGTTGCCTGCACCGTGCCATGCCGGTGCTCTATCTGATGCTCGCATTCCACGCCGCATTGCTGGCCCCGACGGATTACTGGGCGCAGCCAGCAGGCGCGCTGCTTGCCGTGTTGCTGGCCGTCGGGGTGTATGGCGCCTTTCGTTCGCTGCAGGGCGGCATTGGTCGCACGCGTCAAACGGCCGGCGAGATCCTCGCGGTCGAGCAGCCGTCGCCGGACATCACCACCGTAAGCTGCCGCCTCGATCGCGGCTGGCACGGTCACCGCCCCGGCCAGTTCGCCTTTGTCACCTTCGACGACAAAGAGGGGGCGCACCCCTTCACCATCGCCAGTGCCGACCAGGGCGATCGGGTGATCAGGCTCGCGATCAAGGCCCTCGGCGACTACACCGGCAGCCTTGCCGCTCGCCTGAAAGCAGGACAGGGCATGCGTGTCGAAGGCCCCTACGGCCGCTTCGATCTTGCCCGCTGCAATCCGCATGCCCGTCAGATCTGGATTGCGGGTGGCATCGGCGTGACGCCTTTTCTTGCCTGGCTGGAGTCGCTGCAGTCAGCGCCGGCACAAGCACCGGCGGCTGAGCTGCACTACTGCACCCGTGATCAGGCCAGCGATGCATTCGTGCCGCTTCTTGAGCGCCTGTGCGCGACGCTGCCCGGCATCCGCCTGCATGTGCATGGTGCACGTCAGGGTGCGAGCCTGACAGCGGAATCCCTGAGCCGTTCGCTTGGCAGCGAGAAGCAGGCTGAGGTCTGGTTCTGCGGTCCCAGCGGGCTCGCCGACGCCCTGCGCAACGGGCTCGACCGGCTCGGCAGGCTCGGCAGGCGACTGCGCTTCCATCAGGAAGCCTTCGAGATGCGCTGAACCGTTTTTCACCGGTGGATCGCTGCATTCCGCATCCGACACCGGAAGTTGCAAGCCAAGAGGAGATTGAATCGATGAAGCGGAATGCCCTGCTGCTGCTCGCTGCCGTGTCGCTATCCACGGTCGTTACCGGAACATCCGTCGCTGCCACCGCCGGCGCCGCACCAGGCCACAAACACGAACACGGCTCCGAAAAGGCAATGGCAACGCTGCAACTCAACGCCGGCAAGAAGTGGGAAACCGATGCCGCCCTGCGTCAGGCAATGGGCAACCTGCGCGAAGCCATGGCGGCGTCGCTGCACAAGATCCACGAGAACCGGCTGTCGCAAGACGGCTACGCCTTGCTGGCAAAGAAGGTCGAGAGCGAGGTCGGCAATATCGTTGCCAACTGCAAGCTGGGCACCCAGGCCGACGAGCAACTCCATCTGGTGATTACCGACCTGCTCGCAGGCGCCGAGCAGATGGCGGGCAAGGCGAAGGCCGTGAAACGCCGGGATGGTGCCGTGCGCGTGATCGGCGCACTCGAAAAATACGGCAACTATTTCGATGACCCGAGCTTCAAGCAGATCAGCCACTGACCGCTGCACTGTGGTCGGACGCGGACGGGGCCACGGGACCTGGTACTCGGCGCGACCGATCAGTTGGAGCGCCGGCTCTGGCCGAAACTGAAAGAACGTGTGCCCACGACGGGTCAGTAGCCGGGCGACCACTCACGCGTTACAGCATGACGGGCGTGGGGTTGTCGCAACGGTGCGTCGTACCCGCCGCTGGCGGAACTCGGCCCGCTACACGAAAAAGTCGATCGGACAATTGTCAATGGCTGCGGATGAGATCTGGATGACGAGACCTAATGCAGCGGGCAAAAATACCCGCCACTTTTGTAAGTGAAGTTTGCGATCTTCCTGATCTCGTCGTCGTCGTTGGCGTCGCAGATTTCGACCAACTGGTTCACGGTAGCGCGTGCATTACGGCAGGCAGCCTTGCACAGACGCATCTCCATCTGCGCCTTCTCTGTTCCCAGGGCATGGATTTGCGCCGTGGCGCGGGCGACACAAGCCACCTGGACGTAGAGGTTCATCGCGATTTCGGCCACGCGTTTCTGAAGGAACGGTTCGTCCATGATGTGCCTGCCGTACTTTCGCAAGGCAGCTTCGACGGTGGCCGCAAGCGCTTTCACGCCTTGCTCAAAGCCTGCCGCCTCGTCCCTTAGCAGCGGATCGGACAGCGTGAGTCGATCGGCGTTCACCGTATGGCTGACCTTGGCGGCGACATAGTCGTAGATCACCCCCATCTCGCCGATTGGATCCTTGAAGGCCCTGGCCAGTTGGGCCAGCTTTTGTCCGGGTCCCTCCATTCCGCTCAGCGCTATGAACATGCGCTGAATCTCGTTGGTCCCCTCGAAAATCATATTGACGCGGGCATCGCGCACCAGCCGCTCGTACGGATGTTCCTTCAGAGAACCGTCACCGGAAGCGATCTGCAGCGCATGATTCACGATGTTCCACAGCGTCTCGGTGTTGTAGGCCTTGCAAATTGAGGACTCGAGCGAGAAATCCTTCACCCGCGATCTACCATCCCGGCGGTCAGGTAGACGATGCTCTCCATCGCGTCGATGCCCAGGATCATTTCGCCGAACTTCTGCTGAATCATGCCGAACTCGCCGATCTTCCTGCCAAACTGCTGGCGTTCCTCGGCATGGTCGACGGCCAGCTTGAGCGCATATCTGGCCGTGCCCTCGCCACCCGGGGCCAGCCCTAGGCGCCCATTGTTCAAGACCTCCATCGCGATCTTGAAACCATTGCCGGGTTCCCCCAGCACGTTTTCTGCCCGCGCACGTATGTCGTCGAGATAGATCGAGGCCGTGTTGGCTCCCTTTTGGCCCATCTTTTCGTCAGGCGGCCCGGCCTTGAAGCCCATGGACTTCTCAACAATAAAGGCTGTGATGCGCTCTTTCTCCTCACCGTTCCTGATGCATTTCAGTTTGGCGAACACCGTGATCAAATCGGCCAAGCCACCATTGGTGATCCAGCTCTTGCTACCGTTGAGCGTATAGCTGCGGTCCTCGTCCATCACGGCCCTGGGCTTCATGCCTTGTACATCGCTGCCAGCGGTAGCCTCGGTAAGCGCGAACGCCGCGATGTGTTCGCCAGTGGCCAGCTTTGGCAGATATTTCGTTTTCTATGCTGCCGGGTCTCGGGAAAAAGGAAGGATCCGGGTCCGTGCGAGTGCTCGACGTCCGGGCTACTCGCGCTGCAGCGCCCGGCCAAGGCGCCAGAGAAGCCAGGCCATGGCGAGGGTGGCCAGACCCCAGAGGCTCTCGATCGGCTGCCGGACGACGGCGCTCGAGGCCATCCACAGGACCCCGAGCAGGAAGGTCGCCGGCGCCAGGGGCCAGCCGACAACCTTGAGTTGAGCGCCTTCGCGCAGCCTGATCCGGATCAGGCCGACGACGGTGGCGGCAGCGCAGAGGTTGAGGGTGAAGCCGATGTAGGTCAGCAGGCTCTTGAAGCTAGCGCTCCACATCAGCGCCAGCGCCAGCGTGCATTGCATGGCGATCGCCAGCCGTGGCACGCCGGCCTGCGCCCGGAACAGGCGTGGCAGCTCACCGTCAATCGCCATGCGGGCATAGACCCGCGACCCCGCGACGGTCATCGCCGAGACCGATGCGGCCAGGACCAGGGCGATCAGCGCCGTCAGGGCGTCAGCCCAGAGCGCTCCACCCAGAGCGTACGCGGCGAGGCGGCCGATTTCCGCTTGGCCGGCGAGTGCCTCCCACGGCGCCGCGAACACGAAGGCAGCGTTCAGTGCCAGGTAGAGACCGGTGACCAGCGCGGTGCCGATCAGCAGCGAACGCGGCAGGTTACGCTCGGCATCGCGCACCTCGCCGGCCACATAAACGGCGGCATTCCAGCCGTAGTAGCTGAACGATACCCAGATGAGGCCGACGGCAAAGCCGGCGGGGCTGCTGCTATCGGGTGTCGGGCGAGTCAGCACCTCGGCCGGCAGGCGCGCCAGGGCGAGGACGGCGAAGGCGCCAATCAGCACCATCTCGAGCGCAACCGTCAGATTGTGCAGGCAGGCACCGCCCTCCATGCGCAGCGCGTGGATCAGCGCCAAGCCGCACAACAGCCCGCTGCCCAGCCATTGCGGCGAGCTGCCTGGCAACCAGTCGCGGGTATATTCTCCGAAGGCGAGCGCCGCGGCGGCGAGCGGGGCGGCGAAGCCGACGACGATCGATATCCAGCCTGCCATGGCGCCGGCGGCCGGGTGCAGGGTGCGCGAGAGAAAGAGGTATTCGCCGCCGGACTCGGGCAGTCGACGAGCCAGCGCGCCATAGCAGAGGGCGCCACAGGCGGCCAGCCCGCCGCCGACCAGCCAGGCGAGCAGCACCAGCCAGGGCGACTGCAGATCCGCCAGCAGGAAGCCGCTGGTGGTGAAGACGCCGCTACCCACCATGCTTGCCACCACCAGCGTCGTTGCCGAGAACAGGCCGAGCCGGCGGGTGGCGACCGGGGTGTTCACCTTTTCGTGCCTTCAGCGGCGCCGGTCATCGGTACGAAGCGCACCGGCAGGATGGCTTCGCGCTCCAGCCTGTCGCCTCGTTTTCTCAGCAGGAACAGGTTCTGATCATCCCGTTCGCCGACCGGGATGACCATTCGGCCACCCTCCTTGAGCTGGTCGACGAGAGGCTGCGGCACGTGGTCGGGCGCGCAGGTGACGATGATGGCGTCGAAAGGCGCCGCCTCGCGCCAGCCCTGGTAACCATCGCCATGACGCACGCTGACGTTGCGGTAACCAAGTCGTGCCAGATCGCTCGCGGCCCGCTTGGCCAGCGGCTCGACGATCTCGATGCTGTAGACCTCGCGCACCAGACCGGACAGGATGGCTGCCTGATAGCCCGACCCGGTGCCGATTTCGAGTACTCGGTCGGTTTCCCGTGGCGCCAGCTTCTCGGTCATGAAAGCGACCACGTAGGGCTGGGAAATGGTCTGGCCGTAGCCGATCGGTAGCGGTTGGTCCGCATAGGCGTGCCGCTTGATGGCCGCGGGCACGAACTCGTGCCGTGGTACCGTGGCCATCGCCTTTAGGACCGCCGGATGGGTGATGCCGCGTGACGATGGGATCAGCTGCTGCTCGACCATACGCTTCTGCGCGGCCGCGTAGTCAATCTCGGCAGCTGCTACAGGGGCGCCGGCGGCTGCCGCAAGTAATCCCGACAAGAGCGTCAGCAGCGCGCCGGTCAGGCCGGCCGCTCGCCGTCCTGTTCTTGGGGAAGGTATGGCGACAGGGTTCGAGGCAGGGTCATGATTGGCGAACATCAGTCTCTCCGGAGGATTTTGGCAGAGGGGCGGGGCGGTCCGTGGCGGTCGCGCCGGGCAGGGAGCAGAGCATCGGCGGGGCTGTCACCGCCAAGCCCGGCGCCTTCTCCGTGGGGGGCACGACGAGCGCGGGCAGGCGCCAGGCGAGGCGCGCCTTGCCGCACTGGGCGTCGCCGGGCTCGACCTCACGGCATGGTGACGGGCGTTGGCGGTACACGGCGCAACTCACGCGTTGCCCCACCTTGCCCTGCAAAGCCTGGCAACGCGGTGCCGCGGCATTGGTTCCGGCCATGCAGGCGTACCAGGGTGACAGCTGTTCGACCAACGCTTCAGGCAAGCCATAGGCATCGGCCTCGGCCTCGGCCCAGTAGAACGACACCCGAAAACTTGCGCAGCAGGCGCCGCAGTCGCGGCAGTCGAAGCGGCTGGCAGCGGCGGTGGGTTCGGCGTCGACAATGGCGTCTGGGTGCTTGCCTGGCATCAATGGCGTCGCGTGTTTGTCGGCACGGATTGCTCGGCGCCAGTTTGCTCAGCGCGCCGGCTCGAGGCGCGCGATGACGCCGCGCGGACTGTCGGTCAACAGGTAGATGAAGCCGTCAGGTCCGTTGCGTACATCACGAATGCGTCCGATGTCTGCCTTGAGCAACTGTTCCTGACGGACGACGCGCGAACCCTCGAGCTTCAAGCGGACCAGCATCTGGTCGCGCAGCGCACCGACGAAGAGATCGCCACGCCATGCCGGGAAACGGTCGCCCGTGTAGAAAGCCATTCCCGAGGGCGCAATCGAGGGTGTCCATTGGTGCAGAGGCTGGGCCATGCCGGGCTTGGCCGTTCCCTCGCCGATCTGTGTTCCGGTACCGTAGTTCCGGCCAAAGGTAATCACCGGCCAGCCATAGTTGACGCCGGCGCGGATGATGTTGATCTCGTCGCCGCCTTGCGGGCCATGCTCGTGCGTCCATAGCTCGCCCGTTTCGGGGTGCAGGGCGGCGCCCTGGATATTGCGGTTGCCGATCGTGAACTTTTCCGGCAACGCGCCGGCTTGCTGCACAAACGGATTGTCGACCGGGGTCCGCCCGTCGTCATGCAGGCGGATCACCGACCCGGCGTGGTCGTCAAGGCGCTGTGCCCGCTGTTGCTCACCGCGATCGCCGAGGGTGATGAACAGAAAGCCCTGCCGATCGAACACCAGGCGCGAGCCGAAGTGGCGTCCGCCGCTCGACTTGGGGAGCATCCGGAACAAAACCTGCGCGTCGCTGAGTGTCTTTCCCTTCAGCCGGGCACGCAGCACCTCGGTGCCGTAGCCGCCTTTTCCTTCGGCGACGTAGGAGAGATAGATCCAGCCGTTGTCACGAAAGCCGGGGTGCAAGGCCACATCGAGCAGCCCGCCCTGGCCGACCGCGGCGACCGGTGGCAGCCCACGCACGGGTTCCGGATCGAGCCGACCATCGGCATCGACCAGCCGCAAGCGGCCCGGGCGCTCGCTGACCAGCATTCGTCGGTCAGGCAGAAAGGTGAGGCTCCAGGGGTGTTCGAGACCTTCGGTGAGGGTCGTCAGCCGGACGCGCTGCCCTTCGCTTTCGAAAACCTGAGCGAAGGCGGCCAGGGGCCAGAGGGCGCAAAGCAGCAGCCAACCAGCGAGCAGCCAATGATCTGGCAGGGTGAACTGCGTCGGTACGTGCTGTGAACGGTCTTCCTGCATGGGGACTCCTCGCCTGAAGCGTGCGCTGCGACTACTTCCAGTGCTGCAGCCGCAAGTATCCGGCGATGATCGCCGGTGTTCAAGTCGGGTAAAATGCGCCCGGAAGAAAATCCGTGCCAGAAGCCGACGGTCTGTTGTCTGGACTCGGCTTCAGGGCCATTATTGCAGCGATCATCACCCATCCATGACAGGTCAAGCCCATGAATAGCCATCCCTCTGATTTACTGCCGCTGGACCAGGAAGGTGCAGGATTGATCCTGACTCCGTGCCCGGGAACCAGGGGCGTGCAGACAACGACTGCACTCGAACAACTGCAGGTGGCCGGCGCCGATGCGCTGATCACGCTGATGCCGGCAGCGGAAATGGCGAGCAATGCGGTGACGGACCTCGGGCAGCTTTGTGCGCAGCGAGGGCTGCAGTGGTTGCATCTGCCGATCGAGGATGAGCATGCCCCCGAGGCGGATTTCGACGCAGCCTGGCAGACACAGCGGCCGGCGGTCCATCGACTGCTGGACGCTGGCAAGAAGATTGCGATCCATTGCAAGGGCGGTTCAGGCCGTACCGGATTGATGGTGGCGCAGATCCTGGTCGAACGTGGCTGGCCAAAAGAGGAAGCCACACGTGCTGTCAAGGCGCTGCGACCGAACGCGCTGAGCCTGGCCGTTCATCAGGATTACCTGGCCGGGCTGCCTGCGCCTTCGGCCGGCGGATAAGCGGCGGTCGTGCGCTGGGCGAATGTCTGCGTCACTTAGAGATCAGCGCGTCGAGTGTCCGCCATGCGAGGCGCACATTCTCGACGTCTATGTTTCAGTCAGTATGGGGAGGAACGGATGAAACGATTGCTTGGCTGCCTGTTGCTGGCGGCGCTGCCTCTGCTTGCTCCTGCCGGTGACGTCCAGGTAAACGTGGGCAGCATCAGGGTGGAGACCGGCGGTACGACGATCAGCTTTGGCGAACGCGACAGGCGCGGTTACTACTGGGACGGAAGAGTCTGGCGAGACCCCGTTTACTGGGAGAAGCACCATGGAAAGGGGCCGGGCCACGGCAATGGCTACCACTGCCCGCCGGGTCAGGCCAAGAAGGGCAATTGCCCGCCCCACCAGGTCACCCCTTACAGGTGACCGGCTGACTGGCTGATCCGTATACCGCCGCGCTTGCGCGGCAGGCGCTGAATCACGCCTGCGCGGAAAAGGGGGGACGGCCGGCGTGGCGAAGGCTGCTGGAGCGATTGCAGGCGCCGGATTGCAGGATGGAAATGAAGAGCCGGTCGTCCTCGGCGATGTGACGCTCGAACCAGTATTCGCAGTAGCGCAGGAAGGAGTGGGCGTCGCGCGCCTTGCTGCGGACCTCGGTCAGAGCGCGGCGCAGGATGCCAAGCGTGTCCTCGTGGATTTTCGCGTGCTCGGCGAACTCCAGGCCCGCTTCCTCGGCGATCCGCTCTTCCGTGGCGAAATGCATGGCGAAGTATTCGAACAGTGCATCGAACTCATCAATCGGGACGTAGCTGTTTTCGAAACAGGCGGTCTTGAGCGATTCGATACGGTGGAATATTTCCTCGTGCTGAGCATCTATTTCGGGCAAATCGACCAACAGCGCTTCCGGCAGCCAGCCGGCAAAATTGATCTCCATGGCAAGTCTCCTCTGGAAATGACACTGGAAATGACAGGGCCTTTCTTATTATTCACGCAGTATAGAAAGAAGACCTGAAAAATTCCACAGAAATCAAAGTTAAGTCAGGAAAATATCGCTGGAAGCTGTCTTTCCACGTGAGGGGTGGGCACGGGCAGCGTGCACCTTCGCTTCCTGCCTCGGCGGCCGAGTTAACGAACAAATAGCCAGAGGTAGCCCAGCAGGCCAACGACGCCGAGAAACGGCAAGGACCAGACGTGGAAGCTCAGCCAGGCACGTCGGTCGCCCAGCAGACGCAGTGCGATCAGATTGGCCAGAGATCCGATCAGGAAGCCGAAGCCGCCAACGTTAACCGCCCACGCAATCACGCGCCAGTCCGGGCTGCAGCAAGGCCAGATGGCGTTCGCTGTGCATGCGCGTGATGACCTGGTAAGCCACGTGCTACAGGAATCCGCTTTCCTCGAGCCCGGTGGTCAGGAGCAGCAGGCCGGCGAGCGCGGCAATGGTTGGCCAGTCCACCCGTTGCGGGTAGGTCGCAATCGCGTCGGGGTCGAACAGGCTCAGGCCGAAGCAGAGCAGAACCAGAAGCAGAAGCAGACGATCCCGCTGCAGGCGGGCAGCGATGTCGGCAGGGGTCAGCAGCAGGCGTCCCATCGCGGTCTCTCGGGGCTGGGCGCGAATTGTACGTCGGTTATGTGGGCACCGGCCCGGATAGCGCTGCTGGCTGGCTCGCGGATCGTGCGTGGACCATCGGCGCAGGAAGCTGCAATGGTAGCCGTCCGCCGGGTGGACTAGAATGCTGAGGTGGGCTGGGCGGCCCTTCGACTCTTGATCATACGAAAGGAATGACCATGGCACGCATCGAGAAGGACTTTCTGGGCGAGAAGGAACTGCCGGACAACGCGTATTATGGTGTGCAGACGCTGCGTGGGCAGGAGAACTTTCACATCACCGGCATCCCGATGTCGGCCGAGCCCTATTTCGTCAAGGCCTTCGGCTATGTCAAGAAAGCAGCTGCTTTGGCCAATCGCGATCTCGGCGTGCTCGATGCAAGGGTGGCCGATGCCATTGTCGGGGCCTGCGACCGGCTGATCGCCGGCGAGATGTGCGACCAGTTCGTCACCGATTTCATCCAGGGGGGTGCGGGTACCTCGACCAACATGAACGCCAACGAGGTGATTGCCAACCTGGCGCTGGAAAGTCTCGGCCACCGGAAAGGCGAGTACCAGTACGTCAACCCGAATGACCATGTCAATTACGGGCAATCGACCAACGACATCTATCCGACGGCGTTCCGGCTGGCGCTGATCCTTCGCCTAGCCAGCTACATGGACGCACTGCGGCGGCTGCAGGATGCCTTCTACGCCAAGGGCAAGACGTTCGAGAAGGTTCTCAAGATGGGCCGCACGCACCTGCAGGATGCGGTTCCGATGTCACTCGGGCAGGAGTTCCACGGCTGGGGTACGACGATCGGCGAGGAAGTCAGCCGTATTGCCGAGGTGCGCCAGTTGCTGCACGAGATCAATCTCGGCGCTACCGCCATCGGCACCTCGGTCACGGCTGCACCGGGTTATCCTGAACTGGTCACCCGTTACCTCTCCGAACTGACCGGGACCCGATTCATTCTCGCCGGCGACCTGGTCGAGGCGACCTCGGATACCGGCGCCTATGTGCAGTTGTCGGGCGTGCTCAAGCGGACGTCGGCCAAGCTGACCAAGATCTGCAACGACATCCGCCTGCTGGCCTCGGGGCCGCGGTGCGGCTTCAACGAGATTAACCTGCCGCAGATGCAACCCGGCTCGTCGATCATGCCGGGCAAGGTCAATCCGGTGATTCCCGAGGTCGTCAACCAGACCAGCTTCCTGGTGATCGGACTCGACCTGACCGTGACGCTGGCGGCGTCGGCCGGGCAGCTGCAGCTCAACGTGATGGAGCCGGTGATCACCTTCGCACTGTTTACCTCCATTTTCACGATGGAGAATGCGGTCAACAGCCTGCGGGTGCACTGTGTTCAGGGGATCACTGCCAATGTCGAGCACGCGCGCGAGATGGTGCTCAACTCGCTCGGAATCGTCACCGTGCTGAAACCGACACTGGGCTATAAGCAGTGTGCGGAGATCGCGCGCGAGGGCTACGAAACCGGCAAGTCTTTGCACCGGATCGTGGTCAGCGAGCGCGGATTGATGACGCAGGCGAAGTGGGACGAGGTCTTTTCGTTCGAGAACCTGATCAGCCCGACGTCTGAGTAGTCCTTGCACTCAGGCGGTTTCCTGCTGCCTTGAGTTGACCGGGGGCGGCGCTGATGGTCAGCCCCCCCTCCGCTAGCGGTGGCCGGAGAACAGACATCATGAGCATGGCGATCTTTTTGCAATTTGTGGTGGTTCTCGCAGCGATCTGGATGGGCGCGCGCTATAGCGGCGTCGGCCTTGGCCTGTGGGGTGCGGTCGGGCTGCTGGTGCTGGTGGTCGGCTTCGGCGTCACGCCGACCTCGCCGCCCATCGACGTGATGCTGATCATCCTGGCGGTGATCATGGCCGCCTCGGTGATGGACGCGGCCGGCGGTATTGATTTTCTGGTCCGCCTGGCGGAACGGATCATTCGCGCCAACCCGAAGTACGTGACGATTGTTGCTCCGCTAACGACCTGGAGTTTCAGTTTCGTCGCCGGCACCGGGCACATCGTCTATCCGCTCTTGCCGGTGATCTACGAAACCGCGCACCAGAGCGGCATCCGTCCCGAGCGGCCGATGGCAATCGCCACCATTGCCTCGCAGCAGGCGATCACGGCCAGCCCGGTGGCGGCTGCGACCGCGGCGATGATCGGGCTCTTTGCCGAGAAGGGAATGACCCAGTGGGGTCTGCCCGAAATCCTGATGATCTGTGTTCCCGCCACGCTGACCGGCGTGCTGGCGGCGGCGATCGTCTCGATGTTTCTCGGCAAGGACCTGAAGGACGATCCCGAGTATCAGGCGCGTCTGGCGGCGGGGCAGATCCCGACGCCGCAGGCCGCGGCCGATCGCCCACCGCTGAAGCCGGCAGCCAGGCTGTCAGCCTATCTCTTTCTGGCCGGCGTGGCGCTGGTGGTGCTGTTCGGCTTCTTCCCCGAGTTGCGCAGACTGCCGGGCGCGAAGACCCCGCTCGGCATGCCGATCGTGATCGAAATCGTGATGATGGCGGTGGCGGCGCTCATGCTGATGGCGACCCGGGTGAACGTCGATGAAGTGCCGAAGACTGCGACTCTGCGCGCGGGGGTGGTGGCGGTGATCGGGATTTTCGGTCTCGCCTGGCTCGGTGACAGCTTCATCGCTGCCCACAAGGACGTCATCGTTCCGGCCATCGGCCACTGGGCCGAGGCGGCACCGTGGACCTTCGCTTTTGGACTTTTCTTTGCGTCGGTGCTGCTCTACAGCCAGGCCGCGACGACGCGGGCACTGATGCCACTTGGCATTGCGCTGGGAATCCCGCCGCAGTTCCTGATCGCGATGTTCCCGTCGGTCAATGGCTACTTCTTCATCCCGACCTATGGCTCACTGATCGCCGCGATCAACTTTGACCTTTCGGGGACGACGAAGATCGGCAAGTATGTGCTCAACCATTCCTTCATGATTCCCGGTCTGGTGGCGACCGTCGTGGCGGTCACTACCGGCCTGCTGCTGGCGCGAGTGATGTTCTGACCGCGCAGGTGGCGGCGCCGGCCGGTCAGCGACCTGGCGACGGCGCGCCCGCGCGGTCGTTTCGGCTTAGCGGCGGCAGACGCTGAGCGTCACGTGACCCCGGTTGTTGGCGTAGAATTTCCAGGCATCGTTGGCGTAGCAGTAGAGATAGCCCGAGCGCTTCGGCGTCAGTCGGAGGCCTTTTCCGATGACGAAGGTCTCGCCTTCGATCGGCGTGCCACTGGCATCCATGTTTGGCTGGTTGGCGATCATGCCGATCAGTGCGAACCATGGGGCAGCCTCGCAGCGGCGCGAGCCCCACCAGTCTGCACCCTGTTTGCCGGTCAGTCGCTTGTAGATTTCCTCGGCCTCGCCGAGCGCGTTGCCGAACTGGTAGGCCACTTCGCCGATTTTGAACTTGCCGTCGCGCGCCCCACCCGGACCACAGGCGATGTTGCTGTCCAGCCATTCACCGCTGGCAGAGAGGTCATAGCTCACCCCGGCTTCAAGATGGAGCCCGCTGGCATTCCAGTGTTGGCGGGCGTACACGGCGACGCTGGCCGCGTCGCCGGCGGCGAGCACACGGGTCGGCCAGTACGGCGCCTGTGTCAGCGGTGGCACCTGATGCCGCTCCCACACCTGTGGCGCCAGTTCCTGGCCGACGTTGCTCGCGGCAACGCACGGGGTGGCGCGCGGCAGGGTGCGCAGATGCTTCCAGATGCCGGTCGCCGAGTCATGCAAGAGACCGCGCGGGTCAGGGGCGAGCTGGCTGGCAAGCAATGGATTGACGCGCAGGCCGAGCGCTGTCGCTTCGTCGATCATCCACTTCAGCGCGCCATCGGAAAGGCCGCACTCGGCGTAGCCGCCACCGACGTCACTGTGCGTACCGGCAAACCAGAGCTGCAGCAGGCTGCCATCGGCCGGGCGCTGGCTGCCGGTCCACAGCGTCGGTGCGAAACTTGCCCGCTGCTCGTCCATTGCCAGCGCATGCCGGCCATGGCGGACCAGGGTACTGAGTTCGGTGTCGTGAAAGCGGTAGTTGCGCGGGTTGTCGAGTAACTGGTCGAGGAGAACCAGATCATCGGGCACTCCGAGCGAGCCGACGGTATCCCAGACGCCGATCAGGTGAATGCCCACCCTGCCGTCTGGCAGGTCGCCGCGCAGGAAACTGTAGCCGGCACTCCATTTGGCCGGCGCTTCGCGTTTCCGGTAGCCGCGGTCGTAGGCTCGCTGGATCGCATTCCAGGCCTGCCGGTCGCTTTTCCCGCTGAGGTCGAGCAGGCCGCAGCGGGCAACGAAGCCGCCCAGGCTGCGCACGGTGTAGGCACCGCGACTGAAGCCGAAGAGGTAGATCAGGTCGCCGCTTTGGTAGTGATCGCACAGCCAGCGGTAAGCGCTGAGGATGTTTCGGGTCAGGCCCAGGCCGATGCCACCACCGAGTACTCGTTCGAGGAGCGTGCCCTCCGCACCGACACCCGGGTGGTAGTAGGTGAGCTGCCGATCGTCGGCGACGCAGAGGTTGTGGAGCTTGACGACGTTGGTCGGGCAGGGCAGGACGGCCATCTCCTGCTCCGGGGTGCACCAGGTGCCATCACTGCAGACAACGAGATTGCGCGGCATGACTTTATTCTCCATCGGTTGAAAAGGGTGTCGGCAGAAGAGAATGTGGGTTTCCGATCTTGGCCGCCGCCGCGCTGTCAGTCGCCGCAGGTGGCAAGTCGAAGCGGAAGCAGGTGAACTCGGTGGCGGGTCGCGGCCGGCTGAAGAGGTAGCCCTGGACTTCCGGGCAACCATGCGACTCAAGGAAGTGCAACTGTTCGACGGTCTCGACCCCCTCGGCGATGACCTCCATCTTCAGGCTCTCGGCCATCGCGACGATGGCGCGCACAATCGCTGCATCATTGGCATCGGTCGTCAGATCACGCACGAAGGACCGGTCTATCTTGAGGCGGGTGACCGGGAAGCGCTTGAGGTAAGCGAGGCTCGAATAGCCGGTGCCGAAATCGTCGATGGTCATCCGGATGCCGAGTCTGGCAAGCGAGTGCAGCAATGTGATGGCGGTCACCGTATCGGCCATCAGCATGCTCTCGGTGAGTTCGAGTTCGAGGGTCGACGGCGGCAACTGCCATGCGGCCAGGGTGGTGTCGATCTGGTGGCAGAGGTCGGCTTGCTGCAACTGCCGCGCCGACAGGTTCACGCCGACGCGCAGGCTGGTGTGTCCGGCATCCCGCCAGCACCGCGCCTGGCGGCAGGCCGCATTCAGCACCCATTGACCGATGCTGACGATGAGACCGGTTTCCTCGGCGATCGGGATGAAGCGATCGGGCGCTATGAGACCACGCTGCGGGTGGCGCCAGCGGAGCAATGCCTCCATGCCGGTGACCTCGCCGCTGCGGCAATTGACCTGCGGTTGGTAGAAAAGCTCGAACTCGTCGCGCTCGATCGCGGAGTGCAGGTCGTGCTCGAGCGAAGCCCGCTCCTGAATCACCAGGTTCATTGCCGGCGTGAAGAACTGGAAATTGTTGCGACCGCGCTCCTTGGCGTGATACATCGCCGTGTCGGCGTTGCGCAGCAGGGTCGCTGCGTCCTCACCGTCATCCGGATAGACGCTGATGCCGATGCTCGGCGTGACGTGCAGTGGCCGTTCGTCGATTAGCTGTGGCGAGGAGACGACTTCGAGCACCTCCCTGGCCAAAGTCGCTGCGCTTCCGACGTCGGCGAGTCCGGGAACGACGAGGATGAACTCGTCGCCCCCGAGCCGCGCGACGGTCTCGGTGTCGCGCAGTACCCCGGTCAGGAGTTCTGCGATGCGCGCGAGCAGACGGTCGCCGGTGTCATGACCGAGCGTGTCGTTGATCAGCTTGAAGCGGTCAAGGTCGAGGAAAAACACCGCCGTGTGGTCCGCGTTGCGCCTGGAACTGGCGATTGCCTGCCGGATCCGGTCGTCGAGCAGCATCCGGTTCGGCAGTCTGGTCAACGGATCGTGGTGGGCGAGGAAGTGGATATGCTCCTCGGAGCGCTTGCGTTCGGTGATGTCGTAGAAGCTGCCGATGTAGTGCGTCACTGCGCCGTCCCCGTTCCTGACGGCGGTGATCGTCAGCCAGGCCGGAAAGACCTCGCCATTCTTGCGCCGGTTCCAGATCTCGCCGCGCCAGACGCCGCGGACCCTGATGCAGTTCCACATTTCGCGATAGAAGCCGGCACGCTGGCGCCCGGAGGAAAATAGCTTCGGTGTCTGGCCGATGATTTCCTCGCTGGTGTAGCCGGTGATCGCGGTCAGCGCCGGGTTGGTTGAGACGATTCGCTGGTCGGCAGCGGCAATGCAGATACCTGATGTGCTCGCCGAGAATACGCTGGCAGCCAGCCGTTGCGCGTCTTCGGCACGACGTTGATTGACGATTCGCCAGATGTCCTGGCCGATCAGGCGCGCGGTCTCTGTCTCTTGCTGGCTGTATGGCGCTGTTTTGTTGCCGACGCCGAGCAGCATGCGGCCGACACCCCCTTCGATCACCGGCACGCTGATCATGCGCTCGATCCCGGCAATTCCAGTCAGAGCTCTGTCGAGGCCTGCCCGAGGCGGATCACAAAGGATTGCCGTGCGCTTCTCCAGGGCCTTGGCCCAGATGCCCTGCAGAGCGACCATCGCGGGCGGGTCGGCATGCGCTGCGGGGTTAGCCCGGCACGGGTCGCTCGACCAGATGACCGCTTCGAACGTGCGCTGGTCCGTGTTGACGAAACACAGGAACGATGTCTGGCTGCCGGTCAGTCGCTCGGCCACTTTAAGCCCGTGCTGAAGGAATGACGCTTCGTCCATCTGTTCGGCCGTCTTGGGCAAATCGAGCATGGCCAGCGCACGTTCGGCCTGGTGCTTGAGCAGCGCCTCGGCCTGCGACCTTGCCTGTTCAAGCTTTTGGCGCTCGGTGATGTCGGTGAGAATGCAATGGGTGCGCGCCTGGCCGTGCGGTCCGTGGTGGACGCGGCCGTTGATCAGGACAGTGCGCGCCTGGCCATCCTTCTGCCGAAGGTGGCACATCAGTTCGTCGATGCGGCCGTCGGCGATGAACTGCGGGAAGGTCTCGACCAGGACCGGCAAGGAGCGCTGGTCAAGGAAATCGGTAATCGGGCGACCGATGACCTCGTCGCGGCCGTAAGCCAGCAGCGCCAGCCAGGCGTCATTGACCTCGACCAGCCGGAGGCTCGCCACATCGATCGACTGATAGGGCAGCGGTGCGTCGCTGAACAAGGCGCGATAGCGCTCCTCGGAGTCGGCCAGCGCCAGCTCGCGGTCGAGGATGGCGTTGGCCATGCGGCGCATGCTCAGCGCGAGATTCGCCAGCTCCAGGGCTCGCGACGACGGCAGGGGCGCTGCGTAGTCGCCGTCGGCAATCGCCTGGACGTGGCGGCTGAAGTCGGCTACCCGTCGGACCAGCGCCTGACCATAAAGGTAGGCGCTGAGCAGGGCCAGAGCGAAGGCGGCTGCCACCCCGGCAGCGATGGCCCGCAAGGTCGAGTGCGTGGTGGCGAAGGCGGATTCGGTCGGCTGGGCGACCAGCGTCAGCCAGCCGGAGGCGCCGATCGGCGTCACCGTGCCGATGTATTCGCGCCCGGCGAGCGAGAAGCGCCCGGTTTCGAAGCGACCAGCGAGCCCGGCCTGCACCAGCGGCAGGTAGCCAAGGTTTTCCTGGCGCGTAGCCGCACCGGCATCCGGGTGCGCCACGACCTGGCCCAGGCGATCGAGAATGATCGGCAGCACGGTGGCCGCCTCGCCGAGTTCGGCAATGTGGTCAGACAGTCGTTCGAGGTCGATTTCGCCCACCAGCGTCCAGCGCTCTGGCGTCGTCAGCGGGGCCTGGCCGCGCAGCGGCACGGTGGCGGCGACAACGATCTTGCCGCGCTGCGACAGATAGCTGTCCGACCAGCGCACGGAGCCGGCAGGCCGCACCGCCCTGACAAATCCGCGCGCCGAGAAATCCAGTCCCAACAGCTCGCTGCGACGTTGCCGCCGTTCCAGTGGCAGGCCGACATCGACGACCCGTGCATTGGCATCGAGGACGTAGAGCGCGTCGAGTGGTGCGAGCGCGTGGGTCAGGGTATCGATGATGACGCGAGTGCGCTCGGGCGTGGCGCCGGGCTGGGCTTCAATCTCGGCAGCCACTCGTTCCAGTGCCGCCGCCGATTCGCGGAGGAAATCGTCGACCTGTCGCGATAGCGCCACCCCGAGGGTTCTGTTGCTGTTCGCGACCTGATCGTTCAGGCGCGGCAGCAAGACGCCAAGCAAGACGGCCACCACGGCCACGATGGCCACTCCGACCACGGCGGAGAGACCCAGCGTGAGCCAGAAGCGAAGAGATCGAGCCATGCCGCGGATACTAATACAAAACGGCACTTGAACTCGTTACCTGTGCTCGGCCACTCCCTGGCACTTGATCCGTGAAAGCTAGCGCAGTGACCTGAACTCCCCGTCGCGGATGACTGACAGAAAGGTGTCCCGCCGGGTGTCGCCATGCGCGTCGAAGCGGATCGGCGACTGCGCGCCGGCATACTCGCCGTGGGCAAGGATCGCCTCTTTGAGCGTCTGGCCGCTCGACTGGCCGGCAAGCGCGTCAAGTGCGACATTGGTCGCGTCGAAAGCGGTGAGTCCGGCGAAACCCGGTTCCTGGGCGAAGCGCTGGCGATAGGCGTGGCGGAACGAGAGGTAAGCCGCCGCCTTGCTCTCGCGGTCAACGTACTGGGCGACGACCAGACCCTCCACCGCCTTGCCGCCCAGTTCGAGCAAACGTTCGGTTGCTGCCCACTCGGCCGTGCCAAGGCGGACGGACGCGTTACGCATGCGAATCTGCTGCACGAGCAGGCCGGTGTCGACCGAGTTGGCGATGATCATCACGCCATCAGGTTTGCTGGCGAGGACCTTGGTTGCCAGGGCTGCCAGTGAATCACTCGAATCGAAGCCAAGCTCAGCGACGATGCTGCCTCCCATGGCTGCAAACGCCTTCCGGAAATCCCCGGCCCAGCTCTCGCTGTAGGCCTTGTTGCGCAGATCACAGACCAGCGCTACGCGACGAAGGCCTTGCTCAACGAAGTGGTACTCTGCCGACTTCAAGACATGCGTCGCGGTGGGGGCGACGACGCGGAAAAACTGGTCGTCGATACCGGTCAGTGCATTGGTGGTGACGGTCGGGGCGATCAGCGGGATCCCGGCGGCATTGATCTCGGGCACTACCACCATCGCCATGGCGCTGGTCATCGGCCCGATGATCACCGGGACCTGGCGCGCCAGCAGGCGCGCGACGGCCTGCCTGGCCACCTCGGTGTCCTGCTGGTCATCCTCCGCGATCAACTCGATCCGCCGACCCTTGATCCCGCCCTGCTGGTTGCGCATCTCGACCGCCAGGATGGCGCCGTTGCGACCGCCAATTCCGAGGTCGGCGACACGCCCCGAGAGACCACCGAGGAAGCCGATGCGCAGCGGTTCGGGCGGCGTGCAGGCAATCATGCCGGAGGCGAGTGTGACCAGGATTGCGACCCTCAGCAGCCAGGTGGGCGGGACGCGGATCACCGCATTCGTTATTGGGAGCAGCATGCGAACCTCCAGGAGCAAGTCGTCCAGCCTGGCAGTCGCGGCAGGGCCCGATCGCCACACGGGTCGAGTATAAGCCAGGACGCTGGTCATGACGGGACGCCTCCTCAGCCTTACCCTACTGAGCATGGTTCTCAACGTCGGCGCTGCTTTTCTCGGGTCAGGCGGGGAAAAGCAAAATAAGCGTGGAAAAGTAGCAGTCAATGGCCTTCAAGCGATTGAAGTGTCTGGCATATCGGCGCTATTATCTTAGATACCGTCGATCGACGATCCGACGTCAAATTTGTTGTCACAGGACATTCCCCACTGGAGAGAAATAGATGGACAAGAGAACTCCGCCGCCTGCACCAGGCACCGACAGCACTACGGCGGGAGCAGCAAAGCCCACCGATGATGCCGAGTCCCCGGTTGCCAAGCCGGCGGGACGAGCACCAAGGGCACGCGCTGCCGCCTCGACGCGTGGCGCGCAGCCGCGTCGGGCGACGGCGGGTGACGTGGCGCCGGCGCACACAGCCAGTGCCATGGAAGCCTATGACGTCGCCGAGGCGGCCAGTTCGGCGATCGAGCAGAAGAAGGTCGCCCTGCATGACATCATCGCGCATGCCAAGGTTGGCGACACGGCATCGCTGGCCAAGACGCTGGAAGCCATCATGACCGGCTCGTCGCCAGACGACGCACAGGCCTTGCGCAAGGCGCTGCTTGAAAAGGAGCCGCCGCCGGCAGCGAAGCCGCCGACCAGCCCGGACGACGAACTGGCCAGCGGCTGGCGGGACAACAACTCCTACCCCTATCGCAACCTGATGTCGCGCAAGGCGTACGAAAAGCAGAAGTATCGCCTGCAGGTCGAACTGATCAAGATGCAGAACTGGGTCAAGGACACCGGGCAGCGCGTTGTCGTGATCTTCGAGGGGCGCGATGCGGCCGGCAAGGGTGGCGCGATCAAGCGCTTCACTGAGAACCTCAACCCGCGCGGTGGGCGCGTCATGGCGCTCGAGAAGCCGACGCAGGAGGAGCGGGGGCAGTGGTATTTCCAGCGCTACGTGCGGCACCTGCCGACTGCCGGCGAGATCGTTTTCTGTGACCGATCGTGGTACAACCGTGCTGGCGTCGAGCGCGTGATGGGTTTCTGCTCCAACGAGGAGTATCAGGAGTTCATGCGCCAGACGCCGGAAGTCGAACGGACGCTGGTGCGCAGCGGCATCCACCTGGTCAAGTTCTGGTTCTCGGTCAGCCGCAAGGAGCAGCGCCGCCGCTTCAAGGAGCGCGAGGTGCACCCGCTCAAGCAGTGGAAACTGTCGCCTATCGACCTCGCCTCGCTCGACAAGTGGGATGACTACACTAAGGCGAAGGAAGCGATGTTCTTCCATACCGACACGGCGGAAACGCCATGGACAGTGGTCAAGTCTGACTGCAAGAAGCGGGCTCGCTTGAACGCCATGCGTTACGTGCTGCACAAGCTGAACTATACGGGCAAGGACATCGAAGCGATCGGGCCCATCGATCCGCTGCTCGTCGGCCGTCCGCACGTGGTTTATGAACCGAGTGGATCCGTCCACCCAGACGTAGACCACACGCCGATCCTTTGATCGGCAGCGAATTTGGGGTCAACCAGGGGCACCGCAAGTGCCCCTTTTTTCTGACGTGACGGCTTTGATCGCGTGTCGGGGCAGGGTTGCCGGGGCAGTTCTGGAGGGGCCGGATGGCCTCGGCTACAGTGCCCGGGATTGTGGGGATGATGGGAAGCTTGGCCAGGCTGCGGATTGATCAGTTTGTCACTCGCCATGTGGGTCCGATTGAACTTGCCATCGGCGCCGCCGAGTGCGTGTGCATCGAGGGCGCTTCCGGCAGTGGCAAGACGCTGTTGTTGCGCGCCATCGCCGATCTTGACCCCCACGGAGGCGAGGCCTACCTCGACGGAGCGAGCTGCAGCAGCCTGCCGGCCCCGGCCTGGCGTCATTCGGTGGCGCTGGTGCTGGCCGAGAGCCAGTGGTGGTCAGAACGGGTCGGCGACCATTTCGACCAGGGCGTCGATGCTGCCTGGCTGGCGCAACTGGGCCTGCCGGACTCGGCCATGAGCTGGGAGGTCGCTCGATGTTCGACCGGGGAAAGGCAGCGGCTGGCATTGCTGCGCACACTGATGCAGGCGCCGGCGGCCTTGTTGCTTGATGAACCGACCGGCAATCTTGACCACGAGAGCACGCAGCGGGTTGAGGGTCTGCTGACCGGGTATCAACGGCAGCGGCAGGCGGCATTGCTGTGGGTCAGTCACGATCCCGGCCAGATCGAACGGGTGGCGCAACGTCGCTTCATCCTCGATGACGGCCGGTTGGCCGAGAAGCTGCCGCGATGAACGTGGTTCAGCTCTCACCGGCCGACCTCGGCATCGCGTCGCTGCTGATCCTGGCGCTTGCCGGACTTTCATGGCGCATGCAGATCGGTAGCGAACGACAACTGCTGATTTCGGCGCTGCGCAGCACGGTGCAGCTGTTTCTGATCGGCCTCGTGCTCAAGGTTCTTTTCGACCATGCCCACCCGGCGTGGGTCGCGCTGCTGGCGGCGGTGATGCTCACGGTCGCCGGGCGGGAAGTGATGGTGCGCCAGCGGCGCCGCTTTGTTGGCTGGTGGGGGTTCGGCGTCGGCACCCTGTCAATGTTCGTGTCGTCGTTTGCGGTCACCGTGCTGGCGCTGGTCGTGGTCATCGGCACCGACCCCTGGTACGCACCGCAGTACGCCATTCCGTTGCTCGGCATGATCCTCGGCAACACGATGAACGGCATCTCGCTGGGGCTCGACCGTCTGACCCAGGATGCTGCACAGAGACGGCTGGTCATCGAAACCCGGCTGGCGCTCGGCCATGACTGGCGGCGGGCGATTTCCGACAGCCGCCGCGAGGCGATCCGGGTTGGCCTGATTCCGATTATCAACGCCATGTCCGCGGCCGGCATCGTCAGTCTCCCGGGCATGATGACCGGCCAGATCCTCGCCGGCACGCCGCCGGTCGAAGCCGTCAAATACCAGATCCTGGTCATGTTCCTGATCGCCGGCGGCACGGGCTTCGGCACCATGGTGGCGGTCAGCTTTGCCGCCCGGCGTCTTTTCGACGCGCGCCAGCGCCTGCGACTCGACCGGCTGAGCAAGCCCGGGAATTGACCGTACAGCGGCAATGCGGCTTGCCGGGCGTCAAGCAGTGGCGCTCTGACGCTTGCAGCGGCGCACAGTCAGACGAAGACAGATGCGACCAGACGGCTGGCCTTGCCCAGGACATCAGGGCACAGACAATCAACTTCCTGTGGCTGCAGGGTGTTGCCGATCCAGGTGATCTGCCGCTTGGCGAGCTGGCGGCTGGCGTAGATGCCACGGTCGCGCAGTTCGCCGCGGGGTGCGAGCCCTGCCTGAACGTCCCACACCTGGCGGTAGCCGACGCAGCGCATCGATGGCAGCTCGGCCGCCAGGCGATACTTCCGGCACAGGCCGTCGACTTCGGCTTCCAGCCCGGCGGCGAGCATGTGGGCGAAGCGATCGGCGATGCGCTGGTGCAGAATGGCGCGGTCGGACGGCAGCAGGCCAATCGACAGGAAGCGGTATTGCGGCGCCGGCCTGGCGCCGATGGCGATCAGCGCCGAAAGCGGGCGGCCGGAAAGGCGAAAGACCTCGAGCGCGCGCTGGATGCGCTGCGAGTCCGTGGGGTGAAGACGGGCGGCGGTTGCCGGGTCGACCCTGGCGAGTTCGGCGTGCAGCGCCGGCCAACCGCGGGCAGCGGCTACCTGGTCGATCTCCAGACGCGTTGCCCGGTCGGCTGGCGGGAGATCGACGAGGCCTTCGATCAGCGCCTTGAAATAAAGCATCGTGCCGCCGACGAGCAGCGGTACCCGGCCGCGGGCCGTGATCTCGGCCATCGCCGCCAGGGCGTCGGCGCGGAAGCGGGCGGCAGAGTAGGTTTCCTCGGGACTGATCAGGTCGATCAGGCGATGTGGAAAGTCGGCCAGTGTCGCCGCATCGGGCTTGGCCGTACCAATATCCATGTCGCGAAAGACCTGCGCCGAGTCAACGCTGACCAGTTCGACGGGAAAGCGCCGCGCCAGCTCGATCGCCACCCGCGTCTTGCCGCTGGCAGTGGGCCCCATCAGCAGGATGGCCGGCGGCAGGTGTCCGGCAGGCGTTGTGTTGTCGATCATCGGCCGCGCAGGAAGTGGCGGTCGAGGTCGGCCATGCTCAGTTGGGTCCAGGTCGGACGGCCATGGTTGCAGTGGCCGGAACGTTCGGTTTCTTCCATCTGGCGCAGCAGTCCGTTCATTTCCGCCAGCGACAGCAGGCGCCGGGCACGTACGGCTCCCTGGCAGGCCAGGCTGCTCAGGAACTCGTTGCGCCGGGCAGTCATCAGTTGCGTGACGCCATGCTCGCGCAACTCGCCGAGCAGCGAGCGGGCCAGCGCGGCGGGATCGGCGGCCAGCAGCAGTGCCGGGATGCTTCTGACGGCCAGTTGCCGGGGTCCCACCGGTGCCAGATCAAATCCAAGCTGCCGCAGCGTCTCGGCGTGTTCTTCGGCAGTGGCGACGTCGATCGCTTCGGCGTTGAACACCGCTGGAATCAGGAGTGCCTGGGTTGCCAATTGCCGTTCGTCGAACGCCCGTTTGAGCTTCTCGTAGAGGATGCGTTCGTGCGCCGCATGCATGTCGACGACGACCAGCCCCTGGGTATTCTGCGCCAGGATGTAGACGCCGTGCAACTGGGCAAGGGCGTAGCCGAGCGGCGCTTCCTCGCTGTCGGCGGTGGCCAGCGTCCCCGGCGATTGGGCCGGCGGCAGCATGGCCGGGGTTTGCGCCGCCTGGACAAAGCTCAGGTAGGCGTCGTTGGTGACGGCTTCGCCGGTGCGTAGCGGCGCCTGGTAGGGTAGCCGGTAGCCAAAGGCAGGGCTGCCTGGAATACCCGGCGGCGCGCTGGCCGCATGTTCCGGGGCGAGTGATTCCCTGCCGTCCGGCGCTGTCCCCGCGATGGCAGGCGAGGCGAAGGGCTTCGTCACCAGCGGACCGGACAAGAGGCGCTGCACGGCATGAAAGACAAATTGATGGACTGCGCGCGCATCACGGAAGCGAACCTCGGTCTTCTGCGGGTGCACATTGACGTCGACGGTGGCTGGATCGACCTCCAGGAACAGGCAGTAAGCCGGGTAACGGCTGCCGTGCAGCAGGTCCTGGTAAGCCTCGCGCAGCGCGTGGCCGAGCAGCTTGTCGCGTACGAAGCGGCCGTTGACGTAGCAGTACTGGGCATCGCTGCGCGCGCGCGAATAGGCCGGCAGGGCGCAGTAACCAGAAACCCGCAGGGGGCCGGCCCGGGCCTCGAGCTGGCGCGCCTCGGCGAGAAAGTCGTCGCCAAGGATGGCGCCGGCCCGCCCGCGGGTGTCGCTGCTCACCAGGTGCAGGCTGACGCGGCCGTTATGCGAGAGGGTGAACGCGACTTCGGGATGCGCCAGTGCGATGCGCTTGACCGTCTCGGCACAGTGGGCGAATTCGGTGTTGTCGGACTTGAGGAATTTTCGCCGTGCCGGCGTGTTGTAGTAGAGATCGCGCATTTCGACCACGGTGCCGATTGCCAGCGCCGCCGGCGCCGGTATCGCTCCGGCTTCGCTGCCGAGCCGCCAGGCATGCTGTCCGGCCATTGTGCCGCCTTGCTGACGGCTGGTCAGCGTCAGGCGAGCGACGGCAGCCACCGAAGCCAGCGCCTCGCCACGAAAACCGAGGGTAGCGACCCGTTCGAGATCATCGAGCGAAGTGATCTTCGACGTCGCATGACGGAGCAGGGCAAGTGCCAGTTCGTCACGCGCGATGCCGCGACCGTCGTCACTGACGCGGATCAGTTTGACGCCACCCTCTTCAAGGTGGATCTGGATCGCCGAGCTGTCGGCATCGAGGGCATTCTCAAGCAGTTCCTTGAGCACTGAAGCCGGCCGATCGACGACCTCGCCGGCAGCGATTTGGCTGATCAGCAGATCGGGCAGGAGATGGATGCTCGCGGTTTCCGGCATCGGCTGATTATACCGGCCCGGCTTCCGGTAGAATCGCGCCTTTGCACCTGCCACCCCTTTTTCGTCCCATGGAATACCTGACTGCCTTCATCGACATCATCCTGCATCTCGACAAGCACCTGGCGATGCTGGTGCAGCAGTATGGGCAGTGGATCTACGTCATTCTTTTCGCGATCATCTTCAGCGAGACCGGTTTTGTGGTGACCCCGTTTCTGCCTGGCGATTCGCTGCTCTTCGTGGCGGGGGCGCTGGCCGCGCTGGGGGGCATGGAGATCGGCGTTCTCCTTGCGGTGCTGACGGCCGCTGCGGTCCTCGGCAACATGCTCAACTACCAGATTGGCCGCTACCTTGGACCGAAGGTCTTCCACTGGGAGCAGTCGCGTTTTTTCAACAAGGCGGCACTGCAAAAGACGCATGCCTTTTACGAGAAGCACGGGGGAAAGACCCTGGTCATTTCTCGCTTCCTGCCCCTGTTCCGCACCTTTGCCCCATTCGTGGCGGGGATTGGCGCGATGACCTACGCGAAGTTCAGCTTCTTCAACGTGGTGGGTGGTGTCGGCTGGGTCGGTTCGCTGACGCTGGCGGGCTACTGGTTTGGCAACCTGCCATGGATTCAGCGGAACCTGACCGCGGTGATCGTGGCGATCGTCGTCGTTTCGTTGCTGCCGGCATTCGTCGGCTGGCTGCAGCACCGGAAGACCTAGCCCATGATCTCGCTGGTGATATTGATCTCCGGGCGCGGCAGCAATATGGCGTCACTGCTGGCTGCGGCGGATACCGGCGAGCTGCCGGCACGGATCGTCGGCGTCATCTCCAGCCGTCCCGATGCCCGGGGTCTGCAGACTGCCGCCTTGCACGGCGTGCCGACACGCGTTCTGGATTACCGACTGTTTGCCGAGCGCGAGCAGTTCGATGCCGCGCTGGCGGAGGCCATCGACGGCTTCGCGCCTGATCTCGTCGCCCTGGCGGGATTCATGCGAATTCTCGGTGGCAATTTCGTGCGCCATTACGAGGGACGATTGATCAATATCCACCCCTCGCTGTTGCCGGCCTTCCCTGGCCTGCACACGCACCGTCGGGCCTTGGCCGAGGGGGTCCGGATTCATGGCTGCAGCGTACACTTCGTGACACCGGATCTGGATCACGGACCGATCATTGTCCAGGCTGCCGTACCGGTACTCGACGAAGATGACGAAGCGGCGCTTGCGGCGCGTGTCCTGGTGCAGGAGCACCGGGTCCTTCCGCTGGCCGTCCGCTGGTTTGCCGAAGGTCGCTTGCGTCTGCAGGAAGGGCGCGTTAAGCTGGACTCGCCGCTGTCGGGCGAGGCGGTACTGATCGCCCCGCAGCTCGCTGCCAGCTAGGTTCGCCAGCCGATGCCAGTGGTCCTGATCATCGCCTTTGCTGCCTCGCTGGGCGCACATGCGCTGGCGCTCTTTGGTCCGGACATCGATTTGTCGACCGTCAGCGAGCCGCCACTGCTGGTGGTCGAACTGAAAACGCCACCAGCACCGCCACCCCTGCCGCTGGCGAAATCTGAGGCAAAGGCGGCAGCAGCGAAAGACAGCCCGATCCGGAGCACCGCAAGCCGTCGGCGACCGCCTGCTCCGGCGGCGCCTTTGCCGTTTTCGAGCGAAGCCGACTCGCCGTTGGCGACCCCTGCGCCCATGTCCTCGCCGGAGCCAATGCTGGAGCACGATGCCGAGCAGGACCTGCAGCCTGCAGTACCCTCGTCGCCACTTGCCGAAGCCCTGCCGGTGGCTTCGACGCTGCCGGCACGAGGCCTGATCCGTTATCGCGTTGATCGCGGTGACCAGGGTTTCCAGATCGGTTTTTCGATCCACGAGTGGGAAGCCGCCGACGGTGCCTACCGGATCACCGCAGTCAGCGAAACCACCGGCCTGGTCGCATTTTTCAAGCCGCTGCGGATCGAGGTCGAGAGTCGAGGCCGGCTGACGGCTGCCGGACTGGTACCCGAACACTTCATGACCCGCCGCGAGGGGCGTGCCACCGGCGAGAGCGCCGAGTTTGACTGGGAGAACATGCAGTTGCGCATGGGCAATCGGCCAGCGCAGGCATTGAGCCTGGGATCGCAGGACCTGCTGTCCTATCCTTACCAGTTGGGATTGATCGCCGACCTTGCCTCGGGCGGCAGCCTGCCGATTGCAACTGGCAAGAAGTATGCGAACTTTCAACTCGAAGTCGTCGGTGACGAGGACATCGAGATTCCGGCCGGGACCTTTCGCACCCTGCATCTGCGCGTTCCGGGCGTGGCGACGACAGAGATTTGGCTGGCGTACGACCGTGCGCTGCTGCCGGTGAAGATCCAGCACGTCGATCGCAAGGGCAATCTCTACGTGCAGGTGGCGACCGCCATCGAACTCAGCCAGGAGCCATGACCGTGCGTTTCAGTGCTGCCCTCTTTCGTCATGCCGAAGCGCTGCTCTCTGAACTGTTGCGCTCGCCCTTTCCCGCCGACCAGGTGGTTAGCCACTATTTTCGCCAGCATCGCGAACTCGGCCATGCCGACCGCGGCTTCGTTGCCGAAGCGGTGTTCGCAGTCCTGCGTCGCAAACGCTCGCTGTCGGCACGTTGCGCCGACGAGGTGACTTCGCGGCGGTTGCTGCTCGCTGCGCTGGCCTGTCTGCAGGGGATGAACCGGCGTGAGCTGGAGGGCGTGTTGAGCGAGTCCGAAGGCAAGTGGCTGGCGCAGGCCAAGGCGGTGAAGATGGAAGAGCTGCCGCCAGCGGTGCGCCTTGATCTGCCCGATTGGCTGTACGCGGAGTTCAGCGCACAGTTCGCCGCTGACGAAGTCGTGCAACTGGCAGCGGGGCTCAACCAGCCGGCGCCGCTTGACCTGCGCGTCAATTCGCTCAAGGCGTCTCGGCAAGGGGTGTTGGCGCGCCTGCTCGCGGACGGACTGGTGGCCGAGTCCTGTACCTATTCGCCGCTTGGCATTCGCCTGGCGGGCAAACCGGCGTTGTCGAAACATCCGCTGTTCATTGACGGCAGCATCGAAGTGCAGGACGAGGGCAGCCAGTTGCTGGGTTTCCTTCTGCAGCCCAAACGCGGTGAGATGGTCGCCGACTTCTGCGCCGGTGCCGGTGGCAAGACCTTGTTGCTCGGCGCACTGATGCGCTCGCAGGGCCGGCTCTATGCCTTCGACGTCGCCGAGCGGCGGCTGGCCAGACTGAAGCCGCGGCTGGCACGCTCGGGCCTGTCGAATGTGCATCCGGTGCGTATCGAGTCCGAGCGGGACATCCGAATCCGACGTCTTGCCGGCAAGCTCGATCGGGTACTGGTCGATGCGCCATGTTCCGGGCTGGGCACCTTGAGGCGCAATCCGGACATGAAGTGGCGGCAGACGCCGGCCAGCGTTGCCGAGCTGTGTGCCCAGCAGGCGGCGATTCTCGCGGCCGCTGCCAGTCTGGTGAAACCGGGCGGGCGGCTTGTGTATGCCACTTGCAGTCTGCTCGAGGCCGAGAACGAAGTCGTGGTCCAGGCTTTCCTGGCACGGCACCCGGAGTTTTCTGCCTGCTCGGCGCAGGAAGTTCTGGCCAGGCAGGAGATCGCGATTGACATTGGCGAGCGGCTGCGGCTCTTTCCGCATCGCCACGGGACTGATGCCTTCTATGCGGCGGTGATGGAGCGAAAATGAACGAACAAGTCGTGTTTGCCTTGTTGCTTGAGCTTTGGCGGGATCTGCAGGATCCGGCCTTTCTCTGGCAGGTCTTCGCGCTGGGCCTGAGTGTTCTCCTTGCCTGGGGTCTGTCGCGCTATGGGGAGCGGCAGGAGTTCGCACAGGCAAGTGCTGATTACGGTGCGCTGCGGGCCTTCAGTACCGGAAGCCTCAAGCGGGTCGCTTTCCCGCTGCTGTCGCTGCTGTTTGTCGTGATTGTGCGGAAGGCGTTCAAGTACTGGCAACTGGGGCCGGTCAGCCTGCTCGATCTGGCGGTGCCGCTCCTGCTTTCGATGGCGCTGGTGCGCGCAGCGATCTATGTCCTGCGCCACGCCTTTTCTCCGAGCAGTTGGCTGGCGTCTTCGGAGCGTTTCATTGCCACCAGCATCTGGCTCTGTCTGGCGCTGTACATCACGGGACTTGCAGCACCGCTGATGGAGATGCTCGAACAGGTGAGCTTCCACGCCGGCAGCCAGCGGCTCGACCTGTGGACCCTGTTGACTGGCTTGGTGACGGTGGTCGTCACGGTGCTGGCCGCGCTTTGGCTCTCGGGCGAAATCGAGGGACGGGTACTGGCCAACGAGTCTCTCGACTCCAATCTTCGGGTGGTGCTTGGCCGCTTGGTCAAGGCCGTATTGTCGGTGATTGCGCTCTTGCTTGGTCTGTCGATGGTCGGCATCGACATCACCGCGCTTTCAGTTTTCAGTGGTGCGCTCGCCGTCGGCCTCGGACTCGGTCTGCAGAAGATTGCCAGCAACTACGTCAGTGGCTTCATCATCCTGCTCGACCGTTCGATCCGCATTGGCCACGTGGTGTCGCTTGACGCAGCGACCTCGGGTGTGGTGACCCAGATCACCGCTCGCTACACGGTCCTGCGCACGCTGACCGGCACCGAGGTGATCATCCCCAACGAGTACCTGGTGTCGAATATCGTGCGCAACGAGTCTTACTCGGACTCACGCGTGCGCGTGGTGGTATCGGTGCAGGTGGCCTACGGTACCGATCTCGAACAAGCCATGCGCCTGATGAACGCGGCGGCGCAGGCGCAGGCGCGAGTGCTGGCCGACCCCGCGCCACAGGTACTGTTGGCGGCTTTTGCCGAGAGCGGGATCAATCTCGATCTTGGCTTCTGGATCGCTGACCCGCAGGAGGGTACCGGCGGCGTCCGCTCGGCGATCAACATGGCGATTTGGCGGTCATTTGCGGAGCATCACATCGAGATTCCGTTTCCACAACGTGAGGTCCGACTGATCGGCGGTACGCCGTCAGCGGCTTGATCCGCCTGGCCGGCCGGATTGCGATCCGGTGGACAAAAAAATCCCGCGCCGGAGATGCGCGGGATTGAAAGCCCATCTTGGCGACGGGCGTCAGGGAGGGTCAACCAGTTACCAAAGGTCTTGCGGCTTCAGTGTCGCCTGTCGCGGCTTGCCCGCCAGCAGCGTACGCCGTACCAGGCCAGCGCAGCAGCAGCGGCGATCACGGATGCCTTGAGCAGTTCCACCTCGCCGGCAGTAAGCACGTCCCAGCCGACGATCCCGAGAAAAATACCGATGCCCTCGGCAAATGGGATGGGCTGAGGAGGTTCTGCCACGACGCTCATTTGCCAGTGTGTGCGTGATGTGCTGCCTCGCCGGGGGCGCCGGAAAAATCGTCTGCAGGATCGCCCTGCTGGGCAGCGGCAGCCAGGTCGCTGGCGAAGAAGTGCTGGCGGGTGGTGGCAAGGAAGTACTCGCAGTTCAGTTTGAATTCGCTCATTTTGTTTCCTCGATCATTGCTCTATCAGATGGCCGCAATGATAGGGGCGAGCCGGGCGGGTGTCTTCCGTGATTGCGTCAGCTTTCAGTGACGCTCTGTGACAGTGGCCAACTCAGGGTGAAGCGGGCGCCGCCAAGCGGTGATTCCTCGGCACTGGCCGTGCCGCCGTGCTGTGCCAGCACCAGTCGCGCAATCGCCAGCCCGAGGCCGTAGCCTCCCGTCGAGCGGTCGCGCGAACGATCGAGGCGGGTAAAGGCAGAAAAGACCCGTTCGCGTTCCGCCGGCGGTATGCCGATACCGTCGTCGTCCACATGCACCTGAATTTGATCAGCGACAACCTCCGCGCTCACCCTGATCCGAAGCCGGGCGTACTTGATGGCATTGCGCAGGAGGTTGGTCACGGCATAGGGCATGCTCTTGCGGTCGAGTTCGACCTGCAGCTGTGGCGGCAGGGCGGTGATGTCGACCTGCAGGTCGAAATCACGCGCCAGCAGGCGGCTGCCCTCGACCTGCTCTTCAAGCCAGGGTCCAATGTCAACCGCACTAAGCTGCGGTTCAGGCTGCTCGCGCTCGAAGCGGGCATAGGTCAGGCTCGAGTCGATCAGGCCATCGAGTTCATCAAGGTCGGACTCCATCATTCGCCACAAGCGCTCGCGCTCGCTGGGGTCATCGGTGTCTGCCAGGATCTCGAGCGCGAAGCGCAGCCGCGCTATGGGGGTGCGCAATTCATGCGAGATGGCGCTGGACAGCTCCTTCTGTGTGGCAATCAGCCGCTGAACACGTTCCGCCATGCCGTTCAGCGTATCGGCCAGGGGCCTGAAGGCGCTGCTGCGCATCTTCGGCGCACGCGCCTCGAAAAGTCCCTCGCCGAGCGAACGCGTGGTCTGCCGCATGGCTTCAAGATCCCGCCACACCGGGTGCACCCAGAGCCAGACGACAATCGCCAGGCAGACACCGATCAGGCTCCAGGTCAGCAAACTGATGCGTAGATCGAGCGGCATTCCGCGCTGGTACTCCGGGTTACGTTCCGGCGAAAGCGGGCCGACAACCAGTATCTGCGGTGTCTGCTTGAGGCGGTGGTAGATGATGTCGCCCTGCGCGTCGATCGCCAACTCGCCGTTATCGAGCTTCTCTGCTTCTTTGCGCGGCAGCTGGAGCGACCAGCGGTCAACGATTTCGAGCCTGTAGGCGAACTTCCGGTCGAGGGCGGCAATCGTCTTCGGCCATTCCGAACGAGGTTTGCGGAACAGTTCCTCTTCGATCAGAAGGACGGTGCCGCCCATGAAGCGGCTGGTGTAGTCGTCGGTGATGCCCTTGACTGCCGTCGAAATGACGAAGTCGGCGAAGATCGCGATGGCCACGAAGGAGCCCATGACCAGCAGATAGAAGTTGAAGAATAGCCGGGACAGGCTGTATCGCCCTCGCCAGGGTGCAGGTTTGTAAGCTCCGAGGATGGCGAGCAGCTTGTTGCTATTGCCAGTCATGCTTGCTGAACAGATAACCCTTGCCGCGCACGGTCTTGATTCGGGTCGGGTTCTCCGGGTCGTCGCCGAGTTTGCGGCGCAGCCTGGAAATCCGTGCGTCGATCGAGCGGTCCAGGCCGTCGAAGCCGATGCCGCGCAGTTCCTGCAGCAGGTCGTCGCGCGACAGGATGCTGCCGGCGTGGCGGGCAAGCAGCCAGAGCAGGTCGAATTCAGCGGTGGTCAGGTCGATGGCGTCGTCGCCGAGGTGGGTGCTGCGCGTCCCCTGGCTGATGCGAAACCTGCCAAAGGCCAGTTCGGCTGGCTCGCTCGGCGCCGTGTTATCGCCCGTGCCGCTGCCCGAGCTGACTGGCGCGCGGCGCAGCAACGCCTTGATGCGTGCCAGCAGAAGGCGGGGCTGAACCGGCTTGGCAATGTAGTCGTCGGCACCCAGTTCCAGGCCAAGGATCTGGTCGAAATCCTCGTCACGTGCGGTGAGCATCAGGATCACCCCGCCGTACTGCGAGCGCACGGCGCGGCATACCTCGAAACCGTCCTTGCCCGGCAGCATGACGTCGAGAATGACCAGGTCGGGTCGCTCGGCAAGGATGCGCGCTTCGGCTGTGTTGCCGCGCGGCTCGATGTCAACTGCGAAATCGTTCTTGCCCAGGTACTCGGCGGTCAGTTTGGCAAGGCGCTCATCGTCCTCGACCAGCAGTATGCGTGTCTTCATGGCGCAATCATAACGGGTTGTGGGTGTGGGATAAACGTTCGCGGGCAACAAGACGCGAATCGGTCGAGCGGCAGATGGCCGCACCGGCTGCAGCGGAGGCGGCGTGGCTGCAATACGGTTTGGTGGCTGCGGCATATTGCCTTAGAATCTCGTGCTCGCTTTCCTGAGGATGGTCTATGTACGCCGGATTAGTCGATTGGCCCTGGTGGGCTTACGTGTTGATAACACTGGGTTTGACGCATGTCACAATCGCCGCTGTCACCATCTTCCTGCACCGGCACCAAGCGCATCGCGCTCTGGATCTGCACCCGGTCGTCGCACATTTCTTTCGCCTGTGGCTGTGGATGAGTACCGGCATGGTAACCAAGGAATGGGCGTCGATCCATCGCAAACATCACGCCAAGTGCGAAACCGTGGACGACCCGCACAGTCCGCAGGTGTACGGCATCCACCGGGTCCTCTGGACAGGCGTCTTTCTCTACGTGAGGGAGTCCAGGAACCGCGACACGCTCGAGCGTTACGGCCGGGGTACACCCGACGACTGGATCGAGAATCATATTTACTCGCCGTGGCACAAACTCGGCGTGGTGATCATGCTGGCCATCGACGTGGCGATCTTTGGCGTAGTTCCAGGCTTGCTGATCTGGATGACCCAGATGGTCTGGATTCCGTTCTGGGCGGCTGGCGTGGTCAATGGCCTTGGGCATTTCTGGGGCTACCGTAACTTCAGTCCGCGCGATGCGAGTACGAACATCAGCCCCTGGGGAATCCTGATTGGCGGCGAGGAGCTGCACAACAATCATCACACGTTTCCCACTTCTGCCAAGCTGTCGATCCACTGGTACGAATTTGATGTCGGCTGGCTCTATATCCGCATCCTCACTGCGCTTGGCCTGGCGCAGGTCAAGAAGGTGGCGCCGAGACCCCGTCTGGGCAGCCTGCGTCCGGTGGTCGATTTTGACACCCTGCAGGCGGTCATCACCAACCGCTATGACGTCCTGTCGCAGTACGCGCGGTCGCTGAAACAGGTGTATCGCGAAGAGCTTGGCACCTTGCAGGATGGCAGCCGTTTCAAGGGGCTCAAGTGCTGGCTCGCGGCGGATGCCGGGACTGTCCCGCAGGACCAGCGCGGACGGCTCGAACTGCTGCTCGGCGAGAGTCGCGCGCTGCAAACGGCCTACGCCATGCGCCAGGATCTGGTGGCCGTCTGGGAACGCTCGAATGTCTCCCGTGAGCACCTTCTCCAAACACTGCAGGATTGGTGCGAGCGTGCCGAGAGCTCCGGCGTCCGCCAATTGCAGGAACTGTCGTTGCGCCTGCGCAGCTATGTGCTGGCCTGATCGGGCAGGCTGATGCGCCTGTCGTTGCGTGCCTGCTTCGGCCTGCTGGCGCTGGCGGCGATTGGCCTGACGATCGCCGGATGGTGGATCGGCGAGTGGATGAGGCTGCAGCCATGTCCCTTGTGCATTTTTCAGCGCCTGCTCTATCTCCTGATCGCCCTGTTGGCGCTGGCCGGTATGCTGATGCCCGCCTGGCCTCGTCTCTGGGGACTTCTGCTCGCTCTGACGGCAGCCGGCGGGCTGGCAACCGCGGCCTACCAGAGCTGGCTGCAGTATCTGCCCGATACGAGCATGGAGTGCGGTCTTGGTGATCCGACCCTGATCGAGCAGATCGTCGACTGGTTTGGAATGCGCTGGCCGGCAATGTTCATGGCCACCGGCTTCTGTACGAGCAAGGACTGGCTCTTCCTCGGCTTGTCAATGGCCGTCTGGTCGGGCCTTTGTTTCCTTGCATTTCTAGTCGCTGCTGGCACCCTGCTGGCGAGGCGCCGCGAGCGTCAGTAGCCTTGCTGATAGCTCGCCAGAGCGCTGAACACGGCGAGCAACGTGGTGCGGCGGGCCGAATCAGGTGTGGCCGGTGCTGCCGAAACCGCCGTCACCGCGTGGGCTGGTGGCAAATTCTTCAACCACGTTGAAGCTCATCTGCAAGACCGGAACCACCACCAGTTGCGCCAGGCGATCGAGCGGCCTGAGCGTGAAGGGCTGCAGGCCGCGGTTCCAGGTCGATACCATGATCTCGCCCTGATAGTCCGAATCGATCAGCCCGACCAGATTGCCGAGGACGATGCCGTGTTTGTGGCCCAGGCCCGAGCGTGGCAGGATCATTGCCGCGAGGCCAGGATCGGCAAGATGAATTGCCATCCCGGTGGGAATGAGCAGCGTTTCCCCCGGCCTGATTTCGACCGGTTCCTCGATGCAGGCCCGCAGGTCGAGTCCGGCCGAGCCGGCGGTGGCATAGTGCGGCGGGATGTCGCGCAGGCGTGGGTCGAGCAGCCGGACGTCTACCTGCAGGTTCATCGGGTTGGTCATTGACGTTGTGCGAGCAGGGTGGCAATGCGGGCGACGAGCTGGCGCGCGAGTTGCAGCTTGGGCGCCGGTGCCAGCGGGTGCTGGCCATCGTCGTCAAACAGAATCAGCGTGTTGTCGTCACCGCCAAAGCCATCGTTGATCAGATTGCCGACGATCAGTGGGATCCTTTTGCTGCGCCGCTTGTTCTCGGCGTATTCATGCAGCTTCTCGCTTTCGGCGGCAAAGCCGACGCACAGCGGCGGCGCTGGCAACGCGGCGACTTCCGCCAGGATGTCCGGATTCTGCACCAGTTCGATCGGCGGTGGCGTGGCCTGAGCGCCTTTCTTGATCTTCTGCGCGACGGGCGTGGCCGGCCGGTAATCGGCGACGGCGGCGACGGCGACGAACACGTCGTTTTCAGCCACCTTGCTGTGCACCGCCGCGTGCATCTGAAGTGCGCTGCTGACATCGATGCGGTTGACCCCCTGCGGGCAGGGCAGTCCTACCGGGCCGGAAACCAGGGTGACCTGTGCTCCCGCTTCGCGCGCGGCGCGGGCAATGGCGTAGCCCATTTTTCCCGTCGACAGGTTGGTGATGCCGCGCACCGGGTCGATCGCTTCGAAGGTCGGGCCAGCCGTCAGCAATACGCGCTTGCCGGCCAGCAACCGGGGCTGGAAGTGGGCGACCATCTCGACCAGGATCTCTTCCGCTTCGAGCATTCGTCCCAGGCCCGTCTCGCCGCAGGCCTGGTCACCGCAAGCGGGACCCAGGATGGTCACGCCGTCGCTGCGCAGCGTCGCGAGATTGCGGCAGGTTGCCGGGTTTTCCCACATCTGGCGGTTCATTGCCGGCGCGACCAGCAGCCGACAGTCGCGCGCGAGCACCAGGGTGGTCAGCAGGTCGTCCGCCAGCCCATTTGCGAGCTTGGCAAGAAAGTCGGCCGAGGCGGGCGCGACGAGCAGGGCATCAGCTTGCCGCGAGAGATCGATATGCGCCATGTTGTTGGCCACGCGCGGATCCCACTGGTCGGTGAACACCGGCCGGCCGGAGAGCGCCTGGAAAGTGACCGGCGTGACAAAACGGGTCGCCGCCTCGGTCATTACCACCTGCACCGCGGCACCTTCCCTGACCAGCAGACGAACCAGTTCGGCCGCCTTGTAGGCAGCGATGCCGCCGGTGACGCCAAGGACGATGTGTTTTCCTGCCAGTTCCATGCGCTCGGCTCTTCGACTTGGTTAGAATGATTGCCGGAACATTCTACTTGAGATTGCGCGATGGCGATCACCGACTGGCCCGAGGACGAGCGACCACGGGAACGACTCCTTTCCCGTGGGGCGGCATCACTATCGGACGCGGAACTGCTGGCGATTTTCCTGCGCGTCGGTAGCAAGGGCCGGAGCGCCGTCGATCTGGCGCGTGATCTGATCGGCCGCTTTGGCGGCCTCAACCCGATGTTTGCGGCAAGCCTGGCCGCGTTCTCGGAAGTGCCCGGCATGGGACCCGCCAAGTATGCGCAGTTGCAGGCGGTCCTGGAACTGGCGCGGCGGGCATTGGCCGAGGAGATGAAACAGCGCAGTACCTTCGCCTCGCCCGGCGCTGTCCGCGACTACCTGCGGCTGCATTTCGCCGGCCTCGAGCACGAGGTCTTCGTGGCGCTGTGGCTTGATGCGCAGAACCGCCTGATCGCCGCAGAAGAGCTGTTTCGCGGCACGCTGACGCAGACCAGTGTCTATCCGCGCGAGGTGGTCAAACGCGCACTGTGGTATAACGCGGCGGCGGTGGTCCTGGCGCACAACCACCCCTCCGGGGTCGCTGAGCCGTCGCGTGCTGACGAGGTGCTGACCAGCGAACTCAAACAGGTCCTGGCGCTGGTCGAAGTGCGCGTGCTCGATCATTTCATCGTTGCCGCCCAGGCGCCGCCGCTTTCCTTTGCCGAACGGGGGCTCTTGTAGGCTGTCTCAGGTCGTGCCCACCAAGGCGGCGCCGGAACACTCCCTGTCAAGAACAGCGCGCGGCGGATGTACGTGGCGACCTCATTTGGCGGAATCGTCGGCACTGCCGGCACTGCTCGGCGGCGGCGATACCTTGTCGCTATAGCGTTTGTAGATCGAGATCTTGTCGCTGGCTTCGACGGAGACCTTGCCGAGACACTGCCCTGGCGCATCGGAGAATTTGTTCAGCTCGCCGATGCTGCAACGATCACCGCCATGCACGCGGATGCTCTTGATGTCGCTGCAGGGTACGCCACTGAAGCTGATTTCCTGGTGTTGAGTGTTGGTCGGCTTCAGACTGTGGAAGCCCTTGCTGACGGTTTCATAGAGAATGTCGTCCTTCGTGAAGGCAGAAAACCTCAGGACGATACTGTCGATGCCATCCGCCAGGCCGTTACGCATGCGCAGCCCGATGCGGCAGGAAGCGGCCTTCCCGTCGACAAATGCGACGCTGAGGTGGGCATAACGGTCCGGGCTGCCAGAGGCGTCGGTTTGCTCAATATAGTGCCAGGTCATATCGTCCTTGAGCAAAACCCGTTTGCCATCGGGGGCAAGCAGCTCCATTTCGGCGTGCGATAAGGCGCCGCTCAGCATGAGGAGGCAAGCAAGCATGCCTTTAACCGTTGTTTTCATTGTCCTGGCCTGTAATGGAAGAGATGGAAAGGAATGACAGCGCGCGGTGACCGCCTGGTCATGGTTTACTTCGTCCAGCCTGAACTGCACCATCGTCCTTCGGATCATCGTTGTGCAGGTCTTCTTCGACTGCGACAGAATTGGCAAGTATAGGCAAAATGGACGCCAACGATAGAGGATAGCCAGCAGCGCCTTCGAAGCGGCTACGGCTATCGTCCAGGAGCAGCGGGTCCGGACGGGTCGCGTCGGCGCTTGCTGCCGGCGCTGTGAGCTCAAGAGGCTCAGCGCACGGGCTGCAAATCACGCGTTGCGCCTGGCTTTTCCGCTTTGCGGGGCAGGCTGCCGCGTCGAATTGCCGGTACGTCTTCAGTCGGCAGCTGGAGCCTGCAGCGGGCGCCTGTCTGGCGCCGTCCCTGCTCCCGCCAACGCGCGTCGCCCGCTCTCCCCGGGGGTCGGAACCCGCGGCTTGGCCGAGTGACTCGATCAGGCTTTTCTTCGTCCCGGTCCTTGCGTGATCATTGCTGGCAAGCTAGTCGAACGTCCCCGCAGCTACGGCCATTGCACCGATAGCGACAAGCGCATGGGCTGTCAGCAAGCACGCGCTGCTTCGTCGTCGGGCAACAACATAGCCGCCGACAAGGCTCCAAACAGGAAATCGCTTGAAACCGACCGCCTGCATGGGCTAGAATCGCGGGCTTTCTTCCCCCGACAATTGGAGCAACAGTCATGGCGCGTGTTTGCCAGGTTACGGGCAAGGGCCCGATGGCAGGGAACAATGTTTCCCATGCCAACAATAGAACGAAGCGCCGCTTCCTTCCGAATCTGCAGTATCGCCGCTTCTGGATCGAGAGCGAGAACCGCTGGGTGCGCTTGCGCGTATCGAACGCCGGTTTGCGAACCATTGACAAGAATGGCATCGACGTCGTGCTCGCCGAGTTGCGTGCCCGCGGCGAGATCTGACAAGGAGAGCAGCCATGCGTGACAAGATCAAGCTTGAGTCCACCGCCGGTACAGGACACTTCTACACCACGACCAAGAACAAGAAGACGATGCCAGGCAAGATGGAGATCAAGAAGTACGATCCCAAAGCCCGCAAGCACGTGATCTACAAGGAAATCAAGCTCCGCTGAAGCGCAGCGTCACGCCTGGGCGGGGCGGCGGCAGGTAGCCGCCTCCAGCAGCGGAAGCTGCGAGTGCGGGGTTCGCTCGCAATCACTTTGCGGCTTCCACCAGGCGGCGAGCCCGGACCCCTTTGGCGAGCATTTCCAGAACCATCAGCGAATCCTCCCAACCCAGGCAGGCGTCAGTAATACTCTTGCCGTACTCCAGCGGCTGGCCAGGCACGAGGTCCTGACGCCCTTCAACTAGGTGTGATTCGACCATCACGCCAATGATCCTCTCGTCGCCGGCGGCGAGCTGGCTGGCGGTGTCCGTGACGACCTCAATCTGTTGTTTGAAGCGCTTGCTGCTGTTGGCGTGCGAAGCATCGACCATCAGGCGGGCAGCGAGGCCAGCGGCGGCGATTTCCTTGCACGCCGCGTCGACATGCGCCGCGTCGTAGTTTGGAACCTTGCCCCCGCGCAGGATGACGTGGCAGTCCTCGTTGCCTCCGGTAGACACGATCGCCGAGTGGCCTGCCTTGGTCACCGACAGAAAATGATGTGGCGATTGAGCGGCCCGAATGGCGTCAATGGCGATGCGTATGTTGCCATCCGTCCCGTTCTTGAAACCGACCGGGCATGACAGACCGGAAGCCAGCTCCCGATGCACCTGTGATTCAGTGGTGCGCGCCCCGATAGCACCCCAGGCAATCAGGTCAGCCGTGTATTGCGGCGTGATCGTATCCAGGAACTCGGTTGCGCAGGGCAGGCCCATGTCGTTGATTTCAAGGAGCAGTCCTCGCGCCAGGCGCAGCCCTTCGTTGATCCGGAAGCTGTTGTCGAGCCGTGGGTCGTTGATCAGACCCTTCCACCCGACCGTCGTGCGCGGCTTTTCGAAGTACACGCGCATGACGATCAGCAGATCGTTCTCGAAGCGAGGCACTTCCCTCTGCAGTCGCGTCGCATAGTCGATTGCCGAATCGACATCATGAATCGAACAGGGCCCGATCACTGTCAGCAGGCGGTTGTCGGCACCATGCAGGATACGGTGGATACTTTGGCGCGCGTTATAGGTCGTCAGCGCAGCGCGCACGCCGACCGGAAACTCACGGAAAACGTGGGCTGGCGGGACCAGTTCCTTGATTTCCCTGATCCGAACGTCGTCGGTGTTGGGCTTGCTCTGCAAGGTCATCGGGCTTTCTCCTGGCTGCCGGCCTGGGCTGGCCGAGGCTCGATTCTAATGGAAAGGGGACGTGGATGGTGCGCTGCAATACCGAGTGCCGGCCGCGCCACGGTCGACGTCGCGTGGTCCGGGCGAATGCTGGCGTTGCGGCGTGGGCCAGTACCTTCGAGGAGAGCATGCCACCGACCATCGGTGCCGTGATGGGGCTCATCCCCCTCCGCTGCTCCGTATGTGCGCCGAAGCGGTCGCCGCCTCGATCCTGACCGCGCCCTGAAGTGCTCCCGCGGGTAGCAAGCAAGGGAAATGCCCGAGGAGTGTTGACGAACAGACGTCGAGTGTCTAAACTCCCGGCTCGCATGTTCCTCGATAGCTCAGTCGGTAGAGCGTCGGACTGTTAATCCGTAGGTCCCTGGTTCGAGCCCAGGTCGGGGAGCCAACAAATTTCTGGTAGTACAAGCGCTTAGCCCGTCCGTAAAGGTCGGGCTTTTTGCGTTTTGGGGTCGCGTCCGGGCCTATACCGACCTGGTGGGGCGTCCGGGCGGGTGGGGCCATCGCAGTCAGGGCTTCTGGTGGTGGCACGGCCGAGCGATGCTGGGGTTTGGCATCGAGAGTGCGGGTGCTGTAGCCATTGGCGACGTCAAGGGCACCAAAACCAGAGGTGGGCGAGCTTCCGGGAAGTCAGCGAGGGCTCGTCGAGCAAAATCCGCTGGCCGCCCATCGCTGTAGCGATGCTGTCGAAAGCCGTCTCTGACAGAGGCCCTACCAATGTGATAGCTGGAGGGATCGCTGTCAGCGTCAACCTGCCGTTCAGACGGGTAGAATTCGACTCAGAGGGAGGGCGGGACGCGGCCAGAAGCGGACGTCGAATCCGTCTGCACAATGCAATCATTGAGGCGATCTTGATGTATGCTATTGGTTTATATTACGGCGTGCCGCTGCGCACGATTTTTGTGTAACAAACTTAGAGTTTTGCACATGCCATCAAGAGCCATTCAGACATTCGAACATGCAATCCAAGACGCCATCGACTTGCTTAATCACTTTGATGCCCTAAACAGCAATCCACCACCGCCTCAAATTGAGGTTCTGAAGCGCGCCTGCCTTGTCATGGCAATGGCCGCTCTAGAAACCTACTTTGAGGACTGTCTGGTTGAAGTTACGGATGCAATCTGCGCCAAGAACAACAGCGAGTCCATGCTCGCATCGTTCTTCAAGAAATCTCTCGCAAATGATCTCAAAATCTTCCACACACCTAGTGCCGACCGCGTGCGTCCAATCTTTACGAAATACCTAGACATAGACATTACGGAGGGCTGGCTATGGAACAATGTTGAGCCAGCCTCTGCCCGCGCTGAGCTCAATCGACTAGCCAAGAAACGGGGCGACCTCGCACATCGGTCATGGCGTCCAGTTGATGGGCAACCACAGCCACAGAAGCATGCTGTGACGCGCGATGATCTGCGTAAGCACATCCACTTTCTACGCCAACTGGCGCAGGCTACGGATTCTTACCTTGAAGCAAAACTCTAACAATTCTTAAGCCAACGCATTATCGCGGCGCGGCTTAACTTGAACGTTATGCCCGAAACCAATTGCTAATGGAGCCACTTGATCTTCTTGCAAGCCTGCAATGCGCGAACTGGAGCGTGGCAGCTCGGACGTATGGAAGCAGCCACGCAACGTTGATTGGTTTGATGTCCGAGTGGTGGATTTCTCTCGATCCAGATTCCCACACTGTACTTGATGGGGCACCCTCTTTAGGAGCCGGCAATGCTGGCTGGTGCGACCTCATGTTGTGTAACTCTGCCGGCCCACTGGGGGTAGTTGAAGTCGAAGGCACGAAGCCTCTCGACAAGCTCCGCACCTTGGAGGGTTACCTCAAGTCGTCGAAGCCGGATTTTCAGCCATTGAGCTTTTGCATCCTGGTTGCGTATGCCTACTTCATCAGAGGTCGTGGCGCGAGCCGTGCCTATCCACCTGCCGAGTCGCCTGATGTCTATGCAGAATCCCTAAAGCTGTCGTTGCGACACCCCACCAAACCTGTCCTCCTTGTCGCAATCGACAAGACTGTTGATTCGAATCCCGGGCCCACGCGAGCAACCTCACCGTATCACCTCGGGTCAGTGTCGCTAGTGACCGGAATCGCGCTTGCCGGCGGGAGAGAATTGGCTCGCCAATCCCTGTGGCGACTGCAGCGCGCCACTTGATCTGGCGAGGCCCAACATGGCACTTCAGCCAACCCGAAACTGCGTGCCACCACTTCCGGCGTCACGCCTCAACAAGCTGCTGAGCTCTAGGTTGAACGTCCATTATCCCAACGAGGCCACTTCCGCTCTGGGTCGAATGCCGCCAGCCGACCAAGCTGCAGTCGAACGGCCGGAGTATGAGTGGACCGGCCATTGACTATGGAAACGTCATCATGCGGCAATGAATCTGTAGCGGACTCTAAGATCGAAAAGCGTTCGGCGAACTAGCGACGTTCAGCTAGCAGTCGGTTTGCTGCCCTTCAGTTTTCGTGGACGTCAGGCAGCAAGCGACCCCGAGGAGATGGTCGGGGCTCGTGAAAGCGGCCATTCATCGCAACCGCCGCGCACGGAAGCTGCCGTTCAATACTCGGCAGTGCTATTCTTGCCCGACGGGCAGCTTTGAAGGAGGAGCGGTCAGTAGGCTGGCGATGGTGTCGGTAGCCAGCCGGCCTCGAACGGCCACTAACGGTCATTGCACGACAGCGTGGGCGGGGGGGATGAGCCTGCAGTTGCAAAAGTGGACAGCTATCGCTTACAGTCGCTATGGGAATCGCACTTTCGCTTTCCAGACCATAGAGGTGTGCTCGTGTTGGTTAGGCTAGCGCTTCGAGCCCGCGTCTTTTGGATCCGGACAACGGACCTTCGCCGAATGCGAGGCACACACTATGGGAAGACTACCAATTGGGTTCGTCGTTGTTTTTGGCGCTGCATCTGTTTTCTCCGCAACCGACTATACGTGCGTAAACAGTTGCCGACAGAAGGGATACCACTACCAACTTTGCCTCGACCGGTGCTCTTATGACGAGTCAACGTCTGGCCCGAGAATAACAGGATATTGGGGAGGATACCTGGAGGCACAAAAGGCGATAGGCCAGATACAGCAGCAGCAACTTCAGAATCAGCAACTCGAAATGCGGAACCAGATGATTCGGAATGCTGACGCTGCCTGCCGACAGGGCAATCAGATCGCGTGCAACGATCTGCGGATCATGTTGTTCGGCAAGTGAACGGACCTCGGGAGCAGTGCAGGCAGTGCAAGACAAGGGAATAGTGCTGGCGCATAGTGGGCTCGCGCTGCTGGTTCTTTACATCGAGGAGGCGACTCTCCGTGCAAGCGGCCGGCGCATCTGGCGCGAAAGGAGATAATGCTGTTGTTGCTGGCCGAGTGGTCGGGGCAGAGAGCGCGATTTGGGAGGAGTGGTAGTGGTGGGTGATACGTCTTCAGAGCCACGTCAAGACCGATGTGATGCTCGGCGCTTCTCTCTTACAATCGATTTCGGCTCGTCACAGTCGGCCCATTGGTGCAACCAGGTTTCTCTGCCGCAAAACGGCTGCGGGTCGACTGGACTCCTCCCGGGCACCCGATAATCACCATTCCTTAAGCGTCGCAAATGACCTCACATCCCACGCCGGAACTCTCTGAGGAACTTGCCAAGCGCATTCGCTTGGTGCGACGTGACGTTGGCGACTTGCTATTTCATTTCACCCGAAATATTGAACCCAACCGAGTCACCGTTTCGTTCAGCGAAACGTGCTCCATGGGCATGGGTGGCTCTGCGTACGGAGTTCTCCGCAAGATCCTGTATGAGGAAAGACTAATAGGCACTTCGCGCTGGACGTATGGGAAGGACACCATTTGCTTCACAGAAGCTCCGATTCAGGAGTTCAACTCTGTGTTTTCGCTCGTATCAATTGCCTCAACGAAAGCAGAGAGGCCAAGATATGAACCCTATGGCATTGCCGTAAGTAAGAAGTGGCTCTATGAACAAGGCGGTCGCCCTGTCATCTACGATCACCCCGACGCCTTTCCCCAATACCCCGAGTCGCTGCGTTACCGTTTTGTCCCCTACGACCCGACAAACGGAACAGATTTCACCTGGGAACGCGAATGGCGAATTCAGGCTGCGGAGCTGAAACTTGATCCGAAACACACACTCGTAGTCGTCCCGACTTCCGAGGAAGCCTTCGAGATCGTCTACGAGTTCGCAAACATCGAGGCCGATTGGGACGATGAAGGCTCCATTTCAGGTTCCTACCATGCCCCAAAGTGGCTCGCAGTTTCGTTAGATATGTTCGGGTTTAAGTGTGTCCTCGACAATGCCTAACGAATAGATCGTGCGAAGCTGAGTAACAGATGGAGGAGAGCTTTCATGCGACAGGCAGCAGCGCCATCTTGATGCGTTTCAGGCCGCTGCCCACCGTCTCGGCCAGCTTGACCGCTTCTGGATCGTCAGGCACGTTCTCGGTCGTCCATTCGCAGAACGAAGCCATGAGCCCAGCACGTTCCATGGAGAGCTTTGACTCCAGCAACCCAGACTCGTCGTGGGGATCAGGGCTACAGCGGCTCTGAGACGGTTTATGGCCGGGGTCGATGGAGGAATCTGGTTCGGCATCGCATCATTCTCGCTAGAACCGGGGGCCGCCGGGTTCAGATCGTGGCTTCGCACGACGTTTCCTTATTCGTTAGGCATCTGTCGCGCTCGAGTTCATGGGTTGCTCTGTTGCGGGAGCTGACTTTTCCGCTGCACGTCGCGCCAGTGAAGACGCGAAACGCGCCAACAGGAGGCCAACAAGCAGGATGGCGCTGATGGTCGGCCAGTGGAAGTTGTACCTTTGTGGATCGCGAGCAATGTTTACCAGAGCGCCAAGGCCAAGCCCCCCAAGGGCGCCCCCAAGCATGAGAGACAGCAGGCCGAGACTCCCGAACAGCGCTCCGCACACGAAGCCAATCGCGCCGAAGATGAAGAAGAAGGCGACTCCAGCAATGGCGCCCAATGTCCCCCCAACCAAGAACTCCCATGAAAGCTGCAGCCACGACTTACGCTCGACTCCGACGGCAAGAGCGAGCTGAATGGCGAGGTACATGACCGCCAGAAACACTGCGGCCTGGAGGAGCTTGACCGCGACAGCGCGGGACGGATACGCCATGACTCTCCCTTCAGATGCCTAACTTTGTTATGGGGAGACAGTTCTGCGCCCCAACTCCGGCGCGTGCTGTATAACTCCGCGTCGTTTGGCGCGCTGAAAGCCGCTTGGGAGCAGGCTTTGCGCGGCATGCTTGTTGATTTCATATAGTACTAAAAACGCGTGTAAAGCGGCACCTCACCAGCTACGCGTTCAGCACTCGACCAGAAAGCAGCCGTCGGGGCCGACAAGTAGCTTGCGTGCCTAGCGAGTCCAAGGGCGAATCCCCGATCGCGAGGTGGCCCCTCGTGGGGCCGTCCATAGCCGTCTCGGTGCAATCGCTGACTCAGCGATATGCGCATCTCTCGTCCAGATCGTTGCAGGACGCTGCCAACACGGCGTCGGTGATGATCCAGCAGGGGAGCGTCGAGGGCGGGGTCGCGCCCGGGGCAGGGCCGGGCTGACCGCCGGGCGGGGGTCCCCGGGCGCGAGGTGGGCCCGACTGGGGGCCGCGCGGGGCCGCTGCGGGGTATTCGCGGCGTCGGGATCTCCGCCTCCTTTCGGCGGCCCGGGCGCGTCCCCTGGGGCCGGGTTTTGGGTGGATGGGCCGGAGGCGAGGTACGTTGCAGCCTTCCCCGGCACAGCCACACGGCAACATGGCACAAAACGTCAGGCAAATGGCGTCGCCGGTCATGCATTGCCTGCTATTCTGGGCGATGATTCCCCTACCTAAAAATGCGTCACCTTGCCGGTACGGCTACAGCAATTTATCGCTCGCGTCCTGATAACCCGCGCACCATTAAAAGACTACAACCATGCGCAGCCCATTTCGCAGTTTCACCAGTTTTATAACCAGCATCGTTCTCAGCCTCTTGGCAATCATCACGATCCTCCTGGGTTACAAGTTCCTGAGCGCCGAGTATGCGAAGTACGAAACCCTGGAATGGGAGCAATCCGTCCTCCATAAGTTCAAGGGCCAACTGGAGTCTGTCCGCGACACGGTGGCCCAGGACTTGCCATCACGCATCCCTCAACTGGGAACACCGCTGAACCTGCTCGCTGACCGCATCAAGGAACTAGACTCGGAGATCCGGAACAAGCAGGCGACCCGCCGGAAGCTATGGGACGACCATCCGATCGAGCGCTACCTGCCGATCAACAACATCTTCCTGGAAATTGCCTCGATTGATATCGAGATCTCCTTCCTGCAACAGGGTCTCTCCTATGTGCACAACCTCCACAGCTTCGCCGCCGGGCCTGCTGAAGCCGAACGCCAGCTCAAGTGGTTCCAGGCAGGCCGCGACAAACTTTCCGACCAGATTTACCAGAACAAGAAGGCGCAATGGGATCTGTCCAAACGGGCGCCTCTGATGTGGCAGGTGCCCTTGACCCCTGCTTATCGGGAGATGAAGCGACTGGAGGAGGAGGAGCGTTTGTTGAAAAGTTCACTGGACCAGCACGATGCCGAAATCGCCCGCCATCAAGGCATCTTGCAAAAATTCCAGAACCTGCCGCGTCCGGGGCCGCTAGTCCTTGATCACCGAGGGGCTGATCGCATCATTCAACCGGTCAGCGAACGCCTCTCTGAAAACGACAAGAAGCTCGAAGGCTCGACCTTCCGGAAGTTCATGCGTCCGGTCAAGGAGGTTTTGCCCACTGCCCTATGGATTCTGGTGCTTACCCTGTTCGCACCCCTGTTGGTCAAGGCCATTAGCTACTATTTGATCGCACCGGTTGCCGCGCGCCGCCCACCGCTTCGGTTGCTGCCAGAGTCGTCGGGAAAGGTTTTTACGTCGACCGGTTTTGCGGGTAGTGAATCGGCTCCGACGATGCCCTCGCGGGTGTCGCTACCTCTCATCCTGGACGAACGTTCCGAGTTGCTGATCCTGCCTAGTTACCTGCAAGGGATGCCGCTCAATGCCAAGAGCGATACCCAATGGCTGCTCGACTGGTCGATGCCGTTATCCAGCGTGCTTGCCGGCATGTATCGGCTGACCCGCGTTCGCCCGAACAGCGAAGAAAGCATTACCGTTTCGTCATCGACCGATCCCCTCGCCGAATTCTCGATGCTCGATGTCGCGGCGGGTTCGGCACTGGTCCTGCAGCCGCGCTGTCTGGTCGGTATCATGCAGCCCCGCGGCGAACAGCTGAAGATCACCCGCCACTGGCGATTTCGCAGTCTCGGCGCCTGGCTGACCCTGCAGTTTCGCTACATCGTATTCCACGGCCCGGCAAAACTGATCGTCAAGGGCTGCCGTGGGGTGCGTGTCGAACCGGCAACCAGCGGGCGGACGGTCAATCAGGCAGCCACGCTCGGCTTCACTGCCAACCTGGACTATTCGGTGGCGCGCAACGAAACGTTTTGGTCGTACTACTTTGGCGAGAGGGAACTGTTCAACGACAGTTGGCGGGGGGATGGTTGTTTCGTCCATGCGGAAACACCAAATCCTAGTGATCGTTCTGGGCTATTTGGGCGAGGACTTCAGGGGATTGTGGATACTTTCTTGAAGATCGTTGGTATCTGATGCCTCGCGCAAACGAACATACAATTAGCGTGGCCGGCCAAGTCTGACGTGATACCCACATGCAGGTACCCGAGTATCATGGAAAGTAAGTGCGGATCGCAATATGACTTTTTTCCCGCCGGTAACCATCAATTAGCTGGCGTGCCTGGGAGGCAAGAAGCGGCGAATCCCCGATCGCGAGGTGGTCCCTCGTGGGGCCGTCCAGAGCGGTCTCGGCGCAATCGCTGGGCCCGGCCGGGATCACCGACCCCTAAGCCGACCCCTATAAGCCGGCCGCGGTGCCGGAGTCCGGCGGCCGGCCGGCGAGGCGGTTCTGTTGCCGGTCGATCGAATCAGCGCTATTTCGTTGAAAAGGGTCGAGTTTTCGCGCCCGGAAGGCGAACGCCGGGGGCAGGGGTTCGGGATAGGCTCGGTGCGACCCGGTCGGTCGGAAGCCAAGAGAAAAAGGCGTTAAGAATCTTCAGGTTTGCCGCCATAGAAATCGGTGTGAGCTGGACTGTTAATCCGTAGGTCCCTGGTTCGAGCCCAGGTCGGGGAGCCAAGAAATTTTGTGGTAGTGCAAGCGCTTAGCCCGTCCGTAAAGGTCGGGCTTTTTGCGTTTTGGGGTTGCGTCCGGGCCTATACCGACCTGGTGGGGCGTCCGGGCGAGTGGGGCCATCGCAGCGAGGGCTCCTTGGGCCGAAGTCGCTGGTCACCCATCGATGTAGCAACGGCTCCGAAAGCGGTCACTTAAAGCCCTACCAATGGATAGCTTGAGGGTCCGCGGTCAGCGTCGCCCTGCGCCCCGGGTTGCTCTGCCGAACGCCCGTCAAGGGTGTCTGTGGAAGCTGGGCGATTCAGTGTTTCGCAAAGGCCGGCCGTTTCAGGCATCATTCCCCTTTGTCATCCTCAAAGAACAAGAACAATGTTTGAGCAAGCCTTCAAGAACATCGACGACGTCCTCTGGAAAGAGGCGGGCTGCACCACCGAACTCGATTACACCGAGCAGACCTCCTGGCTGCTGTTCCTGAAGTACCTAGACAGTCTGGAGCAGGACAAGGCGACCGAGGCGGCGCTCGAAGGCCGTTCATACAGCTACATCCTCGATGAACCCTATCGCTGGGAAAGCTGGGCTGCACCCAAGGGGGCTGACGGCAATCTCGACCACAACAAGGCCCTGACCGGCGACGACCTGCGCGACTTCGTCGACCGCAAGCTGTTTCCCTACCTGCACGGCTTCAAGCAGCGGGCCATCGGGCCGAACACCATCGAGTACAAGATTGGCGAGATATTCGCCGAGATCAAGAACAAGATTCACAGCGGCTACAACCTGCGCGAGGTCATCGATCACGTTGATGAACTGCGCTTCCGTTCGCAGAGCGAGAAGCACGAGTTATCGCACCTCTACGAAGCCAAGATCAAGAACATGGGCAACGCCGGGCGCAACGGGGGCGAGTATTACACCCCGCGCCCGTTGATTCGCGCCATGGTGCAGGTCGTGCAGCCCAGGGTCGGCGAACGCATCTATGACGGCGCCTGCGGCTCGGCAGGCTTCCTGTGCGAAGCCTATGATTACCTGAAGGCGCAGCCAAACCTCTCGACCAGCGACAGCAAGACGCTCCAGGATCGCACCTTCTACGGCAAGGAAAAGAAGTCGCTGGCCTACGTGATTGCGATCATGAACATGATCCTGCACGGCATCGAGGCGCCGAATATCATCCACACCAACACGCTGGCCGAGAACCTGTCCGACATCCAGGACAAGGATCGCATGGACGTGATCCTCGCCAATCCGCCCTTCGGCGGCAAGGAGCGCAAGGAGGTACAGCAGAACTTCCCGATCCGTACCGGCGAGACGGCGTTCCTCTTCCTCCAGCACTTTATCAAGATGCTGAAAGCCGGTGGACGGGCCGGTGTCGTCATCAAGAACACGTTCCTGTCGAATACCGACAATGCTTCGGTCAGCCTACGCAAGCTGCTGCTGGAATCGTCCAACCTGCACACCGTCCTCGACTGCCCTGGCGGCACGTTCCTCGGGGCGGGCGTGAAGACCATCGTGCTGTTCTTTGAGAAGGGCGCGCCAACGCGCAAGGTCTGGTACTACCAGCTTGATCCGGGCCGCAACATGGGCAAGACCAACCCGCTCAACGACGATGATCTGGCCGAGTTCATCGAGTTGCAGAAGACCTTCGCCGACTCGCCGAAGAGTTGGAGCGTGGATGCCGCGCAGATTGACGCGGTCAACCACGATTTATCGGTCAAAAACCCGAATGGCGGCGAGGAGGTCATCCACCGCAGCCCGCTGGAAATCATGGACGAAATTGCTGCGCTGGATGCCGAGAGCGCGGAGGTGCTGGCGAAGATCAGGGCATTGCTATGAAGAAGCGGTGGCCAACAAAGAACTTGGGCGATCTTTGTGAAGTCGTTGGTGGTGGAACGCCGTCTAAGAAGAATCCAGCCTATTACTCAGGCGAAATCCCTTGGGCGACTGTCCGCGACATGCGACAGGAAGTGCTTGCTGAGACAGAGTGCCGAATCACCAAAGAGGCCGTTAAGCGCAGTGCGACCAACATCATTCCGTCTGGCAACGTCGTTATTGCCACTCGCGTCGGCCTTGGGAAAGTCTGTTTGCTCGGCCAAGATACGGCTATCAATCAAGACCTTCGCGGCGTCATCCCTCGCGATACCAATCTATTGTCGGTTCGATTCTTGCTTTGGTGGCTCAAGAGCATTGCCGATGTGATCGTTGCGGAAGGAACTGGCGCGACGGTACAAGGCGTGAAGTTGCCATTTGTAAAGTCTTTGCAAATCCCGGTTCTTCCGCTCCCCGAACAGCACCGCATCGTCGCCATCCTCGACGAAGCCTTCGACGGCATCGCCACCGCCAAAGTCAGCGCCGAAAAGAACCTGCAGAACGCCCGCGCCTTGTTTGAAAGCCACCTGCAATCTGTTTTCACGGAGAGGGGCAAGGGGTGGGAAGAGGCAGCGCTTTCTGAACTTTGCGACATCAAACATGGCTATGCCTTCGAGGGCGAGTTCTTCCGCAGCGAAGGTGATTACGTATTGCTTACGCCTGGAAACTTCTATGAAAAGGGCGGCTACCGCGACCGAGGCGAAAAGCAGAAGTACTACATAGGCGACATTCCAAGCGATTACGTGCTGAAAGAGGGCGACTTGCTTGTAGCAATGACTGAACAAGCGGCAGGTTTGCTAGGCAGCCCCATACTTGTCCCAGAGTCCGACAAGTTCCTGCACAACCAACGGCTCGGCTTGGTCACCAAGAAGTCTAGCGCCGCTTGGACGAACGAGTTCTTCTTCCACGTTTTTCACTTACAGTTCGTTCGGAAAGCCATTCATGCAAGTGCGTCCGGCACAGTTCGTTCGGAAAGCCATTCATGCAAGTGCGTCCGGCGTGAAGGTTCGCCATACATCGCCGACCAAGATTGGACAAGTTGTCGTTGCATTTCCAACTTCGACACAAGAGCAGAAGCGAATCGTTGGTAAGCGTTCAGCGCACCCACCCCTGGGCGCGCAGGATCACAGTGGCTTTTTGAGCGGCAGCAACTCGTCGATGCGGCTGTTCGGCCAGGAGGGGAGTTTCTCCAGGGTGTCGGTCAGCCAGGCCAT
>JAFLDL010000032.1 GCA_017302435.1 Candidatus Accumulibacter necessarius
AGGCCGATTTCAAGCGCGACTACATCGGCCGCGTCAGCGCGCGCTGGAGCGCGCAGCACGTCCTCAGGTCGAGCAAGCCGTGCTGGGATTTCCGGGCGATCCCGCTGGTGACGCCGGTGGAAGTCGACGACGACGCGGCGGCGCATTACGTGACGACGGTGCACAAGAGCCCGGGACCGGGCATCGACTACAAGTCGGCCACCAGTGACCCCGACCCGGCGCACCCGGAACGTCCGGCGACCGCCGATCTCTACCAGTCCGACGTCCGGGAAGAGCCAAATTTCAACAGCGGTAGCGTCGCCACCACCGAGCGGCAGCGGCTGGAGACCGCGCTGGCGGCAGCGGCAGCTTCGCCGGTACTCTTCGCCAACGATTCGGATGTAATCGAACCGGCAGCGCGCCCGGCGCTGACCGCCTTCGCCAGTGCCGCGCGGCAGAAGAACCCGTCGGATCCGCTGATTCCGCTCAAGGTCGACGGCTTTGCCAGTCGCGACGGGGAAACGACGCACAACCAGGGCCTCTCGGACCGGCGTGCCGCCGCGGTTCGCAGTTTTCTCGCCGGTCTCGGCGTGCCACAGCCGATCGGTGTTCTTGGCCACGGCGCCGTCGGTAGCGCCGGCGACGCCGGCAACCGTCGTGCGGACATCTCGGTCGACCACGCTTTTGAGACGACCTATGCCGCCAACCGCTACTCGGTCGGCGAGCACGAGTTCGGCCACATGCTCGGGCTGCCCGACGAGTACCAGAACAACACCACCGGCACGCTCGGCGCGCAGCAGACCCTTTATTCCGGCCTGGTCACGGCTGCCGGGGTAGCGGGGCCGGCGGTCTGGGGCGTCGATACCGCAAGTCAGATGTCTAACGGCATCGATGTGCTGCCGCGCCATTACGTCACCCTCTGGGAAGCGCTCGGCCGCATGACGGCGCCCGACATCGCGCAGTCCGAGTGGCGGATCGGATGAACATGACCGCTGCTGCCGACCCGGCGCTGAGTCTCGAGTTCCGGCGCATCCAGGCGATCTCGAGCCGCGGCAACCAGCGCATCCGGGTGACTCCCGCCGGCGAGGTGTTCGCCTACCTGGAGCAGCGCGACTGTCCGCGCGGCGAGGACTGGAGCGCTCCGTGGCCGGACGAACCGCTGCGCCGGCTGTCGCCGGCCGAGCAGCAGGAACTCGCCCGCATCCTCGTCGCCAGCGGTTTCCTCGATCTGCCGCGGCAGATCGTCGCTGCCGGCCGTGACGGCTTTCGCGACGAGATCGACGCTGCTCTCGGCTCGCAGCGCCATTCGGTGACCATCGAGCGCGCCCCTGCGCCAGCCGCCTTTGTCCATTTGCGTGCTGCCCTGCTGGCAATCGCCGGGCCGCCTTTCAGCGCCTGAGAGGAGGATAATGGATCGTTCTGTCGAGGTCGCCAGGTGAGGCTCGAGATAACGAGCGATGGCAGACCTGGCGTAGCGGTTGGCGACAACCGATCTGCGACAAGGTCCTCGCCCAGGGCAAGTCGCTGCTATGAAGGGGCGCATCGCATTCCTGTGGATAAGCTGGGGACGGCCCCAGGTTCTCCCCAGCAGTTGCTGACAACCCTGTGGGCAAGGGCTGTACAAGCGGTGGAAAACTGCCCGGGAGCCGCTTTCGGCAAGGGGAGTCGCTTGCTGCCGAAGTTCTGGGCGTTTGTCCGCGGCGTCGACGAGGCGCTGCCCGAACGTATCGGTAGGGAGATCTTTCCTGTGCCAGGGCGGTCTGATCCGGACCCGCCAGGGGTGCTTGTGGAGGACTGGCGACGGCGTCGCCGGATCGTAAATAAGGAGGCGTCATGACTTTCAAATCGCGAGCCAGAGGGGTGGCGGGTGCCAAGCCGGCCACCAGCGATGCCGGCAGCGGTGGAACTTCACCCGGCGGCATGCCACGTTTCCTCTCCAGAAGGCGGAACGCCGAGCCCGTACCCGGCGCCCCGCTGTCGGTGGCGGAAAACCAGAGGAGCGGTGTTCCCGCCTTCGTGCCGCGGGCGCTACCAGCGGCGACCGCGCCGCTTGGCCTGCCGGGCGACCGCCACGAGCTCGAGGCGGACCGGGCGGCGCAGCTAGTCCGAGCGGCGACGACGAGCGAGCCGGCATCTGTGGCAGGCGCGCCGCCTCCTCGCGGCTCGCCGCCTGTCGCGCCGACGCACGGGCCGGCCGCGCTGCTCGGCAAGCAGGGACGGGCTCTCGACGGCGCCACCCGCAGCTTCATGGAGCAGCGCTTCGGCGCCGACTTCGCTCATGTGCGGGTGCATACCGACGGGCAGGCGGCACAATTGAATCGCGACCTGCGGGCCAACGCCTTCACTCACGGCAGCGACATCTTCTATGGCGCGGGCCATGGGCCGGGCCGTGACGAGCTGACCGCACACGAACTGGCACACGTCGTCCAGCAGGCGGGCGGTTCACGCGACGGCAGCGCCATCCCGCTGACGGCGCGCGCCGGCCCGGTGCCGATCCAGTGCAGCTTTGCCGCCACCTACATGATTCCCGGCAGCGCCAGCCTCTTCGAGATTGATCTGCAGACGCGCGAGGGCGCACTCGCCGCCCCGCCAACCAAGAGCGGGCTCGATGGCTACCTGCGCTTCGTCCCCGGAATCGGTGAGCCCAACTCGAGCGTCATCGGTATCTGGCAGGTCAACAGCACGATCGATGCCAGCGGTGCCGACGTCAATGCGGCATCGATGCCGGCAGCGCAGGCGCCACGCGGCGCGCTCGGCGATCCGGGACTGCGCACCGAGGAGGACCCGTTGCGCGGTATCGAGGGCGGTTTCAAGACCGATGTGCTGCATCGCCCGAACGCCGCCAGCCCGGGAGTGCCGGCGGGATCGGCGCTGTCGCCGCGCTATCCCTGGGGGGCAGCCGCCCCGGGAACGGTCGGCTTCGGCGGCACGACGCAGCAGCCCGCCTCGCGCGGTGGCGGCATCGGCGCGAATCCGCTCGGGCAGGCGGCTGGCTACAAACGCTCGGACGATCCGGCCGACATCCGCACGGCGTCGCTGTACGATTTCCCGGGTACCAGCAGCCCGACCGACGTCATCACCTGGACCTTCGAGAGTGCGGCGATCGGCGAAGACACGATGGTCACCTACGGCGCGGTCAACTGGGGCTTCACGGTCGATGCCGGGCACGTCACGAACGAGCACCTGCAGGTCGAGGCAGGAACCTCGGCGACCTTTGACGAAGCGCTCGAGCGCCATCGCGACTTCTACGTGCACGAGCCGGTGACCTTTTATTTCGATTTCAACGACGACGTTCTGAATGCGACCGAGGAGGCGAAGATCGATACCTTCCTCGCCTACCTGACACGCAATCCGGACGTCGAGCTGGCGCTCGAAGGCTTCGCCGACCAGGTCGGCGGCGCCAGCCAGTACAACCGCGACCTGTCGCTGCGCCGCGCGCACGCGGTCGAGGCGGCGCTGCTGGCGAAGGGGATCGCCGCGGCGCGGATCAACGGCATCATCATAGGCCACGGCGCGTCGACCGCTGCCACCGCCGATGCCGGCACCGGCGACGAGGGCGGCGACGCCGCAGTCGGGGCCGACCAGAGCCGCGAGGCCAACCGCTGGGCCAACCGGCGCGTCATCCTCACCTTCAGCCATGTCCCCGCGGTCCCCTGACGGGCGCAGCGCGCGGGAACTGGTCGCCGCCCTGTCGGCGAGCCATTTCAACGACCGCGCTTTGGCGCTGGCCGAGCTGGTGCGCCGCGGCCGGGCGAGTACCGCGGCGCTGGTCGACGCGCTGCCGACGGCGGTCGGCGAGCTGCGCGCCAGGATCGCCCAGGGGCTGGCGGAGATTGCCGACCCCTCGGCCGCCGAGGTGTTCGCAGCCATGCTCGACGATGCCGACGAACAGGTGCGGGCGCGTGCCGCGCAGGGTCTCGTCCGTATCGGCGACCCGCGTGCCCTCGACGCCCTGCTGCAGACCATCGACGACTATCCGGACATCCTGCGCGAGCCCGACACGCTGTCCACCGATGGTCTGACCGACCTCGGACCGGCGGTGCTGCCACGCGTCGTGCCGCTGCTCAAGGAGCCCGGTCTGATGACCCGATCGCGCGCCTTCCTCGTCCTTCGCCGGGTTTTTCCCCGACTGGCCGGCAGTAGTGACTGGCAGTCACTGTGGGTCGAACTCGGGCGCTATCTGCCTGCCGCCGAGCAGGCGCAGCGGGATGCGGCGGCAGATCGGTGGATCGCCTGGGTTGAGCGGCAGGCATATTGATCGGGTCGGGTTCCCCCACGACCGGCGCTAGCCGCCGCCACTGCCGTGGGGACTGATTGATGGCTACCGACCTGCTCTTTCGTGACGACGCCTACCTGCAAACGGACAGTGCGCGGGTCACGGTGGTGCACGCGCAGGGGGTCGAACTCGAGCGAACGATCTTCTACCCGCCGGTGGCGGTCAACCTGCCGTTGATCGACGAGGTCTTTCTCGAACTCGATGACGGCGACGGCCGCCTGCGTCTGCTCGAAGATGCCGAAGATGGTGCGGACTACGCACTGTTCGTCACCCAGGCGGGTGGCCTGCTGCGCTACCGCCTGGGCGATCGGGTGCGCGTCTGCGGGCGCCATCGGGGCACGGCGCTGCTCGAATTCGCCGGCCGTGCCGATGCCGTCTCCGACCTCGTCGGCGAGAAGCTCGGCGAGGCTTTCGTGGCTCGTCTGGTCGCCGGCAGCGTCCGCGCCGATGCCTTTTGTACCGGGCTGCCGCTGCTCCCCGAGTGCGGACGGCCACGCTATTGCCTGCTCACTGACGATCCCAATCCGGAACTCGCGCGGCTGCTGGAAGAGCAACTGGGGCAGGCTTTCCGCTATCGTGAAGCGCGCCTGCTCGCGCAACTCGATGCACTCGATGTCGTGGCGCGACCTTGGCCTGATCGCCCAGGCCGAGGTCTTTGTCGAGTGCCGCCGCGAGCCACTGCCGACGATAGCGAAACATCTCCAGGAACACTTCCGCGGCGTCGGGCTTGAAGCGGATCTCGCTGCAGCGGGATTCTCGCAAACGATCTTGACGCGCGCTCGATGCGCTGGGTGCGGTCACGATTTTCTCGTCGCCTGCTCGTGCGTACGAGCACCGGGCCTGACGTCGGCCAAGCTGCCGGTCAAATCTCGCCGGCTCCGATCTGGTCCGGTACCAGCCTGGAGGCTGCAAACTGCGTGCCTGCTCAACCGTCAGAGCCGGCGACTCCGGCGGACAAACTCTGGGGAACCTCGTCTTGTCACGATGGACGTGCGGAATCGCACACGGGCCCCGACGCATCAATGTTCCAATCTGTCCATGCTGATGAAAGACAGTGTGCCTCGTTGAATGACCGGACGACACGCTGTTGCCACGGACCGGATGACCGAAAACATCCCAACGGACAGGATCAAGGAACGATAGTGAAAAACATGACTGAGCGACTCAACGGAAACATCCTGACTGCCATCGTGGCGGCGGCCCTTGCGGCTTCGGTGGGCAATGCCGGCGCCAGCACGATCACGGTCGAGACCGGCTACTCGACGGCTGGGGCACAGGCCAGCGCAGACGCTTACCGAAGCGTCGTCGAGGCGGCGGTCGCGGTGGCGACGGCTGGCTATGGCACGACGCATCCAGCGGCTTTCAACGATGTTTCGAACCACGGTCTGTTTCCCGGACTCATCACCACGAACATCGCCTTTGAGTTCACGATCGCTTTTGGCGTGACCACAGCGCAGGCTGGCGAATGGGAATTCCGTGCCGGCACCGATTTTGGCCATGGTGGCGCGGTGTTCCTCGATGGCGTTGCCCTGGGCTTCAAGACCAACGACATGTGGTGGGCTGGCTCTTACGCCAACCCCAGCCAGTCTTTCGATTACACATCGATGCTTGCCGGCGGCAACCATGTCCTCAGCATTTACGGCCTCGAAGGTTGCTGCGACGGAGGCCAGCAGGTCCAGTTCCGGGCGCCGGGGACGAAGGAATTCACGAGCTTCAGTACAACCGATGGCCTGGCGGCCGTTCCGGAGCCCGCGAGCTACGCGCTGTTCGGTCTCGGCCTTCTCGGCCTGGGCGTTGCGCGCAGGCGCAAGGCCTAGACTGAAAGTGGCGCCAGCGACTCACCTCTCTTCCTGTCCTCCCCGGCTCAACAGGGAGGCAAGATGACTTGCGTCGTTCGTACCTATAGTGGCGTGCCGGGGCGCACGCCGATGGTTGGGCGCGGCATGGGCGAGGTGGCTACCACGTTCACGCCGAATGCCGCCGACGGTCAACTGTTTGACACGCAATATTGCCCAGCTGCCGCGGGGGTCAGTGTGATGGCGTCGAGAATTTCGCCGGCGGCGACTTCCTCGAAGACGTCATCGGAGTGGGCGCGCGTTATGTTTGACCATTTCCCTGACGTGGACGCGAGGCCCAGGCCAGGGAATTGATGCACGAGGGCTGCGGCGTCAGGACGCAACCTGCTGTCGATTACTCGCAGGGCGGCACAACACCCTGCTGCGGCTTCGGATTGAAGCCGGCCCCGGTGCCGACTACGGCCTTCGCGCCCGGCGCTGCCGCCGCCGTCATGGCCGCCGGGAGTACGTTGGCCAGTTTTTCACGCTGGCGATCGAGGCATTCCTGATTCAATGGGGCCTGCTGCGAACAGGAAGCCCCCTCGGCGAGAGCCGATTTCACTTCCGGGACAGTGGCGTGCTGCGCTGCCCACTTGAACTCGACGAAGAAGGCGCTGGCGCAGTCTACGTCCGACAGGCGTCCCGCGCAGGTTGCCGCGGCGTCGTCATCGGTCACGCCAGGCGGATTGCACTTGACATAACCGCAACTGCTCCGCACCCAGGCCGAGAGCGTGCGCAGCGGGTCGTCCTGCAGCTTGTCGATTGTCGCCGGGAGCTCGCTTGGCGTGATCGGCTGTCCGTCCGGGTTCTTCAACCAGGTCAGGTTCTCCTTGGCCATGTTCTTCCAGAAGGCATCGGCCTGCATGTGGGACCAATCCTTGAGCAAGTACGCGTAAAGCCTTTTCTCCTTGTCGGGGATGTCGGCATTGAGGACCGCAGTCGACAGGTGATGATGGTCGGTCAGGTAGAACCTGCCGCCCGGACCCCGTACCAGGGGAACCCAGCGGTTGTCCTCGCGCAACCAGTCGTTCAGCTTCCCCTCGTCGGCCTTGCGCTTGATCTTGCCTGACTTGCACGCAACGGCGCCCATTCCCACTGCGGACTGAGTCGGGTGAAGGTCGTTGACGTCGATCCAGCACCCTTTCTTCTTCTTTTCCTTGAAGGTGACGATCTTGATCGGTGTGCCGCCGGCCGCACTTGTGTCTTCGTCATAATCGACCAGTTTGACGGTCTTGGTGTTCTTGCCGCATTCGGGAATCCGCTTTTCCCAGCCGCCCTTGCCACCGCTGGCGTCGGCCGTCGCCGCCAGGCCCGTCATTAGTAATCCCGACAGCATTATGGTGATCGTGCGCATGCCATTCCTCCCTGTTGACCTCGATAGCGAACGTAAATGATACGAAATGTGCGTTTCAACTGCACCGTTCGGAGTATCCACAGCGTCAGCAACGCAGTCAATCGAAGATTCTTATGAACGTCGCGAGCGCCAGGGGTACGAGCCGCCAAGTCTGGCCGACGCGATCGACAGGCGGCGGAATGATTACCGCACGCGAGAGCCCAAAACTCGCCGAGCAGTTGATTGCCGAGAACATCGTTATCCCAGCATCGGCTTCATGACCCCGGAAGCCGCCCATCATGACCTCGCCAACGCGCTTATCCTGTAAATTGACGGGCGTTGGCTGACGAGGAGATGATGGGATGAAAGAGCTTGGAATACCTGGCCTTCTGCTGGTTTTCGCGGGTGCGGCCATTGCAACATGGGTTGCCGGCGTCTGGCTGGCGAAGGCTACCGACGTGCTCGACGATCGCTTCGGCCTCGGAGAAACAATAGGCGGAATGGTCCTTCTCTCAGTGACCGGGGGCCTCCCCGAACTCGCCATCACGGTCAGCGCGGCGACAAGCGGCCATCTGGACATTGCAGCAGGCAATCTGATTGGCGGTGTGGCTGTCCAAACGTTGGTCCTCGTCATTGCTGACCGATTCGTTCGTGGCCCGCTCCCCCTTTCGACCGTCGCAGGCTCGCTCATGCCGGCTCTCGAGGGGGTGCTGGTCATCGTCGTGATCGCGATCACCGTGATGAGTGGCTTCCTTCCTGCTTCCGCTGCCGTTGGCCCGTTGGGAGCAGGCAGCATAGCCATCTTCGTCGCCTGGATGGTCGGCATGCTGGTGCTGGGACGCTGTCGCGACAGGAAGGACCTGGCACTGGTCATCCCTGCCGATGCCACCGCTTGTGCCTCGGCCAGACTGGGGAATCTGCCGGACGAGGGCGACGGCGAGAGCAGTGAGGGCACAGCCAAGGCCGTAGCGATCTTCGTGGGAGCGTCGGTGGTTACGCTCGTCGCCGGTGTCTTGCTCGAGCAGAGCGGTGACCGGCTTGCCGATCTGATGGGTATTAATGGTGTGTTGTTCGGTGCGACGTTCCTGGCGCTGGCGTCAGCCTTGCCCGAAATCAGCACGGCGATCACCGGTGTGGAGATGAAGAGCTACACACTGGTGTTTGGCGATATCTTCGGCGGCAACGCCTTCCAGCTCATCTTGTTCGTGCTCGCTGACCTATTGGCGGGGCAACCGGTTCTGACCCACGAGGGGCGTGCCAATGCGTGGATCGGCATGATCGGGTTGGGGATGACGGCAATCTACGTCGCCGGCATCATCTTGCGAAAGCCCCGGCGATATTGGGGTCTGGGGGCGGACTCGTGGGCAGCGTTGATTTTCTATGGTCTGGGAGTCTGGGGCTTCCTGGTGGTGTCAAGCTGATCTGGATGCGGCTGAACGAGCAGGAGGCGCCGACCTGCCGTAGCCAAGACTTTCGTAGAGCCCACTTGAATTCTGCTTCGATGGCGATCGGTGTGACGAGCGGTGAGCGGGGTCGGTCCTTTTGCCTCACAGGGAGGGCCTGGCCGGAAGCCTGCAGTTCCCTACGGGTTTACGGGAAGAGGGATTTGCTCCCACCTTGCCACGCCCGGGGCCCCACTCATTTGCCCTCACCCCGCGCCGCCAGATAGATGCCGACGAGCAGCAGGACGAAACCCGCTCCCTGCATCAGCGCGAACGACTCGCCAAAGAAGATCCACGCCAGCAGCGCACTGCCGACCGGCTCGCCGAGCGTCACCACCGCGATGAAGGTCGGTGAGACATGCTTGAGCGACCAGTTGTACGAGGTGTGGCCAAGCAGCTGGGGGCCGAGCGCCATGCCCAGGGCGACCAGGTAGGCGGCGTGGGTGTAACCGGTCAGCGGCGTGCCGCTGGTCTGGCAGGCGAGGACCAGGAAGATCGCGGCGCTGCCGTAGGCCAGCCAGACATAGGCCGGCAGCGGCAGGTTGGCGCGCAGCCGGCGGCCAATCAGCAGGTAGGCCGAGAAGCACCAGCTCCCCACGACGGCGAGGAAGTTGCCGAGCAGCGGATTGCTGCCGGGGGCGCTGCTGCGACTGTCGCTCCAGAAAATCAGCAGGCTGCCGGAGAGCGAGATGATGATACCGACGAGCATCAGGCGGCTGGGCCTTTCGCCGAAGAGCAGGAACGAGGCAATGCCGATCCACAGCAGGTTGGTCGTCACCAGCGCCGTGCTGCTGGCTACCGAGGTGTATTCGAGCGAGGTGATCCAGGTGGCGAAATGCAGCGCCAGGAAGAAGCCGGCACCACAGGTCAGCAGGGCTTGTTGCAGGCTCAGCGTGCGCAGCGTCCGGCCCGACTGCCAGAGGGCGATCGGGGTGATGATCAGCGCCGCGAGGCCCAGGCGCAGGGTGGCGATGGTCAGCGAGGGCAGGCCATGCCCCTGCGCGAAGCGCGCCAGGATGGCGCCGAAGGAGATCGCCAGCAGCCCGACGCCGAGGACCAGAAAGGGGAGCCAGCGCGGCGGCGGTCTGCTCCCGTCCACCCCTCAGGCGGCCGTCGCGGCGTGGCCGCCTGCGAGGTAGGCGGCGTGCACCTCCGGATTGGCCAGCAGCTCACGCCCGGTGCCCGAGAGGATGATCTGTCCATGCTGCAGCACATAGCCACGATGCGCGACGCGCAGTGCGTGGTGGGCGTTCTGTTCGACCAGCAGGATGGTCATCCCGTGGTCGCGGTTCAGCTCGCGGACGATCTGAAAGATCTTCTTGATGTACAGCGGTGCGAGGCCCAGCGAGGGTTCGTCGAGCAGCAGGAGTTGCGGCCGGCTCATCAGCGCGCGGGCGATCGCCAGCATCTGCTGCTCGCCGCCGGAGAGCGTTCCGGCGCGCTGCTGGCAGCGTTCCTCGAGAATCGGGAAGAGCTGGTACATGCGCTTCAGGTCGACCGCGAAGTTCATCTCTTCGCCGAGGACTGCGCCCATCTGCAGGTTCTCGAGCACCGTCATGCGCGAAAAGATGCGCCGACCTTCGGGAACCAGCGCGATGCCGCGGCGTGCGATCTCGTGCGTCGGCAGCTGGGTGATGTCTTCGCCGTCGAAGACGATGCGGCCGCCGGATGCGCGCGGCTGGCCGAAGATCGACATCATCAGCGTCGACTTGCCGGCACCGTTGGCACCGATCAGGGTCACCACCTCGCCGACCTGGACATCGATATCGACCCCGTGCAGCGCGTGGATGTAGCCGTAGTGGGCGTGCACGCCCGACAGTTGCAGCATCATGGTTGGACGGCCTCCGGGTGCAGTTCCTCATCGGCGTCTTCCTCGCCGAGATAGGCCTTGATCACGTTCGGATCGCGCTGAATCTGCAGCGGCGCGCCTTCGGCTATCTTGCGGCCATAGTTGAGGACGCAGATGTGATCCGAGACATTCATCACCACGCTCATGTCGTGTTCGATGAGCAGGATGGCGATGCCTTCGTCGCGCGCCAGATGCTTCAGCAGCTCGTTGAGTTCGGCCGACTCGCGCGGGTTGAGGCCGGCAGCGGGTTCGTCGAGGCAGAGGAGGAGGGGGTCGACGCAGAGCGCGCGGGCGATCTCGATCCGCCGCTGCATGCCGTAGGGCAGGTCGCCGGCAGCGGTATCGGCCTTGTCGATCAGGTTCAGGCGCTTGAGCCAGCCAACCGCCTTGTCCATCGCCGCCTGTTCGGCACGGCGATAGCCGGGCAGGGCGAAGATGCCGGCGAGCGAGAACCGCGAGGCGTGCTGCAGGGCATTGTGCTGCGCGACGATCAGGTTTTCGAGCACGGTCATCTTCGGGAACAGGCGGATGTTCTGGAAGGTGCGCACGACCTGTGCCGTGCGCGCGACCTGGTGGCTGGCCAGCTCCTCCAGGCGCATGACGCCGCGCTGCGGGTGGTTCAGGCGGATGCTGCCGATCGTCGGCTTGTAGAAGCCGGTCAGGCAGTTGAAGAAGGTCGTCTTGCCGGCGCCGTTCGGTCCGATGACGCCGGTGATCTGGCGCGCGGCGACGTCGAGCGACAGGTCGTCGATCGCCAGCAGGCCACCGAAGCGCATCGTCAGGCGCTCGACGCTGAGCAGGGGGGAGGCGGCGCTCATTGCTTGCCTCCGCCGAGGTAGCGCAGCGTCGGTTCGCGGTGCGAGAGAATGCCGCCCGGTTTCCAGACCATGATCAGGATCATTGCCGCGCCGAAGATCAGCATCCGGTACTCGGCAAAATCGCGGCCGAGTTCGGGCAGCAGCACCAGGACCAGCGACGCGAGGACGACGCCGAGCTGGCTGCCCATGCCGCCGAGGACGACGATCGCGAGGATGATCGCCGACTCGTTGAAAGTGAAGGATTCCGGCGAGATGAAGCCCTGCCGGGCGGCGAAGAAGACGCCGGCGAAGCCGCCAAGCATGGCGCCGATGGCAAAGGCCGAGAGCTTGACGTTGCGCGCGTTGATGCCCATCGCCTTGCAGGCGATCTCGTCCTCGCGCATTGCTTCCCAGGCGCGGCCGATCGGCAGCTTGCGCATGCGCGAAACGAACAGGTTGGTGAGCAGCGCCAGCGCCAGGATCAGGTAGTAGAGGAAGATGATCCGCTGGTTAGGCGAGTATTCGAGGCCAAAGAACGAGGCGAAGGTCGGATCGTCGCCGGGCGGCTTGAAGGGCAGGCCGAAGAACGAGGGGCGGGGGATCGAGCTGATCCCGTTCGGCCCACCGGAGAGCTCGGTCCAGTTCACCAGGATGACGCGGATGATCTCACCGAAGCCGAGCGTCACGATCGCCAGGTAGTCGCCGCGCAGGCGCAGCGTCGGCCAGCCGAGAATGACGCCGAAGGTGGCTGCCATCAAGCCGGCAACCGGCAGTGCCTGCCAGAAGGTCCAGCCGAGCTGGGTCGCCAGGACGCCGTAGGTGTAGGCGCCGACGGCGTAGAAGGCGACGTAGCCGAGATCGAGCAGGCCGGCCAGGCCGACGACGACGTTCAATCCCCAGCCGAGCATGACGTAGATCAGGACCGTCGTCGCGGTATCGACCACGTAGCGGTTGTCCGAGAAGACGATCGGCAGCACCAGCGAGACGCCGAGTGCGCCCCAGCCGATCCAGGTCAGCAGCGGACTGGTGGCCAGGCTGCGGGCGCCCGCTGCCGCCACGGCCTGCTCACGCGCCAGCTTGCGCAGCCGCCAGTGGTCGAGCCCATAGCGCAGCAGCAGGCGACCGGCAAAGCAGGCAGCGACGAAGGCGAACAGCATCGGCCAACGGGTCGCGATGCGCAGGGCGCCGCCCTGGTCAACGGTGGTCAGACCGATCATCGGGATGCCGAGCAGCAGGGCGACGAAGGAGACCGCTGCCGCGTCCTTGAGCCGCTCGGCCGGCGAGATGCCTTGATGGGCGAGAACGAGCGTGGTCATCAGACTTTCTCCACTTCAGGACGACCGAGCAGGCCCGAGGGACGGAACATCAGCACCAGGATCAGGATGCTGAAGGTCGCTACATCCTTGTATTCCGCCGACAGGTAGGCGGCCCAGAACGCCTCGATTAGGCCGATCAGCAGGCCGCCGAGCATCGCCCCCGGCAGCGAGCCGATGCCGCCGAGGACGGCGGCGGTGAAGGCCTTGATACCGGCGACAAAGCCGATGTAGAAATCGACGACGCCATAGTAGACCGTGACCATCACCCCGGCGACGGCGGCGAGCGCGGCGCCGAGCATGAAGGTCAGCGAGATCGTCCGGTCGACGTTGATGCCGAGCAGGGCGGTCATCGTCCGGTCCTGCTCGCACGAGCGTTGCTGCCGACCGAACGAGGTCCTGGTGATCAGCCAGGTGAAGCCGGCCATCAAGGCGACGGTGACGAAGACGATGAGAATCTGCGAGTACGCCAGGCGAACCGTGAAGCCATCGATGGTCAGCAGGTCGATGCCACCGACCAGCACTGGCGCGATCGGCTTGACGCGCGCACCCTGCGTCAGTTGCACCATGTTCTGCAGGAAGATCGACATGCCGATCGCCGAGATCAGTGGCGCCAGGCGGCTCGAACCGCGCAGCGGCCGGTAGGCGATCCGTTCGACCGTCCAGCCGTAGACCGAGGTGAACAGCACGGCGACCAGCAGCACCAGTAGCAGCGACAGCGGGATCGAACTGATACCGAAGGTGGCCAGCAGGGTGAACGCGGTGACCGCGATGAAGGCGCTGACCATGTAGATGTCGCCGTGCGCGAAGTTGATCATGCCGATGATGCCGTAGACCATCGTGTAGCCGATGGCGATCAGGCCATAGACGGCGCCCAGGGTCAGGCCGTTGATCAGTTGTTGTAATGCGAGAGCCATGGTCCTCCTCCTTGTTGCGTGCGGGAATCGCAAGTCGCCTCGTATCGCTTGGCGCCCTTGGCCAACAAACTCAGGAGTGCACCGTAGCGTGCTCCCGAGAAGACTTTGTCAGGCGCTTCTTCTGATCAGGTTCACCCTATGCGCGATACCAAGTAGACCATCTATCGAGATATCTTCATCAAGCAGCGGCCAGTGAATGCCATATCCCGACGGCGAAACTCTAAATCCCTGCTGTTCTTCTTCGCTTGCCGCTGCCAGGAGTGGGGAGACTGCCTTCAGTTCACGCTGAATTCTCTTGCCGTCAACCACGAGGCTCAACATGCCGCTCTCTATGGATACATTTTCGACTTGATGATGTTTATTCACCTCTGCCGCCTTTCCTGGAAGTCCAGCCATTGGTCGGTAATATAATCGAAATGCTGGAATATTATTTGCCGTACTTGCTTCTTGTCGCGTGGTGACATTTCGTAAGAATAGGCCTCTTGAATATCAAAATTGTCGACATCAAGCTAGTACTTGCACTCCACGCCGCCTTTCCTGCAATGCACGTGGATGGGCTCGTCTCCTTCATTCGCATAGAAGAAAAAACGCCAGCACAATAGGACGAGTATGGTCGGCATCGTGGCACTCGCATCACTCGCCCGCATCGAGCGCCATCAACCCGGCATTGCCGCCGGCCGCGGTAGTATCAACCGAGACCGTGCGTTCGCTGGCAAAGCGGTAGAGATAGTGCGGGCCACCAGCCTTCGGACCGGTGCCCGAAAGTCCCTCGCCACCAAATGGCTGCACGCCGACGACGGCGCCGATGATGTTGCGGTTGACGTAGGTGTTGCCAACGTGCAGGCGGTCGGTGATGCGCTTGATCGTTTCATCGATGCGGCTGTGGATGCCCAGCGTCAGCCCGTAGCCGGTATTGGCGATGGCATCGCAGACCTGGTCCAGTTCCTCGGCACGCCAGCGGACGACGTGTAGGATCGGCCCGAAGACTTCGCGCTCGAGCCGCGCGATGCTGTCGATCGCATAGGCGCGCGGGGCAAAGAAGGTGCCGTGGCGGGTCGCTTCCTCGTCGAGCGGGCAGGTGAAGATCGGCGCGGCAAAACTGTCGAGCCAGCGCGCATGCGCCTGCAGCACGCCGCGTGCTGCCTCGTCGATGACCGGGCCGACGTCGGTGCGCAGGTCGGCCGGGTCGCCAATGCGCAGCTCCTGCATCGCACCGGCGAGCATTTCGCACACCCGGTCGGCGATGTCGGTCTGGATGAACAGCACCCGCAGCGCCGAGCAGCGTTGTCCGGCCGAGTTGAAGGCCGAGGCGACGACGTCGCGCACGATCTGCTCGGGCAGCGCCGACGAATCGGCGATCAGGGTGTTCTGGCCGCCGGTTTCGGCGATCAGCGGCACCAGCGGACCTTCCTTGCCGGCGAGGGCCTGGGCGATGAGTCGGGCGACCTCGGTAGACCCGGTGAACGCCACGCCGGCACACTCGCGAGCGGCGACCAGCGCCGCGCCGATGCGGCCATCCCCCGGCAGGAAGGCGAGCGCACCGCCCGGGATGCCGGCGTGATGGAGTAGCTCGACGGCGAGGGCGGCGACCAGTGGCGTCTGCTCGGCCGGCTTGGCGACGACGGTATTGCCGGCCGCCAGTGCCGCGGCGATCTGGCCGACAAAAATCGCCAGCGGGAAATTCCACGGACTGATGCAGACGAAGACGCCGCGGCCGTGCAGCGACAGGCTGTTGCGCTCGCCGGTCGGGCCGGGCAGGGGGATCGGCTGCGAGAATTTCTCCCTTGCCTGCGCCGCGTAGTAGCGGCAAAAATCGATCGCCTCGCGTACCTCCGAGACCGCGTCGGCGGGCGTCCGGCCGCCCTCGCGGACAATCAGCGCGACCAGTTCCGGCAGGCGTCCCTGCAATCGGTCGGCGGCGCCGTCGAGGGCGGCCGCACGCTCGCTGGCAGGCGTTCCCTGCCAGGCCGGGAAGGCCGCCTGCGCCGCGGCCATGGCCGCAGCGACGTCGGCAACGCTGGCCTCGGTCACCTGACCGACGACCTCGCGCTGGTCGGCAGGCGAACGAACGGGCTTGCTGCTGCCGCTGCGTTGCCTGCCGCCGATCAGCGGTGCGGCGACGTAGCTGACGCGGGCGCTCTGCTCGATAGCGCTGCGCAGGTTTTCGAGAGTCGGTTTGTCGTTCATGTCCAGTCCTTCGCTGTTGGCGCGCTCAGCGCCGAAGAGAGTGCGCGGCAAGGGGATACGGTCCTGGCGCTTGACCGCCAGGGCGGCGGCTTTTTCTACCGGATCGGCGATCAGGTCGTCGATTGGCAGGGTGGCGTCGGCGATGCGATTGACGAACGACGAGTTGGCGCCGTTCTCGAGCAGGCGACGAACCAGGTAGGCCAGCAGATCTTCGTGGCTGCCAACCGGTGCGTAGACCCGGCAGGCGCGGCCCCAGCGGTCTTCACCGACGATCTGGTCGTAAAGTTCTTCGCCCATGCCGTGCAGGCGCTGGTATTCCCATTCGTCGCTGCCGCCGGCGCTGATCGCGATCTCGGCGACGGCGGCCAGGGTGTGCGCGTTATGCGTCGCGAACGCCGGGTAGAAAGCCTTGGGGTCGGCGAACAGGCGCCTGGCGCAGGCGAGGTACGACAGGTCGCTCGACACCTTGCGGGTGAACACCGGGTAATCGCTGAGCCCCCGTTCCTGCGCCAGCTTGATCTCGGCATCCCAGTAGGCGCCCTTGCACAGACGGACCATCAGGCGGCGGTTGGCGCGGTGGGCGAGGTCGGCGAGCCAGTCGATCACCGGCAGCGCACGCTTCTGGTAGGCCTGCACAGCCAGTCCGAGGCCGTTCCAGCCGGCGAGTTCCTGGTCGGTGGCGAGCGCCTCGATCAGGTCGAGTGACAGTTCGAGCCGATCGGCTTCCTCGGCGTCAATCGTGAAGCCGACGTTGCGCGCCTTGGCACGCACCGCCAGTTCCTTGACCGCCGGCAGCAACTCCTGGCGAACGCGATCCTCATTGGCAACCTCGTAGCGCGGATGCAGCGCCGAGAGTTTGATCGAGATCGAGGGGGCCTCGAACGCCGGGCGGCCTTCCGCGGCGTCGCCAATCGCCCGGATCGCCTTGCTGTAGGACTCGAAATAGCGCAGTGCGTCGGCGCTGCTGCGCGCCGATTCGCCAAGCATGTCGTAGGAGTGCCGGTAACCTGCCTTCTCGGCGCTGCGCGCACGGTCGAGCGCTTCGTGGATGTTGCGGCCCATGACGAACTGCTTGCCGAGGATGCGCATGGCGGTGATCACCGCCTGCCGGATCACCGGTTCGCCGGCGCGCGCGACCATGCGTTTGAGCGTGCCGCTCAGGTTGCGGTCTTCGTTGTCAAGATTGACGATGCGGCCGGTGAGCATCAGCGCCCAGGTGCCGGCATTGACAAAGGTACTGTGCGAGGCCCCGAGCCGTTTTTCCCATTCGGTGTTGCCGATCTTGTCGCGAATCAGGCGATCGACGGTCACCGCATCGGGGATGCGCAGCAACGCCTCGGCGAGGCACATGAGGACGACCCCCTCTCGCGACGAGAGGTCGTAAGTGGCAAGGAAAGCGTCGATGCCCCCCGTGTTCTGGCGGCTGTCACGCACCGTCTGGACCAGAGGCGCGGCGCGTTCGTGGATCCCGCGCTGCTCGGAATGAGTGAAACGGGCCAGTGCGATCAGTTCCTCGACGACCTGTGCTTCGTCGATCCGATGATATTCGCGCAGACGCTGGCGTAGTAGAGGGGTATGGGCGTCGCTCATCGTACCTTCCAATTCGATTCGGCGTCGACACCAGGTGTCGCGCGTGTTTGACCTCAGTTCCGCCGGACGGCGGCGGTCGGCGCTGCCGCAAGCTGAAGGGCCTGCTGCAGCGCCCGGGGCAGGGCGCGGGCGTGTCCGCGCGTCGGCGAACACGCCCGGACGATTACTTCTTCACGTAGTCGTACTTGCCATCTTTCCACTGGTAGACGACGAATGCCGGCGCCGAACTGTTCCCCTTGGCGTCGAAGGACAGCTTGCCGATCACTGTGTCGAAGGTACCGCTGCGCAGCGCTTTCTCGATGTCGGCGAACTTCGTACTCTTGGCCTTGGTGGCAGCCTGGTCGAAGAGCTGGAAAGCGGCGTAGGCATAAAGCACGTAACCTTCCGGCTCAACCTTGGCGTCGTGGAACTTCTTGACGACCGGTGCAGCACTCGGGTTCTTGCGCGCGTCCGGACCGAAGGTGAACAGCACGTTGTTCGCCTCCGGGCCAGCTGCAGTCGCCAGCTCGGTGTTGGACATGGTATCGCCGCCCATCACTGTCAGTTTCAGGCCGGCCTGTTGTGCCTGACGCAGGATCAGCGCCACTTCGGTATGGTAACCGCCGTAGGACATGACCTCGATGCCGGAGGATTTGAGCTTGCTGACCAGTCCGGAGTAATCCTTCTCGCCGGCCGTGATCGACTCGCGCAGCGCCGGTTTGACGCCCTTGGCCTCCATCGCCTTGGCCACTTCGTCAGCCAGCCCTTTGCCGTAGGCACTCTTGTCATCGACGACGGCGATCTTCTTGCCCTTGAACTTTTCCACCAGGTAGGCACCCGCCACCTGGCCCTGTTGATCGTCACGACCGGCGATGGCGAAGATGTTCTTCAGGCCGCGGTCGGTCACCTTGGGGTTGGTCGACACGGTGACTACCGGTATGTTGGCCTCGACGTAAACTTCGGAAGCCGGGATCGTCGAGGACGAGCACCAGTGACCGTGCATGAAGATGATCTTCTTGTTGACCATTGTGTTGGCAACCGAAACGGCCTGCTTCGGGTCGCAGGCATCGTCGCCGATTTCGAGCTTCAGCTTCTGGCCGACGACACCGCCCTTGGCGTTGATATCGGCGATCGCCATCTCCGCGCCCTTGCGGATCTGGTCGCCCGCCGAGGCGTACTGACCGGTCATCGGGCCGGCAATGGCGACCAGGTGTTCGGCCCAGGCGTTACTGCCGGCGAGGGCAAACAGGCTGAAGCCGGTCGCGAGAATGTGTTTGTTCATTTGTTTCCTCCTTTGCTACGGTGGTCGTTAAGGTAAGTGACAAGTGACGCACCCGCATCGAGCACGTGCGCCCGAGTGAGTTCTGCCGCCGCGTCGGGGTCCCGGCGGACAAACGCGCCGAGAATCTCGGCGTGTTCGTGCTGGGTCTTGGGCATTTCGGTGGTAACGGACAGGAGCGCCCGGACATAGCGCTCGACCTTGTTGTACAGGGAACGGATTTCGGCGAGCAGGATCGGTCGTCCGGCTGCCGCGTAAAGCGTCGAGTGAAAGAGCCAGTTCAGTTCGCCCCAGCGGCCGGCGTCGCCGGCGCGGCCGAACTCGTCAAGATGGTGGCGCGCCTGGTCGATGACCTGGTCGCTGATCAGGGGCGCTGAAAGACGCGCCGCGCGCGCTTCGAGCATTGCCCGGATTTCCATGTACTCGTCGATTTCGGCAGTCGACAGCGAAGCGACGACGGCGCCGCGGTTGCGCAGGAAGGTCACCAGCCCTTTGGCCTCGAGGTGTTTGAGTGCTTCGCGAACGGGAATCTTGCTGACGTGAAAATGCGCTGCGATCTCGTCCTGCCGGAGCAGTTCACCGGCCGGCAGCAAGCCATCGACAATCGCTTTCTTGAGCGTCTGCGCGACATGATCCGACGCGCTTAGGCGTGGCATCTTCTGGGCGGCGACAAGCTCAAGAACTGAAGGCATCGGCAGCGATGAAACTCCACGGATCGTATACGATATAAGCTGTTGGCCGCGACCATACAGACTGAGTTCGCGCTTGGCAAGCTGCACTGCAGCAATCATGCATTCAGAGCCAAACTCGACGTCGAAGATATTGCAGGCGGGCGGCGCTACGCCCAGGTCTCCGGGATCAGGGGCAGGGCGATCCGGTCGTAATGCCGGTGATTGGCATCCCTTCCTGTAGAATCGCGGGCCCATGAATACTCTCCGCAACGCGGTTCCGGGCAGCGCCCCCCGCAACCTTTTCTCGTACCGCAAGTACTGGGCCAGCCGTTTCGGCACGGCACCATTCCTGCCGATGTCGCGCGCCGAAATGGACGAACTCGGCTGGGATTCGTGCGACATCATTCTCGTCACAGGTGACGCGTACATCGACCACCCGAGCTTCGGCATGGCGCTGGTCGGGCGCCTCCTCGAAGCGCAGGGCTTTCGCGTCGGCATCGTCAGCCAGCCGGACTGGCTGTCGGCCAAGGCTTTCCGGACGCTCGGCAAGCCGAACCTGTTCTTTGGCGTGACCGCCGGCAACATGGATTCGATGGTCAATCGCTACACGGCCGATCGCAAGCCCCGTTCCGATGACGCCTACACACCGGGCGGCGAGCCCAACCGGCGGCCGGACCGCGCGGTCGTCGTCTATGCACAGCGCTGTCGCGAGGCTTTCCCCGGCAGCAATGTCGTGATCGGCTCGATCGAAGCCAGCCTGCGGCGCATTGCTCATTATGACTACTGGTCAGACAAGGTACGTCGCTCGGTGTTGCCTGATTCGAAGGCTGACCTGCTGATCTATGGCAGCGCCGAGCGGGCGATCGTCGAACTTGCGCATCGGCTGGCCGCCGGCGAGTCGATCGCCGGCATCCACGATTTGCGCGGCACCGCTTTCATGGTGCCGCGCGGCTGGCTGCCGGGCGAGGATTGGGCCGAAATCGACTCGACAGAGGTCGATACGCCGGGTCTGCTGATTCGCCATGCCGACCCGTACGCGATGACCCCGGAAGCTGGCCAGGAAGGCGGCCAGGAAGCGGCCTGTTCGGCAAAGCCCGCACCGGCGGCCAGCAGCGAAGGACCGGCCCGGGGGCAGGTGATCCGGATACATTGGCAGTCGCACCAGCGCATGCCGAAGCTTGATCGGGCGCGGACCGCGATCCGGCTTCCATCCTACGAGCAGGTCGCTGCCGACCCCGTGCTCTACGCACACGCTTCGCGCGTCTTCCATCTCGAATCGAACCCGGGTAACGCGCGCGCGCTGGTCCAGGCGCACGGCGAGCGCGACGTCTGGCTCAACCCGCCGCCGATCCCGCTGACCACGCCGGAGATGGATGGCGTCTTCGCCTCGCCTTTCCAGCGCCGGCCGCATCCGTCGTATGGCGAGGCCAGGATTCCGGCCTTCGAGATGATCCGTTTCTCGATCAACATCATGCGTGGCTGCTTCGGTGGCTGCACCTTCTGCTCGATCACCGAGCACGAAGGGAGAATCATCCAGAGCCGCTCGGAACAGTCGGTTCTGCAGGAGATCGAGGAGATCCGCGACAAGACGCCGGGTTTTACAGGCATCATTTCCGATCTTGGCGGACCAACGGCGAACATGTATCGCCTGGCGTGCAAGGACGCTAAGATCGAGTCCGCCTGTCGCCGGTTGTCATGTGTCTTCCCCGGCATCTGCGAGAACCTCGACACCGACCACACGCCGCTGGTCCAGCTCTATCGCAAGGCGCGGGCGCTGCCGGGGGTGAAAAAGGTGCTGATCAGCTCCGGCCTGCGTTACGACCTCGCGGTGCGCGATCCGCAGTACGTCAGGGAGCTTGTCACGCACCACGTTGGCGGCTATCTCAAGATCGCCCCGGAGCACACCGAAGAGGGCCCGCTGGCGCACATGATGAAGCCTGGAATGAGTTCCTATGAGCAGTTCAAGGCGATGTTCGAAAAGTTTTCCAGGGAGGCAGGCAAGGAACAGTACCTGATCCCGTACTTCATCGCCGCACATCCCGGGACCACCGACCGGGACATGCTCAATCTCGCCCTATGGCTCAAGCGCAACAACTTCCGCCTGGATCAGGTACAGACCTTCCTGCCGACGCCAATGGCGATCGCCACGGCCATGTATCACAGCCGCAGGAACCCGCTGAAGAAGGTCGACCGCGATTCGGAAGCCGTCGAAACCGTGCGCGGGGCTCGTCAGCGCCGCCTCCACAAGGCTTTTTTGCGCTATCACGACCCCGAGAACTGGCCGTTACTGCGCGAGGCCCTCAAGCAGATGGGGCGCGCCGACCTGATCGGCAATGGGCGGAAGCAGCTGATCCCGTTTTTTCAGCCGCCGGGAACCGGTCTGCGAGGCCTTGCCCAACCTGGGGCAAAGGTGGGTACGCGTTCGCCGGGCAGTTCGCGCGGCCCCGCAACGCCCGCTGCGGCAGGCGGCTGGCGCGGCAAGCGGTAGGGCATCCGGTGCGCGGCACAATCGGGATGGCTGGACCGTCACTGTCATCGTCGGCGTCAGTCAGACGACGCCGGCGCAGCCAGGGGGTTGCTGGCTGGCAACCCCCTTGGCTAGGCCTACCCTCAATTGGCTTTCAGGGCGCGGTCAGAAAAGCGATTCCTGGCTGCGTCGGGAGGCAGTATGGGAAACAGGTGGCATTCTGCCAGCTACTCGTCCTCAGATCTTTCGGCTCCTTCCAGATCATATCGGCGGTCCAGTCCCGGAAACTCAACTTCCCGCGCGGGCTTCGGGCTGAGTTCTCACTGTAGAACTGATCCGCAACAAAGCCGATGTTGTCGGGAACATTGACCAGGATGCCATGTTCCGAACCGGCTGCCGTATAAAAGCGGTAGTTACCATTCGGCGCTGCGGCGGCGAGGTTGGTCGCAAGACGCATTTGAGCACTCCATTCCAGCGCCAACGCGAGAACGGTCTGCTGGTCCAGTGCGCTGGGGTCCACGCCTTTCATCGTTGCATAAATGATCGTCTGGATCGAATCGAAAGCATTCTGGAACTGCCCGAATCTGGTCTTTGGAAAGAGCCACGTCAGCACGCCATAGAATCGCACCGGTAACCCCAACGCCTGCCCGTCGACAACGTTGGCCAGATAAACGGGCAGCGTGTTCTTGAACTTCCAGTTCTCTTCTGCGCTGTCGAGGAACGAGTTGGTAACGACACCGTTGCCGCTGTCAGCCAGCAGATAGGTCTGTGCTCGTGGGAAAATCTTCTTGACTTCCGGGAAAACGGTTCCTGGAGCGGCGTAAGCTCCGGCGCTGACGCCAGTGACCGCGATCTTCTCGGGCGCTGCCGAGTGAGCGTACTGTTGCTGCAACCAGCGCACGACCAACCTCACATTGGCGTAGCCGCGGTGATGAACTGGAAATGGTACTCCGTCGTAGGTGGCATCATTGTTGCCCCAACCCACATCGCCGGTGCAATAGGGGATGAAGACTTTTGTCCAGCCCTTGAACGGGTTTTTTTGGGATTCGTCCTCGGAGAGGATACCGCCTGCCAGGGCGAGGCCTTCTGGGGATTCCGAGATCGTCGGATCATAGGCCGTGCGCACAGTCGGGTCAGAGAGAGCGGCCAATGGGCTGAGGCAGGTGTCCCGATTCCAGCAAGCTCCCCCGCCATCGTGAAAAATCAGAAGATTCTTGTTGCCTGGATCGCCCGCCTGCCAGAAGAATTTAAACGGTTGCCCGAGGGGCGGCGGCAACGAACCGAACGCGCAATTTGGCACCAGCGCGTTGCCACCCTTGTCCTTCAATACGTATCCATCCGCATCGACTACCTGCCCGGCCTCTAGCAAGCCGTCGATGTCGGCCTCCTGCCATGCGTCGGCAGCCGTCGCGTTGGCGATCGCGCCAAAAAAGCATATCGCCGCAAAGGCAAATTTGCCCGTACTAAGCATCCCCTTCATTTGATCCCTCCCTTGATTAAGCCTCTTCAACCGGGCTGACGGCTCCGGTTCGACCATGACGCAGCAAGTCTGCGCTGAGAGCGCACGTTAACAGCTATTCCCACCCTGTTCAAGGTGCGGTGATTCGGCAAGCGGAGGCAGACCACGAAATAACTTCATCGCTATCTGGTGGTCGTTCCCTTGCGGGCAAGTCGGAGCCAGCCGGGGCAGTCAGAGCTCGCGATCAATCGCTCGCAGCGGGTTCGTGCAGATGTCGGCGCCGTCGCGCGGCAGCGGGCCCAGGGTGAGCCACTCGATCGGGAGGAGGATCGGCGACGCGATCAGGCGCAGAATCGATTCAAGCAGGTCGCGTCGCTTGATGCCGAAACGAAAGTCGGTGAACGTTCCGCTGGCCCGCAACGGGGTTTGCAGGCGAAACGGAGCGAAACCCTTTGCGCGCGGGCGAAAAACGAACGCCAGCCGTTCGCTCGCCAGGTCGGCGCTGCCCGCGCCGCGAATGCGCACCCGGGTCGTATCGATAATCATCTTGTCGTCGGGCAGCTTGCCGTCCTTGAGGTCGAAGCGGCCAACGACACAGTTCAGGCGGGCGTCCCCGCCCGGATCAATCAGGGGCACCAGCGAAAGCACGAGATTCACCGACCACAGACTGAAGATGCCCGTGCGCAATTCCGTCGGCCAGACGGCAAAGTCAACTCTTCCGTTGGCGTGGTGCATGATCGTGTTCAGAGACGGTGCCTTGCCCGCAAACTCGAGATTCATGCTGAAGAGTCCTCTGGTGTCGTCCTTCCGGCTCAGGCGGCGGGCAATGATGCCGTAGTCGAAGCGCTCGACGTAAGCGCCTGCGGCGAGTTCGATCTCGGATAAGGTCGGGTCGTACGCAACGGCGAGCCGCAGGGTTCCCCCAGGGATATTGACCATGGCCGGGCCGAGGAACAGACGCCCGTCGACAACCTGGACGCGCAAGGAACCGTCGGCAAGCCGGTCGCTTCCGGAAAGCACCTCCTGTACTTCCACATCGAGGTAGGCATCAAGCCGGCGCAGGAATCCGGCGCCCAGCAGGCGCTCGGTCTGCCCGACCAACTTGCTTGCCTTCAGGCGCAGGGCTTCGGCCCTGCTCGCCTTGGGCGGTTCCTCGGCAAGGCGCTCCGGCAGAGGAAAGTCGTCGAGTTGAATGCTGGGCGCGTTCACCCGCACGTCGAGCCGCGGCCGTGCTCCACTCATGTCGAGCGTGCCCGTTCCCTCGAGTCGGTTCTCCCCGACGCTCAACAAGAGCCCCTGCAGCTCGTAGCCGGTCGGCGTCATGCGCAGCGGGCCGCGCAGCAACCATGGACCCCACGCCGGGAGTTCAACCCGCGCCAGTTCGCTGAGCGAGTCGAGCCGCTCGCCGCTCATCTCGAAGGTGATCTGTCCGGAGCGCCCGAGCGGCAGTGCCACCTCGCCCTCCAGCGTCAGGCGTGCCCCCGCTGCCTGCGCCACCAGTGAGAAGGGCAGATGCGTCGGATCGCGCAGCATGTCCGCGAGTCGTCCGCTGCTGAGCCTGATATCGAGCGCAGTCTCGTCGAGCGTGCCGTTGAGAGCAAGCCGGATCGGCTCGCCCGGTAGGGCACCGATCCTGGCCTCGGTGACGCCGAACTCGGTGACCGGACGTTGCAGCGCCCCGAGCACGCTGATGCGCCCGCCGATCACGCGCGCCTCGAATGACGAGAACCTGGCGAGCTCGCGCAGGGTCTTGCCGCGCCCGCGCAGGTTGAGCTGCAACTTGTCCGCGTGCCCATCGATGTCCTCTGCAGCGCCCATGTCGCGTAGAAGTGCGCCGACGTCGATTTCCCCTGTGGAGAGATCGAGCCGTGCTTCGGGTACGTCGCCGCGCAGGTTGAGCGCAACCAGCCCCGTGAACGGTACGCCGGCGACCTTGCCGCTGAGCGCTGACGGCAGCAGACGCGCCTCGCGGACGCGGCCGACGAAGGCGACGTTCTCGAGATCGGTGCGGCCGAGGAGTACGTGCTGCAACGCCAGGCTAAGGTCGGCATCAGGAAGGTCAGCGGCGTCGGGAAAAACCGGCTCGTCGCTGCTCCTGCTGGTGCTGGCGCGCAACGTCGCGAGTTCCGGCACATCGATCAGCGGACTGCGCACAGACGCCACGGTGATCGGCCGATCACCGACGCGGGAGCGTTTGGCATCAATCGTCAGCTCGCTGCGGCCGAGCTTGAGCATCGTCTGCTCGAGGTACCAGGCGTCGGCGGCGATCCGTACGCGTCCGTCCAGGCCAAGGGGCAGGTTCGATTCCCGCGCGACGCCCAGCCAGCGCGCCAGGTCCCCCGTGCGGCGGGCCTTGAAGGCGAAGCGCAGGGCCGTTTCGCGCGTCGCCTCGGGGAGCGCGAGCTGGCCCTCGATGCGCAGTTTCACCGGCGTCGCCACGATCTCGAGTTCGATCGGCGTTGCGAGTTCGTGCAGCATCTCGGGCAGTGCTCCGCCGCGCATCGAGAGTTTCACAGGTTCGCCGAGGAGCGTTCCGCGCGCGCTGCCGCGCAGTCGCTGGCCACGGCGCAATGCAAGGTCGAGCGTGTCGACCTGGACGACGCTCGGGCGTGCGCCGGCCAGTTTGCCGTAGGCCAAGTGTGCGTTCGCCGCCTGGAGTGAAAGCTCGAGGTCACTCACCAGTGAGCCAAGCGTTTCGCCAAGTCCGTCGAGGCGCAGGTCGATGTGCCCGAGTCTGCCTTCGATCTCGGTCGCGCCCGTCAGCTCCCGCGCGAGGTCGCCGAGTGCGGCCTCCTTCGCTGTGAAACGCAGCGCCAGCGTCGGCGTCGGTGCCGCCGTGTCCAGGTCGAGGCGCCCCGAGAGCGGGACGCTGGCCATCGTCGCGCTGATCGGCACCCGCGCGCCATTCGCGTCGGCGCGCAGATCGAACTTTGCGTCGCGAATTTCGACGGGCAACCCAAGCCACCGGCCGACACTCAAGTCAACGTCGACGTCGAGCGGCACAAGATCGCGCACGGGCAGCATCTGCCGCTGCAGCGCGGCGTAATCAAAAGCCGTGTCCGGTGCACCCTGGCCGTTCGCGGAGAACGGGCGCAGGTCGAGGGCGGCGACGCTGAGCGCTCCGCTGACGCGCGGTCGGGCGCCACCGAAGGCGAGCGTGAGTTGCCCGGCAAGCTCGTTCGTCGCCGTGCTGTCTGACAATTCAGCGACGGCATCAGCCGGCGCGACGAGCGAGCCATTCGCCGCGCCGTCAGCGAAATTCGGCAGCCTGATATCGGGGAGCCGCGCCGCATCGGCGCCGAAGTTGAAGCGTGCCTCGCCCTTGCTCGTGTCGATGTCGCCGCTGGCGCGCAGTCGCGTGCCGGGAGATGTGAAGTCGAGCGTGAACGGCCAGGGCCCGGATGCTTCCTGGATCAGCCGGAGAGGTCCACCCTCGGCCGTCAGATCGAATGGAAACTGCTTGCCCAGGCGGCCACGCACGGCCAGGAGCAGCGCTTCATTCCACCTTACGCTCGCGGACAACTCGTCCAAATCCAAGGTGTGGCGCGTCGCCGTGCGCTCATCGCGGTAGTCGATGGCCAGCCGATGCAGCGCAATCTGCCCGACGCTGATCGTGCCCGGAGAGCGATCCGGAGCACTCTGTTGCGCCGGCGCCCAGTTGTTGCGCCCATCGCCTGCTCGTTCGAACCACAGGTGAACATCGCTGGCCTCGATGCTGTGCAGGTGCCACTCGCCGCGCAGGGCGTCGAGCAGGTCGAATAGATCGATCCGTACGCGTGCCTCAGCCAGCGCAAGGGACTCCTCCGCCGTGAACCCGGACGGGTTGCGGATGCGCACACCGCCGATGCGCAGTTCGGCCTCGCGGCCCAGCGACAGCTCGAAAGGCCCCTCCAGGATGACCGTGCGACCAAGCGCAGCGGACACCCGATCGGCTGATGCCTCGCGCCAGCGCGACGCATCGATCGTCACCCCGGTCACCAACAGCGCGACGATGGCGGCGAGCGCCGCAGCGAGCGGCAGACCGATGAGCACCCTGATCGAGACCAGGAACCAGCGCCGGTGGATCATCGAAGCGAGCGTGCGGACTGCCGAGGCCGAGCGCGCTCAGGAAGGGAAATCAATTTCAAGCCGACAATCCAGAACAACCCGAAGTAACCAAAGTATCCTTGCCTTCCTGAGTACGGTCAATGCCGAAAAGTCCGGCCTGGAGAACCCGGATCACTCCATATTTTGCCCGTATCACCAGGTTCCGCGGCGAGATTTTTTTCAGGGTGCTCGTCGAGCAGAATTCAAGAGCGCACGCAGCCAGGGGAGCCGGTGTTCGCAGCGCGGCGCGACGCGTTTAAAATGCCCATTCCACTTTCCGCTGTCCATGTTGAATGACTCCTTGAGACAGGAAGAATGAGCGATGAGCGCTGAGACTACTGCAAGGCACAAGGCCCTGGCGGCTACCCGGCCCGGCCCGCGTCCTTTTACCCTACGACACCAACCCTGCCGGCTAGCAACCGCTGTGCCAGCTTCTGACCGAATCGATCGAGCTTGCAGCCCTGGTCAGTCAGCCCATCGGCTGTTCCTTCGCCTGGCCCGGTGTCGCACCGCCGTAACGGCCAAGTCAAGTGGGGGCTGGCGGGCTATTGTCCCGGCCCGGCGCTTGCCAGCCTGGCGCTGGGCAACGAGGAGGTGCTGGTCTTTCTCGGCGCCATGCTCTGCGGTGGGCTACTGCAACAAGCGTGGTCGCGAAACCGGAATGACGGGTAAATCTGGGCGCTGCCCGTGATTCATGCATCAGACTGAACAACGCAGCGGAATGTCAGCATGTGTGGCAAGCATCTGCCCCAACAACACGATATTTCACAGAATTTCCACGAGCGGAAGGCTATCGCCGTCGTGAAGTTTTTGCGCTGCTCCGCCAAAAGCTCTTTTTCCCCTCGTCATGGGTATCGAGCGCTTGCCCTGAATGCCAAAGTAATACCTTTGGCGAAAGCTGTTTCGCCATGCAAGACAAAAAATACGGGTAATATTCCTCCTTCAGCCTTTCCTGGACGAGGGTACCAAAAGCAATAACAAATCACCCAGGAAAACGATGCCGGGAAGTTGATGCGTCAATACGCTTGCCCATGCCGATTTGATAAACCAGAAAAATCAGGAGCACACCCAATGAAATCAACAGTCAGTACCAGGATAGCCCTAACCCTCGCCCTCGTCTTTGCCACTGCTGCCCCTCTCGCTGTCGCCGCAGGCGATGGTGGCGGCGCGGCCAGCCCCGGCGCTGTAAATGGCAAGCACTTCGACCCCAAGGGCACCCTGCCGTCCAAGTTCACCATCGAACTGCGCAAGGGCGTCTCGGCCACGCTGCCCTTCGAGGACAAGCGCGACTTCGATGAAGCGAAGAAGGGCTTCATTGCCGAGCCACCGTACAAGAAGATCATGGCTGATGCCGGCCACGTGGCCTGGGACATGGGCAGCTACCAGTGGCTGTTGCAGGGCAAGGACTTCCAGAGCATCCACCCGTCGCTGCAGCGCCAGGCCGTGCTCAACATGGCCTACGGGCTCTATGAGGTCGTCCCGGGCAGGATCTACCAGGTACGCGGCTTTGATCTGGCCAACATCAGTTTCATCAAGGGCGATACCGGCTGGATCGTCTTCGACCCGCTGACGGCAAAGGAAACCGCCCGCGCCGCACTTGAACTCATCAACGAGAAGCTCGGCAAGCGCCCGGTGGTCGGCGTCGTCTACTCGCACTCGCACATTGACCACTTCGGCGGCGTGCGCGGCGTGGTCGATGAAGCCGACGTGCGTAGCGGCAAGGTCAAGATCATCGCCCCCGAGGGCTTCCTCCATGAAGCGATTTCCGAGAACGTCTTCTCGGGCAACGCCATGTCGCGCCGCACACAGTACTCGTACGCCGTGCTGCTGCCGCGCGACCCGCACGGCCACGCAGACCAGTCGATTGGCAAGAACGTGGCCAATGGCGACGTCGGGCTGATCCCGCCCAACCTCATCATCAGCAAGGACTTCGAGGAAGTGACACTCGACGGCGTCAAGATGGTATTCCAGAACACCCCCGACACCGAAGCGCCAGTCGAGATGAACACCTGGTTCCCGCAGTTCAAGGCCTTCTGGGCGGCGGAAAACATCACCGGCACCATCCACAACATCTACACGCCGCGCGGCGCGCCGGTGCGCAATGCGCTGAACTGGTCGAAGCAGATCAACAACGCGCTGTGGAAATTCGGCCAGGAAGCCGAAGTGATGTTCGCCTCGCATAGCTGGCCGCGCTGGGGCAATGCGCGCATCCAGGAAGTGATGCGCGTCCAGCGCGACACCTACGCCAACCTGAACAACCAGTCGCTGCACTACGCCAACCTCGGCGTGACGGTCAACGAGATCCAGAACGTGTACAAGCTTCCCGACAGCCTGTGGAAGCAATGGCCAGCGCACAGCTACCACGGCTCGGAGCAGCACAACAGTCGCGGCGTCATCAATCGCTTCCTCGGCTACTGGGACGGCAACCCGGCCACCATCGTTCCGCTCTCACCGAAGGATTCGGCGCCACTGTACGTCGAGATGATGGGCGGCTCGGGCAAGATCATGGCCAAGGGCAAGCAACTGATCGCCCAGGGCAAATACCGCGAGGCCACGGAAATCCTGAATCGCCTGGTCTTCGCCGAACCGCGCAACCAGCCGGCCAAGGATCTGCTGGCGGATGCCTTCGAGCAACTCGGTTACCAGAAGGAGAGCCCGACCCTGCGCAACATCTACCTGCAAGGGGCTTATGAACTGCGCAACGGGCTGCCCGGCGGCAACCCGGTCAGGACGACCGGGCCCGACGTGATCCGCGCGATGTCCACCGAGCAGTGGCTCGACTTTCTTGGCATCAGCATGGACCCAAGGAAGGCCGAGGGCATGCGTTTCACGATCAACCTGGTGACGCCCGACAATGGCGAAAAATACCTGATCGAGCTGAGCAATGCGACGCTGACCAACATCAAGGGCGAACAGGCGGCGAAGCCGGATCTGACGATCACGCTGAACCGCAGCGACCTCAACCAGGTGATGATGGGCGCCAGCACCTTCGACGACCTGATCAAGGCCGGCAAGGCGAAGTTCGAGGGCGACCGCAAGCCATTCGACCAACTGCGCAGCCTGATGGTGGTGTTCCATCCGAACTTCGAGATATTGCCGGGCACGGCCCCGAAAGTACCTTCAGCTGGCGGGAAGCCTTTCGAAGTGCCCGATCTTTTGCCGCCGAACTCGGCGGGCGACTGATCGCAACATAACCGCGGGGTGCGGCGGGCGCAGTTTATGGCCCGCCAAGCGGCCCTGTGCAATGCTGGATTGACCGGACCCGGTTTCCCTCCCACAATGCTCAAGTCGTCGGGTCTTGCCCCGTATCGCCCAAAAGGAGCTCAAATAATGCATTCGATCCTGCGTGGCGTCGCCGCGCTATTTGCTGCAGTGCTCCTCTTGTTGGCGGCACCGGCACGTGCCGCGGACCCTCCCAAGTTCAACGCCGAACGACTCGACCAGATGCTGGCGCCGGTCGCGCTCTTTCCCGACGCGCTGCTGTCGCAGGTGCTGATGGCATCCACCTATCCGAAGGATGTTGCGGAAGCTGCCGATTGGGCGTTCGCCAACCGCAGCCTGAAGGGTGACGATGCAGTGAAGGCGGTGCAGGACAAGCCGTGGGACCCCAGCGTGCAGTCGCTGGTTGCCTTCCCGCAAGTGCTTGCCATGCTTGGCGAAAAGCCTGAATGGGTGCAGGACCTTGGCGACGCTTTCCTGGCGCAACCGGAAGATGTCATGGATTCCGTGCAGTTGCTGCGCGCCAAGGCCAAGGATGCCGGCAACCTGAGCTCCAACGAACAACAGATCGTGACTTTTGAAGCCGGAGCGCCAGCGCGGCAAACCATCGTCGCCACGGCGCCGCCCCCACCGACCCAGATCATCACCATCGCACCGGCCAATCCGCAGGTCGTTTTCGTGCCGATCTACAACCCGGTCCATGTCTTCGGCCCGTGGTGGCACCCGCTCTTCCCGCCGTTTTTCTTCCCGCCGCCAGTGCGCTGGGGTTTCGGCTGGAGCCCCGTCAGCACAGCCATCTGGTGGGGCGTCGGTATTGGCGTGACCTACGCGCTGTGGGGTGGCGTCGATTGGCGGCGGCGTAACGTCAATATCAACGTAAATCAGTGGAACAACATCAACGTCAACAACCGCATCAACTCCAATAACCGGAACGTCAACTGGAACCACAACCCCGGCAACCGCCGCGGTGTTCCCTATCGCGACGCCAGTACGCGCGATCGCATGCAGGACAGGCTCAGCGATCGTGGCGGCCGCCAGGAGTATCGCGGCCGCGAGGATCAGCGGGCGCAGGCAAGGGCTGCGCTGTCCGACCGCGTCGGCGCCGAGAACCTGGACCGAGAAGCGCTACGCAACATCGACCGCAGCCAGATTCCGCAGCGAGTAACCGGAGGCGACAGAGTATCGGCAGGCGACCGCGCCGCCGCCATCGACCGCGGCCAGGCCCGCGACCGTGTCGGCAACATCGACCGTAGCCAGGTTCAGGAACGGGCCGGCAACATCGATCGAAGTCAGGTCCGCGACCGAGCCAGCAATATCGACCGCAGTCAAGTGCAGGACCGGGCCGGCAACATCGATCGGAGCCCGGCCCGTGACCGCGCCAGCAATATCGACCGTGGTCAGGCGCAGGACCGAGCCAGCAATGTGAACCGCAGCCAGATTCAGGATCGTGCGAGCAACATCGACCGCAGCCGCGCTCAGGATCGGGCGGGCAACGTCGATCGCAGACAGACGCAGAACCGCAACGAAAGCGCTGCTCGAACCAACCGCGACAACGCGCTGCGTGGCGCCAACGACGGCAGGCAGGCACAGCAACAGATCGACCGTGGCCGAGCAAGCCAGGCCGCCCAGCGGCACAATGCGCCGCAGCGGCAAGCCAACGTTTCGCGCCCCGCAGGTGGTGCCGCCGCCCAGCGGCGCAATCAATAGGGAAGAGGCCGACCATGAAAGGTCCAATGATGAGCAATCGATGGTTGCAGGCCACAACCGCGCTGATCTGCGCACTGGCAATGTCAGTCTCCTGTGCTGTCGCCGGTACACCAAGGATTTTCGCCTCGCCGGAAATTGCGGCGGAAGCCATGGTGGATAGTCTGGCGCGCAATGACGATGCCGAAATACGGGCGATTCTCGGCTCCAACGACGAGCGCCTGATGTCGCTCGATGACCTGGCGACCGAGGATCGCCTGGCTTTTCTCGCCGCCTGGGCAAAAGGGCACCGCATCCTGCGCGACACCGACACGCTGGCGCGCCTCGAGGTGAGCAGCGGCTGGACATTGCCGATACCGCTTGTGCGCAGCGGCAGCGGCTGGATCTTCGATACCCGGGCCGGAAGGGAAGAAATGCGTACTCGCCGCATCGGACGCAATGAACTGGCCGCGATACAAACCATGTACGCCTACGTCGATGCGCAGCGGGAGTACGCCGCGCAGGACCGAAATGGCGACGGGGTCCTCGAATTTGCGCAAAAGATACTGAGCTCACCAGGCAAGCAGGACGGCCTCTCCTGGCCAACGGCTGCCGACGAGCCGGAGAGCCCGGCAGGTCCCTTGCTGGAGACGAAGGACCTGAAGGAGGGCTACCACGGCTACCGCTTCAGGATTCTCAAGGCGCAGGGGAAAGGAGCACAGGGCGGCGCCCGCAACTATGTCAATGGTGGACGCATGACCGAAGGTTTCGCGCTGGTCGGCTGGCCAGCCCGCTACGGCGAGACTGGCCTGGTTAGCTTCGTCGTCAGCCAGGACGGTAGGGTTTACCAGAAGGATCTGGGCCCGAGGTCTGCGGCCATCGCTGGCGCGATGACGCGATTCGATCCCGACGCTTCGTGGACGGCGCTCCCCGTGCCCTGATCGACCGACGCCCGCGCCGCGGTTACGCCGCTCGGCCGTCGATCAAGTCTGAAGGCCCGTCAGCCGTCAGCGGCGCGCCGAATCAGCCGATCGACGAGGCCAGGGTCGAGCAACCGTCCCAAAGGTTACTTCGTCAGACGATGAGCTACGAAGTCTGCAGCGCGCTCAGAACTTCCAGTTGAAGTTCGCCGACATATAAAGAATGCCGATATTGTCGTACGAACCGACCAGGTTGCCCCGGCCGCCGAGAACGACGGGCAGCACCGCCTGATTGTTTACGTCACCGGTACCGCCGTAGATGTATTCTGCGGCAAGACCCCAGGCAAAAGTCTTATCGACCTGGTTCTGGCCGCCGACGCCAAAGCGCCAGCCCTGATTGGTCGGCAGAATTGGCGATACGTTGCCTGACTGAAAGGCCGAATCATAGGCGATACCGAAGTTAAGCCGCCACGGCTCGCTGATCCGGTATTGCGCGCCGACTGCGACGTGCCAGGTGTCCTTGAAATCCAGCTTGGTCGTGACGCTGGTCGGATTGTTAATGTCCGCCAAGCCGACTTCGACATCGCCGAATTTGGACCACTGCTGCCAGCCGACGTTGCCGAGCAGCGCCAGGCGGTCGTTCACCGTATAAAACACACTGCCCATCGCCTGTTGCGGTACCGTGATTCCCAAGTCGACAGTAGTCCTGTTCAAGCCCCGCGCATCAAGCAGCGCGGTCAGCAATGGCCCGGTGCCGCTGAACCGCGCCTGCGGTTCGAAATCGAGTTTGACCCGCGAGCTGTAGGTCAGGCCGAAACGGGTGCCGGGGGTCGCCTCGTACATCAGGCCGAGATTGCCGCCCCAGCCCCACGTGCCGTCACTCATGCTGAGCTTGCCGTCGGCGCCGAAGATGTTGTTTATTCCTGTCTCGTTTTTCAGATAGCCGTACATCGCATTGACGCTGGCGCCAAGCGAGAGCTTGTCAGTCACGCGAAAGGCGATCGAAGGCAGCAGCGAAGCACCGATCAGGGTCGCCTGCTGCACGTAGTAGCGACCGACCCAGTTGTCGTTATAGTCGAGCACCGAACCGAAAGTGCTGGTCGCGGCCAGGCCGAGTTTCAGATCGGGCGAGACACTGTAACTGATGAACAGACCGCCGCCCGGAAACCAGCCGTTGTTGCCAACGATATTGCCGCTGCCGTTATTGCCTAGCGCGAGCGAGCTGGCGCCACTATTGGAGAACTTCAGGTTGCTGTAGAGCAACTGCGTACCGAGCTGAACCTGGGTGCCGTCCAGCCGCACCATTCCCGCCGGATTGGTCAATACCGTGGTCGCGTCCTGCGCGCGCGCGGCGTAACCGGCGGCGGCAAGGCCCACGTCCTCGGTGCCGACTTCATAGAGAATGATGCCGCCGGCGATTGCCTTGCCGCTGGCGAGCACGCCAACAGAGAGGGCCATGGCGGCAAGCAAGGCATGCTTTGCGCGCATGCAGGCGGGAAAGGTATTCATTGAAACCCCGTTAGCTCAACTATCGTCCCCGACCGGCAGCAGACGATCGCTGGCCAGCAAAACAAACTAAAGACTCGCGGTACAATTTCTCAGAAGCGTCCGATGAAGGTCGCGCCAAAGAGCGGCGCCGGGTCGAAGTCCTCCTCGCTCAGCTTGTGACCGGACGAGTTTTCGACGCGCAGCTTGCCGCCGGCCACGACGCCGCCATAGAGGTGCAGCGCCATCTGGTCGGTGAAGTTGCGCGTCACCCGCACGAATACCGGCACGCCGCTCTCTTCACCGATGCCGTTACGCACCGGGCCGTTCTCGTTCAGGCGAAAGCGCAGAACCCGATAGGCCACGCCGACACCGGCAGTCCAGTCGCCATCAAAGCGGTAGTCGAGTTCCAGGCCGGCCGGCCCGGTCGGGCCGCTGGGAAGAGGATTGATTAGGCGCCAGCGGTCCCCGAAGCGCCAATCGACGACCAGGAACGGGAACACGCTGGTTTTTTCGATCCCGTCGAATACCCCGACGCCGAGGCCGAGACGATTGCCATCCTCGAAGCGCCTGGACCCGGATAACGTGGCGCCCCAGGTGAGCGAATCGCCGGTGTTTGCCCCATTTTCCTTGAACCAGTCCACCGAGGGCGCGACTCCTACGCTCCAGCCGTCTCCGACCGCGAACGAGAGTGGTAGCGACACGCCGTAACGCTGAACGATGCCCCACGGCTCGACGCGGCCGAAAACGCCTGAGTTGGAGAACGAATAGTCGAGGTAGTCGTAGGTGAGGGTGACGCCCGCGCGGTTGCCTCCGCCAAGGTCTTTGACAACCCCACCGCGCAGGATCGCGCCGCCAACGCTGAAATCACCGCCGCGGTCGAGGTCGGCGTTGCCCTGGTAGACCGGTGTGAGCGAAACGAACCCTTGCCAGTTACCCGCTTCAGTCCCTTGCACGGAACCCGAGACCGCCATCAGCGTGGCGAGGACTGTCAGGGTTGGAACGCGCCAAAGAGTTGAATTCATAAGGATCTCCGTCGTTAGGGGTCAGATGGCCTGAATGATAACGTTGACCCGCGTGCAGGCCAAAGGAGATTGGCGGCCTGCCGGCTTTGGCTGGCGTTTCTGTCGTGCCAATGGCACAAAAACGACAATCCTGCCGGGCACATCGCCTGCGGCGCGTTGCGCGGCGCCTTTCCGAGCGGCGAACCATGGAAATCCTTGTCGCGGGCGGGGAAGGGTGCGGGCACGATGAGCAACGAAGCAGACGCCTCAATCGCGGCAACCCTTCGCGACGGCCTCTGTGCGGGCGCATGGAATGGACGTTAACGCCCCTCCCGTGCCATTGGCCAATGGCTCCGCTTGACTCCGTCGCCCCGGATTGACTTCCTCAGAAAAAGCCGGAACACTCGCCAAAGTGATGTCCCATCCGCTGTCCCGAGCCTTCGTCCCACGCATGTACCGCAGACTTTCCAGGCAGCAGTCCAACCAGCTTGAGCAGCGCACGCTGCGAGTGTCGCTGTTCGCAATCATCGGACTGGCGGTTGTCGGCATTGGCTACGGTCTCTACATCGGCTCCGAGGCGGTCATGCTCGACGGCTTCTATGCGCTGACCAGCCTGGTCGGTTCAGGCCTCTATCTGCTGGCCGCGCGGGTCGTCGAGAAACCGGCCGACCAGCGCTTCCAGTATGGCTACGCGCATATCGAACCGCTGGTCAACAGCTTCAACAACCTGATCCTGCTGGTCGTCCTGTTCTATGCCCTGGGCAACGGTCTCGAAGGCCTGCGTACTGGCGGTAACGAGGTCGACACGCTCAGTGTGGTGCTCTACGGCCTGGTCAGCGCTGTCGTCTGCGCCCTCGTCTGGATCTACGAGAAGCGCGTAGCCAATCGAACCGGCTCGCAACTGGTTCGCAACGATGCGCGCGAGTGGATGATCAGCCTGGGCTTCAGCCTCGTCACGCTGCTTGGATTCGCCATGGTCTGGGTGCTGCCCGAACCCTATCGCGAGTGGTGGGCGCGCTACGCCGACAGCGCGGTAGTGGCAGTGATGGCTTTGCTGCTGCTTCCGCTGCCGGTGATGATCCTGCACAGCAATCTGCGCGAGGTGTTGCTGATCACCCATCCCGATAATGAGATCGTGCAGCGCGTTGAAGCGGTGATGCAACAGATCCGGGCCGAACACGATATCGCCGAGTACAGCTCCCACATCGCCAAGACCGGGCGCATTCACTTCATCGAGATCAACATAGTGGTCGGGCCCGACTTCAAGCCAGGCAGCGTTCCTGAACTCGACAAGCTGCGTGCCCGAATCTGGAAGGGAATTGGCTTCCCGCTCGAGCAGGCCTGGCTCAGCATCCTGTTTACTGCCGACCGGCGCTGGAGTTGAGGGGGCCGCCCCCCTACGCGCACAAACCGAGCCAAGGGGGAAATGGATTCTGTGCTCAGCCAGACTGCTCTGGCGCTAGCTTCCAGGAAGCCTCTTGGGACTTGCGTTGCTGTCGTGCAAGCCGGAACGACTCGCGGAAAAGGCGCGCATGAACTTCAATCGCCTTTACTCTAGCTGGGGATCCCGGCAGGTCAGCGCGAACGATGCTGCTGTCTCGCCTGGAAGGCTTCCTGGCACTCGGGCAGGTCGAGGGCGGCACGTTGTCGCTGCATCACCCCGAAGTCGTTCCAGTAGTGCTCGCATTCCTCCAGCGTCCGCGCGCGCACTCGTCGCGTCGGCGGCGGCAAGATGCACTCCGCAATCAACTGCTCCCGGATGCCGGGCAGGACCGCGTCTCTTGCCGCCTCGCATTTCCGGTCGAGCTCGTCAAGCTGCTTCAAGGTTTGCCTGCTTTGTGCGAAGGCGGGTTGCAGCGTTGCAGAAAGCAGGAGGGCGACAAGCGTACAGAAGACATGGCTGTTCATCGATCAACTCCCTCATTGCTCTGCGCTGGTCGAACCCCGTATCCGCGCGCGTGCGCACGCGGCCAACACCAGTGGTACCGCCGGAGCGACGCCCATGGCGCTGGCCGGACAGGCCTTGTGGCTATCGTTGACTACCCTTGATATTGCCAGCGACACCACCGGCAGCGGCGCCGATCGCCAAACCAGTCCAGGCGCTGCCCCCGGCGACGGAGGCGATGCCGGCTCCGGCAACCGCACCAATAGCCGCACCGCTAACTGTTCCCTGCTGTTGTGTACTCATGTTGGTGCAGCCGATCACACTCGACGCCGCCACGATGACCACCATCAAACGAACTCTTGTCATGTCATGCCTCCGTTATTTGTATTTCTGAAGTCCCGGTACGATGATTTCGAACCAGATGGTTTCGAGGACCGGTCGCTGTAACTTGCCGGGATTCGCGGCGTACCATTTGTCGAGCGCTGCAGTGACACTGTCAAGCGACTGGCCTTTCAAGCCCTTGGCGGTGCGCGGGATCAGACTTTGGCTATCGGGTGGCGGATTCGCCCCCTCATAGGCCAGTTCGACCTGGAGTGTGTTGGCAACGCCAATGAGATACGCCTTCTTCAACTCACCCGACGACTTGCTCCACATTTCGCCCGTGACCAGGGGAACTTCATCGGCCAGAACACTGGTGGAAGCCACAGACAACAACGCGCAGGCGCCGAACAGCGCCGCCCGAAAACCTTGTTTCATCACCATCGCACTCTCCATGAAAAAAACGAAGAAAACCAGCACCGTCCGCTTAGACTGGCCGCATTCACCGGCGCACCTTAAAGGCAGCCACCTGCTGAACTCTCGGCCTGATCACAGGTTGACAAGAACAAGTCCTGTTTACAAAGTATCATTGCCCTCTGCATACCTGTCAATGTCTAAATTCGGGGCAGGGAACAGTGAGAAAATATGCCGGTTGCGTCACCTCTGCGTGTGGCGTGTTACAAGGCGCAGGGGAAAAAAGCGGTGTTTGCAGAGCATTTGCAGCCGCTTGGTCGCATCCCATCCGGGCGCACCTCGTTGACTTTTCTGCTTCAGAAGACGGTTCCGTCAATCCCTAGGCGAGCGCCTTCGTCTTGAGCCGGGCGAATTCATCGGCATTGATCGTGCCCGCATCGAGCAGCGCTTTTGCGTCAGCGATTTGCTCTGCCGGTGACTTTCCGGCCACCTGCCGAATGTAGGTATCGGTATCAGACCTGGCGCGCTCGACGGCAGCGCGCTGGCGTTTGGCCATACCCCCGCCGTTGGCAATAATGTAGACCACGGCGGTCAGCATCGGGATAAAGACCAGTCCGATGATCCACACGGCCTTTGAACCTCCCCCCATTTCCGTATTGCGAAACAGGTCGGCAACAATCTGGAACAGCACCAGAAGGTAAGCGATAAAAACGAAGGATGACACGATCAGCCAGATCAAATCCCAAAAGTTGCTCATGTTAAAAAATTTCCTTGATTTAACCCAATGAATAAAACCAACCCAACGCAAGACAAAGCGTCTCCTGATTCGCCACGAAATTCAGCTGCCCAACAAAGAGGTGATGCAAGGGCTCTTTTCTTGCCGCGGCCCGCGGCGAGGCTTCGAACCATTTCGGCGAGAGCCGCCATCCGAGGGATTGTCGCGCATGCTTTCTGTATTCCGGCTCTTGGCCCGAGGCAATCACTCTGGGACGCGCGGGAATGACGGTCTGAACTCTGGCTGAGCTTCATGGCCAATCATGTGAAGCAGCTCGACGGGAAGCGTCACGGCACCTTGCGTGTTGCGCCGTGCACCCAGCCGCGCAGCAGCGACCACAGCGCACTGCCGGAGAGCATGCCAAGAATGTAGACGCCGATCATCAGCAGTGAAACGGGCATAGTCAAACTCATGCTGAACAGCGAAACCGTGACGGAGGTGAGGTTCTGGATCTTGAATAGCAGGACAACCGCCGTTGCCGCAATGATCAGAGCGATGTAAACATAGCGCATGATGACTCCTTCATTCGAATGCAGCCAGCCGGCTTGAGGAACGAATTGTAACAAACAGCCGCTCGTTGTCGGGTGCGGGAGTCTGCTCGCCAGACCTGCCGGCGACAGCAAACCGGCCAAAAAAGACCAGGCGGCAGAGTTGCCGCTGACGCGTGAATGCGAAGCGCACCCGGTTCACCAGAAACACGCCCATCGCTCCTGCCGCCGGGTCCGATGTGAGCCTTGGTCATGCCTTCGCTGTTTCAGCGCCTGTCCAAGCGCTTATGGCCGCGCATGTTTACCGGGGGGCCTTGATCGCGTTCAATACCCGTTCGCCATCGGCGCGGTGTACATCGAGCATGCCGCCGCTGATGGTCCACACCTTGACGGACTCCAGCGCCGCCAGAAATTCGCGCTCCTGCTGCATCACGCCTTCAGCAGAGCAGGCCTTGCGCGTGCTGACTACGGGCCCGATGGCGAGCCGGTTTCCCTCGCTGGTGTAGGCTGCGCGGTAGGTATTGCAGCCGCTGCTACCGTGAACCTGGCCCTGGTCAAAAGTCATACGCAGGGTGGTCCCGAGCAAGGGACCGACGACCGCATGCCGGCCGTTGTTGAAACCGGTCACGCTCCAGGTGACGCCCAGCAGCGTCGGTGCAGGCTCGGCCTGAAAAACCAGCGGCACCCCTGAAACCGGGGTCAACGTCAGCCCGTCACCGCTGATTGCATAGCGCAGGGTGCCGGTCAATGCGCCCAGGAAGGCTTTCTCGATTGCCATCTGCGGTTCGGGGCAGGCCATCATGGTTCCCGCCAGTGGGCCGATAACCACGCTGTCGCGATCGAGGGTGAACGTGCCCATGTACCGGTTGCAGCCGGAGAAGCCGCTGACCTGGCCACCCTCAAAGCGCGCTGTCACGGGAGGCGTTTTCGTACCGGCCAGATCTGCCCCCTGAGTGCCGGGGGCAGCAAGCTGCCACGTTGGCCCTTGCAGAGCGAGTGGCGCGGGCGCACTCGCACTGGGCGAAGCCGGGATACGACAACATCCGGCGAGCAACCGGGCATCGGGTAGCGAAACCCGCACCATCACCGGATGCTGCGTGTCCGACATGCCGTCACTGCAAGCCGACTCGCGAAGAAAGGCGACCAGTTCACCGCCCTTGCCGGAAGCGGGTTGGCCGCGCCAGGCGCGTTCCTTCAGTGCATCGAGGCGCGTCTCGCGCCCCCGGTAGTCGAGCGGCTTGCGCTCCGGCAGCATCAGTTGTGCCCGCCCTCGTTCGCTGAATTGCAGGCTCCACGACGGCTCATTGCCAAAACAGATCAACTGTGGCCCGCCGGCAATGGCAGCAACCGGAGCAAATGCCGAAGCCATAAGGACCAGGGTCCGCACGTAGGCTTTAAACATGTTTCGCTTTTCCTGAAAAATTGTACGGGGGTATTGTACCTGTGGTTCGATAGACCAGAATAATCGATGGTTGACAGGCGTGGGGCCGGGTATCCCACCCTGGTGCCGTCTTTTCATGGGCAGGTCTGCAAGCTGTACTGCCGAGTCTGGCCCATGCGCCGGTGGCGGTTCTTTCCCGACCTGCCAGCACCCGCCAGCGGGTTTGCAGCCGGCGTCGATCCTCGCCTTGGCGGTCGGCGATTTCGCCGATCGATCCGCTGCTCCGGGCGATCTCGCCGGTGATCCGCGCCACCTCATGGGCATCGTCCGAGCCTTGACCAGGCGGGCATTGACGCGGTCCGCCATCGCGCCCGGCGTTTGCTGTTCATCTGCCCGCCGTCAACCGCAGGCCGGCGAGCGCGTTGTATGCTGGGTGGCCAGGCGCTGATCCTGGTTTCGCCCAGGGAAGCATGGGCCAACTCGTGATCCTTGGCTGGTTCGCGAACGCTTTGCGGGAAGTTGGCGTCCACTGACGCCTGACAGGCGGGAGCACGGCTTGTCCTGGGGGTGCGTCTGGTTTCCCTGTTTGCTGTGGCGTGTTCAGAGACCGCCAGCCGCGGCTTGATCCGCCATCAAACCGAAACCTGGGGAAGCCATCATTTCTGCCGAACCGCTTGAGCATCCACCGAACTGATCACTGACCCTGAATGGCCACCTGGCCATCCTGACAATCGAGAGTACCGAGTGCTCTCCCCGGCGCGGGAAACCCGCGCTACCGATGAATCTTCCCGACCGATTGTTGGCCACCAGCGCCCAAGGAGCATGGCAAGCAGGTGGCTTCAATACCGACGGGAAAGCGCATCCACGGAGGTGAACCAATAATGTCCAAGAAACTGTTTTCCCGCTATTCGCTCGGCGCACAGGCGCTGCCCAACCGCGTCGTCATGGCGCCGATGAACCGTAACCGTGCCAGCGACTGGCACCTCGCGCCGACGGCGATGACTGCCAGATACTACGCACAGCGCGCTTCGGCCGGCCTGATCATCGCCGAAGGGACACCTGTCTCGCCGCAGGCGCGCGGCTGCGCTCGTACCCCTGGCATCTACAGTGCGGCGCAGATCGCCGGTTGGCAGAACGTGACCCGCGCGGTGCATCGCGAAGGCGGCCGCATTTACCTGCAGCTCTGGCATGTTGGCCGCGTCGGTCACTGCAGCCTGCGCGCCGATGGCTCGCCACCGGTTGGGCCGAGCACGGTTTGTCTGGAGAATGACCGCGTACCGATCCTCACGCGCAGCCGTGAGCCGGTACTGGCTCGCTGCGACCCGCCGCGGGCGCTGACGACCGGCGAGGTCAAGGCGATCGTCGCTGATTTCGCGCGAGCTGCCGACAACGCGATGGCAGCTGGTTTCGACGGTGTCGAAATCCACGCCGCGAATGGCTATCTGTTCGATCAGTTCCGTTGCCCCTACCTCAACGACCGTAGAGATGAGTACGGCGGGGCCACCAGCGGGCGCTGGCGCTTTCTCATCGAGACGGTCGAGGCTGTCACCGCCACCGTCGGCAAGGAGCGTGTCGGCGTCCGAATTTCGCCGCTTGGGACGGCGCACGAGATGCAGTTCGACCCGGCGCCCCTTTTTACTTACGGCTATCTCGCCTGCCAGCTCGACCGGCTGGGGATTGGCTATCTCCACGTCTATGACCAGTCCGGCAGCTGGATGCACGACCCGCAAAGTGACCTGCTGCAACACTTGCGGGCCTGCTACTCGAAGACGATGATCCTCTGCGGTGGCTTCGATCGTGAGCGCGCGGAGGCTGCCTTGCGAGCGGACTGCGGCGACCTGATCGCTTTCGGCAAGCACTTCATTGCCAATCCCGACCTAGTCGAACGTCTGCGAATCGAGGCGCCGCTGGCGCCGTGGAACTCGGCGACGATCTACAAGGGTGGTGCCAAAGGGTATATCGATTACCCCACACTGGAGGAGGAAGCGGTCAGCGCCATGTGAATCCCTCTACGAGAGGTCCGGCTGTCGGCCTTATTATGGCGAAAAACGGTCTCCCGATACCAAAGTTGGGCGTAGAGGAAAGCTTCCATGCTGCAAGCCGCCCGGCGCAATCCCAGATGAAGGAGTACTCGTGAAAACGAAGACGGTTGTTTTCCTGCTTGTCAACCTGCTTGCCGCTATTGCATTTACAGGGATCGGCATGGCGCAAGCCCAAAGCAGTGCCGTTGCAGCCCCGGCCAGGATCAGCACCGTCTACACCGGCGATGTGATCAATGGCAAAAGAGTGGTGAGTTCTCTGAACACCAGTGATCTGGCCCCTGGCAAGAAGCACCTCCTGTACTTCCAGGGTGTGCAGATGTCCACCGGGCAGTACTGGTACGTGTCGGTGATCGTCGCCAAGGGCGCCAAGCCCGGCAAGCGCTTTACCCTGACGAGCGGGGTACATGGCGACGAGATGAGTTCGGTGCACACCGTGCAAACAGTCATGAACCAGTTGAACCCCGCTGAAATGTCGGGCACGGTGATGGCCGTGCTGGATATTGCACGCCCTGCAATGGAAAGCATGCAGCGCCGCTGGCCAAGTTCCGGGCGCGGCTTCGAGCTGACCGACATGAACCGCGAATGGCCCGGCAATGAAAATGGCTTCAGTGCCGTCAGCCGCCAGGCCGGGCTGGTCTTCAACCGGCTGCTGAAGCCCAATACCGACCTGGCCATCGACTTCCATACCGGCACCACCGGCCTGGACGCAGCTGCCTTTCACATCGGTGACATGCGCCTCCCGGACGTGAAGACCATGATGATGCTCTACCCCGTTCCGGCGATCTGGGACAACCCGGTTTACCCTGGTGTGCTGCACAACGCCTACATCGATGCGGGCATTCCCTGTTTTACGCCCGAGGTGGGTGTGGCGCGGCGGCTGGATCTCGACATGATTCCGATCTTCGTCGAAGGCACGATGAACGTCTTCAAGCACTACGGCATGGTTCCCGGGGCGATCGGACGCACCGCAGTCGATGCCAATGTCTACATCGGGAAGAATGCGATTCCCGTGCTGACCACCCACGGTGGATTCATCGAATTGTTGGTCAAACTGAATACCAAGGTCACGCCAGGACAAAAGGTCGCCATCCAGCGCAACGCTTTCGGCGAAGTGGTGGCGGAATACAGCAGCCCGGTCAACGGCCTTATCGGTGGCCTGCGCAGCGACGCCACGTCGGAGCCGGGCAACGTGCTGCTCTTCATCCTGGCCGACGTCGCGCCGGTGCCCGGCGCAGCCCCTTACTCAGAGTAGTCAGCGGCACCCCGGTTGGCAGACCGTCATCAGGAAAGTCCCGATGATTCAGCATAGAATTGATGCTCCTGGGTGTCGCAAAATTATTTGCCTCGGCGTTGGTCAGCGGCTGGCGATGTGGATTCGCGTGCAGTCGGGGCCAGGCAGTGTGTGAGGCTGCCGCCGGCAGCCCCGGTATCGATGGCGGAGAAGATCGCGGCGACGTCGCTCTGATCCGCCCGACCCGATGCCTTTGTCGAGCGCCCCGGCGGAAGCGCCTGCCGTGCGTTCCTAGCTCCCGCCGTGCGTGACGCTGGCGGAAAAGAGGTTGATGACGGCCACGCCCGAGGCGATCAGCACGATGCCGATGATCGCGGGCGCATCCAGTGCCTGGCCGAAGAACAGGTAGCCGACCAGCGTGATCAGGGCCACGCCGGCGCCGGCCCAGACCGCGTAGGCAATGCCGACAGGCAGCGTCTTCAGGGTGAGCCCCAGGAAGTAGAAGGCGATCACATAGGTAACGACGACAATCGCCGATGGCAGCAATTTTGTGAAACCTTCCGAGCTCTTGAGGAAGGAGGTGCCGATTACCTCGGCGACGATGGCAATCGCCAGGTAGGTCCAGTGCGACATGTGGGTGTTTCTCCAGGATGACGAGGGAAGGGCGCCTACCACTTGCTGCCGGGGAAGGAGTCCGGCCGTTGCCGCCCTGCGCCGCCGGTCACTTGAGATTGCTTCAGGAGACCATCCCGAAGCCCAGCGAACGAACCCTTTCGCGGAACCTGGTGAGCTGGTTGGTGCGAACCACCAGCGTCCTTGGCCCGGCGCGCAGACACAGCGAGGACGTTTCCGGGCGGCCGGCAATCTCCGCGGCGATTTCCGGGTCGCGGCACTCGATCAGCTGGGCGCTGCCCAGCGTCTTCAGCGCCTTGCCATTGTGCTCGCAAAGCCCGATGAACGATTCGACCGGCGCGGGCAGCGGCAGGCCACCGGTGCTTTCAAGAAAGCCCTTCAGTTCGGCGATGTCGTGACCTTTCTCGATCGCGGACAGCGACTTTTCGCGGTCGAGCTGCCAGGTGCCGGCCTGCACCGGGATTGCCCAGTTGTCGAGCAGCAGCGTTTCCTCGGCCGCCAGGACACCTCGCACAACTTCGACGTACAGCCCCGGGGAGAACGACAAGGCGACGCTGCTGGCAACGGCCGGCGGCTGGTAGGCCGCCTCGCGACCAAGCAGGTACGCCCCGAGCGGGGTCACACGAAAAGCGCTGAGGCCGTCGTAGCGGCTGAGGAACGACAGATCGTCGGCACCCCACAGGCCGCCATAGTCAGAGCGTGCCTGGGCGGGATGAAAGTAGGCGACATCCACCAGGCCGAGGGTTGCCGCGTACTCGAACAGAAAGGCGAGGATGTAGCGATCCTGAAGGATGTTCCAGCCGCCCGATCCGTCATAACCGAGGCTGCCATACTGGCGTTCGCCGAGGTAGAGCTTCCAGGCATCGTGGGTCACGGCAAAGACCCGATCTGACGCCCGCATGAAGCGCGAGAATTCATCAACGGCGATCCACCGGCCGATCGGACACGCCCGCAAGGTCTCTTCAATGGCCGCCCGCCGGGGAGCGGCGGCGGTCATCACCCGCCCCTTGGCATTCTGTCCCTTGATCGCGTCGACGCGGCTGAATTCGTCCAACAGGGTGGTTTTCAGCCACTTCTGCCAAAGCCCGCGCAGCACCTGTGCCGGCGGCATGCTGAGGGCCTTGACGCCGCTCGGGCTGAGTTGCAGTTTGCCTGCCACGCCAATCGCCAGACCGCCGGCCTGCAACAGCATGGGCCAGGCAAAGGCCTTGATCGGGCCGATTTCCTGGTCCCACTCGCTCCGTTTCTCTTCCGCGGCGTAATAGTCGCCACCGGCCAGCTTGTCGCTGAGCAGGCGCTGCGTGGCACTGCCCGGCAGCGCCGTTTTGTCGCTGACCTGCACGCGCGCCTGCTCTATGGTGCGCAACATGATGACTGCTTCCTGCAAGGCTTCGCGTTCGGTCAGGCGCACGATCAAGCGCGGGTTTTCCGGCAGGGCTTCCGAGGCCTCGATGCCGGGTGGTGCAGGGAGCGGCACGAATGCTTGCAGGCGGGGCCGCAGGTCGGTCGGCACCACGTAGCGCGCCTCATCCGGCGAGTACTGGATGAACAGGCACAAGGCCGTCCTCTTCCCCTTGGAATAGCCGTACGATTTTGCCGCCACCACGTGAAAGGCCGGTGCACGCTGGTACCTGGCGCGAAACCGCCGATCGGAATACTCGCCGAGCGGGTGGTGCGCTGCTTCGGCGACGGCCGCCTGCTGCGTCTCGTCAAGCGCCGACCAGATTGCCTTCAGTTCAGGGCCGAGCATGGCGACGACGATTCGTTCGATCAGGTCGTCCTTGCGCGCGGTTGTTGCGCCGCTCGGCAGGTGGCTCACCAGCTCCTTCAACTGCGGCACGGTGAGGTATGCCAGCGAGTCTCGCAGAGTCATCGACATGTTCATTCCCCTGGCAACGGAGGCCAGATCTTACAAGAAGTCACAACTGCGTGGTGGCCGAGGCGCCGTGCGCGAACCCGCTAATGTCCAGAAGCGGAGCGTGCTTGCCGGTAGCTCGGCGCCGAGACCGAACAGGTCGGCATTCGAGAGATGGGCGCTGCCGCTGCGGCGCGAGTCCGCCCAGACCCAGGGCCGCCACCACAGGCTCCTGATGAACTGGCTCGCGCCTTCGCGGATGAGGACGCTATCCATCGTCATCTCCTGCGACACGTCGGCGGCGACGCCCGACAGGGTCAGCAGCGCCTTGCGAAAAAGGCTGACTTCTTCGGGAAAGTGGACCGCCGAGGTCGCAGCGAGGGAGTCCAGCAGGGACGTCATCCACTCGAATCCCGGGAAACTGCCACCGCGCACCTGGCCGATCGCCTGTCTGACGGCGGCCTGAACCTGGGCGTCATCGACCGACTGGCCGAGTGCGGCGATCGCCGCGCAGACGCGCCGGTCGTTCAGCGTCAGGGCGCCGAGAACCAGTTGCACTACCGACTCGCACTGTCGTTTGGTGAGGGTCGTCGTCAGGGCCCAGTCGAGGATGGCCAGTCGCCCATCCGGCATCGCCAGCAGGTTGCCCGCATGCGGGTCGGCATGGAAGATCGCTCCGGCGTCGCCGCAGCTCCAGAAGGGCTGGGCCAGCAAGGCCCGGATCAGTCGTTCGGCGCGCTGTCGCATCTCCCCCGCCGGCAAGTCCTGGGACGTCACCTTGCAGCCATCGACCCTTTGCATGGCCGTGACGGTGGGCGTGGAAAAGGGGAACACGCCGGGAATGACGATGTCTGGCGAGCCGGCATAGAACTCGGCCGCCTGGCGCAGATGGTCCTGCTCGCGGTCTAGGTGGACTTCATGGGCGAGCAGGTGGGCAACGCTCTCGAGGGTGTTGGCGTAGTCGAACACCGGCAGCCCGTGCGCGACGCAGCGTTCCTCGAGGAAGCTTCCGAGCGCCGGCCAGATGGCGAGTTCTTCTTCGAGCCTGTCCTGGACGCCCGCCCGCAGCACCTTGAAGACGCCCTGCTGCGGCGCGCTGTTCCCGGCCGGCCGCCAGACGAATGGCACGATGACGGCGACGCTGGCCTCGGCGAGTGCCTTTCTCGCGATGTGCAGGCCAGCCACATCGCTCACCGCGCGTTCGAGCAGCGGCCGGACGGCAACCAGCGAATCCGTCGGGACGAGCGTCTCGAGTTCCTGCAAGCGTCGGCGCAGGTCGCCGGAAAGGCGCCGGTCGTGGGCAACGACCTGTCCCAGTTTGTGCAGGGTGGGGCAGCGACGAAACAGGGCGAGAAGCCGCCGCGAACGGCTGGCGTTGGCCGGCAGCGCCAGTTGGGCGGCGAAGATATCTTGCTGGCGGCGGGGCGAGAGGTGGTCGAGAAAGAACAGCAGCGCGTCCGCCAGCAGCGGACGAAAGCGCGCGTGCGCCGGCGGCAACAGCTCGCTGAGGCGCAACAGTATCCCCAGCAGGCTGTGGTCGGTATCGTGTAGCAGGGTCATGGCATGGGAAGTCTGCCGCAAGGGCGAAAGAGGGGGCCAAGCACAGGACGAAACAGCGGAGCGGTTCTGCAGCAGCAGGCAAAATGCTAGCAGACTTCCGTTCCGTCCGTCACCAGCGAGTTTATCCCGGTACGCTGCGCGGTAGTCATCCCGGTGACCTTTCTCGGGGGAATCGCCGGCCAGCTCGACAAGCAGTTTGGTTGTGTCGCTCGCAGCATCCCTACCTTTCCAGCAGCGCGCTTTTCGCGGTCATGCTTCTTGCGGACGCAAGCTCGATTTCATCGTTGCGCCCCATCCGAAAACTCTGGGCCTTCAAATCCGGCTGTCAATGCACGACCTGACGTAAACTTGAAAAACTGGTTTTCCCACCCTATCGCGAACGGAGAGACATCTGTGCTGACCCATACCGTTGACACGCTGCCCACAGCGTCCCCTCGCCGATGAGACCTCATGGCTGGGAGCGGGTGCGGCGGTTCTGGGAAGCTGACCGCGGCCTGACCATCGTCCTTGTTCTCCTCACCGTCATCATCTTTGTGCTGCCCGTAGTGCTGAACCCGGACCCGGCAGGACGGCGGGGGGCCGAGTTTGCCTTTTCGATGCTGCTGCTCGCGGGCGCCTTCACCACTGCTGAAACGCGCCGGCTGCGGCTCGCCGCGGTGGCCTTGACGGCGGCCACGCTGCTGGTGCGCTGGGCCGCCGCCGAATCGCCATCGAACGCCTTGGCCATCGGGCGCGAAGCCACTACCCTCGTCACGCTCCTGCTGTTTGCTGCGGTCGTTGCAGCACGGGCATATCGCAGCGGCCCGGTCACCCATTACCGCATCCAGGGCGCCATCGCCGTGCTGCTGCTGATCGGGCTGGTTTATGCCGATGCCTACGAACTGGTGCATCTGATTCATCCCGATGCCTTCAGCGGCGAGATCGGCAACGCGCCCGGCGCGCTGACGTGGATCTACTACAGTTTCGTGACGCTCACCACCATGGGCTATGGCGACATCACGCCGGTTCATCCGATCGCGCGTTCGCTTGCCACCTCCGAAGCCCTCGCCGGACAGCTCTATATCGCCGTGATGCTGTCGCGATTGATGGCCCTGCACGCCAGTACCGATAGCAAGAACTAGCAGAAAGAAGTGGAGACGCCATACTTCCAGCTACACCTGTTGATCCTGCGTAGACTGGCGGATCGCTTCGACGATCACGCCGAGGATCTGCTGTAGTTCGCCCGGCAGCGCGGCGGGGATCGCGCGCTGAGCCGTCGGCTGAGTTTCGGGGACAGTATAGGAAACTCACCTTTTCGGACTGGAGCTGAAAGTGTCAAGGTGAGGGAATTGACAGGGCGCAGTAGTAAGTGACCTGACAACTTGACTTTGGCGAATCACCGCCTATGCTGAATCTTGCACTGCACCATGCTCCTGCTTTAACAACTGTCTTCGCGGCTGGCGCCAGGGGAATTCAGCAGTTTTGCTGATTGAAGCAAAGCTGGTGAACCCCGCCTGCTCGCCGTGCTGCCGTAGCTACGGGGCAGTGCTCTATCGACGACGAGAGGGAGAAGTGCGATGTCAAGGCGAAACACCAAGAATGGCAACGCAGGGCCGCTAGCGACGGTGGCGTTTTGCACGCTGGCGATGGCGCAGTATGCGGTAGCAGCTCCAACACTGGAAGAAGTGGCCGCAGGGGTCAATATTGACCCGGGTCAGATCTCGGTGTCCGGCATTTCATCCGGGGCTTCATGGCGCACCAGTTTCATGTCGCGCACTCTGAACAGATCATGGGTGTCGGCATCGTCGCGGGCGGCCCATACCACTGCGCTGGAGGGTCCATCCTGGACGCCGTGACGAAATGCAGCCAGTTTGTCATGCTCGAATGCAAGAGGCTTGGGCTTGATGCCAAGTGGTGCAGCAAGACCGACTTGGCGCCGAAAACCCAGGTTGCTGCCCAACGTGCCGCGAAGGCATCGTTTGACGAGGCGAAAAAGCAGGAGGCGGCCGGAAACATAGGCAAGCTGACAGGCCTCAAGGACGACAAGGTGTACCTGATCAGCGCCGAGTATGATGCCATCGTTCCCCACGGGGTGATGGATACGGTCTTCCACTTCTATGCTGACCCCGACAAGGCCGGCATCGAACAAGGCAATATCGACTACAACCGGACATTTCCCGCACGCCACACAATGGTCAGGGATGGGTTCAACAAGCCTACCGGCGATGCCGTGGGTAACTGCGTCTTGCCCCCGGCGCCGTGGCCACCGACGGACAAGAACGCTTTCATCGACGACTGCGAGGCTATCGCCAAACAGCGTCAGGCGACGGATGGCTGCATTTGTCCGCCCGCGTCGACAACCAAAGCAGAAGCCGGAACAGCCTGCCTGCCAGCCAGCAAACAGGCGGCCTGCAAGGATCTGCAGGATGTCGATCTAGCGGGCGCGATCCTGAAGCGCATTTATGGCGAACAGGCGTTTAAGGGTGGACGTGCGACGGTAGCGGAAGGGGACGTGAAGGCATTCGACCAGCGCCTGGTATTCAGCACGTTTTCGGACATCCCGTACAACGACCTGCAGAACGCGTCGATGGCCAGAGAAGGCTACGTGTTCATTCCACAGTCCTGCAAGGACGGCCGAAAATGCAAGCTGCACGTGGCCTTCCATGGCTGCCTGCAGGGCGGCACGACGGATCGTCGGAGCGGTCACTCGGGCAATCTGTTCTCGAAGTTCGCGGGCTACAACGAATGGGCTCAAGCCAATGACATGATCGTTGTTTATCCCCAGGTTCAAGTTCGCAACGGGTCACTCCAGAATCCTCCGGTCAATCCGCAGGGATGCTGGGATTGGTGGGGGCAGTACTACACTCACGAGCCCTACCACACGCAAGGCGGCAAGCAAATCAAGGCTGTGGCGCAGATGATCAACATTATTGCTGGTGGACAGAAAGTGCTCCAGGTGCCGGCCAAGTGAGGCATGGGTGCCTGTTGGGCAAGAGGCGTGTACCGGATGGAGCACGGGCACGATTCTGATGGTTACAAGCGCATCAAGAACGGAGAACGTAAAATGACCGATCTATCGAAACAAATGAACGACTGGACCAAGACGATGTGCAGCCTGGACATGACCAGGGGAAGCGAACAGTTGCTGAACGCCTTGGCCAGACTCAATCTGCCAGGCGTCAACATGGACGCCTTGGTAGCGAGTCAGAGAGACAATCTGGAAGCGCTCAGCGCCTCCAACCGCGCTGCGATGGAAGGGATCAAGGCGGTCGCTGAGTGGCAAGTGAAGATCCTGCAGGAGACGGTGCAGGAACTCACATCTGCCCTCGGCGGGCTCGCCAAGGTCGGTTCGCCGCAGCAGATGGTCGCGGCTGAGACGGACCTGGCCAAGAAGGCCTTCGAGACCGCGGTCAGCAAGATGCGGGAGCTTGCCGACATCGTGACCAAGGCGAATCAGCAGGCGACCGACGCCATCGTCAATCGCATCCCCGCGAGCCTGGACGAAATCAAGGACGTTCTGAAGCTTCCGCCTGGAGGTTGATCTGCGGTAAAGGATACGCCCTTGCGCAAGCGCGATGAGATGGCCTCTCTTCCGGAGAGCATCGAGAGCAGTGACCGGGCCGGGTACCACCCAAAGCAGACCACCAAGGCGCTGGACGCTGCGGAAGAAATCCTTGCCGGCTGCACTTGAGCACTATCAGGCCCGGTAATCGGCGCAGGACACCGTGTCGATCTGCATGCTGGATTTGGACTATCAATCTGCGAACGGGAATGCTACAAAGCCGCCTTTGGCGACCTCACCCAACCGGCCACGAACGGACGCTAAAGACATCTGCCAAAGCCGGTCATTGGGGCGAGGCAGGTGTAAGCTGAGGTTCGTACCTTGAAGTGCCACTTTTGGCGTTTATGTTGCTGTTCGGGAGTGAATGATGAACCGTTTATTTGTAACTTCAGTGCTGGCTTTTGGCCTTGGTTTTGCCGCCATGCCCGCGAGTGCCGTCGTTTATTGCAAGACCGTTGGCGTACCCAAAGGATGTGTTGCGCGCCCAGTAGCAGCCCCCGGTGTCGGCGCTCCGGGCGTGGGGGTTGCACCCGGCGTTGGTGTAGGCGCACCCGGCGTGGGCGTGCGGGACCCCGGTATCAACCAACCCGGAGCTGCTGGGAATGTTGGCGCGGCAGGGGCTAGTGCAACCAACCGGAACGGGGGAGCTAACCGCGTGGGCGTTCGACGCTGAATCATTGGTGACGTACGCCTGTAGCGCGCTGGAACGAGTAGAGAGATGTTGAGACTGGGTGTCTCACCCGACTCTGCCATGCGGAGCCGGTGAGCGAGTCCGTTGAAGGTCTGCTTATAGATCGCCTGAACGTCAACAATGGGTCGGATGCGACCGTCCCCTCGTCGGATTCATCGCCGGAAAGCGGTCAGTGAAGTTCCAATTCCTGAAAGCGGCCAGTCACCACTGAGTGCAACCAACCCTCTGCGGACATTCGTCTCACGAATGGTTCAACGGTGGGTTTTAAAGTCGAGCGGCCGTCTGGTGCCGCAGGCCACGGGCAAGTGACCCGCCGTCTTGATCCGCTTGTCGTGGATGTCGTCGAGGAGCCACAACTCGCCGTCGTGACAGCGCGGACTCTCGGTGAATTTCAGGCCGCGCGTTTTATCAATCAGCATCGTGCTGGTGTGCGTCTTCATCATGGTTTCCCCCTCCCTGCGCGGCAGGTTTGATTGTGTGTGCTCGCTGCCGACTCACGAGCTGGCACGATTGATGAAGGCAAGACTGAGGTCGGTGATCGACCGGGTAACGTGGCCTTTACCGCTGACGTCGTCGCAATAGAGCAGCCCACCAGGGCCCAGGCGTAAGGTCGAGCCATCGCTGGCGGTCACCTCGCCCTCGCCGGAGAGAACGATGCAAATATAAGGCTGCGGCGCATTGTGGGCCGGCACCTCGGTCCCGCCCGGGACCGAGAACATGACAAGGCTACTGACCCCTTCGATATCTGTCATTAGCCCCATGGGGGTTGGAGGCGGCCCGAACGGTGCCTCATGCTCTGGGCGGTCACAGACACCAATGTGCGTCTCGCCCTGTTCGTCTGAGTAAATGCGTGGAAATTTCATTTCTGTTTCTCCTGCTGCTGGTGTTTGGTTTTCGTCCATGCCGTTACCGGGAATGGCCCGGATTGTTTGGAAACGCGCACCCCAATCAGAACTCGACCGCGATCCCCTTTGCCTTCGCCACGGCGAGGACCGCGCCGAAGACTTTCGCGTGGTCCCAGGGTGCGTCCGTGGCCTCGTTGCGGAACTCGCGGTAGGCCCGCTCGACGTTCATGAACAGACGCGCCGGAGCCTTCCATCCGCCGTACGGTCCGAAATCGATCTTCTTCGACGCCTCCAGGGCGCTCAGCCCCTGCCCGAAGCAGCGCTTCGATTCTTCGCGCACGTATTCGAGGTAGGCCTTCATCTCCATCGCGCCCTCGATCCCGCACACCGGTCCGTGTCCGGGGACGATGACGTCCGGCTCTAGCGAGATGATGAGATCGAGAACCTTGAGCCATCTTTCGTAAGTGCCGTTCCAGCCCACGGGGGTGCACTCGCGGAAGATCACGTCGCCCGCGAACACAACCTTTTCCTTGGGCACATGGATGATCGTGTCACCGATCTGGTGGCACGGCCCCACGTACATGAGGTGAACTTCCGTGCCGTCGAGATCCAGCACGTGCCGGTCCTCGAACACGGTGGTCGGCAGCACCAGTCGGATGCCGTCGAAGTCGTAGTCCTGTTTCAGTTGCCCGGCAACCGCCAGTGCGCCCGGGTGCAAGGCCTTGAGCAACAAGCGTGTGAGGAAGCGATCGGACCCCTTGATCAATTGCTGGGTCTCCTTTGGGTCGGCAACGTGCGGCATCAGCTCCTTGACCCGCCGGTGCGCGATGATTTCGGCACCCTCGAAGAGCTGGTTCCCCCACACGTGGTCGCCGTCCTCGTGCGTATTGATCACGCGCTTGGGCATGTCGCGCCAGACCTTACCGAACAGCTTGATCATCTGACGTCCGTGCGGCAGGTCCGACTGTGTGTCGATCACCACGCCGCCGCCCAGGTTGATTAGGCCCGAGTTGGCATCGCACACGAGGTTTTTCTCGTTTAGCACAGCAAAGCAGTTGGCGCTGACTTGTTCCATTTTCATGCCATCCTCCTCTTGTCATCACGGTAATTAAGTATAAGCAATCCATACCCGAACACGCGTTTCAGAAGGGCAGGTCGCGTACGTCATCTTTGGCCCCCAGTCACAGTGTGCGGTCAATGGATTCCCGGTTCGCCCGAGGTTGATGCTTGCCGCCGAACGGGAGGCGGAGGCCAGATTGATGATGGATGCCGGCTGGGAAAGAATCACGTTGGCCATACGTAGAGGGCATTAGACGCGGACAAGACCAACATCGCCTTTGGCCGAACACGCGACAAGGTCTGTGCAGCCGTAATGGCTGCGAACGGGGCGGCGCTGCAATCTGCATAGCGGGTCTGTGGCCACTGGGAACGGCGGCAACTGGCCGGATCGAGGCAAGTGCTGACGTCAATTTGCTTGGCGAATAGCGGCCATTCGCCAGCCGCCCACGACGCCCGAGCTATTGAAATTGGATAGCGATCCCGACCGGCGGGTTGTGGCCGACTGCCGACCGATGCCAACCTAAACCCACTGACTGGTTCCGCTTCAAAGCTGCCGGTCACGCAAGAAAAGCACCACTGAATTTCGAACGGCGGCGCCGATGAGTGATTGCCGCTTCCGCGATTCGACACGCTCCAGGGCACGCAGATACGCGGGAGCGACAAGGCCCTGGCGAACTTCAAGCACCGGGGTGAAGGAACCTGCTTTCCCCACGTATTGCGAGGCAGCCTGACAGTCTGCGATTCATTTTCTGGACAGTACGTGATCAGGGGGCGCGACTCGTTGCCTGCGCGTTCGAGCTGCAGTCGCCGACCAGCGCCGCGACCGCGGGCTGGATCTTGTGCGCCAGGTCTTCGCGCCAATCTCCCGCAGACTGCCCGTACAGCGCCACGCGCCGAGTGGCGAGGTCGATCGGGATGTCGCTTGCAAGCCTTGACAGGATGAGCACGGGTTTGGCCAGCGTGTGCGCGATCCCGAGCTCGTACAGCACGTTCGGATTGCGCCCGGTTATGTCGGCGATGACGAAGTCCGCGGCATGGATACCTTGCCAGATGTCCTCGAGGATGTCGGTAGGCGTGAACAGGTCGTCGCCGCGCACGGCGCGTGCGCCCGCTGCGTCGCAGGCCTTGACCAGGATGCGGTGGACGTCGGCGGACCACTCCTGTCCGAAAGGCATCACGATGAAGCACACCGGCGAGCCAGCGGCGCGCTCCTTGGGCGGCCCGTGCAGCCTCTCGCGCCCGAGGAACAGCACGTCGCGCCTCAGCCGCGTGGCTTCGCCGCGGAACTCGTCAAGCAAAGTGCCCAGCCGCGTCGATTGCAACGCATTCCGTATCCCCGGCGGCGCCCCCCGCCAGTCGTCCGACAGCAGTCGCGAGCGCATCACCTGCTGCACGTAGCGGCGCAGGAACGCCACCACATCGTCGAAGCGATCGGTGATCCAGATCAGCGTCACTATCAGGGCAACGATAAACAGTACCGAGAAGAAGAACTTCCATGCCGCCGTGCTCGGCACGAACCAGACCAGCGGCGACAACAGCACCGAGCCCAGCGACAGCAGGATGAGGATGCCCGACAGGCCCGAGCGGCCCTCGGCATCTGCCGCTTCGCCACCGGCCGATGCCGATCGAGTTCTCTCGGAGGCTTCGTGACGCCCTATGGCCACGATGGCAGCGAACCACAGAAACTGGCCGAACATCCACACGGCGTCGATGACTGGCGGTACGACGTCCATGCTGTAGACCATGTCGCCGGCGATCAGGATGGCGCTCGCAACGAGCATCCACACCACCAGTGCCGGCACGCGGAGCAATACGCAGAGCAGGCCGGCGACGACGACAGCGAATTCGAGTACGGCGGTGACGGCATCGAGCCGGCCCAGCGGCGTATCGAGCTTGGTCGCATACAGCGTCGTGTAGAAGCCGGTGAAGATCGCACCCAGGCTGGTCATCAGGACGGTGAAGACGACCACTGTCTGCGGTGTCAACGCGCGGCGGTGCCAGAGCACGAGGGCCATATAGCTCCACGCGCAGAGCATCGAGAAGGCGAACAGCGCATAGAGGGCATCAGTCAAAAGCCCGGACGCGAGTGAAAGGAGGTGGGGGTCGGGGATCGGCACCTGGTCGGGGGCCGATGCCGGGCCCTCTGAGTAGGTCAGCCACGACACCGCGAGCGACAAGAACGCAATGGTGTGCAGCGCAAGAAAGCCGCGATAGGGGCGACCCATGGACCAGGCCATCGACAACGCTGCCACCGCGGCTACAGCTGCCGCCGCCGCCTGATCCCAGTGACTGTGCCGCAGGCCGCCCGGCTCGTCGCCGAGGACGATCCAGATCAGCAGCCACAGCGCATACAGCGCCGCGCTGGCAGCGATCTGCATGCGCGTGGATTCGGTCATGGTGACGGTTGGCCTCTCTTTGCGTTCGCCCGCAAGGGCCGGTTGAGAATCACAGCAGCTCACGTCGGCTCTCGCCCGAGCGCGCGATCGCAACCCCTGGCTCAGGAATTCTCGATCACATTACCGGCTGCTCCTGGTTCAAAGCTGTCCGTCAGGCAAGAATAGCACTGGTGAATGTCGAACGGCCGCTTCCGTTTTTTCGGGGTGCGGTGAATGGCTGCCTTCAAGAGCCTCAGGCGTCAAGGCCGGCGCCATCAAGGATCGCGCGCTGATCCCGTCACGGCCCGTAGCCAGGCAGCGATACTTCGGCGTGGGTCAGCGGCTGGCGGTGTAGATGCGCGCGCAGTCGGGCGCCGGGCAGTGCGCGGCGAGGGCACTGTAGTGCGTGATGCCGAAGCCTTTGAGCACCACCTGCAACAGGAACGCGAGCGCCTGCGGCGTGCCGGTTTCGGCCAGTCCGGCGATGAAGCGGTTGAAAGGGTCCGGTTCCTGCACACTGGGTGCGAGCCAGGGTGCCAGCCAGCCGGCGTGCCGGGTTTCGTCGGCGCCGATCAGCGCGAACAGGCGCCGCTCGTCGTCTTCTTCGGCAGTGAGCGTCATGCGGGCGCAGTAATCGATGCCGCAGCGCTCGATGTGCCAGGATTCGGCGCCCATGCTGGCGGCGCAGTCTGGAATTTGACCGGAGCGACAAAAACGACGCCCTACTGCACCGTCACGGCACCTTCAGGGTGGGGGATTTTGAAGTGACGAACGGTGGGGGAATTTGACCGGCCAACCGGGCCCTTTGATTGCTCATGGTTAAATCTGCCCCTTTGATTCCTTTCCGCTTCCCATCAGCAACCTTGTCGCGACGAGTCCAAAACATCCGACAGGTCGCGCCCACCGTAAGCCACGCGCTCTATCCGTACGACCTCACCCATGACGCGGAAGAGAATGGCATAGCTTCCAACGGTTGCCACGCGCGCCTCGTCGCCAATGTCGCACGGAGCGGGTAGATCAGCGGTTTGCGTTGAATGTCCGTAAGCGTCCAGCCCATCCACCTGTAAAACCCGGGAGAGGTGGAGCAACCTCCAGGTTTTCGACAGGAGGAAGAGATGGACAAGGCAGGGGAACTGGAAGCGCGCTGGCGGGGGCATGTGGACGCCT
>JAFLDL010000033.1 GCA_017302435.1 Candidatus Accumulibacter necessarius
AGGTGGTCAGCGAGAAATCAACCTTGGCTTCACGTTCCTTGTTGTGGGTCAGCGAGGCGGCAAGCAGATCGACGCGGCCCTGTTCCAGCTCCGGAATACGAGCGGCGACCGCGAGTTGCTTGAGGGTAAGCTTGACGCCAAGCTTCTTGGCGATCGCTTTGGCAAGATCGACGTCGTAGCCGACAATCTCCCGGGTCTTCGGATCGACGAAGCTGTTGGGTTCGTCGGTGCCGAGAACGCCGACGACGATCTCGCCCTTCTTCTTTATGTCGGCCAGTTGATCGGCGTGGGCAGTGCCGCCGATGAGTGCCGCAAGTGCCAGCACGCCAGCCAGGAGTTGATTGCGCAGGTTCATGGTTATTCTCCAATAGTGATCAGGTCGGACGCCGCTTTGCCGTACATACCAGGGCAGGTCGCCCTGCGCCGCGGCAGGTACGCTTACGCTTCGGGCGAGGGCTTCCGCGTCAGCGGCGATGGCGGGCAGACTAGCAGGTCGGTCGCGCTGTCCAAACGACGCTTTTCCTATATCGGTATGCGACGGCCATGGCGAGCGAAATACGGGCGGCGACCACGGTGGAGGGCATCTCATTCTGGGTGCGTGCGGACGGCAATGGAGGCACAAGCCATGCCGAAGCGGCTCGAGTGCAGTGGTGTCGGATTCAGGCCCTGAGGCTCGCCATCGCCTCGCTCAGTTGTCCCACGCCACTGCCGCTGAAGACGATGGGCACGCGCATTGCATTGGCGACTCGCCGCGTTTTCGTGGCCAGGCCGTGATTGACCTGGTCGATGAGAATGACGACCAGGCTGGTGTCTACCGGAATCTGGCGATGGCACTCGCTTTTTCTGCGGCCGTTCCAGTGACGGATCGTGGCATAACCAAGGCGTTGCAGATAACTGCTGTAAGCCGCAACCCGGTCGCCACCGATAATGAGAGCTGCCATAGCGATTGAAGTCCGAAAGCACGAGCCGTCAATGTAGCGAGCATCGGGTACGGGCAGAACGACGTTATTGGCAGATGCAAATCAGCACGGGGCTGATATCGATCTGCCAAAGGAACATTCAATCGGTGGTCGCGAGAACCACTTCGGTTGACTTGAAAACGGCCAGCACTTCGGCGCCGAGTTCGAGCGGCAGTTCCCGCAGGGCGCTGGTGGGCACTGCTGCACTGACCAGACCGGCCGGGGTCAGCAGTCGCACCTCCGAAAGCACCTTGTCGATGAGGATCTCGGTCACCCGCCCGCGCAACTGGTTGCGGGGGGTGAGCGCCTCGACGGTCATCAGGCGCTTGAGGACACGGCCTTCCAGCGCCGCGAAGTGCGCTTCGCCATGTTCTCGCGGCCGCGGCAGGTCGACTGGCTCGTCAAAGGTGATCCGCCCTTCCTCGATGAGCAGGATGCGATCAGCCAGAGCCACCGCTTCGGCGACGTCGTGCGTCACCAGCACCGCGGTGAACGCATGCTGGCGCCAGATCTCCTCGATGAGGCGCTGCATCTCGATACGGGTCAGGGCGTCGAGGGCACCCAGGGGTTCATCGAGCAGCAGCAGGCGAGGGCGATGGATAAGCGCACGCGCCAGGGCGACCCGTTGCCGCTGGCCGCCCGAGAGACGGCTCGGCCACTCGTCGGCACGGTCCGCCAGGCCTACCTGCGCGAGCGCTTGCTCGGCACGGGCACGCACTTGCGCGCGGCTGCCCGGAAGCCCCAGGGCGACGTTCTGAATCACGGTGCGCCAGGGCAGCAGACGAGCTTCCTGGTACATGATCCGCACCTGGTCGCCGAGTTCGTCGCGCGCCTTGCCGTCAAGGCTGATGGCACCACCGGACAGCGTGTCAAGCCCGGCTAGCTGGCGCAACAGCGTGCTCTTGCCACAGCCGCTGCGGCCAACGATGGCGACGAACTCGCCAGCCGGAATGCTCAGGTCGAGGCCGTACAGTACCTGCCTGTCACCGAAATGTTTGACCAGTCCGCTGACCTCCACGTCAAGGCCGCCGCTACCGCCCTCCACCGCTTCCACTTGCGCGAGTTCACGATTGTCGATCTGCATGCTCGTTCCTTCCATCAGGCTGCACTGTAGGCGACGTTCCATCTGAGCCAGCGGCGCTCCAGCAGGCGGGCAGCGACGTCGGCCAGCTTGCCAAGCAGGGCGTAGAGAAGGATCCCGAGCAGGACGACGTCGGTCTGCAGGAACTCGCGGGCATTCATGGTCATGTAGCCGATGCCGGCCTGTGCGGAAATAGTCTCGGCGACAATGAGAATGACCCACATGAAGCCAAGCGCATAGCGGACGCCGACCAGGATCGACGCCAGGGCGCCGGGCAGGATCACTTCGCGATACAGCGGCCAGCCAGAGAGCCCATAGCTGCGGCCCATTTCGATCAGCGCGGGATCGACCGAACGGATGCCGTGAAACGTGTTGATGTACACGGCAAAGAATACGCCGAAGGAGATCAGGAAGAGCTTGGCTACCTCGTCGATACCGAACCACAGGATGACCAGCGGGATCAGCGCCAGAGGCGGGATATTGCGAATCATCTGCAAGGTCGTGTCGAGAGCGATTTCAACCTTGCGAAAGGATCCGGTCAGCAGGCCGAGCAGGAGCCCCAGGCCACCGCCGATGGCGAAGCCCGCCAGAGCCCGGCCGGCGCTGACCCTGATGTGTGTCCACAGCTCGCCGGAAAGGGCCAATGTCCAGCCAGCCTTGAGTACGGCAAGCGGTTCCGGCAGGATGCGGGTCGACAGCCATCCGAATAGCGCCGACAGCTCCCAGACGACCAGAATGGCAACGGGCACCAGCCACGGCAAAATCCCCCTGGCGCCATTCCTCAGGGCCTCGATTGGTGATGTCATGCGCTTCTCCTGCGGGAGTCACCGGAACCTTGTCTGGTGGAGACCGCGCGTGGGTGTCAAAGCTTGGCGATCGAAACTTCGGTCGCCTTGACCAGAGCCAGCACTTCGGTGCCCACCCGCAGCTGCAGATCCTTGACCGAGCGCGTGGTAATCACGGACGTGACGATGCCATGCTGTGTCTCGACGTCCACTTCGGAAACGACGGGGCCGTCGATGATTTCCTTGATGCGTCCGCGGAACTGGTTTCTGGCGTTGATTGACTGAATGGGCACGATGTTCTCCGTTGAGTAATGACCAAGGCTATTGTGGGCAGCCGGGACCCACGCCACAAATAATAAGAAATGCATAGCTTATTCCTCCGGAACCCTGTGCTGGAGATCGCGCAACAGGTGGCGAGGATCAGCCCGGCGCGCGTCGCCGCGGCGACCAGGGCGACCGCGTGGCGGGTGCTACCGCACCGTTGGCAGCCTGTTCGTCGTTGGCGGGGACTTCTGTCCGTACCACCCGATGGCATCCGCGCTGCGGGCATAAGCATAGAAAAACTTTGTCTTTGCGTGGTCTTGTGCCAGGGCCTATGGTCGACGGTCACGCGCTGAGTTCACCGGCGGTGCCGACGGACCTCGGCAGCCAGTGACCCCTATACCGTTCCCACTTCAGGAGATTCACATGTCCAGATGGTACGCAGACAATTCCCTTTCGATAGGCCGCACACCGCTGATCAAGCTCAACCGCATTGCCGAAGGTGCCCCGGCCAGCCTCTTCGCCAAGATCGAGGGCCGCAATCCGGCCTATTCGGTCAAGTGCCGGATTGGCGCTGCAATGATCTGGGATGCCGAGCAGCGTGGTCTGCTGGGCCCAGGCAAGGAACTCGTGGAGCCGACCAGCGGCAATACCGGTATTGCCCTGGCCTTCGTTGCCGCTGCACGCGGCATTCCCCTGACGTTGACGATGCCGGAAACGATGAGCCTGGAGCGGCGCAAGTTGCTGGTGGCCTATGGCGCCAAGCTGATACTCACTGAAGGCGCCAAAGGCATGGCTGGCGCCATCGCCAGAGCCGAGGAGATCGCGGCGTCGGATCCGGATCGCTACGTGCTGTTGCAGCAATTCAAGAATCCAGCCAACCCGGCAATTCACGAGAGCACTACCGGACCCGAAATCTGGGACGACACCGACGGCGATATCGACATTTTCGTATCGGGGGTCGGGACCGGCGGCACCATCACCGGCGTTTCGCGGTACATCAAGAATACCCGTGGCAAACCCATCCTCTCGGTGGCGGTGGAGCCCTCCGCCAGCCCGGTCCTCACGCAGACCCGCAATGGCGAAACGCTCAAGCCCGGTCCACACAAGATTCAGGGTATCGGCGCCGGCTTCGTGCCGCAGGTGCTGGACCTCTCGCTGGTTGATGTCATCGAGCAGGTGTCGAACGAAGAGGCGGTTGACTATGCCCGCCGCCTTGCCCGGGAAGAAGGCATCCTCTCCGGGATCTCCTGCGGTGCAGCGGTGGCGGCAGCGGTTCGTCAAGCCAGGAAACCTGGCAATGCCGGCAAGACCATCGTCGTCGTGCTCCCCGATTCGGGAGAGCGCTACCTGAGTTCGGTGTTGTTCGACGGCGTCTTCGACGCTACCGGGCAGGCGCTGTAAGGCTGCTTCCCCGGGGCGGCAGCGGCCGCCCCGGGGCACGGCAAGCGAGTGGGCCGCCCGTCGCGCGGCCAGGCTTGCGGCAAGCGAAGGAGGCGGCAACCGAAAATGCTGAAGCGGCTGCCACAACGACATCCCGGATCCATCGACCATGCAGAGCACGTTTGATTTTGTCATCGTTGGGGCCGGTTCAGCAGGGTGTGTGCTGGCCAACCGGTTGAGCGAGGATGGCCGCTTCAGCGTGCTCTTGCTTGAGGCCGGGCCGCGCGATTGGCTACCCTGGATCCACCTGCCCATCGGCTATGGAAAGACGATGTTCCACCGTCAGGTGAACTGGCAATTCCACACCGAGCCGGAGGCCGAACTCGGTCAACGTCGCATCTACTGGCCGCGTGGAAAGGTGCTTGGCGGCAGCAGCTCGATCAATGGCCTCCTCAACATCCGCGGTCACCGTGACGACTACGAGCATTGGCACTGCTTGGGCAACCGCGGCTGGAGCTGGAACGATGTGCTGCCCTTTTTCATCCGACTGGAAAACAACGTTCGCGGGGTTTCACCGTTTCATGGCAACCAGGGGCCTCTGAGCATTTCCGACGTGCCGCAGCAGCACGAACTGATGGGCGCCATCATTCGCGGCGCCAACGAACTGGGGATCGCCAGCAATGCCGACTTCAACGGACCACAGCAGGAGGGCGTCGGCTACTTCCAGTTGACCACCAGCAATGGCTTGCGTTGTTCGACGGCCGTGGCCTACCTGCGACCTGCACGCGGCCGCTCCAATCTGTCGATCTACACGCGTGCGCAGGCCACGCGCCTCCTCTTCGAAGGGCAGCGCGCCATCGGCATCGAGTACTTGCTGAAGGGGCAGCAGCGCCAGGCACGCGTGCGGCGCGAATTGATCATCGCCGCTGGGGCGGTACAAAGCCCGCAACTGCTGCAGGTGTCCGGTATCGGGGATGCCGCCCATCTGGCACGGATCGGCGTACCACTGCTGCTGCACCGGCCGGAGGTCGGCCGCAATCTACAGGACCATCTACAGATTCGCCTGATGTACAAGGTCAGCAAGCCCATCACTACCAACGACGATCTGCGCTCGTTGTGGGGGAAGGGCAGAATCGCCCTGCAATGGCTGCTCTGGCGACGCGGACCATTGGCCATCGGGATTAACCAAGGGGCGCTGTTTGCCCGTGTGCAGCCGGACGCGACGCGTCCTGACGTGCAGTTCCACTTTGCCACCCTGTCGGCCGATCTTGCCGGCGACAGGCCGCACCCCTGGTCGGGAACCACCTTCTCGGTCTGCCAGCTCCGGCCGGTGTCGAGGGGTAGCGTTCTGGCACGCAGCGCTTCGGCGCTGGATGCCCCAGCCATCCAGCCCAACTACCTGAGCGCCGAACCGGATCGCCAGGTGGCCATCGCGGCCGTACGTCTGGCACGCCGGTTGGCGCGCAGCGAGGCCCTGCAGCCCTACCTGTCCGAGGAGTACCGCCCAGGGCCAGGTTATGGCGACACTGACGAAGACCTGCTGGCTTTCGTCCGCGACTACGGCGCCACGATCTTCCACCCGGTCGGCACCTGTCGCATGGGCAGCGACACTGCAGCAGTCGTCGATGGTCGCCTGCGGGTACGAGGAATCCACGGGCTACGCGTCGTCGACGCCTCGATCATGCCCACGATTCCTTCCGGTAACACGCATATCCCGACGGTGATGATCGGCGAGCGCGGCGCCGAATTTCTGCTGCAAGATCACAGGGACCACCCATGAGCGACGATCCTGGAATCAGTCTGTGCTTCAACTGGTTGCCTTTTACGCCCAACCGGGACTTCCGGCGTGAGCCGAAGATTCTGGCGCGCGCCAAGGGAATGTATTACTACGACCCGGCCGGGCGTCCGATTGTCGACGGATCGTCGGGCCTGTTTGCGGTTTCAGCGGGGCATGGCCGCGAGGAAATCACCCAAGCGGTCAGCAGGCAACTCGACGAACTGGACTTCGCTCCCAGCTTCTATCGCGGCAATCCGCCCGCGTTCCTTGCCGCGGAGAAGTTGGCCGGCATTCTCCCGGTCGGGCTGGACAGGGTGTTTCTGGTCAACTCGGGTTCGGAGGCCGTCGATACGGCGATCAAGATGGCCCTCCTCTACCACCGCGTACGTGGTGAAGCACAACGTACCCTGTTCGTCTCGCGCGAGCGTGCGTATCACGGCGTCAACCTCGGTGGCCTGGGTCTTTCCGGCATCGTTAACAACCGTCGGCACTTTGCCAGTCAGTTGCCCAACGTGCCCTTGCTCCGGCACACCTGGCTGGCGGAGAACCGCTTCACCCGCGGGCTTCCGCAACATGGCGCGGAACTCGCTGACGATCTGCTCCGGATCATTGCCACCCACGGCGCCGAAAACATCGCTGCTGTCTTTGTCGAGCCGATTGCCGGATCGACCGGTGTCTTGCTGCCACCGCAAGGCTATCTGGAACGTTTGCGCGAGATCACTTCGGCGCATGGCATCCTGCTGGTCTTCGATGAAGTGATCTGCGGCTTTGGCAGGACCGGCAAGGCCTTCGCAGCCCAAAGCTTTGGCGTGCGGCCCGACCTCCTGACTATTGCCAAGGCTATCAGCAACGGCGCCATCCCGATGGGTGCGGTCGCCGTCGACCGAGGGATTCACGAGGCAATCATCGACTCTGCCCCAGCCGACCAGATCGAGTTCTTCCACGGCTACACTTCCGGCGGTCACCCGGTGGCTGCTGCTGCCGCCATTGCTACCCTGGAGATTTATCGACGCGAAGCATTGTTTGCGCGTGGCGAGGCATTGTCCAGCTACTTCATGGACCAGCTTTTCACCTTGCGCGAGTTGCCAGTGGTCACGGACATTCGCGCCTATGGGCTCATCGCCGGGATCGATCTTGCCCCGGATGGGACGCCGGGAGTGCGGGGCTACCGCCTGCAGAAAGCCCTGTTCGATCGGGGGCTGCACGTGAAGACTACCGGTGACGCCGCGATCATTGCTCCGGCGTTGGTGGCCGAACGTCAGCATATTGACGAGATCGTCTCGATCCTGCGGCGAGCATTGGCGGAGGAGAAGTAAAGCCGTCGTTCTGCTGAGCATATTCCGTAGCCCGTGATTTGGATATCCGATTTTCTTCGTTCCGGACGGGAATGCCCCTTTGCTACATTGACTCCTTCTCACTCAAGCGGAAGGAAATGCGAAATGCACATCTATCGACGCTTCACGATCGCCACCCTGGCCCTGCTGGCACTTTCGGGCACCATCATCGCTGCCGACGAAGTCACCATTGCCTATCAGACAGGAGTCGATCCCGCCAAGGTGGCCCAGGTTGACGGTCTTTACGAAAAGGCGACAGGCGCCAGGATCAACTGGCGCAAGTTCGATGCCGGCGCCGAAGTCCTCACGGCGATCGCCTCGGGTGACGTGCAGATCGGTTACGTCGGCTCAAGCCCCATCGCTGCTGCGGCGAGTAGAGGACTGCCGGTCGTCACCTTTCTCGTCGCCGCTCAGCTCGGCGGTTCCGAGGCCCTCGTCGTGCGCAACGGCAGCAAGATTGCAAAACCCGAAGACCTGATCGGCAAGAAGATCGCGGTGCCCTTTGTGTCGACCGGACACTACAGTCTGCTGGCCGCACTGAAGCATTGGAAGATCGACCCGTCCAAGGTTCAGATCATCAATCTACGGCCGCCCGAAATCACTGCCGCCTGGCAACGCGGTGACATCGATGCCACCTACGTCTGGGATCCCGCGCTCGGCAAGGCCAAGGAAAGTGGCAAGGTTCTGGCGACTTCGGCGGATGTCGGCAAGTGGGGGGCGCCGACGTTTGACGGCTGGATCGTGCGCAAGGATTTTGCCGAGAAGAATCCCGACTTCGTGACGAAGTTTGCGGGCGTGACACTGGACGCTTATGCCGCTTACAGAGCCAATCCCAAGGCCTGGGTCGGAAACTCCGACAACCTCGACAAGGTGGTGCGCGTCACCGGCGCCAAGAAGGAAGACATTGCCGGCCTGCTCGAGGGCAACGTCTTTCCGTTGGCCAGACAGCAGACCGATCTCCTCGGCAAGCCGACCGTGAAGGCGCTGGCCGACACCGCCAACTTCCTCAAGGAACAGGGCAAGGTGGATAGCGTGCAGAGCGACTATGCGCCCTTCGTTTCCAGCGCCTACATCGGCAAGGCCAGCACGGTCGCTGCCAGGTAGCCGTCCGAGCGACCGAGCGACCACCTTCCATGTCCAGACTCGTCATTGACCAGGTGACCGTTCACTACCCGGGCTCTGCTCGGGGCGTGGCGGCTCTGGAGGATGTTTCACTGGTCATCGGCCCAGAGCAACTTGTGGTCGCTCTCGGCCCCTCGGGTTGCGGCAAGACGACCTTGCTCAACCTGATTGCCGGCTTTCTGCAGCCGACGAGTGGTCGAATCCTGCTCGACGATCGGCTGGTTTCCGGGCCGTCCGCGGAACGTGGGGTGGTGTTTCAGGATGATGCGCTGTTGCCCTGGTTGAACGTTCTGGACAACGTGGCTTTCGGACTGCAGTTGCGCGGCATGTCGAGGGCCGAACGCGAGGCGACGGCCCACCGGACGCTGCAACTCGTTGACCTCGTGGGATTCGAACAGAATCCCATCTGGCAGCTGTCCGGCGGAATGAGGCAGCGCGTCGGGCTCGCGCGCGGGCTGGCTGCCGACCCGCGCGTTCTGCTGCTGGACGAGCCCTTCGCGGCCCTTGATGCTTTCACTCGCGAACAGATGCAGGAGCTGCTTCTACGTCTGTGGCGAAAGATCCGCAAACAGATCTTTCTCATTACCCACGATCTCGAAGAAGCTGTATTTCTGGCGACAGACCTGATCCTGCTCTCGCCGCGGCCCGGTCGAGTGGCCGAACGGATGCAGCTGGACTTCGGCCTCCGACATTCCCAGGGTGAATCCGCACGCAGCATCAAGTCGGGTCGACGCTTCATCGAAACCCGTGAATATGTTCTGTCGCTGGTGTTCGCCCAACGTGAGGTCAGCACCACATGACACCGATTGAAATCGGCATCGTCGACGATTCGCTTTCGGCAGCCGTGCCCTCGGCCGCGAGTAGGCGCGCAGCCAATCCGGCTGCCTTGCCGGGAAACCTGCTCACCGTAAACACCATCAGTATGCTGACTCTCGTCGTCCTGCTCGCTGCGTGGTGGGCCACGACGACGGCCGGACTGATCGCGCCCCTGTTCCTTCCCTCGCCCCAGTCCGTTCTCGGTAAGTTCTGGCTGGTGGCGACGAAGGGGTTCATGGACTCGACGCTGTGGCAACACCTGGCGGCGAGCCTGGGTCGGGTACTTTGCGCGCTCGTCGCAGCCATCGTCCTGGCCATTCCCACGGGGATTGCGATCGGGCTCTCGCGCGTCGCGCATGGGATACTCGACCCTCTAATCGAGCTCTATCGTCCCGTGCCGCCGCTCGCCTACCTGCCTCTTATCGTCATCTGGTTCGGCATTGGCGAGTTGTCCAAGGTGTTGCTGATCTTCCTGGCGATCTACGCGCCCATCGCGATTGCCACAGCGGGCGGCGTTCGCCAGGTCTCGCAAAACCGATTGCGCGCTGCACAGTCCCTGGGAGCCACCCGTTTCCAGTTGCTGCGCTACGTCGTGCTGCCCAGCGCCGTTCCCGACATTCTGACCGGTATTCGTATCGGTCTGGGGACTGGTTGGTCGACACTCGTTGCCGCGGAACTGGTCGCCGCGACGAGCGGCCTGGGGTTCATGGTGCAGTCGGCCGCACAGTTCCTGGTGACCGACGTGGTCATCCTGGGTATTGCCGTGATCGCCATCATTGCCTTTGCGCTTGAGCTCTCCCTGCGCGCCCTGTCCCGTCGCCTGGCCCCGTGGCGGGAGCAGGGCATAAGCTGACAAGACAAGACATTGCGGGAAAAGCCATGGCGACCATTCCGTCAGGAGCGCGGCTCCGTCAGCTGTCGGCATTTGCCTTATCAGCGTCGCCTTGCCCGCGTTCCTGGTCATACCAGGCGTGCGCTTCGATGCCAAAAAACAAGGCAATGACGAATACTGCAGCGGGCAGGGAACCCGCCCACAGACCGACGACTCCTGGCCCCGGGCAGTAGCCGGCGAGCCCCCAGCCGATACCGAAGAGCGTACTGCCGACAATCAGTGGCGTGTTGATGTCTCGCCGCTCGGGCAATTGCAGCTTGTCGCCAAGCAATGTGTGTCGCCGCTTGCCGGCGTATGCGAAGCCCATGGCCGCGCTGCCGATGGCGCCGACCATCACCAACGCCAGTGAGGGGTCCCAGCGTCCGGTCACATCCAGGAAGGCCAGCACTTTCAGTGGATCGGTCATCCCCGCGAGAATCAACCCCAGACCAAACAGGGTGCCGCTGATGAAAGCCGTGAGAAGCTTCATTTCACACTCCCGCTAGGTGACGCGTCATGAATACGGTCGCCATGCCAGCGCTCATGAAGATCAATACCGCAACCAGCGAACGCAGCGAGAGGCGGGCGAGACCGCAGACGCCATGGCCGCTGGTACAACCGTTGGCGAGCCGCGTCCCGAAGCCCACCAGCAGACCGCCAACGACCAGTTGCCCCCACTCCCAAGGCGAGGCGGGTGAGAAACTGCTTTGCGGCAGGCTGCCGTGGTGCTTGGCAGCCCACAACCAGGGCGCTGCCAACAGTCCGAGAATGAAGGCGAGCCGCCACGCATTGTCGCCTTCGACCCGGCTCAACAGGCCGCCCAGGATGCCGCTGATGCCGGCGATGCGCCCGTTCCACAGCACAAGAACGACACTGGCAAGGCCGATGAGAATTCCGCCGGACAGTGCTGGCCAAGGGGTGAAAGCGCTCCAGTCGATGCTCACGCGAGACTCCAGATGATAAAAAATCGCGAGACTGGACCGTGCTGCGGTGCTTGAGAACGAACTTTTCCGTCTTTTCTTATTACCCCAGGTCGATAAGCAAATGGGAAGGAAATAGTTTCTCGGGGTGGCCGGCTGCCCTAAAGTCAGGTCTCCGATGTCCCACCGTCAGCCAATAGGTAACTGCCATGTGTCTTCCGTCCCGCCGCGCCGTTCCCCGCACCAGATCCTCCCGCCAAGTCGCTTCCTGGAGTAGAACCAATGCCACTGACCGATCTCGTTCGACAGCTCAACAATCAGCACAATAGCCTGCCGGCTGGCCGCTTCACCGCCAGGTTTCGCTCCTCAGGCGATGGACAGGTATTCGTCCATTTCGCCAATCTTGCCCTCGAATCGGTTTTCCTTCCCATCACCGCCACGGATTCCCACCGCATCTACGGGCACGCAGCAGCCTTGCGGGTCTACGGCCTGACAACAGGCCAGCCGGTCAGCGCCAACGCGGTCTTCGTCCTTCCGGCCAATGATCAGGAATTCGTCTACGTCGACCGCTTGGTGCGCACCCTGCACGCGCTCAGCTACCGCGCGCGCCGACTTCGCGGGACGCTATTGCTCAAGGTTAACCGGCGCCACGTGATGAGCGTGCCGACTGACCATGGCCTGGCTTTCGAGGAGATTCTCCGCTCTTGCGGACTCACCCCGCAACAGATCACCCTCGAACTCGATGCTGATGGCCTGGAGGATGTCGATCACTTCACACGGGCAGTCGCCGCCTACCGACAACGCGGCTATGGCATCGCCCTGAGCGGCTTTGGACGGAGCTCGATTGATCTTTCCCTGGTGCGCGCGCTGCAACCTGATATCGTCAAGTTCGACCTCATGCTCCTGGTTTCGACCCGACCCCTTGAGGGGCTTATCGATCAGATTCACGATCTGGGTGTCAAAGTCGCGATTGAGGGTCCGGACGACATCCAGTGGCAGCCTTTTGCCGGCAAAGCATGCGCCGATCTGTTCCAACCGCGGCAGCCGTCGAACGTTGGAAGTCGTCGTCCCTCCGGAGTCAGCCAGGCGGCGCCAACGCTGCTCTTCTCGGGAAGGAATTCCACTCCTGCTGAGAGTCGCCAGGCGGGCGCTGTTGGAAACGCTCATGCTGAAGCTCCTCTCGTAGCGGCCACAGCAGCCGCTTCTGCGCCTGGGTGACCACCCATCCTGCCATCCGGGTTACCAGCGCCTTGCCGGATTATGCCATCGCCGCGATCCGTGAAGCGCTACCAGCGTTTGATCGCCAGATTCGCGGCTTTGCGATGCCTGATGCGGTGCTCACGGGCGTCGAGACGCGCACTTCGTCGCCGCTGTGCATCACCCGCGGTGACGATTGTCAGAGCGTGAACGTGAAGGGCCTGTACCCGGCCGGTGAAGGTGCGGGTTACGCCGTTGGTATTCTCTCCGCCGGTCTCGACGGCATCCGGGTTGCCGAGGCCGTGACGCGGGAGATGCTCAGGGCCGGGGCTGTCCAGGTCTGACCCAATCCGCACAAGTCAGCTTGGCGCAGCATGACTGAACACCGGCAGGACCCCGTGAAAATGCACCACGCGTTCGTCCTGCTTCCCGACCGACAGCAGTGCCTTGATCGGTGTCACGGCATCGGGGAAGATCGACAACAGGCGTTGGGACATCGAGTTCTCCGACAAGACAGGCGTGGCGTCGGGTGAAGCCCCCTTTCCGCCTTCTCGGGCAAGTAGAGGACCTTCGCCTCCAAGTCAGCGCGCCCTGCCGAGCGCACCAAAAAAAAGCGCGGCTCGTGGAGCCGCGCTAAATCCACACCAAAGGAGGAGGGTGGAGGAGACAAAGGGAGAGGCCGGTTGCTGCCGAACTCAAATCTGACTGGATTGAAACGGATTATGTCTCTTCCCAGATCAAAGGTCAACTATTTTTTGTGCATTGCGCCATGCTTTTTTGCGGCATCAATGTGGCAACCGAAGGCAAAGAAAAATAAATAATAATAGCAAGATGATGGAGCTATTGTAGGATATTGATTACATAATATGCAACGCAACACATGGTTGGTTTACGGTGGTATTGCGCTTCGAATGTTGCGATGCAGCATTCATGTCAGGGGCGCGCGACCTGGAACTTCCGGCTACAATCATCCCTGAGCGAGAAATGACGGTGTCCATTGGCGAGGTGCTTGGCACGAGGTATGAACACGCACCTCTTGCGGGTGCCCGTTGGCATTGACCTATCGGACCGGGCCTTGTTGCCTGTCGAGGCCGGCGCGTCGATAAGCCCATCTGGAGAATAGGAGCAGCATATGGAATGCAAGGTGAAGTGGACCGGAGACGGGATGTCCTTTATCGCCGAAACGGGCAGCAATCACGCGCTGGTGATGGATGGGGCTCCTGAGGCCGGCGGGCGCAATCTGGCACCTCGGCCGATGGAACTGCTGCTTGCCGGGACTGGCGGGTGCGCTGCGTTCGACGTTGTCCTGATTTTGAAGAAGGGGCGTTACGGGGTGACGGGATGTGAAGTCAGCTTGCAGGCAGAGCGCGCAGAGGCGGAGCCAAGAGTGTTTACACACATCCATTTTCACTTTCGGGTTAGCGGCAAGCAACTCAAGCAGGATGCGGTTGCGCGCGCCATCGAGCTGTCCAAAGACAAGTATTGCTCGGCCTCGATCATGCTTGGCAAGACAGCCACCATCACGCATGATTTCGAGATCGTCGAAAGCTAGAGCGATATCGTCTATTTTATAGACGGTTGTGATCGGTAATTACAGTAAGTTATGAGGTTAGATGAGTCGTGGATAAAGCTTGCCACGACTCCTGAAAGCGCAGTTCCTCTTTGACTTGACGGATCTGGGCCGTATGAACATTTTGCTCGAGCAGCCAAACGTACTAAACGTAGTAAGCGGTACGGGTCATTGTTCGCGATGCCAGCTTCATGGCCATGATGACCGCTGCAGGCAGTTCGCGTGCGCCGAGATGGACAGCGGTTTCCGCGTGCGCAATCTCGTCGAGACGCATCTGGGCCACGATTGCCCGCGACCGAATGTCCTGAATCGGCAGCTCGCTGAGGTGATGATCAAGGTGCGCTTCGACCTGTCTCTCGGTTTCGGCCAGGAAGCCCAGGCTCCAGGGGTCGCCCAGTTTGCCAGCAGCGATGCCGATGGTCAGCGCGCCAAGGTACCAGATCGGGTTCAGCAGGCTTGTGCGCCCGCCCAGCTCAACAAGGCGGCGCTCGGTCCAGGCCAGATGTTCGGTTTCCTCGTTGGCGGCTTTTTGCAGTGCGTGCTGCAGGTTCGGATCGTGACAGGTCAGTGCCTGTCCCTGGTAAAGTGCCTGCGCGCAGACCTCGCCGACGTGGTTTATCCGCATCAGCGCGCCGGCATGCGCTCGCTCCTGGTCTGACAGCGCCGCTTCCGGTTCGTGGCTGCCCGGAACCGGACGATTGGTGGGCGACGGGGCAAACAGCGTACGTAGCGCCTTGTCGAATTCGATGACGAGTCGGTCGCTGATCATCGATGGCCTTTGTTGTCTCGGCTGGCGTGAAGCATGGCCCGGTCCCTAGCGTCGCATCGCCGCAGGGTGGCCGCCGAGGCGTAGCGCCTGGCGCACTTCGTCGGCGTCCCGAACGGTAATACCGAGCGGGCAGAAATAATTGGTGAAGAGCTCCGCGTGGTGTCGATTGAGCGTGTTCTCCCGGACGCGTATCCACTGATCGCTGCGTGCCCTGGACCAGGTCTGGTCCGGGCGGCCCAAGGCATAAAGTCGGCGCTCGCCGGTAGCGCAGTTCATGCCCTCGTAACTGACATTCTGAGCCCCGGAAGGGCTGATGATCACCAGCGTGTAGCGCACCAGCCCGCCGCTGACGAAGGTCAGCGAGTCGCTGTCTATCAGGAACTTGTTGTCGGTTGTCGCGCTGACGACAAAAGGGATCAGGTGCTCTGTCTGCGGAAACGGCGGCAACTGCACTTCAACTTCCGGTCCGCGCCGTTCGTCCAGATCACGCTCGGCAGTGGCTGACCAGACTGCCAAAGGAAAAGTGCCCACAGCAGCCACAAGCCAGCGTGCGAGTGTCCCTGCCGCTAACCACCGGCGAATTCGCACCCTAACTGTCGGTACAGGCAGGGCGCGCTTCATTCCTTGCTCACAATTTCAGCTGCCACAGGCGCACGGCCATGCGTGGACGGATGACGCACTCGACGGTGATCTGAATTGAGAAAACGCGCGAGCTCATTCAAGGCCTGCTCATAGACCCGGCGCTTGAACTCGATGACAGCGTCAAGAGACACCCAGTAGTTGTTCCATCGCCAGGCGTCAAACTCGGGATGATCACAGGCGCGCAACGACACGTCGCAGTCGCGCCCAATCAGACGAAGCAGGAACCAGATCTGCTTCTGGCCTCGGTAACTACCGCGCCATTCGCGTCTGACCCAATGCGTCGGCACATCGTAACGCAACCAGTCCTTGGTCCGACCGAGAACATAAACATGCTCGGGTAGCAATCCGATTTCTTCATGCAACTCCCGGTACATCGCCTGTTCGGGCGTTTCGCCCCGCTTGATACCGCCCTGCGGGAACTGCCATGAATGCTCTCGGATACGCTTGCCCCAGAAGACCTCGTTCCTGGCGTTACAAAGAATGATGCCGACGTTCGGGCGATAGCCTTCACGGTCAAGCATTTCAAGAACCTGCAAATTGATTGATTGAACGCATTTTTCCACAATTCAGCGGCGTTGCAAAGCGAACCGTGCGACTTGCGGCCGCGCGGCCTGCTTTCCTGCCTGAGGCTTGGCCAGCGGCCTGTGTGCCGATGCCGTAGCACCTCGCAATTGGCGCCCTAGTTCGGCCACCTGTCGAGTAAAATGCCGGCTTTGGCCCTGCTGACCTGATTGCCATGCGGACTTCCCGGTTTTTTTTATCGACACTGAAAGAGGCACCCTCCGACGCCGAGGTGATCAGCCACCAGCTCATGCTGCGGGCCGGTATGATCAAACGTCTGGCGGGCGGCATCTACACCTGGATGCCGATCGGTTTGCGCGTGGTGCGCAAGGTAGAGCAGATTGTCCGGGACGAGATGGATCGGGCCGGGGCAATCGAGTTGTCGATGCCGGCTGTCCAGCCGGCCGAGCTGTGGCAGGAATCCGGGCGCTGGGACAAGTATGGTCCCGAACTGCTGCGCTGCAAGGATAGACACCAGCGCGACTTCGTCATCGGTCCGACGCACGAGGAGGTGATTACCGACGTCGTACGCAAGGATGTCAAGAGCTATCGCCAGTTGCCGGTTCATTTTTACCAGGTTCAGGTGAAGTTCCGCGATGAGATCCGGCCGCGTTTCGGGGTCATGCGCGGCCGCGAGTTCCTGATGAAGGACGGGTACTCCTTTCACAGCAGCTTCGAAGACCTGCAGCGCGAATACCGCAACATGTTCGACACCTATACGCGGATATTCACCCGTCTCGGGCTGAAGTTCCGTTCCGTCGCTGCCGACACGGGATCGATCGGCGGCACCGGATCGCACGAGTTTCACGTTCTGGCAGATTCCGGCGAGGATGCTCTGGCGTACTGTCCGGACTCCGATTTCGCGGCCAACGTCGAACTGGCCGAAGCGCTGGCTGGGGGCGGAAGCCGCCCGCCAGGTACCGTCGTCATGTCCAGGGTTGCCACGCCGGGCCGAATCCGATGTGAGGATGTCGCCGAACTTCTGGACCTCCCGGTGACCAGGATGGTCAAGGCGATTGCCGTCATTCTGAGTTCGCCGGCCGGTGGTGCTGGGCAGTTCGCCCTGATCCTGCTGCGCGGTGACCATAATCTGAACGAGCTGAAGGTGCAAAAAGCCCTTGGCGAGTTCCGTTTTGCGCGCGACGACGAGATCCTCGACAAGCTGGGCTGTCAGCCTGGCTATATTGGTCCGGTCGGCGTCGTCGATCTGCCCATCTTCGCCGATCGTAGCGTGGCGGTGATGGGCGACTTCGTCTGCGGCGCCAACGAAGTGGGTTTCCACCTGACTGGAGTCAACTTCTCGCGCGATGTCGCCGAGCCGACGCGAGTCGGCGATTTCCGCAATGTCGTTGTCGGTGACCTGTCTCCCGACGGCCGAGGCTGGCTGGAGCTCTGCCGCGGCATCGAGGTGGGCCACATTTTCCAGTTGCGTACCAAATACGCTGAGGCGCTGAAATGCAGCTTCCTCGACGAGGGCGGTCAGAGCCGGATCATGGAAATGGGTTGTTACGGCATTGGCGTCACCCGTATCGTCGGAGCTGCCATCGAGCAGGGCCATGATGAGCGCGGCATCATCTTCCCGGCGGCCATTGCCCCTTTCCAGGTGTGCATCGTTCCCATGGCTTACGCCAAGAGTGAGGCAGTGCGGGCGGCTGCCGATGCCCTCTACGCGGAACTGACGGAAGCCGGTATCGACGTTCTGCTCGATGACCGCAACGAGCGTCCCGGGGTAATGTTCGCAGAAATGGAACTGATCGGCATTCCGCACCGTGTCGTGGTTGGCGAACGCGGTCTCGCGGAGGGAAAGCTGGAATACAAGGGACGCGTCGAAGCAGCGTCACAGATGATCGGCAGGGCAGAGATCGGCCAGTTCCTGAAGGAGCGACTATGCGTTACCTGACGGCGCTGTTCGCCTTTCTGCTCCCGCTCGCGGCGCATGCCGGTGCGCAGAAGTACGAACCCCTCTCAGCCAGCGTGCAGGCGGTGCTGACGCGATCGATTTCTGATCGGGCGCCGCCCAGGAGTTCCTTTCAGGATTCGATGGATGCCATCGACTGGCTGACCGAGATGTCACGGCGCCTCGAGAAGCGGATTCCTGACCGGGAAGCGCGTTTCGAATTCCTGCGCGCGGTGCATTACGAAGCGACGCGCTCGGGTCTCGACCCACAACTGGTGCTTGGTCTCATCCAGGTGGAAAGCGGTTTCAAGAAATACGCCGTATCGAGCGCTGGCGCGCGCGGCTTCATGCAGGTGATGCCCTTCTGGGTGAAAGTCGTCGGACGCAGTGACGACAACCTTTTCCACCTGCGCACCAACTTACGCTACGGTTGCACCATTCTTCGCCACTACCTCGACATCGAGCGTGGAGATCTGTACCGCGCGCTCGGTCGCTACAACGGCAGCCTTGGCCAGCCGCAATACCCGAATGTGGTTCGCGTGGCGTGGCAGAATCAGTGGTCTTACACCAAGAGGAAGCTGGCGATGCGCTGAGGCGGGCGCCCTGCGGCGCTCAGCGCATTCCGGGCATCATCCCCTTGAGACCACGCATCAGCTGCGACATGCCGCCGCGCGAGAACTGCTTCATCATCTTCTGGGTCTGCTCGAACTGTTTCAGCAGGCGATTCACCTCCTGCACCTGAACGCCGGCACCGAGCGCGATGCGGCGCTTGCGCGCGGCCTTGAGCAACTCGGGCCGGCTACGCTCGGCAGGCGTCATCGAGTTGATGATGCCTTCAATCCGTGCCACTGCCTTCTCTTCGCCGCCGGCCGGCAACTGGCCTGCCGCCTGTGAGAACTGTGCCGGCAGCTTCTCGATCATCGACGAGAGGCCACCCATCTTGCGCATCTGGCCGATCTGGTCCTTGAAGTCGCTAAGATCGAAGCCCTTGCCCGACTTGAGCTTCTTGGCGAACTCGATCGCCTTTTCCTCGTCGATGCCTTTCCTGGCGTCCTCGATCAGCGACAGCACGTCGCCCATGCCGAGGATTCTCGAGGCCATTCTCTCCGGGTGAAAGGCTTCCAGGCCAGTCAGCTTCTCGCCTATTCCGGCGTACTTGATCGGTTTGCCGGTCACGTGACGAACGGACAGTGCGGCACCACCTCGCGCATCACCATCGAGCTTGGTGAGGATGATTCCGGTCAGCGGCAGGGTCTCGTTGAAAGCCCTGGCCGTGTTGATCGCATCCTGCCCCTGCATCGCGTCGACGACGAACAGCGTTTCGATAGGTTTGATCGCCGCATGCAGTTCGGCGATTTCCTTCATCATCGCCTCGTCGATCGCCAGACGGCCCGCGGTGTCCACCAGCAGGACATCATGGTAGTGACGCTTTGCCCAATCGACCGCATTGCGTGCGATGTCGACCGGCTTCTCGGTCGTCGCCGAGGGAAAGAAATCCGCTCCGGCCTGGGCGGCAACGGTCTTCAACTGCTCGATGGCCGCCGGGCGATAGACGTCACAGGAGACAACGAGAACCTTCTTCCTCTGCGTTTCACGCAACATTTTGGCCAGTTTGGCGACCGTGGTCGTCTTGCCGGAACCCTGCAGGCCAGCCATCAGGACAATCGCCGGCGGTTGGGTCGCCAGATTCAGCCCGGTGTGCGCCTCGCCCATCAGCGCTGTCAGTTCACGATGGACGACGCCAACGAGTGCCTGCCCCGGGCTCAACGAGCCGATCACCTCCTCGCCAATGGCCTTTTCCTTGACGGCGGCGATCAGTTGCTTGACCGCGGGCAAGGCCACGTCGGCCTCGAGCAGGGCGAGGCGAACCTCACGCAAGGCATCGGTGATGTTGCCTTCGGTCAGGCGCGCTTCGCCGCGCAGGTTTTTCATGACGCGGGCAAGGCGTTGGGTCAGGTTGTCGAGCATCTGGATTCCGGCTTGGTGTAAACTGAAAACAATGTCCGACATTCTACTGCACCTTCTACCGCACATCGTTTCATCGCTGCTCTATGCCGCGCTGGGAATCCATTTCTGGCATACCCGGTGGCGTGAAACCGACCAACCGCTGGTGACCCTTCCGATGCAGCCCTGGGAGCGGGCGGCCATCTTTGGCGCCCTCGTGGTGCAGGGTTTTGGACTCTACGAGGGGCTGTTCAGCGCTGGCGGCATGCGGTTCTCGTTCAGTTTCGCGCTGTCACTGATGCTCTGGCTGGCCGTCATGATCTACTGGCTGGAGAGTTTCCGCTCGCGCATGGACGGACTGCAGCCGATGGTGTTGCCGCTAGCCGCGCTGGGTGCGGCAGCTCCGGCCGTGTTTCCGCAGCTTCGCGTCGTCGCCCACGCCGGCGCCTGGGGTTTCCAGCTCCATTTCCTGACTGCGATGCTGGCCTACAGCCTGTTTACCCTGTCGGCGCTGCACGCGGTGTTCATGGGCTTTGCCGAACGCAAGTTGCATCAACGCGCAGTCACCAGGAGCCTCGGCAGCCTGCCGCCAATCCTGACCATGGAAGCGCTGCTGTTTCGCATGATCTTCACTGCTTTCTGCCTGCTGACCGTCGCGCTGGTCAGTGGCGTCATGTTTTCCGAGGTGATCTTCGGCAAGGCCGTGGTGTTCGATCACAAGACCTTGTTCGCTTTTGCCTCGTGGGCAATCTTCGCCGCCCTGCTGGTTGGACGCCGCGTTTACGGGTGGAGGGGCCGCATTGCCCTGCGCTGGACCCTGGCTGGATTCATGGTGCTGTTGCTGGCGTATATGGGCAGTCGATTTGTCGCCGAGGTCCTGCTCGGTCGCCTTTGACGTTGCCGCACCACCGGCCGCGAGGCGCGCGTAACGAAGGGCGGCCAAATTGACGCAGAACCGGCACCGTTACTCACCCTCCGGCGCCATTGCCGGCAATCCCCGGCATCTCGGGAACGACTGCTCAGCCACCCGCCTGTGCAGCTTGGTATGGCTGATCTTCCCGCCAGCGGCCAAAAAGGGTTTATCCTATGCCGCCCGCCGAGCCTTGTGCCGGTGCCTGAACGGTGTCGCAAGTCCGTTGAGGCGTGGAGAGACAAACCCAGGCCGGAATTCGACGCTTGACAGACCCGCACTCCCGCATGCACAAGCTCCTTCCCCTTGCAGCGCTGCTGCTCGCCTTGCCTGCCGCCGCGGTGGTGCCACAGTTGCAGGCGCCGGATGATGTGCGCGAGCTGCTGGAAAATTTTCTGGAGATCGGCGAGGTTTCGGATGCGCCGGCCCAGGCCGCCCTGGAACGTCGGATGCAGCGCGCGGTGGCGGCGCTGCTGGCGACCGAGGGCTACTTCTCGCCCAGCGTCGCGCTGCGCCAGCAGGGTGAGCAACTGTTGCTGAGGGTCGACCCTGGCCCGCGTTCGCTGATTGGTAGCGTGCACATCGACATCGCGGGTGATCTCGATCCGGCGCGTCGCGAGGCGCTGGTGCGCTCCTGGAAGCTGAGCGCCGGTCAGCCGTTCCGGCAAGCCGACTGGGATGATGCCAAGCAATCCCTGCTGGCCGACCTGCTGGCCGTTGATCACGCTGCCGCTCGCCTGCAGGAAACCAGCGCCGAGGTCGATCCAGAAGCACACCGGGTCGATTTGCGCGTGATCGCTGATGCCGGCCCGCGTTACCGCTTCGGCGACCTGAAGATCAGTGGTCTGCAGCGCTACTCGCCAGAACTGGTGGCGCGCTTCAATCGCAGCGTCAGGCCTGGCGAAGGCTACCGGGAAGATCGTCTGCTGGCCCTGCAGGCCGCACTGCAGAGCGCGCCTTATTTTGCCTCGGTCAGTGTGTCCCTGGAGCGTGGCGACGATGACGCTGCAGCGGCCGCCGCCGCGGACGGTTGGGTGACGGCGCCGGTGCGCGTACAGCTCCGCGAGCGGCAGCCGTACCAGGTGTCGTTCAGCGTCGGCTTCAGCACCAACACCGGTGCGCGCGCTGGAGCCACCTATCGCAACCACGATTTTCTCGGCCGTGCCTGGGATCTGCAGACTGGCGTGCGTCTGGCGCAGTTGCAGCAGACGGCTTCTGCCGATGTTTTCTTGCCGCCAGACGAGGAGCAGCGCCGCAACGGTGTGGGCATAGCTGTCGAGAACTCCGATATCGAAGATCTGGGCATCCAGCGCTACGCTATCGGTGCGACGCGTCTGCAGCAGCTTGGCAGCGTCGAGCAACGCCTGAGCCTGAACTGGCAGAACGAACGGCAATCGCCGCAGGGGGCACCGTCCACCACCAACCGTGCCCTGACCGCACAGGCTGGCTGGACATGGCGGCACGCGGTCGATCCGCTGGATCCTGCAGAGGGGACCTCGCTGCAGTTTCAGGTTGGCGGCGGCAGCAAGCAACTGCTTTCCGATCAGAACTTCCTGCGTACCTACCTCCGCTACAGCCAGGGGATTCCGCTCAGTGCCAACAACGCACTGCTCTTCCGCGGCGAACTCGGGGCAACTTTTGCCCCCTCGTCGGCGGGCATCCCGCAGGACTTCCTCTTTCGTACCGGCGGCAGCAACACGGTGCGCGGTTACGCCTATCAGAGCCTCGGCGTGCAAGAGGGCTCGGCAATCGTCGGCGGGCGCTACCTGGTGACGATGAGCGGCGAATACACGCACTGGATCAAGCCAACCTGGGGTGCGGCGGTTTTTGTCGATGCCGGCAATGCGGTCGACGACTGGCAGGCGATGGATCTCGCGGTCGGCTACGGTGTTGGCGCACGCTGGCGGAGCCCGGCTGGACCGCTCGGCATTGACCTCGCCTACGGCCAGCGTGAGGGCAAGCTGCGGCTGGACTTTTCCCTGGCGATACCCTTTTGAATAACGACGAATTGCCAGCGATGACGCCGGACACGACTGCCCCCATGCCGCCGGCGCCGACGCCCACGCCGCCGCCGGTGCGCTCGTCGCTCCGACACTGGCGATGGCTGGCACCACTCGCTGCCCTGCTGATGTTGTTCGCCGGCGCCGGCTGGTTGTTTGGCAGCGAGGCCGGCCTGCGGCTGAGCTGCCGGATCATCGAGCGGCTTGCCGCTGGTCAGCTGACGCTTGAAGAGCCGGCCGGCACGCTCGGCGGCTCGTTCTTCCTGCCGGCGGTGCATTGGCGCAGTGAGACGCTCGATGTCCAGATCGAAGCGCTGCAACTGGACTGGCGCCCGCGCGAGCTGTTGCGCGGGCGACTTGCCGTCAGCCGCATCGCTGCGGCGAGTCTGCGCGTGTCGAACGTTTCAAGCACCGAGCCCGTGCTGTTGCCCGATAGCCTGGCACTGCCGCTGGCGGTCGAAATCGAGCAGTTGCAGCTCGGCCGGCTTGAAGTCGGTGATCATGCCTACCCGGACGGCGAGGCGGCAACGGTCGCCGAGTCGCTCGCGGCGCAACTAGTCAGCGATGGCGCGCTGCATCGCCTGCTCGAGCTACGGGCGCGGGTGGCGGGTCTGGTGGTCAGCGGTGAAGCCTCGCTGGGCGCAGAAAGGCCGTTCGCGCTGGTAGCGAAAGCCGACATCGAGGGTCAAGCCGGCGGCCGGCGGCTGGTGTTCGACCTGGCTGCCGATGGCCGGCTCGAAGAGCTCTCGCTGGTCGGTAGTGCGCGGCCGCTCGAGGCCGCGGCCGGCGACCGCTTCGCCGGTGGAGTCGTGGCGAGGATTGCGCCTTTCGCAGCGCAGCCGGTCGTCGAAGCAGCGGCGGAGTTGACGGGGGTCGACCCCAGAGCCTGGATTGCCGGCGCGCCACAGGCAGAATTTGACTTGCGTGCCGAATTGCGGCCGCTGGGCGAGTCGGCCGCCGCCCTGGGGGGGCGGCTGCAGCTTGTCAACCGTCGTCCCGGAGCCGTCGATCGTCAGCTCGTGCCGATCGAATCAGTCACCGCGGGACTTAATCTGAGCGACCTTGAGCTGGAACTGGCGGATCTCGATGTTCGTTTGTCCGGCGGCGGACGCCTGCAGGGGAGTGGTAGCCTGCGCGACGCCGAACTGGTCCTGCGCCTGGCGGTGACTGCGCTGGACGCGAGTGCGTTGGACAGCGGGTTGCGCCGTACGCAACTCGCGGGTCCGCTGCGCGCCCGGATCGGCCTCAATAGCCAGCAGCTCGAAGGCAAGCTGCGCGACCCGCGATTCGCGATCGAGGGCAAACTGGCGATTGATCCAGCCGAGGTCACTGTCGAGACCCTGCAGCTGAGCAGTGGTGACGCGCAGCTGATGGCCAGTGGCAAAGTTGCCCTGGTGGATACCGGCCAGTTCACCGTCGCAGGTAGCCTGAAGGATTTCGATCCCAGCCGCTTCGCCAAGCTGCCGGCGGCGCGTCTCAATGCCGAGTTTGACGCACAAGGCAGCCGTCAGCCGCAGCTCGCGCTGGGACTGCGCTTCCAGCTGCGCAACAGCCGTCTCGGCGGGGAAGCGCTTGCCGGACGCGGCGAGATTGATCTTGCCGGGGAACGGCTGCGCAAGGCCGACATCGAACTGGCAGCGGCCGGCAACCAGCTATCGGCGAAAGGCGCTTTCGGCGCGCCGGGCGACCGGTTGACCGTGTCGATCGCGGCGCCAAAGCTTGACCTGCTTGGCGTCGCTGGCGATCTTGCCGGCGTGGTCGTTGTCGGCGGTGGCCTCAAGACGCTGCAGCTGTCAGCGGATCTGCATTCGACGCGTCTGGCCGCGGCCGGCATCGGACAGCTGCGTGCGCTGGACCTCCAAGCTGAGCTCGGCGACGGCAGTCAGGGTGCGCTGGTCGGCAAGCTGCGACTGGCCGGACTGGACCTGCCTGGCGGCGAAACCGTCGCCCATGACCTGCAGCTCGATGCCCAGGGTGTTCGCAGCAAGCACAGTCTCCGCGGGCAGTTGGCTTTGCCCGGCAAGCGTGGCCTTCGCCTGCTGCTCGAGGGTGGCCTCACCGCGCAGGCGGCCGGCCTGAGCTGGGCTGGCACCTTGAGCGAGCTGACACTGTCCTCGGTCGTCGATGCGCAGCGGCCTTTCATCAGTCTGGCTTCGGCGATGCCGCTGCAGGTGGCCGCCGCCGGCGTCAGTGCCGGCCCGGCTGATCTCGTTGGCGCCGGCTGGTCGGCCCGACTGGAGCAATCGCGCTACGCGCAGGGCCGTTGGCAGACTGCCGGCAGCCTGCGCTCCCTGCCAGTCGTGGCGCTTCTCGCCGAGTTCCCGGAGTGGTCCAGCGCGGTTTCGGCGACAGCGAAGGACAATGGCGACACGCTGCGGCTCAATGGCGATTGGGATATCGGCAGTGCCGACCGTTCCGCGACGCCAGCCAAGGGGGCGCGAGTCGCCCTGCCGGGCGGGCGAGTACGGCTATGGCGAGAGAGCGGCGACCTGTCGATCGGCGGCCTGCCTCTCGGCCTGGAAGAGGGGAGCCTGAGCCTGCTGGCCAGGGCCGGGCGTCTCGAAGGCCAGCTCAGACTGCAAGGCAAGCGGCTGGGTGAAGTGGACGGCGAGCTGAGCGCGGCGAGTTCGGCCAGCGCCTGGATCGATCGGCTGGCGCCCTGGCGCGGCAGGATCAGGCTGAATGCCCCGGATCTGGCCTGGGCGGGTCCGCTGCTCGGCCAGGGCTGGCAGGTGGGCGGTCGACTGGCGGGCGAGATGCTGCTCGCCGGTACGCCGGCGCTACCGCGACTCACGGGCGAATGGCGCGGTGACGGGTTGGCCTTGCGTGCGCTTGACCTGGGGATGCGTCTCGAGCGTGGCAAGCTGCTTTTGCAACTGAGCGGAGAAGCCGATGGTGACGTTCGTCTGATTCTCAAGCAGCTGTCTTTCGAGAGCGACTTGCAGCCGATGCCGCGCGTACTGTTGCTCGATCCCGGCATCGATGCCGCCGGCCTGACCGGCAAACCGGGGCGTGTCGAGGCGAGTGGCGAGCTGCGCACCGGCAAGGTCGATGGCGTGTTGACCGTCAAGGCGGATCGGTTGGGTGTGACGCAGAGGCCGGATCAGTGGACACTGGTCTCCGGCGATGCGCAGATCAAGCTGGCTGGGGGCGCAGTTGAGATGCTGGGTAACTTCAAGCTCGACGCCGGCTACTGGGAGCTGGCCCAGACCGGTACGCCGCGACTTTCGGACGACGTCGTGATCAAGCGGGCGAGCGCCGGGCAGGCGAAGTCTTCCCTGCCGGCCAGGCTGCTGTCTGTGAATGTGGACGCCGACCTTGGCCGCCACTTCCATTTTCGGGGCGCCGGCGTCGAGAGCCGGCTGGTCGGCGCAGTGAACATTCGCTCCGACGGAACCGGTGTGCCCCGCGCCACCGGTTCGATCCGCACCCGAGACGGCCGCTTCAATGCCTACGGGCAGAAGCTCGAAATCGAACGGGGCATACTGAACTTCCAGGGGCTGATCGACAATCCCGGCCTCAACATCCGGGCCGTTCGCGCCAATTTGCCGGTCGAGGCCGGTGTCGAGGTGACCGGGACAGCCAGGCGGCCGGTCGTCCGCCTGGTTTCCGACCCGGAGGTGCCGGATGCCGAGAAGCTCTCCTGGCTGGTGCTCGGGCATGCGCCGGACCAAACGGGTGGGCAGGAGTCGGCAGTGCTGCTGGCTGCGGCGCAGGCGATCCTTGGCGGGCAGGATGGCGGGCCGCTCAAGGCCATACAGCGCGGTCTCGGTATCGACGAGTTCGGGGTCAGCAGCGGTACGCTCGATGGCTCGGGCGAACGGCAGACGAGTCGTATCGCCAGTACCACCGGTTTTGGCGCCAGCGACACGACGAGCGATCAGATCGTCAGCGTTGGCAAGCGTTTGTCGTCGACGGTGTTGATCAGCTACGACCAGTCGCTCATCAACGTCGGCCGCGTCGTCAAGCTGACTGTCAACCTCAGCCGCAATCTCTCGCTCATCGGTCGCGCCGGTACCGACACCGGGCTGGACCTGCTCTGGAACTATCGCTTCGGGCGCTAGCTCTGCAGGTCCGTCCCCCGGTCGGCACCGCAGGCCGCTCGGCGCAGGCGGTCGGTGACCGCTGCCCAGGCCGGCGTGGCGGGAATCTCCTCGACGAGGATCAGGTCGGTCGCCGCCTGGTCCAGTTCGCGCAGGGCGGCATACAGCCCGCTGGCGTAGCCACGTGGATCGCCCGGCAGGCGGCGCAGATCAGGCGATGCGCCTTGATCCGGCAGCTGGCTGTAGCACAGTACGGCGCAGCGGTGACCTGCCTGGCGAAGCCTGGCGATGACTTCGGCAAGGCGCCCGGGGGGCACCAGGCGCAGTGGCGTCGTCGGCGCGTAGTGCGCGGCCAGCGAACCTGAAACCCGCGGCGTGCGGTCGCCCGGTTGCCGATCGGCGATCTCCGGCAGCACCCCGATGACGGTCGCGATCTGCTCGCAGGTGATCCGGCCGGGGCGCAGCAGACGTGGCGGCAGGGCGCTGCCCGGCGTCAGATCGAGGATCGTCGACTCGATGCCGACCGGGCAGCGGCCGCCGTCGAGGATCAGCTTCACTGCGTCACCGAGCTCGTCGCGCACGTGTGCGGCTTCGGTCGGACTGATCCGGCCGAAGCGGTTGGCCGATGGGGCGGCAACGCCGCACATGCCGGCCAGGCCGCCGCCGGCGCGGGCATAGGCGCGCAGCAGATCGAGCGCCAGCGGATGCGCCGGCACGCGCAGGCCGACACTGTCCTGGCCGCCGGTGACGGCACCCGGCACGGCCGCGGCCCGCTTGAGGATCAGGGTCAGCGGGCCGGGCCAGAAGGCCTCGGCAAGTTCCCAGGCGACGGCAGGAATTTCCCGCGCCCAGCGCTCGAGATAGCTGTCGGCGGGAAGATGGACGATCAGTGGATGATCGGCAGGTCGTCCCTTGGCGGTGAAGATCCTGGCGACGGCCGCGGGATTCGCGGCGTCGGCACCGAGGCCGTAGACCGTCTCGGTCGGAAAGGCGACCAGTTCGCCGGCCTGCAGCAGTGCGACCGCCCGATCGATCGCGTCCAGCTCAGGCGGCATCGACGATTCCGATCGCGGCGCGTGCGGTCATCGCGACCTGCCGGGCATTTTCCGGGTCGGCATCGAGCACGGTGAAATGTCCCATCTTGCGGCCGGGTCGGGCGTGATGCTTGCCGTAAAGGTGCAGCTTGAGGTTGGCAAAGGCATGCAGCTTCGACCAGTCCGGCTCGCGGTAGTGGTCGCCGGCGGGGGTTGTTTCGTACCACAGGTCACCGAGCAGGTTGACCATGGCCGCCGTTGAGTGCGCCCGCGCCTCGCCCAGCGGCAGGCCGCACAGGGCACGTACCTGCTGCTCATACTGGCTGGTGATGCAGGCGTCGATGGTGTAGTGGCCACTGTTATGCGGCCGCGGGGCCATTTCGTTGATCACCAGTTTGCCGTGCACGACGAAGAACTCGACGGCCAGGGTGCCGATATAGCCGAGGCGATCGGCGATCCTGCCGGCGAGCCCGGCGGCCTCGTCGTGCAGTTCCGCCGCCACACGCGCCGGTACCAGGGAGACGTCGAGGATCCCCTTGCGGTGGCTGTTCTCGGCGGTCGGAAAGCTCTCGATGCTGCCCGTTTCGTCGCGCGCCAGGACCACCGAGACTTCGCAGTCGAGCGCGAGCTTCTGCTCGAGGACACAGGTCTCACCCTTGAACTGCTGGAAAGCGGCGACCGCCGCGTCGCGATTGACCACGACCGCTTGACCCTTACCGTCGTAGCCGAAGCGGGCGACCTTCAGGATGCCGGGAAAAAGCCGGTCGTCGGCCTCGCGCAGGTCGTGTTCATGGTGGACTGCGGCGAAGCCGGCATGTGGCAGGCCATTGTCGCGCAGGAAGTTCTTTTCGGCGATGCGGTTCTGGCAAACGCTGACCGCTGCTGCTGACGGCCGCACGAGAACGAACTTGTTCAGATAGTCGAGGGTGCCGGCGGGCACATTCTCGAACTCGGTGGTAATCGCCGCGCAACCCTGCGCCAGCTCGTCAAGCGCCGCGTAATCATCGTAAGCGGCGAGCAGGTGGCGGTCGGCGATCAGTGCGGCAGGACTGTGCGGGTCAGGGTCGAGGACCCAGACGTGGTAGCCCATCTCGTGCGCTGCCGCGACGAAGAAGCGGCCGAGCTGACCGCCACCGAGCATGCCGAGGGTTGCAGGAGGAAGAATCATGGGGCATGGTTGTGGTCGGGACGGCCGTTGACGGAAACCCGGTCACACCTCCGGCAGCTTCATGGCCATCACCTTCTCCGACTGTGCCCGGCGAAAGTCGTCGAGACGCCGGGCGAGTGCGGCATCTCCGGTGGCCAGCATGGCGACGGCAAACAGAGCCGCGTTGGCCGCCCCGGCTTCGCCGATGGCGAAAGTGGCGACCGGAATTCCTTTCGGCATCTGCACGATCGAGAGCAGCGAATCCTGGCCGGACAGCGCTTTCGACTGCACGGGTACGCCAAGGACCGGAACAATGGTCTTGGCGGCCAGCATTCCCGGCAGATGCGCCGCGCCGCCGGCACCGGCGATGATCGCCTTCAGCCCTCGCTGGGCCGCCGCTTCGGCGTATTCGAAAAGCAGGTCGGGGGTGCGATGCGCCGACACGACACGCGCCTCGAAAGGCACGCCGAAGTCCTTGAGCATCACCGCCGCCGCCTGCATCGTCGGCCAGTCGGAATCGGAACCCATCACCACGCCGACCAACGGAGCCCGGTGCGGCATCAGCGGGCCTCCCTTTCAGCGGCTTCGAGGGTGTTGGCGAGCAACATGGTGATGGTCATCGGCCCGACGCCGCCGGGTACCGGTGTGATCGCCGAGGCGACTTCGCTGACCGCTGCGAAATCGACATCGCCGCAGAGTTTGCCATCGGGCAGGCGGTTGATGCCGACGTCGATGACCACGGCGCCCGGCTTGACCATCTCGGCGGTGACGAAGCGCGCCTTGCCAAGCGCGGCGACGAGGATGTCGGCACGGCGCGTGTGGAAGGCCAGGTCGCGGGTCTGCGAATGGCAGATGGTGACTGTTGCACTGGCCTGCATCAGCAGCATCGCCATCGGCTTGCCAACGATGTTCGAGCGCCCGAGGATCACCGCTTCCTTGCCTTTGAGGTCGATCCCCGCTTCGGCCAGGAACTTCATGACGCCGTAAGGCGTACAGGGGATGAAGCGCGGATGGCCCTGCATCAGGGCACCCACGTTCTCGGCGTGAAAACCGTCCACATCCTTCTCCGGGGCAATCGCCTTGAGGACCGCATCGCTGTCAAAGTGTTTCGGCAGCGGCAACTGAACCAGGATGCCGTGTATTTTGGGGTCGGCATTGAGTTCGGCGATCCGGTCGAAGACCAGCTGCGCTTCGACATCGGCCGTATAGCTGATCTTCTCGGAGTGGAAACCGGCCTGCGCACAGGCGTTCACCTTGTTGCGCACATAGACCTGAGAGGCCGGGTCTTCGCCGACCAGGATCACGGCCAGGCCGGGGCGGGTGCCGCGGCTGGCCAGCAGCGCTTCGGCACGCGTCTTGAAGTCGGCGCGCAGCTTTTGCGCCAGCGCGTTGCCATCGAGGATTTTTGCCGTCATCTTGGATCTTCCTGGAGTGCCTTGAGGGCGAGCGGGAAACAGGCAACGCGTGTGCGCCCGGGCTGCCCATCAATCAGCAGAAGGCCAGCATTCTAGCGCAAATCGGATAGCCGGATCAGGCACACTGCTGTCCGGGGCCAGGCGCGCCGCATGCGGTGTGCTCCCGGTTGACGGCGCTGCGCCTGCACGAGCAGACCTCGCAGGCGCCGTTCGAGGTCTGGATCGCCATCGGCCGCATGGAGCACCCGCCGCCGTTGGACTACCCGTCGCTGCGCATCGTACGAATTTCGCCAGCGGCACTTGCGGCAGGAATGGAGACCAGCCAGCAGGGAAGTGCGCCTTAGCGTGTGATCAGCGCAACCAAGACGGAGGCCGGCGGCAAAGTGTCACGCCGAAAGGGCAGACGGGTCATCGCCGCTTCGCGCGTCCATGCTCGCGGAAGTCGGAAGATTCTCTTGACGCGGCGGGTCGCGAGGCAGGACCGCCTCCAGCCAGTGAGGTCGAGTCGCCTGTTGCTGTTCGCGCAGCAGATGGTTCGCCATGAACTACTCCGGTTTGCGTACTGCATTGCTGTTGGCGGCACTCCGACGAACTGCGCTCCGTCCCTTGTCGAGCAGCGCGGTGCACTCGAACGAGCTGCCTTCAGCGCCTGCCAGCGCCTTGGTGAGTGCCTCTGTGACTCGGCGCGCGGCTGCACGGTACCCGGTGTTGGCATCAACGGTCGGATAAAACGGGAAGGAGTCGTTCAGATGTTTCAGGCCATGGGCAGCCACCGACCCAGAGCAGACGGTGGGGCTCTTGAAGGCGGCCGTTGCTCGCAACCGCCCGCGACGCGAAAGCCGCCGTTCGATTTCCAGCAGTGCTATTCTTGCCTGACGGGCAGCTTTGCAGGAGGAGCGGCCAGTGTGTGCGGGATGGGGTCCGTCGGCAACCGGCCACAAGCGGCCTGTCGAAGTGGGAATTCAACCCAATTTTGAATGGCGGGTAGCGGGCCGATACCTGTCAAAGACGATGCCGAACTGGGAGCGCGCAAAAACCTCTTAGCCAGGCACGAATACTGCCGGACTGATGTTGAAGAACTTGGCCAGTTTCCCAGCCAGGGTCGCGCTGATCTTTCGCTTGCCGGAGAGAATTGCCGAAAGGTTGCTCTGTGGGACGATTTCCGCGAGATCGCCTTGCTTCAGGCCGCGCAATTCGATCAGGTAGCGCAGAACCTCATTGGGCTCGGAAGCTTCGATGGCGAAGTGGTTGGTGTCATAGTCGGCCACCAGTTCGCTGACGAGATCAAGAAGCCCTGACAAAGCGTGATCCTCCTGGTCGCCGATCATGTCCAGCAAACAGTTCATCAGCGAAACCGTACGGTCATACTCTTCATCAGTACGAATCGGACGCAGATGGGCGATGCGATCAAACGCAGCCCAAGTCTTTTGCAGGGCCTTGATGTCCAGAGTAGCAGTAGCCGTTGTCATGGTTATACCTTGCCTTTCCTGTATCGTTTGCACCAGTCGTCGTATTCCCGGTGAGTCATTACCCAACGCACGAACATCTTGCCGTCGCGGTAGCGAACGATGACAACGACCCGATAGTTATTGCCGCCGACATCGAACACGGTATAAGGCGGAACATAATCCGCACTGCCAAAGCTCTGCCGCAGATCAGCAAAGTCGGCAAAGCGTGAATTCTCGGCAACGGTGTGCCAGTTGCGCAAAGACTGCTCGGCTTCAGGATGCCTGTGCCAGAAGTCACGCAGCATCTTTAGTGAAATGATGTGCATAATGCGAGTATATCCAAACGATATAATTGCGGCAAGCGCAACCTCTTAACGGATTTCAGATTTGACTCCAGTCGGACCATAGCCGTCACTAAGGCAGAGCGGCGTGAATGGCCGCTTGACCGGCCAAAGTCGAAGCCCTGAAGAAGCTAAAGCCACCCACTCATCTCGTTCAAGTCCCGCGCGTCTGACGGTGCCTGCCGAATGACCTGTTTGCGGCAAGCGGTTCCGGCGGAATGGACCCACCGTAGTCTCCCGGCGTTCGGTTGGACAACCGGCCGCTGCGCGTCGGCGATGTGACGTCCGGAATCATCGGCAGCGCAGGGCTTGAAACTGCGTCGAAAAACGTCGGCGACGGCGTTTCAGCTTGGCCCTTTCCCGGCATTGATGCTGACTTCAAGCGCGGCGACGCCGGCACGCGCCACCTGAGCGTCTTCACCAGCCTTGACGCCGGAAACGCCAACCGCACCGATGACCATTGCGTCGTACAGGATGGGCTAGACTCAAACGGGCCTGGGTCGACTTATTTTGATGAGATCAATACCTCCGTCCCTGTCCTGCCGGGTAACCGAAACAGCGCAGAAGTTTGTTGATCAATCTATTGGTGTGGAAGTCTAGGCCGGACGGCGGCAATGCAGCATGAAGCGGTCGGATGGCTTCTAGATGTCATGAGGCCGCTGAGGGTCGGTGGCAGCCGGTGGGCCAAAAAATCTGAACGACTGCTTCCAGTCTGATTCGGCCGTTGATGCTCGGCCTCGGCGGTTTCCCATCGAGCTGGCCGCTCCAGGACCACAAGCGGCCACTGAGTTCTCGTGGTTTGCTGTTGGTTGGCAACTGACTCATTGCTGAAGGTTGCACCGGCAGCAGTTCGACGGCCGGTAAGCGCGGAGCACCGGTCGCTCAGTAGCGCAATTCTCCGGCATGGCTGCGCCACCGACTGCCAATGCCCGGGGGCTGCTGATCAGCGTCGGCCTGCGTTGCGTTGCAACGATCATAGTCCCGAATGAGTGGCCCAGAACGTCGCTGGTGTGACGATCGGGTAGCGTTCAGCCATTGCCAGCAAGTCTTTGTCACCGGTAATGAGGTAGTTGGCGCCCGATGTCTTGACGGCGGCGAGCAAGGTGCCCAGGACGGGTTGATCATCGACGTCACGCAAGTCCGGTTCCAGACCTGGCAGCGGTTCGATGACTTCGGCTTGTACGGAAAGCGCATCGACCAGATCGTCCATCTCCGCCGATGTCAAGCCATGGCGGTTTGCCAGGCGGGGCTGCACGCGTCGCAACTCGTCGAGGATGTAGGAGGAAAGCAGTACGTCGACCGAACCGTGACGCCACGCCGCCAGGATCTTGCCCGGCACACTTGCCGGGTAAGCAATGCCCGACAGTAGTACGTTGGTATCGAGCACCGCCCGCAGCGTTGCCACGGCGGTTCAACGCTTGTTCGTGGATGAGCGCACCGACGACCGTTCAAGCGCGACCGCTGCCTCTATTTCGGCAAGGCCGTTCGCCTCGGGCAGATCTGCAAAACCAGCCTCGATGCGATGGCATAGAGCGTCGAAGCGACCCTGCATGCGGCGAATGCGCTCGAACAAGCGCGCGTCGACCAGCACAGCGACTGCCTTGCCATCTTTGTTGATGACGACGCTGTCGTGCCGGTACTGCACCCGATTGAGCATTTCGCCCAGGTTCTGCCTAAAGTTGACCGCGCTGGTTTCGGTAATCACGGCGACCCCATTCGTATGACCAGTATGACCATACTGATTATTATGACTTGATGCTTGTTAACGGGCAAGGCTGTCCCAAGTGGCGGTTGCCGGAACTGGAGCGGTCGGCAAATAACTCGATTTTTCCCGTAGTTGGGCGGCAACTACTGGCCGCTGCCGACGGACGCCATCCTGCATCCAGTGACTGCTTTCCGCAGCGTAGCGGTCGGCCAAGCGAGAGAATTGACCAGCCCAGCCGAATGGCCGCTTTCGGCAGGTCGCCCCCGGTCAACGTTGGCTTTGGAGAAGAACCTCCATCGTTTGCTTCGGACCGACTATCGGCTGTTGCAGATGGATCCTCGGCATCCGGCACCGCGCCGGTTCTTCTTTGGTGAGGAGGATTCGGATTGATGAAATTTCCTTACCATCCGCTCACCGGGACAACGGGCAATGAAAAAGAACTCCGACAATTGCTACTGCTCAAGACCCCAGGGCATGACTGCTCACTGAATCCGGGGTGCCTGTTTGCAGGCGGGGCTGAACACAGCCCGTCAAGCGTGATCCAATCGGCAGGCATCAGCACGGAGAGTCTTCGGGAACTTGCCGGTATCCCCGAAGTACCGCCCAAATCCCCGCCAACGTTCACAGAGAAGTGGGACGCCCTGCGCCGCCGTCTCAGCCGCGCCCTCGACCTGGCGGCGCGCACGCTGGAGCCGAGCGTTTAGCCGGTCACGCCACCCTGCCGCATAGTCCGTTCGGAAACGGATCTCGAAGCCTGGGTGGCGGAGTTGCACGGCGCCGTCCTGGCGAAGCTGTCCGATCGCGCAGTGCAGTTGTCGAGTTTCGTCTTGTAACGCAACAAGCGATTCACTTTCGTTGCTCCCGGATGCCATACATGGAGAACTTTCTTGCGTCAGGGGGCAATTCCACGGAACCGAATTTCTCTGCGAACCTCTCGGCCAGCTTCGCCGAACTCCAGTTCCGCCAACTCGACGCCGCACTCGACCGCTGGCGCAGCGCCGACCTGCGGGCCCGCCCGCCATCGGGCGGGCTCAAGGCCATCCGACAAGCGCTGGGCGTGCCGGCAACCCGTCTCGCCCGCCATTTGAATCGACACCCCGCCCGGCGCCACGCTGCTCGACCCGGACGAGGAGGCGAGCCTGCTCCCCCGCCAAATCACCACTCAGGGTGAGTTGAACGAGTGGGAACAACTCAACATCCTGCAAGGCGAAGCCTGGGCGCCGCCAGCGCCGGGACATACTCAGCGAGCCCTTCCTGCACCAGTTGCACCGCCAGATGTGCGGCAAGACCTGGCGCTGGGCCGGCGAATTCCGCAAGGCCGACAAGAACATCGGCGTCGACTGGCTCAGAATCGGCGTCGAACGGCGGCAACTGCTCGATGAAGTGCGCTATCAGGTCGAACACGCCAGCATGCTGTCGGACGAGGTCGCCGTCCGCCTGCATCACTATTGAAGACATGCATACATTTTAGTAAAATGGATGCATCGAATGCATTCTTGTGAGGTGCTGCTATGGCAATGCTGACAGTCCGCAATTTGCCTGACGATATACACCGCGCATTGCGGGTGCGGGCCGCTCAACATGGGCATAGCACTGAGGCCGAGGTCCGCGAGATTCTGGCGATCGCGGTCAAGCCAGAGACGCGCGTTCGCCTGGGCGAAGCGCTCGCGGCATTGGGCAGCAAGATCGGCCTCACGAATGAGGATTTCGAGGTCTTCAACCAAGAGCGAGACAAGACGGCGGCCGAGCCGCTGAGGTTTGAATGATCGTTCTAGATACCAAAGTCGTTGCCGAGGCGATGAAACCAGAGCCGCATCCGGCCGTGCGGGCCTGGCTGAATGATCAAGTCGCCGAAACGCTGTATTTGTCCAGCGTGACGCTGGCAGAGCTGTTGTTTGGCATCGGGGCGCTTACGGCCGGCAAGCGCAAGGACATGTTGACCCAGGCCCTTGACGGTCTGATGGGACTGTTCAGGGATCGGGTGCTGCCGTTCGACATCGATGCAGCACGGCGCTATGGCGAATTGGCCGTGAAGGCCAGGGCTGGCGGGCGAGGATTCCCAACCCCTGACGGCTACATCGCCGCGATCGCCGCCTCGCGGGGGTTCATCGTGGCGTCACGCGATACGGCTCCCTATGAGGCCGCCAGCGTCACCGTCATCAATCCGTGGGACGCGTAGCGATGCCCGGATGCCGGCGGGTGGGCGCAACTTCTCGTTCTACCCGCCTCGGATTGACGGAATTTTCTGCGGTTCCGGCTTACAACGCCGCCGCGGCCTCGGCCTTAGCCGCCGCTTCGGCGGCTGCCCGGCCAGCAGCGAAGGCCCGCCGGTTGAGTTCGACGAGCTCGGCCTTCTTGCTTGCAAAGCGCTTGAGGATGCAGCGCTCGAGCACTTCCGCCGGGAACGGCAGGTGGTCCGAGATCGCACCCAGCATGACCGTATTGCCGAGACGAATGTCGCCGAGTTCCTGGGCAATCATCGAGGCGTCGAAGGCAAAGACGTGCGTCCCGGCTGCGCGCATCTCGGCTACCGGATCGTCCGGGTAGTCGTAGAGGCCAAGCTCGACGATCGGCGGCACCAGGCGGCCGGTGTTCATCAGGACGAGGCCCTCGGGACGCAGCATGTGGCGCCAGCGCATTGCCTCGGCGGCTTCGAAACCCAGCAGCACGTCGGCCGAACCGGGGGTGATTTGCGGCGACAAGACTTTCGGGCCGAAGCGCAGGTGCGAGGAAACGACGCCGCCGCGCTGGGCCATGCCGGCGACTTCGGTCTTCTTCACGTCGTGGCCGAGGGCGATCGCCGCCTCGGCGAGGATCTCGGTCGCGGTCATCACGCCCTGGCCACCGGTGCCGACGACGAGAATGTTGGTGGTGTCAAACTTGCCTGATTCAGACATCAGATCGGAACCTCTCAGCTTCGCTGGGCGGGCGATGCCCCAGGTGTCTGACGGCCTCGCCCATTTCGTATCGTGGCCTCGCCGCTACGCGCCTGGCGTCAACTCGGCGCTCTTCCTGACGACCTTGATCGGCATCGCCAGGGTATCGACATGGACGATCGCATCCGGTGCGCAGGGCTTCAGGCACAGACCGCAGCCGGTACAGGCGGCGCTCTCGATGCGCACGAAGGCGAGATCGACTTCGCGACCACTGGCTTTCGTGACTCGGTCGCGGCGGGTGACGTGGATTGCCGGGCAACCGACATCAATACAGTTGCCGCAGCCGGTGCACTTGTCCTCGATCACCGTGTACGGCTTCAGCGCATGGTAATCCTTGATCAGGACGCAGGGCTGGCTGGTGATGATCACCGATGGTTCGGGGATCTTGGTCTCTTCGCGCAGCGTTTTGAGCAGCACCGGCAGTTCATAAGCGTTGACCACGTGCACGCGTTCCTCGCGCACGCCGAGCGCCTTGACCAGATTGGCGAAATCGACCCGCGGTGCTTCCTGGCCGTGGATGTCGCGGCCGCTGCCGGGGTTGTCCTGACCGCCGGTCATGCCGACTGCCCGGTTGTCGAGCAGGAGGACGGTGACGTTGCCGCGGTTGTAGACGATGTCCAGCAAACCCTGCATGCCCATGTGCAGGAAGGTTGAGTCACCGATCACGGCGACGATCTTCTTGTCCTTCTCGGCATCGCTGCGCCCCTTGTCGAGGCCCAGCGCCATGCCCATCGAGGCGCCCATCGAGATGCACGCATCGAGCGCGTTCCACGGCTGGCCGAAACCCAGCGTGTAGCAGCCGATGTCGCCCGAGATGGTGACATTGCGCAACTGCGAGAGGGTGTAGTAGACCCCCAGATGAGGGCAGGCGACGCACATCGTCGGTGGTCGGGGAAAGACCGGCATCGGTGCCGTCTTCGCCTGTTCGGCCAACGCTTCGCCAAGCAGATGGGCGATCGCCGGCTTGAGAACCTGCGGCGACAGTTCGCCGGACAGCGGCAGAATGTCCTTGCCGGTGACGTTGAAGCCCTGCGCCTTGAGCTCGGTCTCGATCAGCGGCTCGACCTCTTCAACCACCACCAGTTGCTCGCACTGGTCGGCGAACCTGCGCAGGCTGGCGAAAGGCAGGGGAAAGGAGAGGCCGAGCTTGAATACCGGCGCGTCGGGGAAGCTCTCGCGGACGTGCATGTAGGCCGGGCCGGAGGTGACGAAACCGATCCGGCGGTCGCTGCCCAATTCAACGACGTTGAGGTCGGAAATCTCCGCTTCGGCGCGCAGCCGGCGTTCACGCTCGAACATCAGCGGCAGACGTCGACCGGCGGCGCTCGGCACCATCACCCAGCGGCTGACGTCCTTGGTGAAGCCGGCGACGGGGCGTTCGTTACGCTCACCGATGCTCACCAGGCCCTTGACGTGACAGATGCGGGTGGTAAGACGCAGAATCACCGGTACCTCGAAGCGCTCGGAGAGTTCGAAAGCGGCCAGCGTGAAGTCGTGCGCTTCCTGTGAATCCGCCGGTTCGAGCAAAGGGACATGGGCGAAACGACCCCAGTAGCGCGAATCCTGCTCGTTCTGCGACGAGGAGAGGCCAACGTCGTCGGCGATCGCGATCACCAGGCCGCCGGCAACGCCGGTCAGGGTCATGGTCATCAGCGCGTCGGACGCGACGTTCATGCCGACATGCTTCATGGCACAGAAACTGCGCGAACCCGCCATCGCCGCGCCAAAGGCCACCTCGAGAGAGACCTTCTCGTTCACCGACCACTCGGTGTAGATCGCCGGATAGGCCGCCACGCACTCGAGAATTTCGGTCGAGGGCGTCCCGGGATAGGCGGCTGCCACCCGGACCCCCGCCTCCCATACGGCGCGCGCCACGGCCTCGTTGCCTGACATCAGAAGCCGGCTCGGTGCGGTCATCGGCGGGATTGATATCGCTGCTTCTGCGGACATCGCTTCTCCTGGAAGGACAAAAAATGCTGCGGACAAAGGCGAAACCTTAGCGGCTCAAGGGGACAGTGAGGTTGACGCAGGTCAACTTCCCCGGGTTGGGGCCGCTGATCGGGTTTTCGCTGGGCGGAGTCCGCGCCTGCGCTGCCGCAGCGGTCCAGCCAGGGTCACCCGACATGCAGGGAATGGGGCGTGGCGAGCGTGGATCGAGAGTCAAGGCGTTCTGCCCCCGCAGCGTGGTAAGATTCAGGTTGTCTGGAACTCGATGCCGTGGCGAGTGTGTCCGCAAGGAGCGAAGCGGCGGCCCGCCGGGCGCCGATCCAGGAGCATGGCAACGGACCGAAATGGAAGTGGATAGCTGATGCAAGTTCTCAATGTGATCCTGATGCTTGGCTTGGGCCTCGTCTCCGCGAGCGCCTGCGCCAACATCTATGGCTATATTGACGAGCAGGGGGCGGCGCATTTCGCGACTGAGAAAATCGATGCGCGCTATCAGCTGTTCATGCGTGGCAAACAGTTCGATTCGTCTGAAGTCTCGCCGGTCGGTCCGGTGAAACCGGAGTTGGCGCGCTATTTGTCGCAACATCCAAACCTGAAGAAGTTTGAGCCCTTGCTCAAAGTGGCCAGCAATGAGTTCGCGGTGGAGCCCGCCTTGCTCAAGGCAGTCATGGCAGCAGAGTCGGGTTTCAACCCCGGCGCGATTTCGCCCAAGGGGGCCATTGGCCTGATGCAGGTGATGCCGGCCACTGCCGAGCGCTATGGCTTGCAGGGCGACCGAAACAAGAGCATCGAACAGAAACTGGCCGACCCGGAAACCAATATCCGCCTGGGCGCGCGTTATCTGCGCGACCTGTCCCGAAGATTTCCCAATCAGCAGGAACTGGTGCTGGCTTCGTACAATGCTGGCGAAGGCGCGGTGCAACAATACAAGAACCAGATTCCGCCTTACCCGGAAACGCGCAACTACGTCCAGCTGGTCACGCAGTTCTACCAGCTCTATCAAACCGGCGCGACGACGGCAACAAAGTATCAGGGCAAGGTAAGCACTCGCTCCGGACCCAACGCCAAACGACTCTACATGACCCTGCCGGGGCGTCGCAGCATGCCGGTTTCGCCAGTCGCCTATAGCGATTGAGCCCGGTTGACGACGTCGCCTGCCGCGTCAACCTTCCCGTCCCCCGCCACTCAACTTCCCTGCAATTTGGCTGTCCATGCCAGTGTACCCGCGCGTTCGGGTAACGTCGATTGGTGACGCAAATTGCAGCATGCGAAAGTCTATCCTACAATCCGGCGCTCTCTCCGTTGCTGCGCTGCGGTACCACGCGATGCGGCAAGGTATTACCCTGTTAGCTGCCGTCAAGCCCGGCGTGCAGCAAACCAACATTCACTTCACGATTCTGTAGATCAGGAGACAAATCATGGCAGCTCTGCCCGAAAACGCGCTGTCGGCCAGCATCAGCGATGCGGACCCGCAAGAAACCCAGGAATGGCAGGACGCGCTGAGCGGCGTGATCGAGAAGGAAGGCGCCGAGCGAGCTCACTTCCTGATCGAAGGCCTGATTGACCAGGCGCGCCAGCAGGGAATCGACATCCCCTACAGCGCCACCACCGAATACGTCAACACCATTCCGGTCGATCGGCAGCCCAAGTATCCGGGAAATGCCGACATGGAAATCAGGATTCACAACTACATTCGCTGGAACGCCATGGCGATGGTCGTCCGGGCAAACAAGGACAGCAACGTCGGTGGCCATATCGCTTCATTCGCTTCGGCGGCAGCGCTTTACGATGTCGGTTTCTCCTGGTTCTGGCATGCGCCCTCGGAGCAGCACGGTGGCGACCTGATCTTCTTCCAGGGACATTCGGTCCCTGGCGTCTATGCCCGCGCCCATCTGCTCGGGCGGCTGACCGATGAACAGATGGACTGCTTCCGGCAGGAAGTCGACGGCAAGGGCGTCTCGTCGTACCCGCACCCCTGGCTGATGCCTGATTTCTGGCAGTTCCCGACGGTTTCGATGGGTCTGGGCCCCATCCAGGCGATCTATCAGGCGCGCTTCATGAAGTACCTCGACAGCCGGGGTTTCATTAAGGCCGGCGACCGCAAGGTCTGGGCCTTCCTTGGCGACGGCGAGACCGACGAGGTGGAATCGCTCGGTGCCATCGGCATGGCGGCACGCGAGAAGCTCGACAACCTGATCTTTGTCATCAACTGCAACCTGCAGCGGCTCGATGGCCCGGTGCGCGGCAACGGCAAGATCATTCAGGAACTTGAAGGCACCTTCCGTGGCGCCGGCTGGAATGTCATCAAACTGATCTGGGGTACCCAGTGGGACACGCTGTTGCTGCGAGACAAGAAGGGTATCCTCAAGCAGCGGATGATGGAGGCGGTCGATGGCGAGTACCAGACCTTCAAAGCCAAGGACGGCGCCTACGTTCGTGAGCACTTTTTCAACACCCCCGAGCTCAGGGAACTCGTGGCTGACTGGACCGACGACCAGGTCTGGGCGCTCAACCGCGGGGGTCACGACATCTTCAAGATCTTCAGCGCCTACAAGAGCGCCGTCGAGCACCGGGGCCAGCCAACGCTGATTCTGGCCAAGACGATCAAGGGCTTCGGCATGGGCCAGGCTGGTGAAGCGATGAACATCTCGCACCAGCAAAAGAAGCTTGATTACGACGCCATCAAGCGCTTCCGAGACCGCTTCAGCCTGCCGGTGGCAGACGACCAGATCAAGGAGCTGCCCTACCTGAAGTTCGCCGAAGGCTCGCCCGAGCTGACCTACATGCGGCAGCGGCGGATGGACCTTGGCGGCTACCTGCCGAAGCGCCGACGTTCGGCGGCGCCGCTCGAGGTTCCCGAGCTGGCGGCCTTCGATACCCTGCTCAAGGCCTCGGGCGAGGGGCGCGAGGTGTCAACGACGATGGCCATCGTGCGCTTGCTCAACATCCTGCTCAAGGACAAGCGAATCGGTCGCCACGTCGTCCCGATCGTGCCCGACGAATCACGCACTTTCGGCATGGAAGGCTTGTTCCGACAGATCGGCATCTGGAACCAGGAAGGCCAGAAATACGTTCCCGAAGATCATGATCAGCTGATGTTCTACAAGGAATCCAAGGACGGCCAGGTCCTGCAGGAGGGAATCAACGAAGCCGGCGCGATGAGCGACTGGATCGCCGCCGCCACGGCGTACTCGGTCCATGGCGTACAGATGATTCCGTTCTATATCTGCTATTCGATGTTCGGCTTCCAGCGCACCATGGACCTCTGCTGGGCAGCTGCCGACCAGCGCGCGCGCGGCTTCCTGGTCGGCGGTACGGCCGGCCGCACGACGCTGAACGGCGAAGGCCTGCAGCACGAAGACGGCCATTCGCTGGTCCTTTCCAGCCTGATTCCGAACTGCCTCAGCTATGACCCGACCTTCTCGTTCGAGATCGCGGTGATCATGCGTGAAGGCTTGCGCCGGATGTACCAGGAGCAGGAAGACATCTTCTACTACATCACCGTGATGAACGAGAACTACGAGCATCCGGAAATGCCCGCCGGCGCCGAGGCCGACATCCTGAAAGGCCTGTACCTGCTGCGCCGAGGCCAGTCGTCGGACACCAATCCGGCCGCTCCGCGCGTCCAGCTGCTCGGTTCGGGAACGATCTTCCGCGAAGTCATTGCGGCCGCCGAGCTGCTCAAGAACGACTGGGGCGTCGATGCCGACCTCTGGGGCTGCCCGAGCTTCACCGAACTGGCGCGCAACGGCAACGACGTGCAGCGCTGGAACATGCTCAACCCGATGGCGAGGCCACGGGTGTCACACGTCGAGGCCTGTCTCGGCGACACCCGCGGCCCGATCGTCGCTGCCACCGATTACGTCCGCCTGTTCGCAGATCAGATCCGTCCCTTCCTCAACCGTCGCTACGTCACGCTGGGTACCGACGGCTTTGGCCGTTCGGACACGCGCGAAAGGCTGCGGCATTTCTTCGAGGTCGATCGCCGCTGGGTCACCGTCGCTGCGCTGAAGGCACTGGCCGATGACGGCACGATCGAGCGCAGCAAGGTCGCCGAGGCCATCGCCCGCTACGGCATCGACGTGAACAAACCCAACCCGACGACGGTTTAAGGGAGCCCTCAGATGAGTCAACTGATCGAAGTAAAAGTCCCCGACATTGGCGACTACCACGACGTGCCGGTGATCGACATCTGCGTCATCGTCGGTGACGTCGTCAAGGTCGATGACGCCCTGGTGACCCTCGAATCCGACAAGGCAACGATGGATGTGCCATCGTCGGCGGCTGGCGTGGTGAAGGAAATCCGCGTCGCCCTCGGCGAAAAGATTTCCGAAGGCGCGGTCGTCGTCGTTCTCGAAGCATCCGAGGCCGCGGTCGCCGCGATACCGGCCGCGATACCGGTCGCGGCACCGGCTGCCGCAGCGGCGGCGAGCGCAGCAAGCACGCCTATCGCGGCAGCACCTGTCGCCGTCGCACCTGCCCCTGCCGTTGCGCCGCCCGCCGCTCCGGTGGCCGTCTCGCCACCGGTCGCCGGCCTGGCACCGGGCGCCCAGACGCATGCCAGCCCGTCGGTGCGCCTTCTGGCGCGCGAGCTGGGCGTCGACCTCAACCGTGTCGCGGCCAGCGGACCGAAAGGCCGCATTCTCAAGGAAGACATCACTGCCTACGTCAAGGGCGTGCTGACGGCGCCTCCGGCGGCCGCGGCCGCGGCAGCGCCATCGCTTGGTGGTGGCCTCGACCTCCTGCCCTGGCCGAAGGTCGACTTCGCCAAGTTCGGTGCCGTCGAAGTCAAACCGCTGGCGCGGATCAAGAAGATTTCGGCCCAGAACCTGGCGCGCAACTGGGTAATGATCCCGGGAGTCACCTATCACGAGGACGCCGACATCACCGAGCTCGAGGCCTTCCGAGTGGCGATCAACCGCGAGAACGAGAAATCGGGCCTCAAGATCACCATGCTCGCCTTCCTGATCAAGGCCTGTACCCTGGCGCTGAAGAAGTTTCCCGAGTTCAACAGCTCGCTCGACGGCGACAACCTGGTGCTCAAGCAGTACTTCCACATCGCCTTCGCTGCCGACACGCCGAACGGGCTGGTCGTACCGGTGATCAAGAACGCCGACCAGAAATCGGTCAGCCAGCTCGCCGTTGAAAGCGGCGAACTGGCCACGAAAGCGCGCGACGGCAAGCTGACGCCGGGCGAGATGTCCGGTGCCTGCTTCACCATCTCCAGTCTGGGCGGTATCGGGGGAACCAGCTTCTCGCCGATCATCAATGCGCCGGAGGTCGCCATTCTCGGCGTCAACCGCTCGGTCATGAAGCCGGTGTGGAACGGCCAGGAGTTCGTGCCGAGACTGACGCTGCCGATGTCGCTGACCGCCGATCACCGCGTCATCGACGGTGCGCTGGCGACCCGATTCAACGTCTATCTCGCACAACTGCTTGCCGACATGCGGCGCGTGCTGCTCTGATCGGGAGAAAATCATGAGCCAGATCATTGAAGCAACAGTGCCCGACATCGGTGACTATCACGATATTCCGGTGATCGACCTCTGCGTGGCAGTAGGCGACACGGTCAAGGTCGATGACGCATTGGTCACCCTCGAATCCGACAAGGCGACGATGGATGTACCGAGCAGCATCGCCGGCGTCGTCAGGGAGGTGAAGGTCAAACTTGGCGACAGGGTGTCCGCCGGATCGGTGGTGGCGCTGATCGAAGCCGCCGGCGCCGTCGAGGAAGCCTCGCCGGTGGCCAGCATCGCGGCGCCGCCAGGGGTTGCTGCGGCCACCGCCCCGCAGGCTGCGGCAGCGACTGCCGCCAGCGCCGATATCGAATGCGAGGTGCTGGTCCTCGGTGCCGGCCCGGGCGGCTATTCGGCGGCGTTTCGCAGCGCTGATCTCGGCATGAAGACCGTCCTCGTCGAACGTTACCCGACGCTCGGTGGCGTCTGTCTCAACGTCGGCTGCATCCCGTCGAAGGCGCTGCTGCACATTGCTGTCGTGATGGACGAAGCGCAGCACATGGGCGATTGCGGCGTCAGCTTCGGTGCCCCGAGCATTGACCTCGAGAAACTGCGCATGCACAAGGACAAGGTCGTTGGCAAGCTGACCGGCGGTCTCGCCGGCATGGCCAAGGGGCGCAAGGTCGAAGTCGTGCAGGGCGTTGGCCAGTTCGTCGACCCGCATCACCTTGAAGTCGCGCTGGCCGACGGCGGCAGCAAGCTGATCAGGTTCCAGAAGGCGATCATCGCCGCCGGCTCGCAACCGATCTCGCTGCCGTTCATGCCCGACGACCCGCGCGTCGTCGACTCGACCGGCGCCCTCGAACTGCGCCAGATCCCGCAGCGCATGCTGGTTGTCGGTGGCGGCATCATCGGCCTCGAAATGGCCAGCGTCTACTCGGCGCTCGGCTCGCGCATCACGGTCGTCGAGCTCGGGTCGGTACTGATGCCCGGCGCCGACCGTGATCTGGTCAAGGTCTGGGAGAAGCGAAACGCCCATCGCTTCGACCGCATCCTGCTCAATACCGGCGTCGTCGCCGGCGTGGCCAAGCCCGAAGGCATCGAGGTCACCTACAGCAACGACGAGAAGGAAAGCTTCGACCTCGTGCTGGTCGCCGTCGGCCGCTCGCCGAACGGCGGCAAGCTGGCAGCCGAAAAGGCGGGCGTCGTGGTCAGCGAGCGTGGCTTCATCCCCGTCGACAGCCAGTTGCGTACCAACGTGCCGCACATCTTTGCCATCGGCGACATCGTCGGCCAGCCGATGCTGGCGCACAAGGGGGTGCACGAAGCGCACGTCGCCGCCGAAGCCGCGCACGGCGGCAAGCGCTGCTTCGACGCCCTGCAGATCCCCTCGGTTGCCTACACCGACCCGGAAATCGCCTGGGCCGGCAAGACCGAGGAGCAATGCCGGGTCGAAGGCATCACCTATGGCAAGAGCGTCTTCCCCTGGGCTGCCTCGGGTCGCGCCCTGGCCAATGGCCGCGAGGAGGGTTTCACCAAACTGATCTTCGACGAAGCCACGCACCGTATCATCGGCGGCAGCATCGTCGGCACCGACGCCGGCGATCTCATCGGCGAAGTCTGCCTGGCGATCGAAATGGGCTGCGACGCGACTGACATCGGGCACACCATCCACCCGCATCCGACGCTCGGCGAGTCGGTGGGGATGGCCGCGGAGGTCTATGAGGGAGTGTGTACCGATCTGCCGGCGGTGAAGAGAAGGTAGGCGCGGCGAGTCTCGGCCGGCCGGTGACGCCGCTGCATGTGAAGTGCGGCGGCGTCGTTGTTTCGAAGAGCCGGAAGTGATGCCATCGTTTGCACTTGACGTCGGATGCCGGTTTCAGAAAGGATGAAGGGGCGGCTAACGGCGATTCGGCCTTTTTCCATGCATTGCAACCAATCGGCGTTGTCGGAGTTGGCGACTCACGCCGGTCGCCACCTGCTGTTTCTCCGGGGGCGCCGAAGACCGCGCGCGCTTCATGTCCTGCCCAGCAGGCGCTCGAGAACTTCACCGCAGTCGGCTTCGACCTTGAGGTCGAGGAGGTGATCGGCTCGCGTCACGCCCTGATTGATCGCGGCCACGAGCAGGCCGCGCTGGCGTGCATGGTCGACGAGGCGGAAGCCCGAGTAAACCATCAGTGACGAGCCAACCACCAGCAATGCCCGTGCCGCATCGATCGATTGCTTCGCTGCAGCGACACGCTCCCTGGGCACGCTGTCGCCGAAGAAGACGACATCCGGCTTGAGCGTCCCGTTGCAGGATGGGCAGCCGGGGATCCGGAAATCGGCGGCGGCCGCATCGGGCAACTGGGCGTCGCCGTCCGGCGCCGGCTGCGTGGCGCCGGCCGTGAACTCGGGGTTGGCGGCCGCCAGCCAGTGCTGGACCGATGCGCGCGGAAAACGCTCGCCGCAGGCGAGGCAGAGCACCCGATCGATGCCCCCATGCAGTTCGATCACCGAACGACTGCCCGCCTTCTGATGCAGGCCATCGACATTCTGCGTGACGACCGCCGAGACGATCCCCTTCTCTTCCATTCGGGTCAGCGCCCGATGCCCCGCTGCCGGGCTGGCCAGGGCCATGCTCGCCCAACCAGCGAAACTGCGCGCCCAGTAACGCTGGCGTACGGCTTCCGAACGCAGGAAATCCTGATGCTGGATCGGCTGTGAATGCTGCCACTGGCCATGACGGTCCCGATACGCCGGAATGCCGCTTGCCGTGCTCAAGCCGGCACCGGAAAGGAGGGCGACCGGGCCCCGGTCCAGCAGAGTGGAGAGCCGCTCGATGCCTTGCTCGATTTGTCGTGGGATGGGAGAGATTGGCCTGGTCTCGGGCATGCGGGTTCCAATCCGGGAGGGTCCGGGAAACGGCGGGAGCAGCCTGGGATCGTCGCCATGTGCCATCCGGAGCAGATCGCCAATCCGGGGACAGCGGGACGAAAGAGGCTTTCGCCTCGCGCTACCCGCTATTCTCCGACAGCTTCCTGAGTTCGATCAACGGCAGCACGCCCGGCAGGTCAAAGCGCTTCCGGTCGGGCTCGACCGCCGTCAGCGCTTCGGCTTCGACCAGTGTCGCCAGCGAGCGTCGGGTGAGATCCTGGTAGGTGCGGGTTCCCGCAAACTTCCACGCGAGTTCCTGATCGCTGAGCGGGCGCAGTACCCTGGCCGGGACACCGGCAACCAGCGACCGCGCCGGGATTTCCATCCCGGCCTTGACAAAGGCGCAAGCGGCGACCATCGACGATTCACCGAGCACGGCGTTATCCATGATCACCGCGTTCATGCCGACCAGCGCATTGCGTCCGATGTGGCAACCGTGCAGCACGGCACCATGGCCGATGTGGCCGTCCTGCTCGATGACCGTGTCGGTGCCGGGAAAGCCGTGCATGACGCAGGTGTCCTGCACATTGACCCCCTGTTCGAGGATCAGGCGACCGAAATCGCCGCGCAGGCTGGCGCAGGGGCCGACATAGCAGCCTGCGCCGACGATCACGTCGCCGATCAGAACCGCTGCTGGATGGACGTAAGCGCTCGGGTCAATGACCGGGACAATGCCGTCAATGGCGAAAACACGGGGTCTGTTCATCTGGATACTCCTGCGGAAGGGCGCGCCGGGGCGCAAGGGGGCTATGGCGTGGCGCTGCGGGTGATCTGCGGCGCATTCTACGGTCGGCAAGGGTGGCTGCCAAACCGCCTTACGAATGCGGGATCCTGTCCGCGGGAGCGGCTGCGGTTTTGGCCTGATGATGCGGCGCGTGGCAATTGTGTAACAAACGGTTGCCGCTGTCCGATAAAACGGTGAGTCGAGCGTTAACCCTTCATCCGGCAGGTTTCATGCCGGCGCTCTGGAGACCGGAAGCCATGCCACCTTACCTTGCCACCCTGCATCACTGGTGTCGATCACTGACCCTGCTGTTTCTCTCGCTGCTGGCGATTTCGCCGGCAGCAGCCGATCCGCCTGGCCGGGTAGGGCGCATCGCCTCGCTCTTCGGCTCGGTTCATCTGCACCGGGCGGAGAGCGGTGAATCGAGCACTGCCGTGCTCAACTGGCCGATCACCAGCGGCGATGTGTTGTCCACTGCTGCCGGTGCCCGCGCCGAAGTACAGATCGGCTCGAGTCTGCTCCAGATCGCCTCGGGGAGTGTTCTCGAGCTGGTGCAGCTTGACGACCAAAGGGTCATGCTGCGGCTGCTCGAAGGCAGCGTGATTGCCCGGCTTCCCTCGCCCGAATCGGCAGGCGAGTTCGAATTCATCACCCGGGACGGCCGTTTCCTGGTGCGTGAGGCGGGTCGCTATCGCTTCGACTCAGACCGTTCCACCACCGCCGGGACGGTTTATGCCGGCGCCCTCCGTTTCTCTGCAGCCGACAGTTCACTTGACATCGGCGCTGGCCAACGTGCCCAGTTCTGGTCTTCCGGACGAACCCAGTATCAGTTGTCGGCGCCGGTGAATGACGAATTTGCCCTCTGGAGTGCGGCGCGTGAGCCGCAGCGTGCGGCTACCCAGGCTTCGCCGGAGATGACCGGTGTCGGCGACCTGGACGCCTACGGCAACTGGTATGAGAGTCCCGAATACGGTGCCGTCTGGTTTCCGCGGGCTCTGCCCGCTGACTGGGCACCGTACCGCTCGGGGCGCTGGGTCTGGGTTGATCCGTGGGGCTGGAGCTGGGTTGGCGACGAGCCCTGGGGCTTTGCACCTTTCCACTACGGACGCTGGGCGCTCTTCCGTGGCGCCTGGGGCTGGGTTCCGGGCAAGCGGGTGGCGAGACCGGTCTACGCTCCGGCGCTGGTGGCCTGGGTCGGCACACCGGGCGCCCACGGACCCGCGCACGCCGGCGCACGGCCTGCCGTCGGCTGGTTTCCGCTCGCGCCGCGCGAGGTGTATATCCCGGCCTACCGGAGTAGTGCCGGCCATGTGCGCCGGGTCAACGCGGCCCAGGTCACGAACATCAACCACCTGACGGAGATCACGGTCAACCCGCAAGCCGTCGCGGCACGTTCGCGCTACGTTCATCAGCATCTGCCACAAGCGGTGACGGCGGTTCCCGAGGAGGCCATGCGGCAGCGTCGCCATGTTCGTGAAGCAGCCCTGCAACCAGCCGAGCGCGCCCTGCTGACCAGCCAGCCAGTACAGGTGCGGGCGCCGGTTGCAGCACGCGATCGTGAGGAGGTGCGTCGCCAGATGGGTCAGATGCAGCCAGCAGAAGAGCGAACGCGGCCGGCAGCCGGTGGCGCGTTGTCGGATGGTCAGTCGGGCAGGCGCGGCGACGCACAGCCTGTCGGGTCATCCGGAGCGACCGCAGCGGCGCCCTTGACCCGGCCACGATCGGTGGCCGTGCCGACACCAGCGAACACAAACGTCGTTGCGATGCCGCCGGCGCCTCCCCCGACGACCGTGACGGTACCGGCAACGCGGGCACTGCCGCCCGCCGAAGGCGTATCCTCGCCGCCGGCCGGAGATGTGCTGCCTCGGCACCCGGGTGGTCGGGGATACCCGCAAGCGCAGCCGGATAGCGCGCGTCGCGTGGATCCCGGGCCGCCCCGCGCCACGCCCGGGGGGGCGCCAAACGCGCCAGCACCCTCGGTGCTTGCTCCGGGTCAGCGGATCGATCGAGGCGGAATGACTGCTGCCGGTCCCATCCCCGAACACCGCGATCGCTCTGCCTACTCGGCCGGCAGCCAGTCTGCGCCATCCGCGCTCGAAGGACGAGATCGGCGAGTGGCGCCACCGTCGCCGATTGCAACCCCGGTTCCGGCGCTGACTGCCACCCCTTCTCAACAGCGCCCAGCCGACGCGCCAACGACCTTGCCACTGCCTCGCGCCGCCGCGGCTATGCCATCGCCCGTGATCGCGCCGCAACGTGCCGCAGCGCCGGTCCCACTTCCCGCGGTGGCACCGCAACGCGTCGAGCGTTCGCTGGGAGAAGCCGCCCGGCCAGTCGCGGCAATGCGCCCGGAGCAGGGCGCGCCAAGACCGTTGCCGTCGCCGCGCCCAGACGCAGCGGGGCAGCGGCCCGCAGTGGCGCCGGTGCCACCGCTCGTGGTAGCACCACAACGTATCGCTGCGCCGGTGCCACCGCCCGTGATGGCGCCGCAACGCGTCGAGCGGCCGCCGGTGGATGCTCAGCCGCCGCGAGAGCGACCGGCGGGTGCCGAACGTGTGCCGGGTGGTGGCCGGCCGAACGAGAAGCGGGGCGATCCTCGTGAGGAAATGCGAGGCCGCCAGCCGGGGGTGCAATGAAGCGGAAGAGGATCGCCGGAGGCACCTGGAAGCTTGCCGAGGCACGACGGTCAGCGGTGAGCGGCGATTGCCGGCAGGGACAGGGGGTTCGGCAGGCGCCCTATGCTGCCAGGCTACCCTTCCAGTCGTCCACGAAGCGTGCTATACACTGGCCTTGCTTTGATTCCATTTGGGAGGTCAAGATGAACAAGCATGCTCTGCAGTTAGCCATGGCCGGCGCGTTGGCCGGCATCCTGCCAGGCGCACTCGCGGCGCCGGTCAATTATGAAATGAACCTGGGCACCCACTCCGGCATGGGCGCGGGCGGAGCCGGCGGTATGCTCGGCATGATGACGGGCCAGGGCAGCAGGACGAACAAGATGATGGATCTACGCCTGACCAATCCCGGCGATATTCCGGGCGGCTACACCGCCGAACACATCGTTCCGGAAACGATGCGTTTCGGGCCTGTCCTGCCGCTCAAGGGCGAGCGGCGCGGCAAGGGCGCGGGGAGTGAAACACGCGACGAACCTGATGGCAAGGTGCTGATCTACTGGGGCTGCAGCGCCACGGTGTCGGCAGGCCAACCCGAAGTGATCGACATCAAGGCTATCGGTAGCCGCGTGTCGCCTGAAGTGGCGGCCATGGCGCGGCAGAGCCGGCAAGGCAAAGAGGGCGCCGGAGGTGAAACCCTGCCGCCGCGTACCCTGTGGTGGCCACATGGGGATTCCGGCGCCACTGCCATTCCCGGCGACTCATCGGCAGTCGGTGAGCATGTGGTCAAAGCGAGTTTCATGCCGCAGGAAATCCGCTACACGCTGGACAAGGAGATGGACTTTCTCGAGCCGATCAACTTCAAGGCCACGAGCACCGCCCTGAATGCCGCGGTTCCGCTGCAGTGGGATGCCCTCAGCCGTGCCAGAGGCTACAATCTGCACGCTGTCGGCGCGGTGGGAGAGAAGGAAATGGTCATCTGGATGGCGGCCAGGAACAAGAACCCGATGCTGCCCAGGAGTCAGAACAGCTGCACCATCCCCGCCGGCATTTTTCAGAAGGCGCAGGGTGCCATGGCGATGGCGGAGGCGGTTGGCCCGACCAGGGGTTTTGCCTACCCACCGCAGAAGCCTGGCCAGAAACAGCCCCTGATCTGGGTAGCCACGGTACGCGTGAGCGGCTTTGACAGCGTGATGCTTGGCATGGAGAGCATGGCCAAGGAGGCCGCCGGCGACGCTGCAGCGGACTCGGTTGTCCCCGGCGGTGGTGCCATCATCAAGTCGATAAAGGGCCTGTTCGGTAACTGAAGTCGGGTGACGGATTGCACTGCCGGCGGCGGCCACTGACCACTCATCGTCGGGCCGCTTACCGATTGCGATCCTGACCGCGCTCCTCGCCTTTGACGCGCTCCTTGTCCTGTCCGTGCCCACGCCGCGGCTCCTGCGAGGCACCATGCGGCGCGTTTTCGCGGCTTGCCGTTGGCGCCGTCTGTTGATGCGGGACCGATCGCTGCTGGGGCGGCTGAGGCTGGCGGGATTGCTGAGCTTGCCTCTGGTGGTCCTGGTCTGGCTGGCTTCGTTGCCCGGAAGACGCTGGGGGTGGGCCCGATCTCTGACCGTTCTGACCCTCTTGCTCCTGGCTGTGCCTCTGCAGCGGCGGTGAGCCTTGCGCCCCTGGCGCAGCCGGCTGGTGAGGCCGCGGTGAGTTCGAACGCTGAACATTCGGCTCCCGACCTCTCTCCCCCTGCGGTTGCTGCTGCCCGCGCTGAGACGGTGGCGACGGGGTTCCTTGCAGGCGTTGTTCCTGGTAATGCTGTCGCACCACTGCGTCACGGGGCTGATAGCGGTAGTTCCGGTTGTGCAGTGCCTGTTGCTGCTCGACCGGGGGATAGCGATCGCCCGCGTACCGCCGCTGGTAAGCCGGTAGCGGGGCGGGCGCTGGCGTGGAACGGCGATTCCATTGGTTCCAGCCGCTTCGCTGTTGCTCCCATCCCTGGCCCCAGTGCTCACCCCAGCGCGGTGGCGCATCCGGCCGCCAGCCGCGAAAATACCCCGGCGGATTGCGGTAGTAGCTTACCGGGACGCGCAGGATGAACAGCGGCACCGCCGCCGGCGCCACGCGCGCCCAAGGCCCGCTGTACCAGGAGCTGGCGTACCAGTCATCGTCCTGATAGACCCAGTACATGCCATCGTAGAAGAAGAAATTCGAATCCAGTCGTGGAGCATAGTAAACGGGGTAACCAGGCACCCGGACAAGGTCAGGGTAGTACGGCAGGTTGATCCCGATGCTTACGCCGGGAAGCCCGATGCCGATGCTCACCTGAGCCACAGCCGAAGTCACCGACCAAATCACCATCCACAGCACAGTCAGTCCATGGCGCATTTTTTCTCCGATGCGAGCAGTCGATTGTGGGCGTGTTGCCAACGGCCAGTCACACCCAGTCCTTGGTTCACGGAATTGCTCTCGGGGCAGACTAGCGGATTGTCTGCACGTTGTTCTGTGCGCCAGCGAACACTCAGGCGAAATGGGCCGGATCAGGCTAAGTTGTCCAGCGCACAGACTGCGCAGGGAACGACGCCTATCCTGGCCAGTCGGATTGCTCCTGGGGCACGCCAGCCTTTCTGGCGTGCCTGGTGTTTGAGTCAGAGCAGTCGTGCACTCGTGCGCTGAGGTGGGTTCACTACCCGCTACCCGCGCGCGAGATCCATCCGTGGGCCCCCTCAACAGTTCCTTTCACCTTTATGGGAGATCTCCATGAGCGAATACCAGATCGCAGTGATCGTCGGCAGTCTTCGCCGCGATTCGTTGAACCGCAAGCTTGCCCGCGCCATGGCCAAGCTGGCGCCGTCGGACTTCGTGTTCGAGCCAGTGGAAATCGGCGACCTGCCACTCTATAACCAGGACAACGACGAGGACCAGGCTGACCCGGTCCTCCGGCTGAAGGCCGCAATCGCAGCTGCTCACGGCCTGCTGTTCGTTACCCCGGAGTACAATCGCTCGATCCCCGGCGTGCTCAAGAACGCGATTGACCACGCATCGCGCCCGTATGGGCAGAGCGTCTGGGCGGGCAAGCCGGCCGGGGTGTTGGGCGCTTCGGTCGGAGCCATCGGCACGGCCCTGGCGCAACAGCATCTGCGCAACATCCTCGCTTATCTGGACGTGCGGACGCTCGCTCAGCCCGAAGCGTTCATCCATGCCAGTGCGGGGGTGTTCGATGACGCCGACAACTTTGGTGAAAGTACTCGGGAGTTCCTGCAGAACTGGATGGACCACTACGTTGCCTGGGTCAAGCAGCACGCCGCCTGACGGGCACTGCCGGCGGAAGAGGCTTCTCAGGTAATTCCTTGCGCATGCGGTGAGCTGAGTATGGGATGATGCGCGGCGACGCGCGCTGTCAACGCGTTGCGCCGCGCAAGCTGATTGCCGACCGCGGTGCCCCAATACACCGAAACGCCACAATCTGACCCATGCCTCGCCGTTCACTCCTTGTCCTCGCCGCTGTCGCCATCCTCGCCGCTGCCTTGCTCACCTGGTGGTTGACCCGCGCGCCGACTGTGCCCGCGGTGACCGTGCAGATCGCCCCACTGGTACGTACGCTGCAATTCTCGGCGCGGGTGGCCACGCTCTCGCGAGTGGACGTCGGCAGTACGCTGACCGGTCGCGTACTGGTGGTGGCGGTGGACGAAGGGGCGCAAGTGAGGCAGGGTGAAGTCCTGGTCCGCCTGGAAACCGACGAACTGCGGGCCGCGCTGGCGCAGGCGCAGGCCAGCGAGCGCCAGGCCGCTGCCCGACTGGCGGGGCTGCGCAGCACCGGGCGGAGTTCGGCGCAAGCCGCGGTGGCGCAGGCCGATTCGGTGCTGGCGGCTGCACTGGCCGATCTGCAGCGGACGCAGTCGCTGGTGGCGAGGGGTTTCCTC
>JAFLDL010000034.1 GCA_017302435.1 Candidatus Accumulibacter necessarius
CGGGTGCCAAGGAACTGCTGATCACGGCAGACGGAGGTGGCAGCAACGGCTCACGGGTACGCCTCTGGAAACTGGAGTTGCAGCGCCTCGCTGACGAACTGTCGATCCCAATCCGGATCAGTCACTTTCCTCCCGGAACCAGCAAGTGGAACAAGATCGAGCATCGCTTGTTCTCCTTCATCAGCCTCAACTGGCGCGGCAAGCCCTTGGTAAGTCACGAGGTCATCGTCAATCTCATTGCCGCTACCACCACACGCAGAGGCTTAACCGTCCGGGCAGAACTGGACCCGACCCTGTACCCGAAAGGCGTCAAAGTATCTGACGAAGAGTTCGCAGCCATTTGCCTCACACGGGACGAATTTCACGGCGAATGGAACTACGTCATTACTCCAAGTACCACATAAAAGTCCACGTTATTATTTAACGGCTCCTTAGAAGTGTTCTGAGCAAGAAGTTTCGGTGCAAATAGCTCCCAAGTTTGTTTATGGCATATTTTGGGTCGCCGAGAGTATCGTGCGGATAACGCAAGTATCTGTTTTTCCATCGGAAGTATCTTTTCGGAAAGTCCGACAGGCTGCTAGTGCGAGCAGAACACCCTGCTTCAGGTGCACCGCTTGAACACTGGTGCTACGTTTCGAACGTCCGATTTTCAGTTCCGGCGACTTCCGCTTCGGGTCGCGACGCGACCGACAACTGTCAAAGTTGATTGCCGTAAAGCAGCCAGTGAATTTTCGTTTCCCGAAAACGGCCTTTCGTTGAATACACTGGATGTAGACATCAACACCATCACCAGAAATGAACATTCAACAAACAGTAACGCCATCTTCAGCCAGGGGAGTAATGCTTTGAAAATAGCAATCAGGTCTGAAAACGAAGCCGACCACCTCGCCGTTGAAGTATTAACCCGCGAAGCCTTCTGGAACCTATATAGGCCAGGCTGCGATGAGCACTACACCACACATTTGATACGTGGCCATGAAGACTTTCTGCCAGACTTGACCTTCGTAGCTGAGGTAGATGGCGAGATCGTTGGCAGCATTGTGTACACCCGATCATGGGTGATCGATGAGCTCGACGAGAGGGTAGAGACGGCCACCTTCGGGCCGTTGTGCGTGCACCCAGCTTGGCAGCGACGGGGCGTAGGTTCTGCTCTGATCGGGCATTCATGGGCGCTGGCAGCAGAGAAGGGGTATCCAGGAATCATAATTCTGGGTGACCCGCACAACTACTGCAAGCATGGCTTTAAGACGGGAAAGGACCTAGGAGTCTGCACTCTAGATGGCAAGTACCCCTTGGGACTGCTGGTGTTGGAATTACGTCAGGGCTTTTTTGCTTCTAGCCGACGATGGAAATTCCAGACCAGTGAGGTGTATGAGTTTGACGCCGCCCAGGTGGAGGTGTACGACGCACGCTTTCCTCCCAAGGAAAAGAAGCATCAGTACTCGCAAGAACTGTTTGCCATGCTAGTGCGTGCGGTGGTGGAGTAAGCGGGGCAGTCAAGCGCGTCTCAAGTTCCTTACCGAAAACCGGCCACTCAATAGCGCAAAACGATTGAAAATTCGAACGCGCCTTAGAGGACCGCTGATGGCCGGGTCGAGCCAGTGGGGTTGTCAACTTGCTCGCCGAAAACCGGCCATTCAGTAGGGGCATGGTACGCCACATCTATTGAAATTGGATGGCTATCTCGACCGTCGGCTAATGGCCGACTGCCGACGGACGCCATCCTGCATCCAGTGACTGCTTTCCGCGGCGTAGCGGTCAATCAGGCAAGAATAGCACCGCTGAAAATCGAGCGGCGGCTTCCGTGTTGTCGGGGGTGCGGTGAATAGATGCTTGCAAGAGCCTCGATCGTCTGCTCTGGGTCGGTCGCTGTCTGTGGTCGGAAAGGTCAGAACGACTGCTCTCATGTTCGATGCGGCCGTTCGCGCTCGACTCCAGCAGTTGCTCGTCCGGCTGGCTGCTCCCGAGCATAAGCGGCCACTGAACTTGCGTGGTTCGGTGACGGCAACCGGCCAAGAGCGGATGGCGAGGAAACTACTTCCATGGCGGACATTCGATCGAAAACCTCTATCGGTCTACCATGGCATCCGGAACGACGGAGAGCAGGATCGAAAGTGCCTGCCAATGGTTTGCAGGCGCAACCTCCCGCTCATCGGCGCGCCAAGTCAGGAAGGCAGAGACCACAGCAGCCCCCATCTCCCGCGGAGGCCCACGTGCCCGCGCACACGGAATCCCAGACGACTAGCGCCGACGTTTCGGGCGGTTCGATAGCTGTTACGATTGCGTCTGCAAGACGGACTTCTGAGGTGGGCATGCGCGGGTCTCCTGACGGGTTGATGGGTGTGCAAGAGCCATGGACGGGGTCACCCGTGCATCCTCGTACATGCGGAACGATCCGCAGACTAACCAAAATCCCGCCAAGGCTCTGATTTGTTACGGACTATGCATCGCCATTCAGCCTCGTGCATGTCACCCCTGCAATATGAACCACAGCCCGCGCTTCTGGGCGATCGTTGCGCGACTGTGTCCCGATTACCGGGCGGCACGCGAAAAACTGAAACGGCGCGCGGCCCATTGTCCAAACTGGTAAGGAAATGGCATGAGAATCCTGCATACGATGCTGCGAGTCGGCGATCTCGATCGCTCGCTGGCCTTTTACACCGAAGTCCTCGGCATGCGTGAATTGCGGCGCACGGATTACCCGACAGGTCGCTTCACGCTGGCCTTTGTCGGCTACGGCCCGGAATCGGAGGGGGCGGTTCTTGAGCTGACGCACAACTGGGATACGTCGTCCTACGACATCGGCAGCGGCTTCGGCCATGTGGCGATTGAGGTCGCCGACGCCTACGCGGCTTGCGAGCAGATAAAGACGCGCGGCGGCAAGGTCGTGCGCGAGGCCGGACCGATGAAACATGGCACGACGGTGATCGCCTTCGTCGAAGATCCCGACGGCTACAAGATCGAGCTGATCCAGAAAAAGGCCTGAAGCGGGAAATGCTCATCGATGATCTCACCGATCCGCGGCTAGTCAGCCTGGCGTAAGAGGAAGCCTGCAGAATCGTGCTCCGATCGATTCTGCAGCCCGCGTAGCACAGTGTCTGCAACCGTCGACCGGATCCTGCCGAGCCACGTCTCGCCCCGGGCGAGACCCTTTCAACCTGTTCAAACTGTACAACAAAGCCATGCTGCTCCGCCGCCTCGCAAGCTCCGGCCACCGCCTGGCCGCATCTCTGGTCATTGCCCTGACCCTGTTTGCGGCCGTTGACGCCCCTGCCGGCCTGGCGATTGCCCTCAATTCGGCCGACGGCACGATCAGCCTGATCGACACCGAAACCTACGCCGTCACCGGCAAGGCAAACGTGTGCAAGGAGCCGCATCACCTGATGCCGACGCCCGACGACAAGTCGGTGATCGTCGCCTGCGCCGCCGCCAACCAGCTGGTCTTCTTCGACCCGCAAACCGGTCAGGAGCAGAAGCGCATCCGCAACATTTCGGACCCCTATCAACTGGGCTACTCGCCGAACGGGAAATGGTTCGTTGCCACTTCACTGCGGCTGGACCGGGTCGATATCTATGATCCGCAGGACTTCCGGCTCATCGCCCGCCTGCCCGCACCGAAGACCCCTTCGCACATGGCTTTCGACGATGCCAGCCAGTTTGTCTTCGTGACCCTGCAGGACTCGAACGAGGTGATGGCGATCAGCCTGCCGACGCAGAAGATCGCCTGGGTCATGCCAGTCGCCGCGACGCCGGCGGGAATCGTCATGTCTCCCGACAACCGCCATCTGCTCGTCGCTTGCATGGGCGACGGCGTCGTCGAGGTGATTGAGTGGCGCTACCGGAAGAGCGTCAAGAAGGTGGCCACCGCCGCTGCCGCCCACAATCTGCAGCCAAAGGGTGACGGGCGCCATTTCTACGTTTCGAACCGCTCGGTCGATGGCAGTATCTCGCTGCTTGATACCCAGACACTGACGGTGGTGGGCAAGTACGAGGTGCCGGGCGGCCCGGACGACATGATGGTACGTGCCGACGGCAAGGAACTGTGGGCCACCGCCCGCTTCGCCCGCAAGGTGCAGGTCATCGACCTCGCCACCGGTACGCTCAAGCGGTCGATACCGGTCGGCAGTTCGCCACACGGGGTCTTCTTCCTCAATCACGCGGGTCTCAGATGAACGCCTTGATCAGCCACCTGGGGCTTGGCCTGAGCCTGCTGACCGCTTGCGCGACTGCCCTCGCCACGCCTGCCGCGCCGCCCTCTGCCGCCTGCAAGGGGACACTCTACCTGACCTTTGACACCGGCAACATGCGCCACGCCGACCTGATCGCCGAGACGCTGGCGAGGCATGGCGTCAAGGCGACCTTCTTTCTCGCCCAGGAAAAGACCAGCCGCGGGGACCATGCGCTTGACGCCAGCTGGGCGCCTTACTGGCAGGCGCGCGTCGCGGAAGGCCACGCTTTTGGCAGCCACACCTGGCGGCACGGCAGCTTCCGTGAGGATATCGGCAACCAGGTCCGCTACCGGCTGCCGGATGGCGGCAGCGAAAACATGGACGCGCGGGCCGTCTGTGGCGAGTTGCAGCGCCCCGATACGCGCTTCCAGGAGTTGACCGGCCGTCGGCTCGATCCCCTGTGGCGCGCTCCCGGCGGTCGCACGACGCCGAACACGCTGGCCGCCGCGCAGGCCTGTGGCTACCGCCATGTCGGCTGGGCGGCAGCGGGTTTTCTGGGTGATGAACTTCCCTCCGAGACCTACCCCAATTCGCTGCTGCTGAAGCGCGCCTTCGAGCGTCTGAAGGATGGCGACATCGTCATGGCCCATCTCGGCATCTGGTCGCGCAAGGATCCCTTTGCGCCGATGCTGGACCCCTTGATCGCTGGCCTGAAAAGCAGAGGCTTCTGTTTTGCGGCGCGGCGCGCGCAGCCATGATCAACGGCCTGAGTGAGGCGTTTGTCACCATTCAGGGTTGGCTGCTCGATCGCCTGATCCAGCCGCCACTACTGGCCATGGGGTTGGGCAGCTATCTGGAGATGGCGTTCGACGGCATCGAGTTCTTCCTCTGCGGGGTCCTGCAGATCGGCGCGGCCTACCTCCTGCTGCGCCCCCTGGAGGCCCTGCGACCGATCGAGGTCTGGCCGGACCGCCGGGCGGTGCGGGTGGACGTGCTCTATTCGCTGCTCGACCGGCTGGGCATCATTCCCCTCCTCGTCTTTGCCCTTCTGGCGCCCCTGTTCGCGAGCTTCGACAGCTGGCTACGCTTCAACGACATCATCCCACCACAACTCGAAGACCTCTTCCCTTCGCTGGAGACGCGGCCACTGCTCAGTTTCCTGATCTATCTCCTGATCCTGGACTTCACCGAATACTGGCGCCACCGCCTGTCGCACCGTTTTCGCTGGTGGTGGGCGCTGCACGCGATCCACCACAGTCAGCGCCAGATGACGTTGTGGACCGACAGCCGCAACCATCTGCTCGACGACCTGATTGGCGGCTTCTGGTTTGCCGTCGTCGCGCTGCTGGTCGGCGTGCCGCCAGGCCATTTCATCGGCCTGCTGATCGTCGTCAAGACGATCGAGAACCTGTCACATGTCAATGCCCGGCTTTCGTTCGGACGCCTTGGCGAATTGCTTCTGGTCAGCCCGCGTTACCATCGCTGGCACCATGCGCTCGACCTCCCGGGCGGCCGCCAGTACCGCTACGGCTGCAATTTTGCGGTCCTCTTTCCGGTCTGGGATCAACTCTTTGCGACCCAGTATCGTGGACAGGCAATGCCCGCCTGCGGCATCAGGCATGGGCCGCTGCCCGAGTCGGCGGCGCAGAGCGGCTTCTGGCGACAGCAATACGAGGGCCTTTGCGCGCTGGCAGCGGCTTTCCGCCCCGATCCATGCCGACCGCAACCGATCGGCCGAACCGACGACTACCGACAGTCAGACACCCATGCTCGATGAAGCCCGCGCCTTCGCGTTGACAGCACACGGCAGCCAGATGTATGGCGACCGGCCCTATGCCTTCCATCTCGAAGCAGTCGTCAGCCTGTTGTCGGATTACGGGACCGACGCTCAGGTCGTCGGCTATCTTCACGACGTGATCGAGGACACCCGGGTCACCGAGGACGAGGTTCTGGCGCGCTTTGGACGACGGATTGCCGAGTGCGTCAGCCTGCTCACCGACTCCCCCGGCGCCAGCCGCGCCGAGCGGAAGGCCGGAACCTACGCCAGGCTGGCGACGGTCGCTGGTCCCGCCGAGCTGGCATTGGTCGTCAAAGCCGCCGACCGGCTGGCCAACGTCAGAAGCTGCCTGGTCGATCAGTACCATGGCCTGTTGGAGGTGTACCGCAAGGAGCACCCCAGCTTCCGGCGCGCCGCTTACCGCGAGGGCCTCTGTGAGCCCCTGTGGCGCGAACTCGATGCCTTGCTGAACGGAGATTGACCGATGTTTGAAATCCAGAATTACGCCAGCTTCGTGGCTGCCATCATCGTCTTCCAGTTGATCCCGGGTCCCGGTACGCTGGCCATTCTCAATGCCACGGCGCGCAATGGCATCGGCGCGGGGCTGGGCGCAGTCGTCGGTACGCTGCTGGGTGACATGGTCTATATGGTCGCCGCGATCGTCGGTCTGGCCGCGGTGATGAATGCCCACCCCGTGCTTTTCCAGGGCTTGCAGTGGTTCGGCGCCGCCTATCTGGGCTGGATGGGACTGCAACTGCTGTTCAGGCCCGTCGCCACCGCCAGTGCCGCCGAGGAAGCAAGGAAAAGCGCCTGGGTGTACTTCCGGCAGGCCTTTGCCGTCAGCCTCACCAACCCGAAGGTGATGCTTTTTTTTGTCGCCTTCTTTCCGCTCTTCCTGGACGCCAACGCCTCGTCGCTGACGCTGGCGGTGATGATGGCGCACGTCACCATCCTCAGCTTTCTCTACCAGGCGGGTCTGGTGCTCGTTGGCAACGCGGTGGCGCGCAAACTGTCGTCGCTGCCCTTCGCGCGCAAGCTGGCGACCCGTCTGGCAGGCGGTGCGCTGCTCGGGTTCGGTGTCAAGCTGGCGCTGGACAATCGCTGACGCAGGCTCGGCGAACCACGGCATTTCCTGGCGAGGGCCCGGCGCTGGTCGATTGAGGTCTGGTCTGCGACCAGAAACCAGCCCCCTCGGTGCAACCGAAAACGATGTCGCTCAGGGTGTCGCAGCGGAAACACATCGCCGACGCCTGGAGTACAATAGCGCCCTCTTGCAACTTGATGATTTTACCGAGGTTTCTGAGTGCTCGTCGCCAACAACATCACCATGCAGTTCGGGGCCAAGCCCCTTTTTGAAAACGTCTCGGTCAAGTTTGGCGAAGGCTATCGCTACGGCCTGATTGGCGCCAATGGCTCCGGCAAGTCGACCTTCATGAAGATCCTCGCCGGCGAACTTGAACCCACCGCCGGCAACATCTCGAAAGACCCGCACGAACGCCTGGCCTACCTGCGTCAGGACCAGTTCGCCTTCGAGCAGCAGCGCGTCATCGACGTGGTGATGATGGGGCACGAGCAGATGTGGGCCTGCATGCTCGAGAAGGACGCCATCTACGCCAACCTCGATGCCACCGAGGACGACTACATGCACGCCGCCGACCTCGAGGCCCGGTTCGCCGAATACGGCGGCTACACCGCCGAGGCGCGCGCCGGCGAACTGCTGCTCGGCGTCGGCATCCCGGCCGAACAGCACTTTGGTCCGATGAGCGATGTCGCACCGGGCTGGAAGCTGCGCGTCCTGTTGATCCAGGCGCTGTTTGCCGACCCCGAAATCCTGCTGCTCGACGAACCGACCAACAACCTCGACATTGCCACCATCCGCTGGCTGGAAAACGCGATCAACGAGCGCAACAGCACGATGGTCATCATTTCTCACGATCGACACTTCCTCAATCAGGTGTGTACGCACATGGCCGACCTGGATTACGGCAAGATCGCCGTCTATCCCGGCAACTACGACGACTTCATGGAAGCTTCGACGCAGGCGCGCGAGCGCCAGCAGAGCGCCAACGCGAAAGCCAAGGAACGGATTGCCGAGCTGCAGAACTTCGTCCGCCGCTTCTCGGCCAACGCCTCGAAAGCCAAACAGGCGACGTCCCGCCTGAAGCTGATCGACAAACTCAAACCGGAAGACGTCAAGCCCTCGTCTCGCCAGTATCCATGGATCCGTTTCGAGTTCGACGAGAAGGAAAAACTGCATCGGCAGGCGGTCGAAATCCAGAACCTCAGCTTCGGCTATCACGGCAGCGAGCAGAAAATCTTCAGCAAGCTGGACCTGTCGATCAACGGCGGCGACCGTCTGGCGGTGATCGGGGAAAACGGTGTCGGCAAGACCACCCTGCTGAAGCTGCTGATGGGAGAGTTGCAACCCCAGCGCGGCAGCATCAAGTGGGCAGAGAAGGCGCGCCCCGGCTACTATGCTCAGGATCACGCGCAGGATTTCAACAGCGATGTCAGCTTGGCCGACTGGATCGCCGGCTACGCGCGCGATGGCGCCAGCGACGGTGATGACCTGTCAACGCTGATCCGCGGTACGCTCGGACGCCTCCTGTTCTCGGGCAACGAGGCCCAGAAGGCGGTCAAGGTGATCTCCGGAGGGGAGCAGGGTCGGATGATTTTCGGCAAACTGATGCTGATGAGACCGAACGTCCTGATCCTTGACGAACCCACCAACCACCTCGACATGGAATCGATCGAGTCGCTCAATAGCGCGCTCGAGAAGTTCAAGGGCACGCTGGTCTTCGTCTCGCACGACCGCGAATTCGTCTCGTCGCTGGCCACCCGAATCCTCGAAATCGGCAGCGACGGCAAGGTCGTCAACTACCTCGGCAATTACGAAGAGTACCTGGCGAGCCAGGGTATCACCTGAAATGGGGCGGGCGGGCGCTGATACGGCGCCTGCCAGTGGCCCCTGACGGACAGGACGCCGGCGGCCGCTCCTCTGGCACGCCCTGGCCTGCGATCAGTTGCCGGCGCCCGCCGCTGGCGTGCCCGCTTGCTTGGCAGCCTTTTTCGCCTCGCGCTCGGCGTCTTGCCGGGCTCGCTTCTCCAGTTTGGCTTGCCGCTTGGCCTGTTCGGCGGCCGTCTTCTGGCGTCCCTCTTCAGCCTGCCGGGCCTTTTCCGCAAGCTTCCGCTGACGCTCACTCGCCTTCGCTGCTTCCTCGGCACGGAAGCGCTCGGCACTCGCCTTCTGCTCGGCCTCGCGCGCCGGCTGGTCGGCCAGTCGTTGCGCTTCCTCGGCCTCGACATCACGCCGCCGCGCCTCGCGCTCGAAATCCCGCGCCGGTTGATCCAGTCTGCGCGCTTCGACGATCGTCGCCGTATAGCGCTTCTTGGCGTCTGCCAGACAGTCGTTGACCAGAAACTTGCTGTAGCAGGCATTTTTCTCGGCCTCGTGGCGACGCTCGGCTTCGTCGCGCATCGCCGCCGCCCGTGCTCGCTGCGCACTCGCCTGTTCGAGCGTCTGCGGTATCTCTGGCGCCGGCGCCGGCTCTTCGGCCCAGGCCGCGCCACTCATCACCAGCGAAACAAGCAACCATCCACCAACGCGCATTGAATCCTCCTTTTTTTCTGCCCGGCCTCTGGCCACCGGACACCCCGGCAGACGAGGCGACCGCGGGCCTTCGACTCCGCGACCCCGACGCCCAAGTCGCGCTTGGCGGCCATTCTGCGGCAATTCGACCGCAGGTGAAACTGTCTATTGGTACACCAGCCGCGCACCCGCCGTGAAATGCGGTTTCCGGCTTCGTTTGCGGCAAAGCGGCAGCCGCCCTAGCGCAAGACAAACGCCTCCTGATGAAAAGTCAGCCGCCCGCGCCAGGCCGCTCGCAGGCCCGCGCGCAGCGCCTCGGCGAAGCCCTGCGGGCCGCAGAACCAGACCTCGGCAGGCCGGGAGCGATCCTTGCCGGAAGCCAGCTGGTCAGCGGTGAGTTCCTCACCCTGCCGCAAGCCGTGCACCTGCAGCCGGATGCCGAGAAGCGGCGCGCACAGGGACTCGATCCGGGTGACGAAGGGATCGACGTCGCGGTCGCCAGTGCAGTAGTGCAGCTCGGCAGCCGGGGCATCATCGGGCCGCGCCTGCAGTGATTCGAGCCAGGCCAGGAAGGGCGTGACGCCGATCCCGCCGGCGACCCACAACTGCTGCGCCCGCCGGTCCTGGCGCCCGATGTCGAAGCGCCCGTACGGTCCCTCGACACGCACCGGTTGACCGGCCGCAAGGAGCGTGGCAAGGCTACGGGTGTAATCACCAAGCGCCTTGATCTGGAAAGAAAGCTCCCGATCGCCGCGGTCGGCGCTGGCTATCGTGAACGGATGCGCGCCCTCGTGGTCGGCGAAACTGACGAACGCGAACTGGCCGGGTCGATGTCCGGGCCAGCGCTGATCGAGGCGGCAGCGCACGGCGACGACATCGGGAGCCGACTGGCCGACGGCAAGGACTGTCCCCTGTACCTGCCGCGAGCGACCGATGCGCCCGCTCAGCGACAATACGCTGCCGTAGACACCGCCGGCGATCAGCAGCGCCAACAACCCACCCACTGGCTGTCCCCAGTACGAGGCCGGGGCGAGAAAGACGGCATGAAAAGCGAGCGTCAGGTAGAGAATCGGCATCAGCCGATGCAGGAATCGCCACATCCGGTACGGGAAGCGCTACCAGAGCGTGATCAGCAGCATCACCAGGAGGACGTAGATCGCCCATTCGCCGAGGTCTTCCGCCACGTCGCGCAGCACCTCCAGGAAGCCGTTGAACTTCTCCTTCGGCACGCGTCCCTGGCGACCGATGAGGGCCTTCAGCAGGTCGCCCGACATCTCGATCAGCCAGTGCAGTGCGGCGAAGGCGCAGGCCAGGATGCCTGCCCACTTGTGGCTGCGATAGACCCGGTCCATGCCGCCAAGCGGCACTTCGAGCCACACCGGACGACTCGCCAAGAGCATTGCCAGCGACGTCAGGACGATCGATAGCAACCCGCTGAGGTAGAGCCCCTGCTGACGCAGAATCCACAGGGGGGCGGCGCCGACCGGAGCGGCGACGCCCAGGGCATGCCAGCCCCAGGCCAGCGAGACAAGAGTGACGAGCAAGGCGAGAACGGTTTTCATGGCGGGAAACTCCGGTTGGTTCGGTCAGCAGGCCGCCGCCGGCGGACAGGAGCGAGGGCGGCGTGCTCGTCCAGTGCTCATAGTCGCCGCGCTCGGCATGGGCGTGGCAGGCAGTCGCCCTCGGTGCGCGGGTCGCTCGAATGGCAAGTGCCGCAGGCGGGCGTCGCCGGTTTGCCGCCGGCAAACAACTGGCGGTGGAAGGTTTCGCCGCGCGCGGCGGCTGTCGCGGTGGCCGTCGTCGCGGCGGGGGCCGGTCGGATTGCCAAGGCCAGTGGCGAGACTTTTTGACAGGTCATGGTCGGGCCCTCGGTGATTGGATATGCCGCCACTCTGCCCTGGGGTCGCTGAACCATTGCTGAAGCGCGTGTTCATGCTGCGTTCAGCAACTCAGGCGAAAAAGGACGCATGATGTGTTCGGCTGTCGCCGCGGTATTTTTTTCCGATACCGAGCTTTACGTGCTGTCGCGCAAGGTCTTCACTCTGCTGGCCGAAAATCACAAGAAGTTCGCCCTGAACCTCACGGAGGGAGGGAGAGGCCAGCATGCTCGCCCGCCGACTGCGCTATAGCAAAGCCAAGTTGCGGGTGCTGCAGTCCTGAGGCGCAGCAGGATTACGTCTGTCTGAACTCGTGGCTTCCGGCCCTCGCCGGGCTGACGCGTGGCATACTACGGCGAATCGTGAGCGGGCAGGAACTCAATGGTCAAACGTACCAGTTCGGCGACGGATCCGGCCTGCAACTTTTCCATCATCAGATGTCGATAGGTCTCGGCAGTGCGCTGGCTTATGCCCAGGTCGTGGGCAATGGTCTTGGTCAGCTTGCCTTCAAACACGCCTTGCAGCACTTCTTTCTCGCGTGGCGTCAGCAAAGCCATCCGTTCGCCGATGGCCCGGCTCCTGGCCTGTCTGTGGCTTCGCGCTTTGTCGATGCGCAGACCATCCTGGATGCGATCCAGGACCTGTTGCGGGGCAAAAGGCTTCTGGAAGAAATCCAGCGCGCCGCCGCGCATCGCGCGGACCACCGACGGCACCTCGGGATAGCTGGAAATGAAGATCATCGGCAGGTCGATCTCCTGGTAGCGTAGTTCGTCCTGCAGTTCGAGACCACTGGTACCAGGCATGCGCACATCGGCGACAATGCAGCCGGTCAGTAACGACAGGTCCTGCCGAAGAAATGCGCTGGCATCACTGAAGACAACATAGGGCAGATGCACCGACTCGACGAGGTCGGCCAGAATAAAGCTGATCACCGGGTCGTCGTCGATCAGATAGACTGTTGGAGACAACATGACCGAGTTCGCACTAGGTATCGATTTGTTAAGTGTCATGGGTGCTGGTGCGTGCAATGCTCTGGCTGTTGGGGGACAAGCGTGTCAACTACGTAGACGCCGCAGTTCGCCGCGCAACTCCCGGAGGCACAATATATATCCTTCTTGGTAAATTGGGAAACCTCCGGGCTCAGAAGTCAGGAGTCCGTATTTGCCGCGCCTGCACCGGTCGTCGTGGCGCGCCCTCAAACCCACTATCTACCAGCTTCCCACCGAGACATGGCCAACAAGATCAAAGTATTGATCGTCGATGACTCGGCCGTAGTGCGCCAGGTCAATCGCGAGACCCTGGAGCGCGAGCCCGACATCGAGGTCATCGGCGTCGCTGCCGACCCACTCTACGCGCTGGACAAGATGAAGGTGCAATGGCCGGACGTGCTGGTCATCGACATCGAAATGCCGCGCATGGACGGCCTGACCTTCCTCAAGAAGATCATGAGCGAGCACCCGACGCCGACCATCGTGTGCTCCTCCCTGGCCGAGCAGGGCGCCAGTGCCACCATCGATGCCTTGGCAGCTGGTGCACTCGCCATCATTACCAAGCCCAAGGGCGGGGTAAAGCAGTTCCTCCGGGATGCCAGCAACGACCTCGTCTCGGCTGTACGTGCCGCCGCGCGCGCCAACATGCGCCGCGTCACGCCGGGTGCGGCCCCACCGCCCAGGCTCACGGCCGACGTCATGCTCGCCGCACAGGTAGCCAGCACCCGCGCCATGGCAAACACCACCAACCGGGTGGTAGCCATCGGCACTTCCACCGGCGGCACCCAGGCCCTGGAAGCGGTACTAACCCGCCTCCCCAATGTCGGCAGCGGCATTGTCATCGTCCAGCACATGCCGGCGAAATTCACCGCGATGTTCTCCGAGCGCCTCAACGCCCTGTGCAAGCTGGAAGTACGCGAAGCGCGGAACGGCGACCGTGTCATGCCCGGTCGTGCGCTGATCGCACCCGGCGGCCGCCACATGATGTTGAGGCGCAGCGGCGCGCAGTATTACGTCGAAGTTGCCGATGGCCCGCTGGTGAACCGGCACAAGCCCTCGGTCGATGTCCTGTTCCGTTCCGTGGCACAGATCGCCGGTCGCAATGCGCTGGGCGTGATCATGACCGGCATGGGCGACGACGGCGCGCGCGGCATGAAGGAGATGCACGACGCCGGTGCGCAAACCGTCGCCGAGGACGAATCGACTTGCGTCGTGTTCGGCATGCCGAAAGAGGCCATCAAGCTCGGTGGAGTGGAGCGGGTGGTGCCGCTCCATGGAATCCCGTCCGAGATCATCGCCTACGGATAAGAGACCAGGCGACCCATCGACCATGACCCCGGGGAAGTTGAACGCCGCGCCCGGAACATCAATCCGGGAGGCTGGACGGTCGAAACCGAGCCCCCCATCGCCACCCTGCTCGGCTCCTGTGTCGCGGTCTGCCTGTACGACGCGAAGCTGCGTCTGGCCGACCTGAACCATTTCCTGCTGCCCAGCCGCAGCCTCGCGTCGACCCGGCCCGTTCAGCAAATGCTCTCCGACACGGAAAGTGCCTTCTGCGCGCCATGCGGATGAGCGAGAAACTGACGCAATTCGGACGCGGCGTTGTCATAGTCGAAGGCCTCGATACGCGCCAGCAGTTCCCTGGCCGAATCGCCCAGTGCAGCTTGCAGGAGGCCAAACTCGTTCCAGGCGAGATAGCTGGCCTCCAGGTTGCCTTCGTCGAGCAACTCCGCCAGCCGTGTCAGCACTGCCAAGCACCTTGAGTCGGCGCCGGCCCGGGCGGGGTCGATATTCCCGGCGGTGGCAAGTCGTATTTTGTTGACCAGGCTTGATAGATCGTCGGTCAGGCTGGTGCAGAGTGAGCCAAGTACCTCTGTTCCCGCGCCACCGTCAAGTGCCGAAATGAGAGCCTCGACGCTCGTTGTCACGTCACTCGCCCCCAACATGCTGGCGGTGCCCTTCAAGGAATACGCGATGGGTTTGATTGTGTCGAGATCGCCGAAGGCCACCATTGCCGAAATCTGCGCGGCATACTGCTCGTAGCCGACGACAAACATGACCAGGAGCCGTGAGTACTTGTTCACCTTGCCGCGCATCAGCGACAGGCCAACGTCTACGTCCAGCCCGGGGATGTCGGCAAGGCGCTGGAACAATTTTGCATCATCGCTGATTGGCGCTGCAGCCGCTTCAGTCGCAACGATGGTGACCGGCGCTTCAAGAGCTTTTCTAGGCAGCCATTTCGACAGCATGGCATAGAGGAGCTGGGGATCCACCGGCTTGGAGACGAAATCGTTCATGCCGACGTCCAGGCAGGCTTGGCGATTCTCGTTCAGGGCGTTGGCGGTCATCGCCAGAATGGGCGTGGCCACGCCGCTGGGCAGAGAGCGAATCGCACGGGTGGCGTCGAGGCCATTCATCCGCGGCATCTGCATATCCATCAGGATCAGGTCGTAGTGCTTGGAGGAGGCCATGGCAACGGCTTCGACGCCGTCGGCTGCACTGTCGGCAGTGATGCCGGCGGCGTGAATCAGTTCCAGGGCCACTTCCCGGTTGACGGGATTGTCCTCGACCAACAGGAGGTGCCAGCCGCCATGATGCTGGCGCAGTTCGTCTTCTGCGCTATCGGTGGTATCGGCCACATCCGGCTCGGCATGCAAGACGCCGGTACCACGCTCGAAGCAGATGCTGAACCAGAATTTGCTGCCGCGCCCGACTTCGCTCTCCACGCCCATCTCGCCGCCCATCAGTTCGACCAGGCGCCGGCTGATGGCAAGTCCAAGACCGGTGCCGCCATAATTGCGTGTGGTCGCGACATCGGCCTGGGCGAAAGGCTGAAACAATACGGACAGATCATCGGCGGCAATGCCAATCCCGGTGTCTTCGACCTCGAAGCGGATCCGTACCTGATCGCCGTGGTCTTCGAGGAGCCGCGCGCGCAGGGTAATGGCGCCCCACTCGGTGAACTTCACGGCATTGCTGGCGAAGTTAAGAAGGGCCTGCCGTAGCCGGGTCGGGTCGCCGCGCAACCACTGGGGCACACCGTCAGCCTCTACGCTGAGGGCGAGGCCCTTGGCCTGTGCCAGCTCGAAGATCAGCGAGCGCGTGTGGTCGAGAATCGATGCCAGAGAAAAGTCGGTCTGTTCCAGATCCAGCTTTCCGGACTCGATCTTCGAGAGATCGAGGATGTCATTGACAATGGACAGCAGATGCGCGGCGGCGACGGCGATCCTCTCCAGCTTGCCGGCCTGTTCGGGGGTCGGTCGGGCCTGGCGCAGAATATGGGTGAGGCCGACGATGGCGTTCATCGGCGTGCGGATTTCGTGGCTCATGTTGGCCAGGAATGCGCTCTTGGCGCGATTGGCGATATCCGCCAGCTGCCGCGCCTCGACCAGTTGCGCCGTACGGCTGTCGACCAGTTCCTCCAGATGGTGGCGGTGCTGGTCGAGTTCCTTGCCGAGGCGCTGCTTCTCGGTGATGTCTTCCTTGACGGCGACAAAATGGGTGACGCGTCCGTCCGCCTCGTGGATCGGCGTGATGATGACGAATTCGACGTAGTCGCTACCATCCTTGCGCCGGTTGAACAAGACACCCTTCCAGGGCTTGCCCTGGCTGAGATCGGCCCACATGCTCTCGAATGTTTCGGGCGGTGTCCGGCCCGATTGCAGGATTCTGGGGTTCTTGCCGAGCGCTTCTTCGCGGCTGTAACCGGTGTTGCGCACGAAAGCTTCGTTCACGTACACGAGGCGCGCGTCAATGTCGGTAATGACGATGCTTTCGGGGCTTTGTTCGACAGCCATGGAAAGCATGCGCAGCGATTCGGTAGACCGTTTGCTCTCGGTAACGTCGCGTGCAACGCCGAACACGCCGTTCAATTCACCCTTCGCATCAAGCAGCGGACCCAGGGTAGTGCGGAGTGTCAAAAGCCCGTTTGCGGTGGTGAGGCACAGTTCGCGGGTCAGGGTGCGCCTATTGGTCATTACCTCTTGGTCGGCGGCCGTCAGCATCGCCGCCTCCTCGGGAGGAAACAGATCCGAGCATTCCTTTCCCAGCACGTCCTGTTCGGCCTTGCTAAACAGTTCGCAGGCCGCGCGATTGAACAGCAGGTAGCGGCCATGCATATCCTTGATGAACATGACGTCGGCGGTGCCCTTCGCAAGGGCAGCGAGCGTTTGCAGGGCGCGCAGTTTTTCGGTCTGGATCTGGTGCTCGCGCCGAATTTCCACCATGTACCACCGCTGCCGCAGGATCATGGCTCCGGCGATCGTCGTGAATATCGCCAACAGCCCCGCCAGAACAATCCACAGGAAATCGCGCCAGGCTTGCGCGAATATCTCGCCCCGATCCAGCTTGGCGAGCAGGAACCAGTCGGTGCCAGGTATCGCTCTTACAGCGCCCACCGCCGGCACGCCGCGGTAGTCCAGGCCTTCGAACGCGCTGCCGGGTTTGATTTCGCCGCGCAGCACCTGGGCGGCGAGCAGGCTTTTCGTGGCGATCGGCAGGCGTAGCAAGCCTTGAGCGTCAGGCTCATGGCGCAATCGGTTGAGGTACAGCACCTGATCGCCGCGGCGGCGGAAGAGCAGGGTTTCTGCGCTCGAGCTGGGCACCGGCCATTTCTGCAGCAACGGAGTCAGATAGCCCGCCGGGTTGACGTTCAGGATGATGATCGGGCTGGGCCCGCCGCCCGGTACGGGAAGACTGGCGGCAAAATTGAGGTCCAGTTCCCCATTGGCCGTTCCGAGTGAGACTATCAAGGGACTTTCTCCGGAGGCGACGGCCTGGCGAGCGTCGTTGAGCAACTCCGGGGCGACACCCGGGGTTTGGCCGCTCGATCCGCGCAGTGGTTCGCCCTGCTCGTCGAGCAACACTACCTTCTCATAGCCCTTGCTCATGCCGAATTGTCCAAACCGTTCAAGCAGCCGGTCGCGACTGGCGCTGTCGCCACGCTCTCGCCAGTTGCGGTAAAGTTCGGTCAGCAGGCGACTGGATTGTAAAAAGGCGACGTCGCCCTGCCTTTCCTCCAGCCAGGCTTTGATCTGCCAGGCCTTGAGATCGGCGATGGATTGCAGGCGCGCGACCTCCGTTTGCTTGTGACGGCTGAAGTTGTAGCCGATGGCCACTGCCGTCAGGCCGGCGATGACCACGCAGGCCAGCGTCACGGGCGGCCACAAAGAGTGTCGGGAAACGGGCGCCGGTGGGTCCCCTGCGGGACCCATCCAGTTGCGCATCATCATGTAAAGCAGCAGCGAGGTGAGCGCAATAAAAGCCCAGCCCTTGAGCGTATTGGCGATGGCGACCAATGCCGGGTCGTGCAGCAGCCATTCGACGGCCCGGTCGGAAAGCAGAATCCACAATGCACCGAATACGGCGTAGCCGAGGACCAATGCAAGCGGATTGGTAATGACCGCGCGCGGATTGAGCTGTGACGGCTTCACGGGTGCGTTCCGTACGTGTTTTGAAGGTCGCATGGTTTAAGGTCGCATTAGCAGGCCATGGTTCAGCGGCTATCCATGTGCTTCGCGGCGATCGCGGCGAATTCCGCGAAGCCCGAGAGGAACGCGTCGGTCACATCGGGATCGAACTGGCGGCCGCGCTCTGCGGCGATGATCGCCCGTGCCTCTTCGGCGGGCATGGCGTCCTTGTAGACACGCTTCGAAATCAGCGCATCGAAGACGTCGGCCAGAGTCATCAGCCGGGCGGAGATGGGTATCGCTTCTTCCGCCAGGCCATCCGGGTAGCCCTTGCCATCCCAGCGCTCGTGGTGCCAATGGGTGACTTCCTTGGCCAGCTTCAGAAACTCGACCGGCTGGTCGATATCCCGCTCGGCAAGATCGATCGCTTCGCTGCCCAGACGGGAATGAGTCTTCATGATCACCCACTCGTCCGCGGTGAGCTTGCCGGGTTTCTGGAGGATGGAATCGGGAATGCCGACCTTGCCTATGTCGTGCAAGGGCGCGGAACGGGCCAGCATCCTGATATAGGCCTCATCGAGCGTGGCGGCGAAACGGGGATGCTCCCGCAGGCGAATGGCCAGCAGTTGCACATAGCCCTGGGTGCGCAGGATGTGGTTGCCGGTCTCGGGGTCGCGGGTCTCGGCGAGATGGGCCAAGGCGCGGATACTGACGGTCTGGATCCGTTCGTTTTCTTCCATGCGCCGGGCAACCTCCGTTTCCAGCATCATGTTCTGGTCGCGCAGCCAATTCTGCGCCAGACTCGCGAGCAACTGGCTGCGCACCCTGGCCAGCACCACGTCAGGCTTGATCGGCTTGGCGATGTAGTCGGCCGCGCCGTGCTGAAAACCCCGCTCCTCGTCGCGCGAATTGTCGAGGGCCGTGAGAAGGATGACCGGAATGTCCCGGGTGGCCAGGTCCTGTTTCAGCGCGGCGAGGACCTGATAACCATTCATCTCCGGCATCATCACGTCCAGCAGGATCAGCGCCGGCCGTGGTTCCTGAGTGGCATGACGCAGCGCCGTCCGGCCCGAGGTGGCGATCCTGACCTGATAGCCGGACTGATGCAGGAGCTCGCCGAGCACGCTCAGATTCGCCGCGATGTCGTCGACGATCAGGATCAACGAGCCATTCACCGCATCGATGGTTAACGTCGGCGTTCCCATTGCCGTCGGTCTCGGGTCGCTGTTCATTCGGCCGCGCCGCCCTCCTCGCTGCGCTCCGCCATCGTTGCCAGCGAGGCGATCTCATCGACCGAGAGCACCTTCTGGATGTCGCGGATGATGACGAACTTGCCACCGACTTTGCCCATGCGCTGGATGAAGTCGGCGCGTATCTTTGCGCCGAAGGCCCGCCTTGGTAAGAAGTTCGAGATGGACAATATCGTCGCCGCATCGTCAAACAGCATGTTTGTGCTCATATTGCCTTTCCCTGTTAAAACGCCGCACACCCAAACGAAGAATCGACAAGACCGAGTTGCGGGAGGTGCGCGCCACGTTGAAGGCAATAGTCTCAAAGCAGCAGCCTGTTGTTTATCCGTGCCTTGCGCGACAAACTGCGGTATCTACGTAGTGCTTCACCGAAACCCCATTCTTCGAGCAAGTCCAACAAAAAAATTCTTCCATGCATATTGTCGGCAATTCCTCCCACCACCATGCCCTATGGTCATTTTCCCGTGCGGCAAGGTGCAATTTCCCATTGTGCCGACGCGGGAGCCCCGTCCTCCTTCCGCTATGTGGCACTGTACGCACCGAGAACCTGCCACCTAAACGAGGCCGGTTTGATCACGGCGAGTCGATCATGCACACCATGAACATTCATGCGGCCAAGACAAAGCTTTCCCGTCTAGTCGAGCAGATTGCCGCCGGCCAGGAAATCACGATGGTCAAGGCGGGCAATCCATTCTGCGGGTTGCCGTCGCTGTTGCTGGCAAACTGGTTGCCGCGGAAAGCACCGCACGGGCAAACTGAAGCGAAATTTGTCCTCCAATCTGCGTAAGTCCACGCGCAATTGCTCGACCTGAGTGCGCCAGCGCACATACAGCCAAGGAGTAGACGGTCAGAATCACGCTGGTAACGTTAGGGTGATGTTTAGCGCCGTCGGAGCGAGATCGCAGCCCTTTAACACTCTTGCCTCAGGCGACACTCGATCCTTAGAGAAATTGGTCATGACTGAGACGCTGTCCGCTCCTCCCGCGCCCGACGAACTCGAAAGAACCTGCGAATTAACTGAGAACAAGCGCCAAGAGGCCTTGTTGACGACGGGGTCCTTGCAAAACGCGATTTTCAACAGCGCCAATTTCTCGTACATTGCGACGGATGCGAAGGGTGTCATCCAGATCTTCAACGTCGGCGCCGAGCGCATGCTGGGCTATACCGCAGACGAGGTGGTGGACACGATCACCCCGGCGGACATTTCCGATCCTCAGGAATTGATCGCGCGAGCCAGGGCCTTGAGCATCGAGTTCGCCACGCCGATCGCGCCAGGCTTCGAGGCTTTGGTGTTCAAAGCGGTACGCGGCATTGAAGACATCTACGAACTGACCAAAATCCGCAAGGATGGCAGCGGTTTCCCGGCCATGGTCTCGGTCACTGCGCTGCGTGACCCTTACGATGCCGTCATCGGCTACCTGTTGATTGGCACCGACAATACCGAAGGCAAGCGGGCGCAAGCACTGGAAAAGCGTTATCGCCGCCTCTTCGAATCGGCTCAGGACGGAATTCTGATCCTGGATGCGGAAACCGGTCTGGTCGTTGACGCCAATCCGTTCATCACTGAGCTACTCGGCTACTCGCTTGACGACGTTCGTGAAAAGTACATCTGGGATCTGGGCTTTTTCAGGAATATTGCAGCCAACAAGGACAAATTCCTGGAATTACAGCAGCAGGACTATGTGCGCTATGACGATCTCCCGCTCGAAACAGCGCAGGGAAAGAAAATCCATGTGGAGTTTGTCAGTAACGTTTATCTGGTCGATCACAATCGGGTGATTCAATGCAATATCCGTGACATCTCGGAACGAAAGGCAGCCGAGGAGAAAATCCAGAACCTTTCAATGGCTGTCGAGCAGAGCTCGGAGTGCATCATCATCACCGATCTCAATGGCCGGATCGAATATGCCAACGACTCCTTCCTCAAGATCACCGGCTATACCAGGGACGATGTTATCGGCCAGAACGTGCGCCTGCTGGGGTCCGGCAAGACGCCGAAAGACACCTACAATGCCCTGTGGAATACCCTGAATCAAGGCCGAACCTGGCTGGGCGAGTTGATTAACCGGCGCAAGGACGGCAGCGAATACACCGAGGCCGTCAGCATCACGCCGATTCGGCACACCGACGGACGCGTCAGTCACTATGTAGCGGTAATGGAGGACATTACCCAACGTAGACAAGATGCCGATGAACTGGAGCAGTATCGCCACAAGCTGGAGCATCTGGTCGAGACCCGAACGTACGAACTCGAACGAGTCAAGGACGCGGCCGAGGCGGCGAACAAGGCCAAGAGCGAATTCGTGGCCAACATGAGTCACGAGATTCGTACTCCATTGAATGCCATCATCGGGCTCACTCACCTGTTGCTGCACGGCAATTCGGACCCGCTGCAAAAGTTGAAGCTGGAAAAGATTGTTGACGCTTCCCAGCATCTGCTCTCGGTCATCAACGATATTCTCGATTTTTCAAAAATTGAAGCAGGAAAGTTGAAACTCAGTCTCACTGACTTTGTTCTTGAACGCATGCTGGATAACGTCGTTTCCATGATAGCGCCCAAGGTCCGCGAAAACCAACTGGGGTTTGTCGTGGAACGGGATAAGCTACCCCTGGTTCTGGTCGGTGACTCTACCCGTCTGGCACAGGCCCTGCTCAACTATCTTTCCAACGCCGTTAAATTTACCGAACAGGGCAAGATTACCGTGCGCCTGAAAATAGTGGCGGAAACGGCGGACGATCTGATGCTGCGTTTCGAAGTCACCGACACGGGTATCGGTATTGCACCGGACAAGATCGCCGGGTTGTTCGCGGCCTTCGAGCAGGTCGATGCCACACCCGCGCGGCGCTTTGGCGGCACCGGTCTCGGGCTCGCCATCACCTGGCGACTGGCGCACCTCATGGGTGGCGAGACCGGAGCGCATAGCGTTCCTGGCCAGGGCAGCACCTTCTGGTTTACCTCCCGGCTCGGCAAGAGCAAACTGACCATGGACGACCTGATTGAAGCGCCCGCCACTGCCGAACATGACTTGCAAGCCATGCCTGCAGGTCGTTACATCCTGTTGGCAGAGGATAACAAGATCAGCCAGGAAATCATGGTAGAACTTCTGACCTACCGTGGGTTGAACGTCGACATCGCCAACAACGGTTATGAGGCCCTGGAGAAAGCACGTGACGGCAAGTACGACCTGATCCTTATGGATATGCAGATGCCGGGAATGGATGGCCTGGAGGCGACCCGTGCCATTCGACTACTGCCCCACCTTGCAAGCACACCGATTCTGGCCATGACCGCCAACGCCTTCGACGAGGATCGCCATGCCTGTCAGGAAGCCGGAATGAACGACTTTGTGGCCAAACCGATAAATCCCGATATTCTCTTTGCCGCACTGCTCAAGTGGCTGCCGGTAAGTTCCCCTGCACGTCTGCCCACTCCTGCGCCATCGCTTGATCCGGATACGGCCGAATGGGAGCACCGGATTGCGGGTTGTCAGGAGCTGGACATGGCGAAAGGGCTGGCGCTGGTGCGCGGCAACAAGGCGAAATATGCACGAGTGCTGGGGATTTTTGTTGATGCTCACGCTCATGATGCGACCCGCATCGCAGAGAAGATGTCTTCAGGTGATCTTGAATCACTCAGGGAAATTGCACACACCCTTAAAGGTAGTGCCGGTAGTGTGGGTGCCGTGCGGGTGTCTGGCACGGCAGATCTTCTTCTACGCGCAATTCGTCAAGCCGCCGGAGCGGAGGAAATCACCGCGTGCTGTACTGCGCTAATCGCTGATCTGACGTCGCTTATCGATTCGCTTCAAGGCCTCCTGAATAGCGCTGATCTTCCGCCAGCCTTAGCCACACCTCGGTGCGCTTGCCGGTGGTTGCGGTAGCGCGACGCCCGCGAAGTGGCATCGGTGCAGGATGTTGACATTATCCCGGGCGTGGCCTGGTTTGGCTATCCGAGGAGATGGATCATGGCAATGCGAGTGAAGCCGGACACTGGCGAGGTAGGCCAGGAAATTTAGGGTACGAGGCTCGACGGCGGGAAAGTGATGTGGCAACTGCCGCATTCTTCCCTGACGACCTGATCGGCGACCGGCGGGAAATAATGGCCCGCCGGCCTGCGCCCGAGCCAGGACCAGTAGTGATGTGGCCGCGCTAGCAAGCACCAGCGTGATCGCCAAGGCCAGTGGCGAAACTGTTCGATGGGTCATGGTCGAGCCCTCGGTGGTTGCACATGCCGTCACTCTGCCCGGGGGTCGCTGAACCATTGCTGAAGCGCGTGTTAATCCTACGTTCAGCAATTCAGGCGTAAGAGGACGCATGACGTGTTCGGCTGTCGCCAATGCGGCGGCGTGGCCGGGACGCTCGCTTGCTTGATATCACGCCAAGGAAATGAACATGCTGAAGAAGACCTCGTGGCTTTTCGCCGGCAGCCTGTGCCTGACTGCCGGGCTGGCCACTGCCGCTGATCCTGCCCGCTCCAGTCAGACGTTCACGCCACCGCAAGCGTCGGCAGCGCCCGCGGGGACGCGCCCGGCCGGCGGGCAGGGAATGCAGAGGCCCACCTTCGCCGATTTCGACCGCAACGCTGATGGCCGCATCAGCGAGCAGGAATTCGACGCGACGCGCAGCGAACGAATCGCGCAGCGGGCCAGCGAAGGTCGGCCGATGCGCGGGTTGGCCGGCGCTCCGTCGTTTGCCGAGATCGACCGGGATGGTGATGGCTCGATCAGCCGTGCCGAATTCGCAGCGCATCGGCTAGCTGGCCAAAAGGGGCGAGGGCCGGGACAGGGCATGGGTCCGGGTAGCGGCACGCAGTGAGCGGGAACACCTGAATCATGACCGGCATGCGGCGTCTACTGGTCGGCCTGGTCGTGGCCTCGTCGCTGGCCTGGGCCGGCAGCAGTCGCGCCGGCGGCGACGGGCAGGGCAGTGACCATGATCGCGCCCGCCAAGCGCTCGAAGCCGGCGAAGTACTGCCACTGCGGACGATCCTCGAGCGCGTAGAGCGCGAGTATCCGGGGCAGGTGCTCGAGGTGGAACTCGAGCGCGACCGCGGTCACTGAGTGTACGAAATCAAGACCCTGCGCAGCGGCGGTTCACTGGTCAGGCTGAAGGTGGACGCGCGCGACGGCACCATTCTCGGCGCCAAAGCGCGCGAGGCCGGTGGGGCGCGTGCACAAGGTCGACGTAGCGGCGACGAACACTGATGCGCATCCTGATTGTCGAAGACGACGACATTCTGCGCCGCCAGCTGATCCAGGGACTGCAGGCGGCAGGCTACGCGGTCGATTCGGCGGCCAACGGCGTCGACGCCCATCACGTTGGCGACAGCAGCCCGTACGATGCCGTCGTCCTGGACCTCGGTCTGCAGCAGATCGATGGCCTGACCGTGCTCAGGAAGTGGCGCAGCGCCGGCCGCGACATGCCGGTGCTGATCTTGACGGCGCGCGATGGCTGGCACGAGAAGGTCGCCGGCATCGACGCCGGCGCCGATGACTATCTGGGCAAGCCCTTCCACATGGAAGAACTGCTCGCCCGCCTGCGCGCACTGATTCGCCGCGCCGGCGGGCACGCCAGCGCCGAGCTGGCCTGCGGATCACTGACGCTGGACACCCGCAACGGCCGCGCGACAGTCGATGGCCAGGCGTTGTCGCTGACCAGCCATGAATACCGGGTGCTGGCCTACCTGATGCACCATCGCGACAAAGTGATCTCACGCAGCGATCTGGTCGAGCACATTTATGCTCAGGACTTCGACCGTGACGCGAACACTGTCGAAGTCTTCATCGCCCGTCTGCGCAAGAAGCTGCCACCAGGGCTGATCGAGACCGTGCGCGGCCTGGGCTACCGGCTGACCGCACCCGTAGACGCTCCCGCCAACGGGGAAATCCACCAGCACCGGCTGTGCGGGTCCGGCGGGAACGATGCTCGGCATGATCGAGCGTAGCGTGCGCCTCAACGACCGCCCAGAGATCGCCTCGCAAAAATTCCGCCTGATCGTCGCCGCTGACGAGCGCCTGATGGTCGAACCGGCGGCAGGTTTCAACGGCGCGCTCGGGCTGGCCCTCGGGATACTCGCTGCCGGTCTGGTGATCGCCGCGCTGGTGCAGGTGTTCGTCGGGCTGTCGCCACTGCGCACGCTGCGCGCAGCTGTCGGCCGGGTGCGCAATGGCGATGCGCAGCGTCTCGAAGGTGAATTCCCGGTCGAAATCGCGCCACTCGTCAGGGAATTCAACAGCGTGCTCGAGCAGAACGCCGAGGTCGTCCAGCGCGCGCGAACGCAGGCGGGCAATCTGGCGCATGCCCTGAAAACACCGCTGAGCGTTCTCGCCAATGCCGCCGCCGGCGGGGACGGCGCACTCGCCCGGTTGGTGATCGCCCAGGTCGATGCCGCGAAAAAACAGGTGCACTACCACCTGGCGCGGGCCCAGGCGGCCGCCGCGGCGCGGCTGCCGACAGTGCGCACCGCGCTGCGACCGGTGCTAGAGGGGCTGCTGCGGACGATGCGGCGAATCCACGCGGGGCGGCAGCTCGAACTGCTCCTGCATTCACTTGCCGAATCCCTGGCCTTCCGCGGCGAGGAGCAGGATCTCCAGGAGATGCTCGGCAACCTGCTCGACAACGCCTGCAAGTGGGCTACCGCCCGCGTCGAGATTCAGGCCAGCGTCGATGGAGAAAACCTGATGATCCGCGTGGACGATGATGGCCAGGGCATTGCCGCTGCAGCCCGCGATGCTGTACTCTGCCGGGGCGTTCACGCCGACCAGCAGGTGCCGGGATCCGGGCTGGGCCTGTCGATTGTCGACGATCTGGCGCAGCTCTACGGCGGCGAACTCAGACTGGCCGATTCGCCGCTCGGTGGCTTGCAGGCAGTGCTGACCTTGCCGGCCGTGAGATCCGGAATGTCGCATCTGAACGCCAACCTGCCCTGAAAGCCCCGATGATCCAGGCCCCTACCCCCTCCTCCTCTCGCGCACTTTCGCCGTTGCTGGCCATCGTTCCTGCCGTGGTGCTAATGGCACTGGTACTGGTCGACACCGCTGCCGTGGATTTTGCCGTCGAAGGCTGGTTCTATAGCGCCGGCGATGGCTTCATCGGCAAGCACGCATGGGTGCTCGAAGACTTCATGCACGACTTCCTGAAAAAGGCGGTGATCGCTTTTGCGCTGCTGGCGCTGCTTGGCTGGATGGTCAGCTTCAGCCGTCGTCAATGGCAGCAGTGGCGACGGCCGCTCGGCTACCTGGTAGTGGCGATGGGGCTGTCCACCGGCATTGTCACCCACCTCAAGGACCTCACCGGCGTTCACTGTCCATGGGATATCAAGGAATTTGGTGGCCCCTACACCTACGTGCATATTCTGGACCACAAGCCGGAGGCTGAACCCCGAGGCAGGTGTTGGCCCGCCGGTCACGCGGCCACCGGCTTTTCGTTGTTCGCGCTGTTTTTCTTTCTTCGCGACCGGCGCCCGCAACTAGCACGACGCGTCCTCGTCGGGGTGCTGACATTCGGCAGCCTCCTGGCGCTGGGGCGGATGATTCAGGGCGCGCACTTCCTCTCGCATACCGTTGCCACCGGTCTGATTGCCTGGCTGATCTGCCTGGGCTGCTATCGCGCGCTCCTGTACCGCAGGGGTTCAGGGCCGGTCAAAAATGCTGCGCAGGAGGCCTGAGGACGGCAGCGAGGACCGGGTGGGCAAGTGCTCACGAGGACGAAAGCCGACGCTGCCGCCAACCATCGGCAAGGAATCACAGCCTGCCATCGCTGACCGGCAGGGGTCAGCCGGGATGCCTGCTGACCGTGCGGAATGGGCTGGCCTTCGCCGTCACCTGCATGCAGGTGGGGTAGGCCTGCCCCCTGATAACCAGGGTCGCTGCGTCACCTTTCGACCAGAACGAGGTCGTTGCGTCGTCGACAGCGACGTATCTGGCCCCCGATGCGGCTTCGATCTGCTGCATGGCGAAGATCTCGCCTCCGACACTCAGCTGCATCCTTTCGCCGTGATGCGTCAGCAGCACACGCAGGTCGCCACAAAGAAAGACCTGACTGGGGAACGCTGCCCGGCGCGGTTCCGTCGTCCAAACTGCGGCGCTGTCAGCTGCCAACAGGCTGAGGGCCAGCGCCCCTGCGGCGGTCCGAAGCTCGAGCCGGTCCCCGTCCAGCCGCCAGGTGGCAGCGCTGGCCAGAGCGTTGAGAAAGCGGTCTTCCTGTTCCATGATGCCTTCCGGCTGGGAGCACACCTTCCTGGTGGCGGCGGCCTGGCCAATCTCGATGCGCTCACCGGAAGTCGTAAAGGAAGCGGTGTAGTTGTTGCAGCCGGCCGCCCCGGCAAGCTTTCCATCAGCAGCAAAAGCCAGCGTCAGTTCGGAACCGGCCAGGATGCCCACAACTGCCTGCTTGCCGTTGTTGTAGCCGGTCACCCGCCAGGCGGTCGCGGCAAGATCCTGTGGCTGCGCGGCAAGAGTTGCCAATTCCCTGCCGCCGGAGTCGAGCAGCACCAGTTGCCCGGCTTCCTTGCGCCATGCGCTGGCCTTGGTAAGGGCGCGGGTAAAGGCCTCGGCCTGCCGCATGAGCGGTTCGGGACAAGCCATCTTGGTCGACGCCAGGTTCTCGCTGATATTTAATTTCTCGCCGGCAGCATTATAGGTGCCACTGTAGCGGTTGCAGCCATCGCTGCCGTGAACACGGCCTTCGGAGAAATGCAATGTTGCCGGCCGACCGGTGAGTGACGTTTGCCCGGGCAAGGCGGACAGCTTCCAGCCCGTGTCGGTCAGGGCATCGCTGCTGCCGGCTGAACCAACCGTCGCACAGGCAAGAATCATCTGAGTGGTGATCAACACCAGCCCAAGGCCCATTCGATGTGTATGCATTGCTCCCTCCGTTGATTCCACTGCTGATTGATGACGGGCCTTGATTCGGACTGGACACTCGCCGCGAGGCCGATCTTTCGCAGACTGCCTCAAGACCTCCCGGGCGACATCAGATGTAAGCGCCGTGCCAAGCCGCGGCGCCATTGGCACTCTTGTCCACCACCGCTGCAGCGCCTGCCACCGCGGAAGCAAAACCGGCGGCAGTCTCGCCACGCATCGACAGGAAACGGTCGATGATCTGGCGGCTTGCCCGTGACATCCTGGCGACAAGAAGCGAGCTGTCCTGATCGAAGAAATGCAGCGCGGTGGCGTCATCGCCCGCGAACGCAGCGCCCGATGCGGCGGCCCAGAAAACACTGTGGCAGTTGGTCGCTGACTCGTGGCTGAACAGGAACAGCATCGACTCGGCGATCAGGCCGGTTTCTTCGGCGAGCTCGCGGGCCCCTGCCTGCAGTCGTGACTCCTCCGGGTTGATGCCACCGCCTGGCAGCAGCACCAGTCCCCCCCGGTTTTCCACCAGCAGGATGCGTTGATCGACTTCGACGATGATGGTGGCTCTTTGTCGCTTCATGTTCACTTTCGGTCGCCTGCCGGGCGCATCGGGAAACGGGCCAGGCCGGGGCCGCTGGTCAGGAGTCGGGAAAGGTACCGCATTTTGACCTTTTCTGCAGCACTGCCGTCGCAAGGCCGACATGGCCCCGGCTTGACCTCGTCAGACCGGGCGATTGTCAGCAATGCGCCGGCCGGCCACTGGCGCGAGTTCCCCAACCGTCAAGGGAAGGGCCAGGGACCAGACGGCGTCGGCGACCAGCGAGGGAACCCGTCCCTTGCCGCATGCCTGCTTGCAAGGGGGGAGGAGTTTCCGGGCAATGACGTGTGCCGGATCTCGGGGATGTTCTTCTATGGCAGTGAACTAGACCATCGCCAGCCCATTGCTTTCAACCGCTACCAGCGCCTTTGCCTGATGGAAGTCGGTCGCCCGGCCGCAGGCATAGAGGCAGCAGGCCAGCTGGTTAGCAATCGGCAGGGGCAGCGAGACTTCGCCGGCTAGGACGCGGCGCATCCAGGCAACCGTCGCCTGTGCGTCGCAGTTTTCAGGCAGTTGCGGCAGATTCCTGAGGCTGTCGTGCTCGGCTTCAAAGAGGATGTCGCTGACGCCGCCGTGAATGTGCTCGATCATCGGCCGGCGCTTCGGATTGGCGAAGGGTTCGCCCTCGGTACCGCGCAGCAGCAACGCGTCCGCCCCGACGCTGGTCAGCACAGTGCGCATGCTGCTGAGGTAATCAGGGTGAGTCGCTGCCGCCAGCAGCAGGGCGTCGCCCTGGAAGGGATCGAGCATCTTGACGAGGCTGTGCGCGCTGTTGCGCAGGCCGAGCCGGCTGCGCAAGGCAAGCTGCCGGTCGAGCCCCGGCGAAAGCAGCGGCAGCGGCAGGTAAGCGAGGCCATGTTGATCCATCAGGAGCTGCGCCTGCTGCAGGCTGCTGCTGGGCTGCAGGCCATACTCGCGCAGGACCTGCTCGCTGGTGACCCGTCCGTAAGCGTCGCCGACGCCGTGCAGCAGTACCGGCACGCCGTGGCGTTGCAACAGCAGCGCCAGCAGCGGCGTCAGATTGGCGGCGCGACGTGCGCCGTTGTAGGTCGGAATGACGACCGGGCGAATGCGCCCCGCCGGGCGGCGCAGGACTGGCAAACGTTCATTCGCCGCCGCAAGAAATCCGACCATTTCGTCCACCGTCTCGGTCTTCACGCGCAGCGCGATGACAATCGCGCCCAGTTCGAGGTCGGGAACAGTCCCGTCGAGCATCGCCGTGTAGAGATCCTGCGCTTCTCGCCGTGACATGTCGCGCGCACCCGTCGCACCACGACCGATCTCTCTGATATAAGAAGCGAAATCCATTCGATCTCCTGGTATCGTCAGACCACCGCTGCGTCGCCGGCGAACAGTGCCCGAGTTGAAACAACCCGCCAGATCGCCGGCAGGCGCGAGCCACGGAAGGTAGCGCATTTCCGGTTTTTCCGCAGCAGCGTCTGACTATGGAGGGCTGCTGACGGCGACCTGCACAGGCACGCGTTGGTGTCGATCTTGGCGCGGTCGACCCGCGGCATGCAATGGACACCGCCGCAGAACAGCTGGATTTTCCTCTCCAGCTCATGGCGATGGCTCCAGCGTGTGTTAAGCAACAGACGTGCCATGTCCATGAATCGTCAGCCAGGTGGGATTGGCGGCGGATCTGCCGGGATTTGCGCCTTATCGTGGTGCGCGCCGGCACCCGGTCGCCTCAATGAAGGGCGCGGTTCGCAGTTCCTACCTTCCTAAGATCTGATGTGCCGGGTTGACGCGGGCGACCCGAGCAGCCGACTGGTCGGGCTCCTGCTCAAGACTTCGCGCCTGGCGGCGAGGCTGCAAGAGAAACTGTTGCCGCATTGATGGGTTGCCAACACGATCCGGCAGCCGCGGCTGGCGACCCGCAGGCGGCTCAGGCGCCGACCGAAGCGGGATTCGGACGATTTTTCAGGGACTTCCCGGACCAGATGCGAGGTTGACGCCGCTCGTGCGATTTCCTATCCTCTGGATCGAGGCTCATTTGTTCTTGATGGCAAGCTTGGATTTGTTGGTCCGGGCTACGCGGGTCCGAACCACGGAGGGGGCGACTGCGGGGAGAAGTCGAATTTCATTGCTTTCGCGTCGGAGTGGTTGGCGTCGGGAGGCAACAGCAAGCAGTGACAGCCATCTTGCAGATCAGAAGGTGGCCCGCAGTCGGCAGGAAACTTGCTACATATCTACGCCAATTGCGCCTGGCGAAAGACGTACGAGCCTGGTGGTCGGCGCTTCTATTTCTGACGCTTCTTGGGAGAACGGGAATGATCAACAGCATCGCATTCGACAGCCTGCGTGCCAGACGACCAATCATTGGCACAACCGCGCTTTGGCTGCTGCTCGGATTTTCAGGAGCAGTATCCGCCACCAGTTTGCAGGACATGTTCAAGACCGGTGAAACCTTTACCCAGGACGGTCTTGTATTCTCGAATTTCGCCCCGGTCCTGGCCAACGCGTTCCCGGCGGGCCAGGATCTGGAGAATCTGCTCAAGAAAGACCCGCTGGCTTTATTCAATGTCCAGGCCCTGGACTTCGCGGCCGGCAAGTTCTCACATGGCTGGGGCAACGCCAGGGCTGCCGATGCCGCAAGCATCGATTTTGTTATTCTGGCCGACAATGGTGCGACAGCGGGTGTGGATCCCGGCTTCAGGCTTGACGGTGCCACTGAATGGACGGTGGATGCGGGCCGAACGGTGAATAAACCCAAAATAGCTTCCGGCCAGCTTTCCGCCTTCGCCTATGACGTCAAGAAAACCCCGAATTCGAAGCGGATCAGCAGTGCCGACATCAGCCAGATTTCAGCTATCGATGCCGTCGGACCCGACATCTTTTCCCTTTCCCCTTTCGCGTTGCCCGATGTAGCAGCCGGCTTCGTCCTTCAGTTCATCATGGATCCGAACAGCGACGATGTTCTGAATGCCATCCTGAACGTCACCCTGGACCTCGGTGTGCAGTCGCCAACCGGGGTTATGCGGTTCAGCCAGTTTGACAGCTGGTCCGGTTTTTCGGACCGGGACGCCATCCGCGTAGTCAATGTGATCGGTCTTGGGGCGAGTTCGGGCGGTGGCTTCACCATGAATACCCTGGAGCAACGCATCGATCCTCCCCCACCCCAGCTCCCTCAACCCGGCACGCTGCTCCTGATCAGCATCGGGCTCGTGGGCCTAGCTTGTCGGCGGCGGCGCAGTTCCGCGACCAGCGAGTCCCCAAGCTGACTGCGGACAGGCTTTTGTGAAGGTTCCCGTCTCCTGGTTTCTCGGGACAGGACCTTGCCCAGCACGCGATCTGGGCCGGTTACAGGCAAAAAGATCCGCCCGAATAGCAAGATTCTGGATCACCTCGTCGCCTCACCATCGGTTGCTGGCCATTGGCCGCCAAGGATCGCCCACCGACCTCAAAGGTCCGTTTCGGAGCACCTGACCGCAATCCGCTGCGCGCCGCAGGAGCATTCTGTCGCTGGTCAATCCAGCGACCGGAAGAAAGAAGGGCCACCGTCGCCGATAGCCCCTGCTCATCCGGACGAGCCGCGCCCTCAGCCGATCTTGAACATCAGCGAATCAGCGCCGGAGTTGAGTGCGACAGTGATCGGCAACTGGTGGGTGGTCGGCCCCCAGAACTGGCGCGGACCCGGCGAGGCGAAGAGGTCCTTCGCCGCCCACTCGTCGCGCCGCGAGGCGAAGTACTGCATGGCCGGTGAATCCATCTTGACCAATGCCTTTTCGATCACGAACTCGTCCTTGCCATGGCGACGCTCGATGTTGAGCAGGCCGGCAAGCGGGATCGCCTGGGGCGTGCCGCCGCTGGTCAGGCCGGTGATCGTCGCCATGTAGCCGGTGCGGCCGTCGAGGATCAGCGAGCCAGCAGTCAGGCCGAGGTTGTAGGTGTAGGCAGCATCGAACAGGGTCGGCGCGCCGCAACGGCCTTCGTAGCCGAGGAAGTGACTGTGCGCGGCAAACGGCACCTGCGGATCCAGTTCCCTGACCCGCTTCTTGGCCATGTCGATCAGCAACTGCTCGGTGGGGATCAGCGAGACCTGCAGATTGCCGTGGGAATCGCGCTCAGCGAGCAGCATGTTCACGATGTAGTGCGGCAGAGAAGCCAGCAGATGGGCGTTGTCCGTGCTGAGCCTGCTCTCGATGAAAGCCGGCTTGGCCTCGTCGGCCAGCGCGGCGAACTCGGCCACGTTGTGCGCCAGAACGTCGTTGAGTTCGGCGATCATCGCGTTCATTTCCGGGATGAACTCGATCAGGCCTTCCGGCGCCAGCAGGACGCCATAGTTCATTCCCCGATGCGAACGATCGACGATGACCTGCGCCACGCGGTCGATGATGCTTGCCAGGGACTCCTTCCTGGCGGCGATTTCTTCCGAGATCAGGGCGATCGCCGGCTTGGTCTGCAGCGCAACTTCGAGTGCGACGTGCGAGGCGGACCGGCCCATCAGCTTCACGAAGTGCCAGTACTTCAGCGAGGAACTGGTGTCCTGCAGGATGTTGCCGACCATTTCGCTGTAGATGCGGGTGGCGGTATCGAAGCCGAACGAAATCGACAGCAGGTCGCCGACCTGGAGGTCGCCGTCGATGGTCTTCGGAACACCGATCACCTGTACGCCGGAGCCGTCGGTCTTGACCCCGGTGAACAGCGATTCGGCGAGCACGGCCGCATTGGTGTTGGAGTCGTCTCCACCGACGACGACAATCGCGTCGAGCTGATGCTTGATGCACGTCTCGCGGACCTGCGCGAACTGTTCGTCACTCTTGATCTTGGTCCGGTCCGAGCCAAGAAAGTCGAAGCCGCCGGTGTTGATGATGAAGTCGACGTTGGCGTCGGTGATCTCGAACAGCGAGCCCTTGAGCAGGCCTTTCGGGCCGGCCTTGACGCCGAAAAGGGTGTTGCCGGCGCCGAGGACGCGCTTGAGACCGCAGACCACGTTGTGGCCACCGGCAGCGGGGCCGCCCGAAAACAGCACGGCGACGCGCTTGCCCTGCACCCCGGCGCTGCTGGCGCCGGCAGAAGTGAGGACGACATTGCCGGAGGCGGCGACGGTTTGTGGAAACTGTGCGCGCACGCCGTCGCTGTCCTTGGTGCTCAGGACGCGGCCGGTGTTGCTGAAGCTGACCGGCTGCGGGCTGCTCGACGAGCCGAACGCGGCGCAGACAGGAAGGGGATTCTGGCGTACGGCGGTCTCGAAAATGGATTTGTGTGCTTCAGTGTTGATTAGCTGTTCTACCAGGGTGCTCATGGTTTGATCCTCGGTGTACAAAAATTGGCAGTTGGAAACGGGCCAGGCAACGCGCCGGCGCAGCCGGCAGGCAACGGCCCTGCAGCGGGGCCACGGCGGGCTTCTTGCGGCGACAGGACTGGCGCTGGATCATCCTTCGATGGCGTGTGGAGAGTCGGGGCAAAGCGTGCCTGACTTGGCGGGAGTCAACTGCTGGCCCGGGCTGACGCCCATTGGTGGGTGCCTCCGCAGACACAAAAAAGGGCCAGCCCAGATCTGAGCCAGCCCGTCTTGATGCCCCGCCGGTCAATTACCCCAGCGTGCCGATGTTATTCAGATCGGCAAATGCCTGCTTCAGCCTGGCCCGGAAAGCGTCTTCGCCCTTGCGCAACCAGGCGCGCGGGTCGTAGAACTTCTTGTTCGGCTTGTCGTCACCTTCCGGGTTGCCGATCTGGCCTTGCAGATAGCCTTCGTTCTTCTTGTAGAAGCCCATCACGCCATCCCAGAACGCCCACTGGAGGTCCGTGTCGATGTTCATCTTGACCACGCCATAGGAGATCGCCTCGCGTATTTCCTCAAGAGTCGACCCGGAACCGCCATGGAAGACGAAGTTGACCGGATGAGGCTTGGTGCCGAATTTCTTCTGCACGTATTCCTGCGAGTTCTTGAGGATGATCGGCTGCAACTTGACGTTGCCGGGCTTGTAGACGCCGTGGACATTGCCGAAGGAGGCAGCGATCGTAAACCGGTCGCTGACCTTCGAGAGTTCCTCGTAAGCCTGCGAGACGTCCTCTGGCTGCGTGTACAGCTTCGAGCTGTCCACGCCGGAATTGTCGACGCCATCTTCTTCACCACCAGTGACGCCGAGTTCGATCTCGAGCGTCATTCCCATCTTACTCATCCGTTCGAGATACCGCTTGCAGATCTCGATGTTCTCTTCAATCGGCTCTTCGGACAGGTCGAGCATGTGCGAGCTGTACAGCGGCTTGCCATGCGTCTTGAAGTACTTCTCGCCGGCGTCGAGCAGGCCGTCGATCCAGGGCAGCAGTTTCTTGGCCGCGTGGTCGGTGTGCAGGATGATCGTCGCGCCATACAGCTCGGCGAGCTGGTGGATGTGATGGGCGCCCGAGATACCACCGGCGATGCAAGAGCGCTGGTTGGTGTTGTCGAGGCCCTTGCCGGCAAAGAACTGCGCGCCGCCGTTGGAGAACTGGATGATCGCCGGGGAGTTCAGCTCCTTGGCGGTTTCCATGACCGCGTTCACTGTGCTGGTGTTGATGACGTTGACCGCCGGCAGCGCGAAATGCTTGGCCTTGGCCAGATCGAAAATCGCTTGCAACTCGTCGCCAGTGGCGACGCCAGGTTTGATTTGTGTTGCACTCATGATTGATTTTTCCACATTCAGTTGATCGAGAGGGTCGAGAGAATCGAGAAGCGAGGGCAAAACGGACGCCGAGACGCCCGATTCAGTGGAAGTATCTCCGGCGTGCAGCGACTCGTCAAGCACCGTCTGTTTTATGTTGGCAAAAACGCGGAAAGGAGCTCGACTGGCACCGAAACGGGGCGCGGAAGCGCGCGTCCGGAGCTTACCAGCCGCCTGCAGAACGTTCAGTCCAGCGATGTCTACCTGCAAGTCAGCACGGCGGTAGCTCTTGCCGAAACGGGTAGTGTCCTTCTGAATGTCTCGTCGGTACCAGCGCTGCTCCTCCGGGGTCAGATTCTCCTCGGTCGGCTGTGAGTCGATATCGAAGAAGCAGATTCTCCGCAGGAGCTGTTGTCTGGCGTGTCGCTGAGTACCATCGTCATCCCGCCCATCCGCCTGAAAACCCGGAGGTAGGCGCCCATCAGACCACTCGGGGTGAGTGATATCAAGCAATCCCGGCTCCCCGGACGGCTCAGCAAGTCGACGAAAATCCCCTTGACCAGATTGCGGGCTTTCGGACTGACCGCCGAAGTCACCGGAGTGCACATCTCACAGCCAGCCTTCCACCTTGCTGCGTGCAGGCACACCGCCGGCATGCACCACCTGCCCGTCGATCACCACGCCGGGCGTGGACATCACGCCATAGCTCATGATGTCCGGCAGGTTCTCGACTTTTTCGAGCGAAATCTCGACACCCTTCTCTCTGGCAACCGCTTCGACGAGGGCGACGGTCGTGCGACAGTTGGCGCAGCCGGTACCGAGAACCTTGATGTTTTTCATGGGAATTCCTCTTACCTGATGAAGAAAAGAATCACAGCAGCCAGTTGAAAATATAGCCGACCAGCAAAATGCCGGTCGCCACGACACCGGCGAAGGTCGCTATCAGGGTCGGCCTGAGCGCTTTCCGCAGAATGATCATTTCCGGCGCCGAAAGCGCGATCACGGCCATCATGAAGGCCAGGACCGTGCCGAGAGCCGCGCCTTTGCCGATCAGGGCTTCGACAATCGGGATGATTCCCGCGGCATTGGTATACATTGGCACCCCGAGCAGAACCGCGGCGGGTACGGCCCACCAGACATCACGGCCCATGAACGAGGCCATGAAATCCTCCGGCACATAGCCGTGGATGCCGGCACCCAGGGCAATCCCCACCAGGACGTAGGGCCACACCTTGCCGACAATTTCGCGCACATGCGCACCGCCGGCCTGCAAGCGTTCCAACCAGGAAAGCTGTTCACCGTTCACCTGAGCCACCTGGCCGGCGAGGATCTTCTGCACCCAGTCCTCGAGGTGACGTTCCATCCGCAGTTTGCCGATCACCATGCCGGCGACGATGGCCACCAGCAACCCCATTCCGAGGTAGAGAGCGGCGACCTTCCAGCCAAACATGCCGAAGAGCAGCACCAGGGCAATTTCGTTGACCATCGGGGCCGAGATCAGGAAGGAGAAGGTCACCCCCAACGGCACACCTGCCGAGAGGAAACCGATGAACAGGGGCACCGCCGAGCACGAGCAGAACGGTGTGACGATACCCAGGGTGGCCGCCAGCACGTTACCGATGCCTTCCTGCTTGCCGGAAAGCAGCGCCCGGGTACGCTCCGGCGAGAAGAAAGTCTGGATGACGCCCATGACGAAGACGATTCCGGTCAGGAGCAGCAGCACCTTGGGTGTGTCGTAGAGGAAAAAATGGACGGCTTCACCGAGGTGCGTCCCACGGGAAAGGCCAACGGCGCTGACGACCGCGTCGGCAAGAGCGGTCAGCTGACTGTAGACGGCTATCCAGAGCACGCCGCCCAGGCCAATTCCAATTAGCCACCAGGTGAGCTTGGCGCTTGCGGTCTTGTCGACCACCGAAACGTTCATGCGGTGACTCCAGGGGACTTCACTGTCGTAGATGATACTGCCTTCCCCGAAACCTCGCCGTCGTGGCAGGGTTCGGCAGACCCTGGCCGCCGTGCTTCGGCCAAACAGTCCTGGCACGAGGCCCGTTCAAAGCATCGACTTGCCCTGGGCAAGAACCTTGTCGCAGATCTGCTTCGTGACTTTTTTCTTCATGCTGCCCAGGTCGAACTGGCTGCCTTTGCTGTCGCTCAGGATGCCCTTGGCACCGCTGCTGTAGCCACTGTCAGATGACGAGGATCCACCCGGCAGCTTGCTCATCAGCGAGTCCTTGACCGAGGCCGCGTTCTTTCCCCCGAGATAATTGTTCTTGATGCAGAACTCCAGCAGACCGGCGACGTTGCTTGTGCTGCCAGAGGTGATGGACTGTCCGGAAAGCGCGTCGCCGACGCCACCCAGGTTCCCGAGTCCGCCGGATAATCCGCTGCTTTCCCCCTGTTTCATCAGGTCCCCAAGCTGCGCGTGTGCGGCCGTGAAGGGGAAGAGACCGACGATGAGGATACCTGCGGTTGCGATGCGACAAGTGCGTGCATTCATGCTGACCTCCTTCTGGTTGGCTGGAAGAGTCCGCTACTGGACTGTGGTAATGCATTGCTGACGGACAGCCAGTCGTTTTTGGCTGCGTGCAGACCTCGATCCTGTGATGATACGCTTGGTCCGGTGACGCTGTGACATGCTGCCCGGTCGGCAACCGGCAACACCCGCACTGATTGCAGCCGCCAAGGTGCGCCTGTCCGCCCCTGATGCCCTGCTCTGGCGCCGATCAAGACCCACTGAATGGCAGAATTGATCAGCGGATGACGTTCCGCGCAAGAAGCGCCAGGCGCACATCCACGGTGACCGACAGCGCTGTCAACGCTGCGGCCCTCGAACGGCGCTCGGCGCTGGCGCGGTAGAGATGCGGCGTCATTGCGAGCAGATCGGCAATCGTCTCGCTGCCCGCGAGGTCGAGGTGGTAGCGAACGGTTTCGTTGGAGACGCCGGTAAAGCCCTGCAGCTCCCGGACGTCGGCAGCACGCCCCGGCTTCAGCGTGGGGTAGATTATCTCGCGCAGTTCCCGCAGATGGTCCGGCCCGGCATCAAGCTGCAACAGCTGGCCGCCCGGCTTGAGCACACGGGCAAACTCGGCATGGACCGGGAAGCCGAAAATGCACAGCACCCGATCAAGCGTGCCTGGCTGCACGGGCAGGTTGGCGTTGCTCCCCACAACCCAGGTGGGCAGCCTGTCCTGTTTCGCTGCCGACAGGACCGCCCACTTGGAGATATCCAGCCCAAGCAGCGCCAGGGATTGGCCGTCACGGGTCGCAGCGGCCAGCTGACGCAGGTAGTAACCCTCGCCGCAACCGGCATCGAGGCAACTGGCAATTCCCCCGGGTGGCAGACCCGCCAGTACCGCCTGGCTTACCGCAGCGGCAATTGCCTGGTAATGGCCGGCATTGAGGAAGCGCCGGCGGGCAGCGACCATCAGCTTGCTGTCACCCGGATCGCGCGAGCGCTTGTGCTGAACCGGAAGCAAGTGGGTATAGCCCTGACTGGCGATGTCAAAGCCATGACCAGCGGCGCAGCGCCACATCGACCCGTTGCTGTGAAGAGGGGCGCCGTCCAGGGGGCAGGCAAGCGCCTGGAATGAGGTGATGGGCATGAACCGTGCGTCCTGAGCGCCTGACGAATCGGGTTTATCCGTCGCAACACGCCAGAGGACTCGGGTGATCGACCTTGTAAACTGAACCGGTGCCCGGAAGGGAACATGGGCGATTCTACCCCCGGCTCACGCCCTTTCGATAGGCTGCAGCGGCTGGAAGCGCCACTGGTGGAGCATAAGCCGGAGGGAAACCGGTCATGGGCCGCAGACGGACCAGAGGCGACTCTCGACGAGATCGGCGTTCGCCACCGATGCAGGCGACGATCTACCAGCTGCAACATCTGCTCCGCTCGCTGTGCCAGCCGGTTCGCCCTGCGGCGTTACGGCAGAGGTCTGCCGTAACGCCGCATTGAATGGTTGCAGGCAAGTCTCAACGTTCTGCTGCCGAATGCCACCCAGTCGGACCCCGTGGTTCAGGCCGTGCCGGCGCCTCGCGCCGTTTTCGGCGAACTGATCCGCCAAGCGGGACAGGGCGATTTGTTGCTCTGCGACAACACCCGGGCGAAGGCTCTGTCGTTGATCGTCGCAGGAAACCAGCTTGAAGCGGCCGGTTTGGCCACGTGCGAGCGCTTACTCCTTCACAACCTACTGCAGATTTGCGTGCCTAATCCATGACGCTGGTCAACCGAGGTAAGGGTAAGCAATCGCGCCAACGCGTGTACATGGTGTGCCGCATACAACCGATCGACGCTTTCCCTGCGTGTCCAGTGACCGCAACTATGGAAGCTAATCGAGGCAATCCATCAACGAGCTCGCAAGAAGGGCCGATCGCGAGCCAACGGAGAGTAGTCTTGAATCCATCGATCAACCGGACGCCGACATTGTCCGCCACGAATCGGTTCAAATCCTAGGCGAGGTTGGGGGTTGGCGGTCGTCAGGAATAGTGCAGATCACACCAACCAGACATTTCGCGTTGGCATATTTCACGTATCTCATGAAACCAAAGAATACGCCACCGCAAGCCGTCCCAGTTTCTCCAACAGTCACCTTCAAACAACCACTTGAACGAAATGCATCAAATTTGCCAAGTCAGGAGATTTACACAAAAACCCCGCAAAACATGGCGTTGAGCGGGGTGTTCGTTCTTGCTGCAGAGAGTTTACAGCCAATGTCCTGGCGGAGACGAAGGGATTCGAACCCTTGATGCAGGTTTATGCCCGCATGCTCCCTTAGCAGGGGAGTGCCTTCGACCTCTCGGCCACGTCTCCTAAGACGGCGTGATGATATCGGTTTCGCCACGACCGGTCAAACCCAACTTGGCCTTCGCGGGCTTCTCCAGGCCAAAGGCCTTGTGCAGGACGCGCACGGCGAGTTCCAGATACTTCTCCTCGATGACCACCGAGATCTTGATTTCCGAGGTAGAGATCATCTGCAGGTTGATGTTCTCCTTCGCCAGTGCTCCGAACATCTTGCTCGCAACCCCCGGGTGGGAGCGCATCCCGACTCCGACAGCAGAAATCTTGCAGGTCGTGTTGTCTCCGGTGAGATCTCGAGCGCCGATTTTCTCCTTGACGCCTTCGAGAATGCCGAGCGCTTTGCCGTAGTCGTTGCGATTGACCGTGAAGGAAAAATCGGTCGTCCCGTCGCGGCCAATATTCTGGATGATCATGTCGACGTCAATGTTCGCTTCGGCGATCGGCCCCAGGATCTGGTAAGCAATACCGGGGCGGTCCGGGACGCCCAGGACGGTAAGTTTGGCTTCGTCACGATTGAAAGCGATCCCGGAGATGATCGGTTGTTCCATGTTCCCTTTTTCCTCAACAGTGATCAATGTGCCTTCGCCCTCATCCTCGAAACTGGAAAGCACACGGAGCTTTACCTTGTATTTGCCGGCGAACTCGACCGATCGGATCTGGAGCACCTTGGAGCCGAGACTGGCCATCTCCAGCATCTCTTCGAAGGTGATCGTGTCGAGTTTGCGCGCTTCCGGAACGACACGCGGGTCGGTGGTGTAGACACCGTCTACATCAGTGTAAATCTGGCACTCGTCGGCCTTCATCGCAGCGGCCAGCGCCACTGCCGAGGTGTCTGAGCCTCCACGGCCAAGCGTGGTGATGTTGCCGTCCTCGTCGGCTCCCTGGAAACCGGCGACAACGACCACGTTGCCATCGGCCAGTGCCTTGCGTATTCGTTCCTGGTCGATCTTCAGAATCCGCGCCTTGGTGAAAGTACTGTCAGTCAACACTCCAACCTGCGAACCGGTAAAGCTCTTCGCCTTGATACCCTCAGCATGCATGGCCATGGCCAGCAACGCGATGGTCACTTGTTCCCCGGTGGAGGCAATGACATCCAGTTCACGCGGGTCAGGTAGTGGCGAAATCTCCTTGGCCAGGCCGATCAGGCGATTGGTTTCCCCGGCCATGGCCGACGGAACCAGAATGATTTCGTGCCCTTGCGCCCGCCAGCGGGCGACGCGCTTTGCCACGTTCTTGATACGATCGATTGACCCAACAGAAGTACCGCCGAACTTCTGAACTATCAGTGCCATTCCCTATCCAAAATAAAGACCCAAACGCCCGTATTCTAAAGCAATAACCGACGCAAGAGCAAAAGGCGTCGAACAGTGCCAAGCCTGTCGGCATTAGACTGATGTTCTATTGGAATGCCACTTGCAATTCTGGACGAATCGCTTATAGTGTGCCGTGTTTTACCAAAGTCATATCGTGTCGATCTGTCGCAGGAAGCCGGATTCCTGTCGGTTCGCGTGGCGTATTTGCAAGAAAGGACACTCATGAGCACCGTCAAAGTTGTCGAAAGGGTTGATCCCCGCGAGATTCGCCGCAAGCTTGGTTTGAATCAGCAGCAGTTCTGGTCGAAGATCGGTGTAACTCAGAGCGGCGGCTCACGCTATGAAAGCGGCCGCAACATGCCCAAGCCGGTGCGTGAGTTGCTACGCCTCGTGCATGTTGAACAGATCGACATTCAGCGGCTCAAACGGGAAGACTTCGAGGTTGTCGAATACCTCAAAGCGGACGACCCAGAGCTTTTCAAGACCCTCAGGAAGGCTGCCAAGAGCAAGCTCAAGAAGCCTGCTTGAGTAGGTACGAGCTTTCCAAAGGGCTTGTGAGCGATCTGCTTGCGCTTCGACACCAGTCCGGGGTCCATGGCCTGAAACGCGCAGTGCTTTCTTGAAATTGCGCGACGGCGTTTATCCTGTGGTGCTGGACAATGGGTGAGTAGTGGCAAACAGGCGCTCGCCCACGTCCAAGGGAGACCGCGCAACAACCCCGCGTCAAACCCGTCGTCGTCGAACATTTCCCTCGGATCCAGACGAGTGGCCTTTCGGCTGCAGGATCGGTGCGCGCGGCGGGAGGACCCGACGAGGCTCCAGCGTTGAAGTCGATCAAGAGAGCCTCAGCATTTCCCTCGCATGCTGACGGGTGAGTGCCGTAATCTCGATGCCGCCAAGCATGCGCGCGATTTCTTCGACCCGCGCCTCGGCATCAAGCACGGCAACCTGGCTGTGAACGTACCCGACTTTGGAAATCTTGCTGACCTGCCATTGCCAGTTGGCACGTGCAGCCACCTGTGGCAGATGCGTGACGCAGAGGACCTGCCGTTCGGCTCCCAGCTCACGCAGCAAACGACCGACAACCTCGGCCACGCCGCCACCGATACCGACATCGACTTCGTCAAAGATAAGCGTTGGTACGCGTGCCGCTTGACTGGTGACCACCTGAATGGCAAGACTGATGCGCGAGATCTCGCCACCGGACGCGACCTTGGCCAAGGGCCGCGGTTCGCTGCCCGCCAGTCCGGCAATGCGGAACTCGACCTGCTCGAACCCGGCAGCATTACCTCCGTCAACCGGCAGCAAGCCGACCTCGAAGCGACCGCCACCGAGCGCCAGTTGCTGCATGACCTGGCTGACCTCTCGGCCAAGCGCGTCGGCTGCCATGGCGCGACTGCCGGATAGACGCTGCGCGAGTTGTTCGTATTGCTGCCGCGTGCTGGCCACGCGCGCCGTCAGACCGGCGATATCTGCCGCGTCACCGAGAACGGCCAGCCTCTCCTGCCAGCGCGTCAGCAAACCGGGCAAGTCTTCGGGGCCGCAGCGAAACTTCCGTGCGACGCCCAGGACCGCTTCGATGCGGCGATCGAGTTCTGCCAGGCGACGCGGATCCAGTTCGACGCGGTCGGCGTAACGACGCAGCGCGGAGATCGCCTCGCTGAGTTCTGTCCGGGCTGACTCCACGAGAATGGCAACTTCTGACAAGGTCGGGTCGTACTCGGAGAGGCCTTCAAGGCGATTGGCTACGGCAGCAACCTGAGCCTCACAGGCAGCGTCGCCCTCGGCGAGCACCTGCAAGGAGAATTGGGCACCTTCGACAAGGCTTGTGGCGTGGGCCAGACGCTTGTGCTCCTCGTTAAGCGCCAACCATTCCTCGGCCGAAAAACCGAGAGCCTGCAGTTCGCGTACCTGCCAGTCCAATTGCTCTCGCTCGATAGCCAAGGCCTCAAGTCCGCTGCTGGCGGTGTCAAGCATCGTCCTGGCTTCACGCCAGCTACGCCACGCGGCGGCTACGTCCGCCAGCAGCGGCTGCAGTCTGGCGTGTGCATCCAGCAGTGCGCGCTGCGCTTCGCCCCGCAGCAGCGACTGATGCGCGTGCTGGCCGTGAATATCAACCAATGATTCAGCCACCTCACGCAGCTGCTGAACGGTCACTGGCGAACCATTCAGATAGGCCCGCGAACGACCGTTGGCGTCGACCACTCGCCGCAGCAACAAGGCGCCCTGGCCATCCATATCGTGCGCAAGCAACCAATCTGCAGCCGCGGGCGCGCCATCGAGATCGAACTCGGCATTGACTTCAGCGCGTTCGCAACCCGTCCGTATGAGACCAGCATCAGCCCGCTCACCGAGAGCGAAGGCCAGCGCATCGACCAGAATCGACTTGCCAGCGCCAGTTTCGCCCGTCAGCGTGCCAAATCCAGCCTGAAAGTCGAGTTCAAGTCGGTCAACCAGCACGAAATTGCGAATCGTCAAACGGCACAGCATGCGAGGGAACTCAATATCGTCACCACGAGGAGGGTCTAGTGTTCCTTGGGCCGTTCGCTCCAATGCAGCTTTTCACGGAGCATGGCAAAATAGCTGTAGCCTGGCGGATGCAACAGGCAGATCGAGTATTCGGAACGCCGGATGCGTACGGAATCCTCGTTCCTTAGATCGACCGTCACCTGACCATCGAAATGGGCGCGCGAGTCCGTCGCGTGGACGATTCGGATCTCGATCTCGTTGCGGTCACCCACCAGGATCGGCCGGTTGGTCAGCGCGTGCGGGCAAAGCGGTACCAGGGCGATGGCTGCTACCTGCGGATGCAGGATCGGGCCATTGGCCGAAAGAGCGTAGGCCGTCGAACCGGTAGACGTGGCTACGATCAAGCCATCCGAGCGCAGGTGATAGATAAACTCGCCGTCGATGAAAAGCTCGAACTCGATCATCCGTCCGATCGCACCCTTATCAACGACAACATCGTTAAGCGCGAGATTCGAAACGACGCTGCGCTCGCCGCGCACGATTTCAGCGTCCAGGAGCATGCGCGTTTCGGGGACGAACTTGCCGTCGAGCAGGTCATCCATACAAGGCAGCATGTCGGCGCGCGCGATATCCGTCATGAAGCCAAGGCGCCCCTGGTTAACGCCAACCAGGGGTACTCGATAACGTGCCAGTTGCCGTGCGGCATTGAGCATGGTGCCGTCGCCGCCGACGACGATCGCCAGATCCGCGTGCGCACCGAGCCATGAGAAACTGCCGCTTGCCCAACTTCCCAGGCCAAGCCCGGAGACCACGTTGGACGCCGTCTCCTCCTCGATCAGAACCGTCATGCCACGCTCATGAAGGTATCTGGCCAGCAAGCGAATTGACTCAGCGATCTCCCGACTGTGGTACTTTCCAATCAGCGCGATCGTCCGGGGTGGTGGCGCGCAATCAGCCGACTCTTGGGGAAACGCGTTGTTCATGAGGCGAATTAAACCACAATTCAGCTTGCTTTCCATGGCGCCCCGCGCGTGAAGGATTTTTTGTAGAATCGGACCCATGCTCGACGACCGTGCCAGAACCCTCCTGAAAACCCTGATCGAACGCTACATTGCCGAAGGACAGCCAGTAGGGTCGCGCGCGCTGTCAAAGTACTCGTGCCTGGACCTGTCGGCCGCCACCGTGCGCAATGTCATGGCCGACCTCGAAGACATTGGCCTCATCGCCAGTCCGCACACTTCGGCCGGACGGATCCCTACGGCACGTGGCTACCGTTTTTTCGTCGACAGCCTTCTGACCGTCAAGCCAATCGAGCAAGAGAAGCTCGATGCCATTGAGGGGCAATTGCTCCCCTCGCAGCCGCGGCAGTTGATCAGCAATGCGTCGTATCTGCTGTCGGGGTTGACCCGTTTTGCGGGCATCGTGCTGACGCCTCGCCGCCTGACACCGAAAATTCGCCAGATGGAGTTCGTCAGTCTTTCCGAGCGGCGCGTTCTGCTGATCCTGGTCACTTCAGACGGCGACGTGCAGAATCGACTGCTGTTCACTGCACGCGCCTATTCCCCATCGGAACTGGTCACTGCAACCAACTACCTCAACCAGCATTTTGTCGGCCACGATTTCGAGCACATTCACTCCCGCGTTCAGGAAGAGCTGCATGAGCTGCGAGGTGATCTGCAGGCGCTGATGGCCGCGGCGCTGGCCGCCGGCGACGAGGCGATGAAGGGCCCCGGCGAAAGATATGTCATCTCGGGTGAGCGCAACCTCCTGGAGGTTGAGGAGTTTTCATCAAACATGAAGCGTCTGCGCGAGTTGTTCGACCTTTTCGAACAGCGCACCTCACTGATGCAGTTGCTTGATCTCTCGCAGCGTGCCGACGGCGTGCAGATCTTCATTGGTGGCGAATCGGGACTGGCCCCACTGGATGAATGCAGCGTCGTTACAGCGCCTTATGAAGTGGATGGTCAGGTCGTTGGCTCGGTTGGCGTCATCGGTCCCACCCGAATGGCCTACGAGCGCGTCATCCCGATCGTGGACATCACCGCCAAACTGCTTTCGTCCGCGCTGACTTACCAGGCCAAGTGCTGATGCCACGCTATCTCCCGGAGCCAGTCTACCGCCATGGTTCGCCGACGCTGACCGCCGTTCTGCTGATCAATCTGGGGACACCAGCCGCGCCGACGGCAAAGGCCGTACGCAGCTACCTTCGCGAGTTCCTCTCCGACCCGCGGGTCGTCGAGATCCCACGCCCGCTCTGGTGGCTAATTCTGAACGGCATCATCCTCCAGATCAGGCCACGACGGTCAGCACAGAAGTATGCGTCGGTCTGGACCACCGAAGGTTCACCGCTGAAAGTTCATGTCGAACGTCAGTCGAAACTGCTGCGCGGTTTCCTTGGCCAGGCCGGACATCGGGTGCGGGTTGACTACGCCATGCGTTACGGTCAGCCGTCGATTGCCGCGACGCTCTCGCGCCTCAAAGCCGAGGGCTGCACACGCATTCTCCTGCTCCCCCTCTACCCGCAATATGCTGCCAGTACGACTGCCACCGCCTTCGATGCGGTCGGCGCCTGGCTGAAAAGCATCCGCAACCAGCCCGAAATCCGCAGCGTCAGGAGTTTTGCCGATCACCCGGGCTACATCGAAGCGCTGGCCGCCAGTGTGCGCGAGCACTGGACGACCCATGGACTACCCACGAGTTCGTATCGTCTGGTGATGAGCTTTCACGGCTTGCCACGCTACACGCTGGACAAGGGCGACCCTTATCACTGCGAATGTCACAAGAGCGGTCGCTTGCTTGCCGAGGCGCTGGGCCTGGGCCAGGAACACTACCAGATCTGTTTTCAGTCGCGTTTCGGCCGTGCTGAATGGCTGCAGCCTTATACTGCGGCAACTCTCGAGGGGCTTGGCAAACAGGGACTACAGCGGGTCGATGTGATCTGCCCGGGGTTTCCGGCAGACTGTCTTGAGACTCTCGAAGAAATTGCCATCGAAGGCAAGGCCGAGTTCCTTCAGGCCGGCGGCAGGGAGTACCTCTACATTCCCTGCCTCAATGAGCGTGATGACTGGATACGAGCCCTGACCGAACTTGCCGCCAGTCACCTTCAGGGCTGGCCAACGCGAGAGGCGCCCGACCCGGCCAGTCTGGAACTCAGCGCCCTGCGCGCACGCGCCCTGGGAGCGTCGTCCTGACGCGCCGGGGCGATTCGCTGCGATACCCGATGGTTCAGCGTCAAAGTAGTGGGTTGACCACCGTCAAAGCGGCGCAGCGGATCATTCTGGCGTCGTTTGCCACCGGCCAATGCGATTCTTCGCCTGCCGGCGCCACCACGCCAGCAGGCGACAGACCTTAATCCATCGCTTCGTACAGCGGCAGGGTCAGGAACTCGGGATACTCGGGCGTCAAAGACATCTTGTCGAAAATAACCGCGGCCTGATCATAGGTAGCCGTATCTTCACCCTGGGCGCTGACCGTGGCTTTGACCTTGAGCAGTTCGTCGGCGATCATGCCGCGCACCATCTCGGCGGTCACCTTCCGACCATCGTCGAGTACGCCTTTCGGGGAAACCACCCACTGCCACACCTGCGAACGAGAGATCTCGGCCGTCGCTGCGTCTTCCATCAGGTTGTGAATCGGTACGCAGCCATTACCCGCGAGCCAGCTGCCGAGGTAATGAATGCCGACATTGATGTTGTTACGCACCCCTGCTTCGGTGATCGGTTGCGCGGGTTGGAAGTTGAGGAAGTCAGCGGCCGTAAAGGTTTCGTCGCGCTGCTTCTCCCACTGATTGGGGCGATCACCCAGCACCTTCTGAAACTCTTCACCGGCGATCGACACCAGGCCGGGGTGGGCCACCCAGCCGCCATCGAACCCGTCGTTGGCGTCGCGCGTCTTGTCGTGACGGATGCCCGCCAGCGCCTTGTCGTTGGCGACCGGATCGTTCTTGATCGGAATCAGTGCGCTCATGCCGCCCATCGCAGGCGCACCGCGCTTGTGGCAGATCTTAACCAGTTGCAGCGCATAGCTGCGCATGAAGGGAACCTCCATGGTGATCGCACCGCGGTTTGCAAGACAGAAGTCTGGATTCTTCTTGAACTTCTTGATGCAGGAGAAGATGTAGTCCCAACGGCCGGCGTTCAGGCCCGCCGAGTGCTCACGCAGTTCGTAGAGGATTTCCTCCATTTCGAAGGTCGCGAGAATCGTCTCGACCAGCACCGTTGCCTTGATCGTGCCCCTCGGCAGACCGATGTGCTCCTGCGCCATGATGAAGATATCGTTCCACAGCCGTGCCTCGAGATGCGATTCCATCTTTGGCAGGTAGTAGAAGGGGCCGGCACCGCGCGCGATCTGCTCCTTCGCATTGTGGAAGAAAACGAGTCCGAAGTCGAAGATGCCGCCCGAAACACGCTGACCGTCGACGGTGACGTGCTTTTCATCAAGGTGCCAGCCACGCGGACGGATCTGCAAGGTGGCGATCCTTTCGTTGAGCGTGTATTCCTTGCCGGCTTCATTGGTGAAGGACAGCTGGCGCCGAATGGCCTGATAGAGGTTGACCTGCCCCTGGATCTGGTTGTCCCACTTCGGGCTGTTCGAGTCCTCGAAGTCGCTCATGTACGAGTCGGCGCCCGAGTTGAAGGCGTTGATGATCATCTTGGCTTCGACCGGGCCGGTGATTTCGGTCCGGCGACGCTCAAGCGCCTTGGGCAGTGGAGAAATTTTCCAGTCACCTTCACGGATAAGTCGCGTCTCAGGCAGGAAGTCGGGCATCTCGCCAGCGTCGATTCGTGCCTGACGCGCGATACGGGCCTGCAGCAATTCCTGGCGGCGACCTTCGAAGGCGCGGTGCAATTTGGCCACCAGAGCCAGCGCCTCAGCAGTAAGAATGGTTTCGTAAGCAGCTTGGATCGGCGCGTTGATTTGCATGCCGGCGGGCAGGTTGAGACTCATGGTATGGCTCCTGTCGGTAGGTTATGATGCAGTGCACGAATTCTATTCGATGCTTCTGCGAAAGATAAGAGCGAATAAAATCAAATTATCTTTTACTACTGGTATCGAATCGGCGCCATGGACCATATCAAACAAATCGAAGCTTTTGTCAATTCGGCAACCCGCGGCAGCCTGTCAGCGGCGGCACAGGTGGAAGGCGTCACTCCGGCAGTGATCGGGCGTCGGCTCGATGCGCTCGAGGCACGCCTTGGCGTCAAGCTGTTGCTGCGCACAACCCGCAAGCTGTCCCTGACTTTCGAAGGGCAGGCTTTTCTGGAAGACTGTCAGCGTATACTCAACGACCTTGCGAACGCAGAGGCGGCCGTTTCTCTGGGAGGGATCCGCGCCAGCGGTCACCTCAGAGTATCGGCCCCGGCCGGCTTCGGGCGCCGTCATGTGGCGCCGCAGGTGGCTGCTTTCATGCAGGCTAATCCCGACGTGACCGTGCGCCTCGATCTGACCGACCGACTGGTCGATTTGCTCAACGAGGGCGTGGATTGTGCGGTGCGTATCGGCGAAATGGCCGATTCAAGTCTGGCGGTCAGCAAGCTCGGGGAAATGCGTCGACTGGTGGTGGCCAGTCCCGACTACATCGCACGCTACGGGATGCCGAAGAACCCAGCCGAACTGGCAGCCCACAACTGCTTGTCGCTGGGCCAGCAGCGTGGCTGGACGCTGCGCCAGACACCCGGTGGCGAAGTGGCGAGCCGCAAGGTATCGGGCACCTTTGAGTGTAACGATGGCGCAGTTTTGCACGAATGGGCTCTGGCCGGCAAGGGCCTGGCCTGGCGATCGATGTGGGAAGTGGGTGATGATCTACGAAGCGGTCGGCTTGTTTCTCTGCTGGAAGACCATGCCGCGCCAGCGGTGGGTATCTATGCCGTCTTTCCCCAGCGCCGGCATCTGCCGTTGCGTGTTCGGTTGTTCATCGATCAGCTCAAGACCACCTTTGGTGATTCGCAGTACTGGGAAATTGGCGACTGAACGCGGAACTGCAGGCGTCTGCCTGCCTGCCGCTTACCCAGCGGTGGTACTGGCGGCTTTCCGGGCAGCCCTCAGCAGGGCTTTCCTGGCTTTCTCAGCGCGAATGTGGGCAAGGGCCTGAGCCTTGTTGCACTCCTTGCAATAGGAATGCAAGCCATCCGCACTGCGTGAGTTCTTGTGAAACTCGAGTACAGATTTCTGTTGCTTGCACTTGACGCAAATTTTCGTGTTCATGAGAATAGAAAAAATTCATTCGATAAGCGAGCAAGACTATTGATCGGTAATTCCGGCGAATGGCCCGAGTGACTGTTGTCCTCTCAGCGCGGCCAGCGTTCGGGTGTCATGCTTCCCGCAGATCAATTCCCAAACGTTACAGCAAGCGACCTAAATCCAGAGGCTGATAGAAAATCAATTAGTTGATGCGGACTTGATCGGCAAACCAGGAGCTGTCTGAGGATGTTGCGCAGCTAACCGGGAGCACCCGAAAGCGCCTTTATTCGGTTCTGCCTTGGATGCGCCCTGCTTGAAAGAACACCCGACAAGTCCATAAGACATAAGCAAAGACTATGCCTTGATATAAGCTGTCTTTATTTCTCAACGGCTTAGCTCGTGTGGGTCGGTGGACTTGCCGGTCAATGGGCGTTGGCTGTAAAGAATCCTGACAGTGTTGCGCATGGGAAAGGAACGCCAATCCGGGTCCGGGCGCTTTGGCCGAACTGCGCGGCGCGATGGCGACGCACCGAATCAGCCTGAGGAACCCGGGCGAAGCGTGGCGTCGAGCAGGCCATCGACGTCCACTGCGTCAATCTGCTCAGGCTTCATGAATTGTCGAGCGTATTCGAGATGCACCCCCGAGCGCAGGAAGAGAGCAAACAGGTCGCCATCGATGTGCTGTTCCTGTTGCATTCGGGACATGATGGCAACAGCCTCCGACAGGGTCTTCCCCTGCTTGTAAGGCCGATCAATCGCGGTCAGCGCTTCGAAAATGTCGGCGATCGCCATCATGCGCGCCAGCGGGCTCATTTCTTCGCACCTGAGTCCGCGCGGGTAGCCGCTGCCATCCATCTTCTCGTGGTGACCGCCAGCGATTTCCGGCACTGCCCGCAGCTGCTTGGGGAAGGGGAGGTCTTGAAGCATGATCAGCGTCTGTACGATGTGTTCGTTGATCTTGTAACGCTCCTCGTCAGTCAGCGTCCCACGTCCTATGGCGAGATTGTAAAGTTCACCGCGGTTATAGAGCAGTACCGGCATATTCATCCGGAAGCCCCAGCGATTGTCTTCCGGCATCTGATCCTGCGCCCGTCGCGGCAAGAGGTGTTCCGGCTTGTCGGCCAGCAAAGCTTCGACCACCGGCAATAGGGCACCAGGTGTTCGCGCCTTGCGCAATTTCTCCTCCTGCGCAATGCCGATGCGGTCGTCAAGGGTGCGCAACCAGGTTCGCCGGGCGATCGACTGCAGGCGCTCGATCCTTTGCGGAGCCATCAATTCGCCACCCTCATTGCAACTGGCGACGAAAGCGAAATCCGCGTCGATCTGCTGCCACTCGGCGGCCAGGCGGGCGCGCGCAGTTTCCTCGATCTCGCCGCTGGCAATGGCCTTCAGACAGCTTATTTCGGCGTCACGCTTGAGCACTTCGAAGCGCATCCGCACTTCATGGATCCGGTCGTAAATAGTTTCCAGCTTAGTCGCCTTGTCCACCACGTACTCGGGCGTCGTGACCTTGCCGCAGTCATGCAGCCAGGCAGCGACGTGCACCGCATCCCGGTCATCGCTGGTCATCGTGAAGTCCTGGTACGGACCGCTGGTCGCCGCACAGGCAGCTTCGGCCAGCATCTTGGTCAGTTCAGGCACGCGTTTGCAATGGCCGCCGGTATAGGGACTCTTGGCATCGATCGCCGCAGCAATCAGCTTGATGAAGGCTTCAAAGAGGTCCTTCTGCGCCTTGATCAGCGCCTTGCTTTCCAGCGATACCGCCGCCGAGGCTGAAAGTGCCTTGACGAAGCTCAGGCGGCGGCTGTCGATTTCACTGTCACCGATGAGAAGCATGGCCCCGACCAGCTCGCCCTGTCGGTTGAGCAGCGGAACGGCGATGGCGTGGCTCGCCGCCGCCATGCCAGCAGTCGCCAGCCCGAGGGCAACCACATCCTCGGGCTGCAGGCAGCCGGCACGCGGCAGGCCAGCGGCAAGCGCTGCGCCGAGCAAAGGACCGGCGTGGCCAAGGTTGAAAGAGGGTAACTCGCCGGCCAACGCCAAGCCGGTATTGTCTCGAGCCGCCGCCGGGTTGAGTTGTCTTTCCTCGGCCAGATAGAGCACACCGGCACGGGCACCGGAGGCCGTGAGGGTATCGTCGAGCAGCCGCGGCAGGAGCTGGTCGAAATTCTGCTCGGCAGCGACCGCCTGGCTGATCTCGAGAAAACGGTGGATCGTGCGCTTCATCCCGTCCATCGTCTGCGCAAGCTCGGTGACTTCCCTGATCGAAGACTCGATCACTATTGGCCGCGAGAATTCGAAGTGGCGGATCGCCTCCGCTTCGCTGGCCAGACTACCCAGCGATCGTGAAATGCTGTGCGCCAGCAGCCAGGTGAGGGGGATCGTCAACAGCAGAACGAGCAGCGTACTGATCGCCGAGTGGTGGATCAATTGCAGGGCCCCGGCCATCAACTCGCGTTCGGGAATCGCGGTGACGATGTACAGCGGCGGCACGCCTTGGAGCAGCAGCGGGGTGACCGAGGCTCGCCAGTCATCGTCCCCGACCTTGACGCGCAGCGTTTGCGTCGCTTTGCCTCTCATGCTGATGACCGTTGGCAATAGCGGCACCAGCGCCGGCACGCCCAGCTCGTCGACTCGCGCCAGCGCGGGGCTACCGTCGCCGTCAGGAGGCGCCAGCACCATCCTCGAGGCGTCGCCGTATGCCAGCACATAGCCCTCTGGATTGACCAGGACCATCTCGCTCCCCGGCGTCACCGCTTGTCTCGCCAGAGTTTCGCCAAGCGTGTGCAGGAGGATGTCCGCTCCCACCACGGCACGCCGGTTGCTGGCGCGGTTGGCCAGCGTGGTGCCGACCTTCCGGCTCGAGTAGAAAAGGTAGGGCGGCGTCTTCACCTGCGTCGGCGAGGCTGATCCCTGTATGAACCACGGCCGCTGCCGCGGATCGTAGGCCACGGCATAGTCGGACCGCTCGTCCTCGCGCACGACCTTCAGATCCGCGTCGAGATAGATGAAGCGGCCACGCGGCTCGGGCCCGGCCCGCTCGATGCTCTGCACGACGTAGGTCGCCCGATCCGGTGCTCTCGAGGCTTCGGCCGCGCTACCGTGGCCGATGCGCCCGATCAGGAAGAAATCGCCGCTATCGTAACCAATGTAGAGCGACGATAGTGCGGGCGAACTGTCAAGCGCCTGACGCAGGAACTGCAGGCTGTCGAGACGTTCCCCGATCGAACTGGCAGTCGTCACCGGTTGCACGCTCAAAAGGCGGGTGGCCACCTCGGCCGGTTCGATGATCCGGCGCATCTCGAGCAGCGCCTCGCGGCCGAAGCCCGCCGTGAGGTCGGCGGCGGACTCCTCCAGCAGACCAGTGCTGAGTTTGTAACCAATGCTCCCGAGAACTCCACAGACGAGAAGAATCAGCGTCAGAAACAGCGTCGAGATGTGGATATGCAATGGATAATGGCGGCGCATGGACTTGGCCTCGTGGCGGGCTAGAGTGACCCAACGATACCGAAAAACCGGACCTTCGTGGGTGGCCGGGGTTTCACGAGGTGCCCGCAGGCCTTGCGAGAATCCTGGCGCGTCGCCCGAGGAGTGGGGGGTGGGCTTCGCGCCCATTGCGAAAGCCTGTACGATAA
>JAFLDL010000035.1 GCA_017302435.1 Candidatus Accumulibacter necessarius
GACTGCCGTGCACGGTGAAACGCGGCGCGGGCACCGCGACGAGGGCGCTGCCGTGCAGGATGCAGCGGCTTTGCCCGTAGCGCAGCACGGCGTGGAACCAGTCGTCCGTCGCGGCGCCCTGCCGCTGGTTTGCCAGGTCGAGCGCAATCGTTTCGGGCATCCCGAGGATCTGCAACACTTGGTCGATGAGATGCGCCCCAAGGTCGTACCACAGTCCGCTGCCCGCGCCGGCCTGTTCCCGCCAACGGGCGCGCACTTGCGGCCGGTAGCGGTCGAAGTGCGATTCAAAATGAACGATGTGCCCCAGTTCTCCCGTGGCGATGACTTGCTGCAGCGTCAGGAAGTCCGAGTCCCAGCGCCGGTTGTGGAATACCGAGAGCAGGCAGCCGGCGGCCGCAGCCTCAGCCTGCAGGCAACGAGCCTCGGCCAGGGTTACTGTGAAAGGCTTGTCGACCACGACATGCTTGCCTGCGGCGAGTGCCATGCTGGCCAGCGGGAAGTGGCTGTCGTTGGGTGTCGGGATGACGACGAGGTCGATCTCGGGGCGGGCAAAGAGATCCGCCGGCGTCGCCTCTACCGCGACATCAGGCCAGTCGGCTTTTACTTTGGCCGGGTCGCTGCTCGCGATCGCTGTGAGTTGAAGACCGGGAACGCCAACAATCAGTGGCGCGTGGAAGGTCTTGCTGGCAAAGCCGTAACCGACGATGGCAACGTTCAGGGTTTTGGTCATGGCTTGCTTCCTTTTCGGTATCGCCGCTCTTTTCTCTCTCGCGAACGAGGGTGACGGGTTCCTCGAGTACAGTGCCCGCGCTCCCGGCCTGCAATGAGTCGATGAAGTTCATGATCGCACACAGGCCCAATCGCCAGGTTCATCGAGGCGCGTGCTTGGCTCGGGAAAGATTGGCTGCCGGCACGCTCTCCGAAGCCCCCGCTTCCAATGACCTCTGGGGTATCCGGAATTCTTGCGGTGAGGGAACACTTGTCAAGGCGGTGAGTGGTGTCGGGCTTTCTTGCACTCCTGGTCGAGCATCTGTCGAGCTGGAATGCAATTGCGTGTTGAAACGGTATCCTACGCTAGAGCCATCTCTAGGGAATGGTTTTTGCCCCGGTAATACGAGATGTTGGAGCGGGCAGAAAGCCGATGTGGCGTTGGACTACTGCCCGAGGCTTGGTGGGCTTGATCTTTCCTGCGGAGGAACTGGGACCATGAAAAAAACATCATCGAAGCGATGCGGAAGAAGCCTTGCAGTCACGGTGGCGCTGACAACGACGCTTTTCGCGGCGTCAACGGCGGAAGCAGCGAAGGTGATCGTCAGCGGTGTGACCGTGCTGGATCCCGCATCAACCGTCCCTGACGAGGCTCCTGGCAGAACGATCGCGGCGTGGACTGCGGACTGGTGGCGGTGGGCTTGGGGTCAATCCAGGCCGAAAGATGCCTTTACCGACACGACCGGCGAGTTCGCATCGATCGGCCAGTCTGGTCCGGTGTTTTTTCTGGCCGGTGCCAACACCTCCGACAGCAGGGCCACACGCACGGTCAACGTGCCTGCCAACGCCTACCTGCTCGTGCCGCTCGTGAACAACGAGTCATCCCAACTCGAAAATCCGCTGGCTCCCCCTAGACCACCCTTGACTCAGGCGGAACTGCTTGAGCAAAGCGCGTTTATCATCGGCAAGGTCGACGACTTGGTAGCGAAGGTCGACGGCACGTCGGTGGCGGATCTGGCTGGTCTGCGCGTTTACCTGGAACATCTGGACTCGATAACTTTCGAGGCCGCAGGAGACAATCCCTTCGCCGGCGGTTATGAAGGCTCGTCACGCACCTCGGCTATCAACCGCTGCCCGGTGCCCAACTGCGCTACTTTGTTCGCGCCGGCGAACGGCTCGTCGCCTTGCTCAGCTTCGGGACCGCCGCCTGGAAGACCCAGCCGCGCGACCATTACATCGGCTGGACGCCTGCGCAACGCCAAGAGAACCTGTACCGGGTCGTGAACAATGCGCGATTCCTGATCCTGCCGTGGATCGAATGCAAGAATCTGGCCTCGTCCATCCTGCCTCGCGCCGCCCGGCAGATCGCCGCCGACTGGCAGCTCCAATACGGTTACCACCCGCTCTTGCTCGAAACCTTCGTCGAGCAAAAGCGCTTTCGTGGCACCGCCTACCAGGCTGCCAACTCGCTCTGCCTCGGACAAACCTCCGGCCACGGCAAGCTCGATGTCCACCACCAGGCACTGCTGCCTATCAAAGCCGTCTGGGTCTATCCGCTCGACAGGCACTTCAGACGGGTGCTCTGCGCGTGAACGCGTCGCTCCGACGCCAACCCAGAGCCATTCTCATGCCCCGGGTTTTTGAGAAGTTACCTGCACCTGGCTTATGTCACTGATTGGAAAACGCTTTACCTTTCCATGGATGCCGGATTCCGGATCGTCGAATCGCGCTCGCATAGATAAAGGTGTGCCATAATCGGCATCTCTGCATACGGCGCAAGCCTTTTGCGCGATCATTTTTGCAGGACGGCCTGGTGAATTGCCCGACAAGGAGGCAAAGCGCAAGCGATCGGGTTCTGGAGGAGCAGGGTTTCAGTTGTTTATGGAGGGATTCCCGTGAATGGTTTACTCAAGCTTTCAGGCCTGATAGACAGGCTCACCGAACTGGTCGGCAAGAGCATCATCTGGCTCGTGCTGGTCGTCACGCTGATCGCTGCCGGCAATGCGATCATGCGCTACATCTGGAACTACAGTTCGAACGCCTTTCTGGAGATCCAGTGGTACCTGTTTTCGGCGATATTCCTCTTTGGCGCCGGCTACACGCTGATGCGCAACGAGCACGTGCGCATTGACCTGATCGCCGGCCGCTTCTCGAAACGTGGGCAGGCGATGATCGACATCTTCGGCATCCTCTTTTTCCTGTTGCCGATGGCGATTGCCGTGATGTACCTGTCGTGGCCGATCTTTCTGCTCGCGCTGCACAACAACGAGCAGTCGAGCAACGCCGGCGGTCTGGCGCTCTGGCCCGTGCGGCTGCTGGTGCCGATCGGCTTCTTCCTGCTGGTGATTCAGGGCATCTCGGAACTGATCAAGCGGATCGGCTTTCTCCAGGGCAGGTGTCCCGACCCGACCGAAAAGGCGCACAAGCCGACACCCGAAGAAGAGCTGGCGCTGGCCATCAAGGCCCAGAAGGGAGAACTGTGATGACCGAGTTCCTGATCGCCAACATGGCGCCGATCATCTTCGTTTCGATGGTCCTCTTTCTGCTCGTCGGCTTCCCGGTGTCCTTCGCGCTGGCGGCGAACGGCATCTTCTTCGCCCTGATCGGCATCGAACTCGGGCTGCTCGGACCACAACTCTTCCAGGCCTTGCCGGACCGCATTTTCGGCATCATGAACAACGACACGCTGCTGGCGATTCCCTTCTTCACCTTCATGGGGCTGATCCTCGAAAGATCAGGCATGGCCGAGGACCTGCTCGATACCATTGGCCAGCTTTTCGGGCCGCTGCGTGGCGGCCTGGCCTTTGCGGTGATTTTCGTCGGCGCACTGCTCGCCGCGACAACCGGCGTCGTCGCGGCATCGGTGATCTCGATGGGCCTGATCTCGCTGCCGATCATGTTGCGCTACGGCTACGATACCAAACTCGCCACTGGCGTCATTGCCGCCTCCGGAACGCTGGCGCAGATCATTCCGCCGTCGCTGGTGCTGATCATCATGGCCGACCAGCTCGGCAAATCGGTCGGCGACATGTATGCCGGCGCCTTCCTGCCGGCAATGGTGCTGACCAGTTTCTACGTCGGCTATGTTGCACTGGTGGCGATGTTCAAGCCGCGCTGGGCGCCGGCCCTACCCGCCGAAGCAAGAACACTGCACGGCGTCAAGCTGCTGCTGCGCGCGCTGACGACGCTGCTGCCACCCCTGTTCCTGATCTTCCTCGTCCTCGGCACGATCTTTCTCGGCATCGCCACGCCCACCGAGGGTGGCGCGATGGGGGCGACCGGCGCCCTTATCATGGCCCTGGCGCGCAAGCGACTGACCTTGAGCCTGTTGAAACAGGCGATGGAAACGACCGCCAAACTGACGACCTTCGTAGTTTTTATCCTGGTCGGGGCACGGATTTTTTCGCTGACGTTCTACGGCGTCGATGGCCACAAATGGGTCGAGCATCTGCTCACCGGATTGCCGGGCGGCGAGATCGGCTTCCTGATCGTGGTCAACATTCTTGTTTTCCTGCTCGCCTTCTTCCTCGATTTCTTCGAACTGTCGTTCATCATCGTGCCGCTCCTCGGGCCGGTCGCGCAGGCATTGGGCATCGACCTGATCTGGTTCGGCATTCTGCTGGCGGTCAACATGCAGACCTCGTTCATGCACCCGCCCTTCGGTTTTGCACTCTTCTACCTGCGTTCGGTGGCGCCGGCTTCGGTCAAAACCACCGATATCTACTGGGGCGCGATACCCTTTGTCTGCATCCAGATAATCATGGTCGGCATCCTCATCTTCTTCCCGCAACTGGTGACCTTTGGCCTCGACAAGGAGGTCAAGGTCGACCTCGATTCGGTACAGATCGACATGCCGGCTTCCGACTACGGCGAGCCATCGAGCCCGGCGGGGCTGGACGGCCCGAAAGGGTCGCCTGCTGACGCCGAAGACGATGCCAGCAAGGCCATCCGCGACGCGATGAAGCAGGATCAGGCAAAGTAGCTGAAGAAGGGCCCCGACGACCGGCGTCGTCAGGCACAGCCAAGAAGGAAAGGGAACGGAGGCTTGCGCCTCCGTTCCCTTTCCTGCCTACCTGAGCGAAGCAGCCGACTGACGACCGCCCCGCCTTCAAGGCAGAGCTATCGCTTGCTGTGCATGTAGTTGTTGTAAGAGCCTTCGGCAACGCGCATCCAGAGGATCTGATCGTCCATGAACTTCTTGTAGTCGTCGTAAATCTTCTTGAAGGTGGGATTGCTCGCCGAAGTCTCCGCGTAGAGTTCCATGGCCGCCTTGTAGCAGGCGTCCATGACCTCTTTCGGGAACTGTTTCAACTGCGTGCCCGAACCAACCAGTTGCTTGAGCGCGGTCGGGTTCCTGGCATCGTACTTGGCGACCATGTCGACGTGCGCGTCGGCGCAGGCGAGCTGGAGAATGGTCTGGTATTCCTTCGGCAGTTCCGCCCATTTCTTGGTATTGACGTAAGCCGATACCTGCGGGCCACCCTCCCACCATCCCGGGTAGTAGTAGTACTTGGCGACCTTGTTGAAACCCAGCTTCTGGTCATCGTAGGGACCGATCCACTCGGCGGCGTCGATCGTGCCCTTCTCGAGCGCCGGATAGATGTCACTGCCCGGGATCTGCTGCGGTACCGCGCCCAGCTTGCTGATCACGGCCCCGGCGAAGCCACCGATGCGGATCTTCAGACCCTTCAGGTCGGCAACGGTCTTGATTTCCTTGCGATACCAGCCGCCCATCTGCGTCGTGGTGTTGCCGCAGGGGATCACCAGGATATTCGACTTGCCGAACAACTCCGCCATCAGTTTGGTGCCGTTGCCGTGACGCATCCAGGCGTCCATCTGTCGGTTGGTCATGCCGAAGGGAACTGCCGTCTCCAGCGCGTAACTCGGGTCCTTGCCAAAAAAATAGTAGGAAACGGTATGCCCCATTTCGACGGTACCGTCCTTGACGGCGTCGAAGACTGCCGGCCCGGGAACGATCTCACCGCCGGCGAAGACCTGGATCTGGAACTTGCCGCCGGTAGCCTCAGACACCCGCTTGGCCATCACTTCCGCCCCCCCGTAGATGGTATCCAGGCTCTTCGGGAAGCTCGACGCGAGACGCCACTTGATGGTCGGGGCATTCTGGGCAATCGCCGGCATGGCCACGCTGCCGGCGGCAAGGCCGACACCCGCATTCTTCAGAAACGAACGTCTTTCCACAATTTGTCTCCTATAGGGTTCTTGTGAACGAGTTGCCCGCTGATTATAGCGAAAGCCGCCCTGCCTGAAACGAGGATTTACCCGCGCGGAAGCTGAGCACGGGCCCGGCGATGGCAGAGTTGCGCTCCGGCCAGTCCGGAACAGGCGTCCGTCGCCCGCCCTGCACGACTTTCCCGCCTAGTCGCCGGCCACCCTCATCTGCTCGATGAGGATCGAACCCACCTGCTTCGAGCCGCGAATCAGAACGTCGTTGCCGACCGCCGCGACGTTCCTGAACATGTCGCGAAGATTGCCGGCAATCGTGATTCCTTCCACCGGGTGAGCGATCTCGCCCCCGTCGACCCAGTAGCCGGCAGCCCCCCGCGAATAGTCCCCCGTCACGTAATTGACGCCTTGACCAAGCAACTCGGTGACCAGCAGGCCACGCCCCATCTTTTTCAGCAGCCCTCGCAGGTCGCGCTTGCCGGGATGGACGATGAGGTTGTGGCAGCCGCCCGCGTTACCGGTGGTCTGCATGCCCAGCTTGCGCGCGCTGTAGGCACTCAGGAAATAGCCCTGCAGCCGTCCGTCGACCAGCACTTCACGATCGTGGGTCGCCACCCCGTCGCTGTCGAAGTGGCTGCTTGCCAGCCCACAGGCAAGATGCGGTCGCTCGCTGATCTGCACCTTCTTCGAAAAGACGCGCCGGCCCAGGCTATCAACCAGAAAGGATGTCTTCCGGTACAGGCTGCCACCGCTGACCGCGTGCACAAAGTTACCGATCAACGAGGCGGCAAGGGGAGCCTCGAAGATCACCGGCACCTTGCAGGTCTTGACCTTGCGCGCGCCGAGTCGCGACAGGGCTCGCCGCGCCGCCTGCTCGCCAATCGACTCAGCTGAGCCGATCGCCAGCGGATCGCGCGCAACCGAATACCAGTCATCCCGCTGCATGCTTTCGTTCTTGCCGGCGATCACCGAGCACGACAGGTAATGCCGTGAGCTCGGGTAGCCGCCGACGAAGCCAAGGCTATTGGCCGACACGAATTGTCCTTCCTGGATCGAGACCGTCGCCCCTTCCGAGTTGCTGATCTGCGGGCTGACCGCAAACGCTGCCTGCTCACAGCGCCGGGCGAGTTCAACGCCCGCTTCAACCGAGAGTAACCAAGGGTGGTACAGGTCGAGGTCCGGCTGCTGATGAAGGTCGATGGCCAGCAATTCGGCATCGGGCAAGCCGGCGCAGGGATCTTCAGCGGTGAAGCGGGCAATGTTCAGGGCCGCATCGACGGTCTCACGCAAGGCGCTGGCAGCAAAATCGGAGGTGCTCGCGTGCCCTTTTCGCTGGCCAAGGTAAACCGAAACGGAAATCCCCTTGTCACGGTTGTATTCGATGGTTTCGACCTCGCCACAGCGAACCGTGACCGATTGACCGAAGCCAGTAGAGACATCGACCTCGCAAGCGCTCGCCCCCTGCTTTTCGGCATAGGCAAGGACGTCTCGCGCCAGTTCCTGCAGCGTGTCGAGACGGTGACTGAAGCGCGATTCGGTCAAGGGAGTGGTCGCTGGACGGGACATGAGGACGGTGGCCAGAGGCAAAAGCCGCTATCATAGCAGTTCACCGGAAGGCATCCGCTGCTGCATCGCGCGGGCTTCCACTTTCACCCGCCAGCGCGAGAGACGATTCGCCACGCCATGAGCACCGCCGAAGAAGAATCTGCACCGCCATCGAAAACCCAGCGCAAGCGGGCGATGGAGGAACTGCAGGTGCTGGGCGAGGATCTGGTGGCACTGCCGGCTGACCGGGTCAGAAAGATTGAGCTCCCCGAGGACCTGCGGGCGGCTGTCCGTGAAGCGCAGCGCATGACACGGCACGACGACGCGCGACGACGCCAGATGCAATTCATCGGCCGGCTGATGCGCGACGTGGACCCTGAGCCGATCCGTGAGGCACTGGCGGTGGTACGCGGTGAGTCGGCCGAAGACACGGCCAGGCTGCACCGTCTCGAACGACTGCGTGCCGACCTGCTCGCTGACGAGAAAGTCCTCTACGAGATCGCCAGCGGATCGCCTTCGATCGACCTGCAGCAGCTGCGCTCCCTGCGCCGGGCAGCGCTGCTCGAGCAGGCTCAGGGCAAGCCGCCGCGCAGCTACCGGGCTATCTTTCAGTTACTCAAGGAACTCGACAGCGCCGATACCCCGGCCGATCCCGACGATGAACTCGAGCCCCCATGAGGAAGTGCTGATCGGCCTGGTGTCGATCAGCGACCGCGCCACGCAGGGCGTCTATCCGGACCAGGGAATTCCGGCCCTGGAGGAGTGGTTTGCACGGGCTCTGAGCAGTCCATGGCGAACGGAAACCCGTCTGATTGCAGACGACCAGGCGGCCATAGAAGCCACTCTGATCGAGCTGGTTGATCGGGTCGGCTGCCATCTGGTGCTGACCACGGGTGGCACCGGCCCCGCGCAGCGCGATGTCACTCCAGACGCCACCCTGGCCGTCGCCGACAAGGTGATGCCAGGCTTCGGTGAGGAAATGCGGCGTATCAGCCTGAGCTTCGTACCAACCGCAATCCTCTCGCGTCAGGTTGGCGTGGTCCGCGGCAAGGCACTGATCCTCAACCTGCCGGGGCAGCCAAAGTCGATTCGGGAAACGCTGGAGGGGGTCAGGGCCGGCGATGGCACGGTGACAGTGAACGGCGTCTTCGCCGCTGTGCCTTATTGCATCGACCTGATCGGCGGTCCTTACATCGAGACAGTCGATCAGGTCATCAAGGCTTTCAGGCCGAAATCCGCGCTCCGGCCAAAACCGATCGCTTGACTCGACTGCGCCTCAGCCAGGCGACTGCTCGCGGAAGCGGGCAATTTCGTAATCGCCGCCGCTTTCCTCCAGTTCAACTGGTATCAAGACGCAAGACCGACCTTCCAGGTTGAAGTCGAGGCTTTCTCGCACATTGAACCCCCCCTGTGGCAGGACGATTCGTAACAGGCCAGGCTCGCCACCGTCACGCAGGTAGATGCCGGGAATGGCTGTCGAAAAACCGCTGCGACGTGGATGCAACTCGACGCTGCGCGCCTGCCGGGAAAGGACCTGGACACCGACGACGGCGCGGCCACCAGCAAGTCGGTTGAAGCGCCTCGCCACGCCTAGCAACCAGTTTTCGCCACCCTCCGGCTGCATGCTGAACAGCGAGCCCAGCTTGATTCGCTCACCTTTCGAATCGTCGAGACAAGCGCGAAATCCCCCGAGACTGACATTTTCAACCAGCCAGTGTTGCACCCCGGCTTCCCCTGCCAGATGCCCGGCGGCCCCCGCGAAAACAGCATAGCAGTGGTCAAAACCATCAAGCGCAGCCATTCGTGTCTTGACGGAATGGCGATGGTGTCGCCGTTGCGGCGGCTGCAGTGCCCAGTAGACGCGCAGATGGTGCAGGACCGGCAGCAACACCTTCGGTGGATACTCCCCTCCAAGATTGAGGTCTGACGGCACTTCGCCGCGTTCGACAAGGTGGATCAATTCGGTGAGTGCGGTCAGCGTCGGCCCTGGCGAGAAGAAACGCAAACACGGCCTGCTAACCCCCGGACGTCGGGCCAGTCGAGCCGGTGCAACACCGCCACCCGCGTCGACCCAATACACGCTGTCCGGCCGGCAATCGCGCGAAAAAACGAAGCCGGGAGAGAAATGGGCGACCAACCGATCAGCCAGGTCGATCTGCTGCGGCAGCAGGCTGTCCATCGAAGAGGTGAAGAATACCAGGCTATGGAGGTAATGCTGCGCAACACTGCTCAGCCCCCGCACGGAGGGATACAGCTGGACCGGCTTCTGCGCATGACCCACCGCCTCAGCCGCCAGATAGGTCTCGCCAAGCTTGCCCCAGAGGTCTTCCCCAACCGGCCCATAGCGATAGGCCAGCCACCGGACTTGCGCACCGAGTGCCGCCTGCACGCGTGTCATCACCAGGGGTAGCGCGCCCTTGAACCTCTCTGTGCCCTTGCTCTTGGGATCCAGCTGAGCCCGTTGCAGACACAGGCGATAGAGCGCGGCAACTTCACCCCAGTAGTCGTAGCTCTCCGTCCACAGCCGCTGTTGTTCGAGCGGTGACAGGTGAAGAGAGTGGAGATAATCCCGTTCCAGGCGACGCAAGTGTGGCTGCGCGGCATCATCGAGCTGGTGAATGACATCCAGGTAGTGGTCAAGGCGGAAATTCTCGGCGTGTTTCAGTGACTGATACCAGCCCCTCAGTTCCTCGACCGCATTGACCGGTCTGTCGACCAGGATCTCTGCGAGGATCCGCTTGAACTCCTTGCTGTCAGCCAGCGGATGATCAGGACGTTGCGGGAACAGTTTGAGGATCATTGAAAGCCAATCTTGGTGCGCAACAGCGAGAGGAGACGACCAATTGTAAACCAGGCGAGCAAGCAGTGCCGATCAGGAGGGGCAGGCCCCGCCACGATGCGACAGCATGGCGGTGTGGTGGCCTGCTCGCCATGCCTTACAATGCTGCCTGGCGGATCAACAGGTATAAGGCATGCAGCAGTATCTCGACCTGATGCGCCATGTCCTCGAACATGGCAGCCCCAAGGCAGACCGCACCGGAACGGGTACGCGTTCGGTATTTGGCTGGCAGATGCGTTTCGACCTTGGCGCGGGCTTTCCCCTGCTCACCACCAAGAAGCTGCACGTGCGCTCGATCATCCACGAACTGCTTTGGTTCCTGCAGGGTGACACGAACATTCGCTATCTGCAGGAGAATGGAGTACGCATCTGGGACGAGTGGGCCGACGAGAACGGCAATCTTGGTCCGGTTTACGGCCATCAATGGCGCCACTGGAAAACGCCCGATGGGCGTGAAATCGACCAGATCGCGCAACTGGTCCACGACCTGAAGAAAAACCCGGACTCGCGCCGACACTTGGTGACGGCCTGGAACCCGGGCGACGTCGAGCGCATGGCCCTACCACCCTGTCACGCTTTCTTTCAGCTGTATGTCACCCCGCCAGAAGCGGCTGACCGCGACTGTCGCCCGAAGCTTTCCTGCCAGTTGTACCAGCGCAGTGCCGACATCTTTCTTGGGGTACCATTCAACATCGCTTCATACGCCTTGTTGACCTTGATGCTGGCACAGGTCTGCGGCTACCGGCCGGGGCACTTCGTGCATACCTTTGGCGATGCGCACCTCTACAGCAATCACTTTGCACAAGCGCGTCTGCAACTGACGCGCGAGACGCGTAGCTTGCCGACGATGCGACTGAACCCGGAAGTACGCAATCTGTTTAGCTTCGGCTTTCAGGACTTCACGCTTGAAGGCTACGATCCGCATCCCCATATCGCTGCGCCAGTCGCCGTCTGAGCCAGTGAACGGCAAGCGGAATCCCTGCCGGCCCCGGGATCGCTCGCGATGATCTCCCTGATCGCTGTCGTTGCGAGAAACCGCGCCATTGGCCTGAACCAGAAACTGCTCTGGCACCTGCCGGAAGACATGCGTCATTTTCGCGCAATGACGCACGGCAAGCCGGTGATCATGGGGAGAAAGACTTGGGAGTCGCTGCCAGCAGCCTTTCGCCCTCTGCCGAATCGGCACAACATCGTCGTCAGCCGCAACCCCGCCTACCGACCGAGTGGGGCGACTTGCGCCAGTTCCCTTGCAGAGGCGATCCGTCTTGCCGGGACCGCCAGCGAGGTGTTCGTCATCGGTGGCGCCGAGCTGTATCGGCAGACGCTGCCGCTTGCCAATCGCCTCTACCTGACCGAAGTCGCCGAGGACCGCGCCGGCGACAGCTTTTTCCCTGAAGTGCCGCTGGCCGAGTGGCGGGAAGTCTCGCGCCACGCCGGCAAAGCCCAATCGCCGGCCGGCAAGGCCAGCGAAGTCCCGGCCTTTGATTTCGTGGTCTACCAGCGTTGTTAGGCAAAACGCTGGGGCAGCACAGAGCGTCTCCACGTCCCGGCGACTGGCAGAACCCGGGCGCCGGGAAGAGCGGGCGCCTGTCGCCGCCCCTTTGAGACTCAGGATGTCGAACTCACTCCAGAACTATCTTGAAGCGGCCGAAGGGGCGGGAAAGGTGCTTGCGCACGCGAGGCTTCTGGTCCAGTTGGCAGGCATCTATCAGGAGATGACACCGCTGCATCTGGCGCACGCAAGCCGCGTCGCCAACTACAAGTCGCGAGTTCTGGTGATTCATGCCGACAGTGGAGCGGTGGCGACCAAGTTACGTCAGATGGCCCCGACGCTGGCGACAGAGCTGACCAAGCGTGGACTGGAGTGCAGCGGCGTTCAGGTCAAGGTACACGCCCGGCATAACCATGAGCCTACCCGGGCCCCCACCCAGAAGCCCCTCAGCGCGAGGACCAGCCAGGACCTGGCCGCGTTGAGCGAGTCCTTGCCGGCATCGCCACTGCGCCACGCACTGGAAAACCTGCTGACGCGTTCGGCTAAACGGGAATGACGGCCACTCGCTCGATGATCATCAGCGCGAAAACCAGCAGTGCGACGACCAGCGAATAACGAAACAGGCGCCAGGAAAACTGCAGATAGCGCGTATCCCGCGTAAACAGGAAGAGCACCACGCCGCCGGCAATGGTCAGGACCGTCAGGACGGCCAGCAAGCGCAGCAGCCACATGCGATCAGGAAGCCGGCAACGCCATCCACCGGGAGACGGTCTGTGGTGCCAGTTGGTGGTCTTCGAAACTGACGTATTCCCAGGCTTCCGGGTTGGCCAGCAGTTTGCGGGCCAACTGGTTGTTGATCGCATGTCCCGATTTGTGAGCGGTGAATGACGCCAGCAGCGGATGGCCTAGCAGGTAAAGGTCACCAATCGCATCGAGCACCTTGTGCTTGACGAACTCATCGCTGTAACGCAGACCGTCGGCATTCAATACGCGGTATTCGTCAAGCACGACGGCGTTTTCCAGTCCGCCGCCCTGCGCCAGACCGTTCTCATGCAGCCACTCCACTTCCTGCATGAAACCGAAGGTACGCGCCCGCGCCACCTCGCGCACGTAGGAGTGCTCGGCAAAATCGATACTCACCTGCTGACCCGTGCGATCGATCGCCGGATGATTGAAGCCGATCGAGAACGACAGGCGGAAACCATCGTAGGGCTCCAGGCGCGCCCACTTGTCACCAGCGGGGTCAGTTTCGCGCACTTCGATACGGCGTTTGACCCGGATGAAGCGTTTGGCGACTGCTTGTTCTTCAATGCCGACCGACTGAATCAGGAAGACGAACGGCGAGGCCGAACCATCCAGGATCGGCAACTCGGCGGCATCAAGGTCGACGAAGGCGTTGTCGATCCCCAAGCCAGCAAAAGCCGACATCAGGTGTTCAATGGTGCCCACTTTGGCCCCATTGCGCTCGAGGCACGAGCACATCCGAGTGTCGCCGACCAGCAGCGCTGACGCCGGCAGGTCAAGCACGGGGTCAAGATCAATCCGTCGAAAGACGATGCCCGTGCCGGGGGCGGCCGGGCGCAAGCTGATGGATACCTTGACGCCGGAATGGAGACCGATGCCAGCGGCACGGACCACCGCCTTGAGTGTTCGCTGCTTCAACATGTGTCTGAAAAAATGGGGGAATCGGCGGATTCTAGCACAGGCTGAGCTAGCCAGGAACCCGCCAGTCCCCGCAGAGGTCTGGCGACTTGCCCGGCTCAGTCAGCCTGCTTTCTCAGAAATGCCGGAATATCATAGCGATCGACACCGCTATTGGCCAGCGCTTCGACCGTTGCACTGCGCCCCTTGCGAACGATCGCGGGCACCTGGTCGAGCGTCGAGTAATCGATGTTCGGACCATGCGCGAAGCGGCCGTCTGTTCCGGTTCCCTGGCCATGCGTGTTGCTGATGACTTCGAACTTCTCGCGTTTGGCCTGCGCCTGACCCAGGCCGGTGGCCACCACCGTCACCCGGATGTCCTCGGCCATTTCTTCGTCATAGACAGCGCCGAAGATGATGTGCGCGTCGTCGGCAGCAAAGGCGCGGACGGTATTCATCACCTCATTGACTTCCTTCATCTTCAGCGAACGCGTCGCGGTGATGTTGACCAGCACGCCCTTGGCGCCGGAAAGGTTGACCCCCTCGAGCAGAGGAGAAGAAACCGCGCGTTCGGCGGCAATGCGCGCCCGGTCGACGCCAGCGGCATTGGCCGAGCCCATCATGGCCATGCCCATCTCGCCCATGACGGTACGCACGTCCTCGAAGTCGACGTTGACCAGCCCCGGAAAGTTGATGATCTCGGCAATGCCGCCAACCGCATTGCGGAGAACGTTGTCGGCTGCCTTGAAGGCTTCGTCCATGGAGACGTCATCGCCGAGCACGTCCATCAGGCGGTCATTGAGGATGACGATCAGCGAGTCGACATGCTTCTGCAGTTCGGCAATGCCGACGTCTGCGATCTTCAGGCGCTTGCCCTCGAAACCAAAAGGCTTGGTCACCACGGCGACGGTGAGCACACCCAGCTCGCGCGCCACCTCGGCGACGATCGGTGCGGCGCCGGTACCAGTACCGCCACCCATGCCCGCGGTGATGAAAACCATGTGCGCCCCCCTGAGCGACTCGGCGATTGCGTCACGCTCCTCAATCGCCGCGCTGCGTCCGGCTTCCGGCTTGGCACCGGCACCGAGGCCGGTCTTGCCGAGTTGCAGCTTCTGAATGGCGACGCTGCGACCAAGCGCCTGGGAATCGGTGTTGGCAGTGATGAAGTCCACGCCATTGACCCCCTCGCGGATCATGTGGTCGACGGCGTTGCCACCCGCCCCGCCGATGCCGATCACCTTGATCACCGTATCCCGATTGTCGTCTGCCCTGTCGATGATTTCAAACATTGTTGTCTCCTCCGCAAAAAAATTGAAAAGTGGTTAAGAACTGGTAATCGTTGCCTGGAAGGTCTTCAGAAGTTCTTTTCAAACCAGGACTTCATACGACCGAACACCTGCTTGACGTCTCGGGTTTCCCGAACCTTCAGGCCACGCTTGCGCTGAGTCTGTGCTTCAAGGAGCAATCCGCAAGCGGTCGCGAAACGTGGGCTCTGCACGACGTCGGCCAGCGCACCCTGGTACTTTGGCACCCCGAGGCGAACCGGCATATGGAAGATCTCCTCGCCAAGCTCGATCATCCCCGGCATCACCGAAGCGCCTCCGGTCAGCACAATGCCGGACGAGAGCACATCCTCGAAACCTGAACGGCGCAGTTCGGCCTGAATCAGTTCATACAGCTCCTCGACCCGTGGCTGGATGACATCCGCCAGCGCCCGGCGTGACAGCTTGCGCGAAGGACGGTCGTCGACCCCCGCGACATCAAGCACGTCTTCCGGGTCCGCGAGATGGGCCAGCGCGCAGCCATACTTGCGCTTGATGTCTTCTGCCTCACGGGTCGGCGTACGCAGTGCCATGGCAATGTCATTGGTCACCTGGTCACCGGCGATCGGGATGACTGAGGTGTGACGGATCGCACCCTGCGTCCACACCGCCAGATCGGTGGTACCGCCACCGATGTCGATCAGGCAGATCCCAAGGTCCTTCTCATCTTCGGAGAGGACCGCACAGCTCGAAGCGAGCGGCTGCAGCACCAGATCATTCACTTCCAGACCACACCGTCGCACACACTTGACGATGTTCTGGGCCGCCGAGACTGCTCCGGTCACGATGTGCACCTTCACCTCGAGGCGAAAACCGCTCATGCCGATCGGCTCGCGGATTCCATCCTGGTCGTCGATGATGAACTCCTGGGTGAGGATGTGCAGGATTTCCTGGTCGGCAGGGATCGGCATCGCGCGTGCCGTCTCGATCACCCTTTCGACATCCATCGTGGTCACTTCCTTGTCCTTGATGGCGACCATTCCATTCGAGTTGAAGCTCCGGATGTGGCTGCCGGCGATCCCGGTATAAACGTCGCGAACCTTGCAATCGGCCATCAGCTCCACTTCCTGCAGCACGCGCGAAATGGTGGCGACGGTCTCCTCGATGTTGACCACCACACCCTTCTTCAACCCTTTCGATTCCTGCGAGCCCATGCCGATGACGTTCAACCGCCCTTCCGGGGTGACTTCGGCAACCAGAGCGACAATCTTTGACGTGCCAATGTCGAGCCCTACGATCAGATCCTTGCTATCCCTGCTCATTTCTTTCCTTTGACTTCCTGAACTGCACTGGCCGGAAAGCGCAATGCGAAACCATTTGGATACCGCATGTCGACCGCCGTTGGCCGTACACCGCGCGTGTCCGACAGGGTCGGGTAGTAGTCGACGAAGCGTTGCAGGCGCATCCGAATTGGCGCCTTGGGCTGTTCTCGTCCGAGTTCAATCCACATTCCATCTTCCAGTTTCACGAGCCAGGCCAGGCGCGGCGACAGCGCCAGTTGCGCCGGCAGGAGGCCGACCGGTTTCATGACCTGAGCGAACTCCTCGTAACGCCGCAGGACCTCGCCCGAAGAACCGGTCGGCCCACTCAGCCGCGGCAGCGACTGCTCCCGCAGGAGCGAGGCCGGAAACACCTCGCCGTAGGTATTGACCAACTGTCCCTGCCCTTCGCCCCAATGGGCAACCGCCTGATGCTCCTCGATGCGAACCTCGATACGTGATGGCCACTTCCGCCATATTTCTGCGCGCCGCACCCAGGGCAAACCCTCCAGCGACTGCCGCACGGTCTCGATGTTGACCGTGAAGAAATTGCCACGCAACAGTTCCGAAAGAGACTCCTCCAGTTCGCTGCGTTGAACCTCCCGCAACTCGTGGGTTACCTGCACCTCGCTCAGCGGAAAGAGGCGCAGACGCGGGGCGCCCCAAACGACGGCAGCCGCCAGCAACGCGGCGGCGCCCGCCAGGAAGAGCAGGTCGGAAACGGCCGTCAGCAGGTGCGGTTTTTGCCACATCGCTCATCCCAGTGTGGCAAGTGCAAGCACACGGACCACCAGTTCTTCATACTCAATGCCTGCGGCGCGTGCCGCCATCGGCACCAGCGAATGATCAGTCATGCCGGGCGAGGTGTTCACCTCGAGAAAGTAGGCCTGGCCTCCGCTGGCTGCGCTGACCGGGTCCATGAGGAAATCAACCCGTCCCCAGCCGCGGCCGCCAATGATCCGGAAGGCCTCGAGGGCTTGCGCGCGAAGCTGTTTCTCGCAGCCTTCGGGGAGGCCGCAAGGGCAGAGGTACGCGGTATCGTCGCGCAGGTACTTGGCTTCATAGTCGTAAAACTCGCCGCTGGGCTCGATCTTGATGATGGGCAGCGCCTGGTCGCCGAGAATGGCAACGGTGTACTCGCCGCCAAGAATCGCCCGCTCGGCGATGACCAGTGAGTCATGTTTCGCCGCCGCCGCATAAGCAGCGCCAAGCTCTCCTGGCCGCTTGACTTTGGTGATGCCGATCGACGAACCTTCGCAGGCTGGCTTGACAAAAAGCGGCAGCCCCAGCTCTGCTTCGACTTGTGCAAGGTCGCTGCTGCCGTCGAGCAGCGTGTACTCCGGGACGGGCAGTCCGGCCGCGCGCCAGAGCAACTTGCTGCGCCATTTGTCCATCCCCAGTGCGGAAGCCATGACGCCGCTACCAGTGTAAGGAATGCCCATCATTTCGAGGACACCCTGAATGGTGCCATCCTCGCCATGGCGCCCATGCAGGGCGATGAAGGCCCGATCGAAAAGGGCCAGTTCATCGAGTCGGCGCGAGGCGGGGTCGAAGGCGTGGGCATCGACGCCCTGCCGCTGCAAGACCGCCAGCACCCGCGATCCGCTGTTCAGGGACACCTCACGTTCGGCCGACCGGCCACCGAAGAGCACCGCCACCTTGCCGAAGTTCCTGACGTCCATCGTATTCATCCTAGCCTGCCGCCAGCTTGCCGGGAACCGCACCAATCGAGCCGGCCCCCATGGTCACCACCACATCGCCATCTCGCGCGGCATCCAGAATCGCTTGCGGCAGGTCGCCAACAGCCTCGACGAAGACCGGTTCGACCTTGCCGGCAACCCGCAGCGCACGCGCCAGCGCACGACCATCGGCCGCGACGATCGCCGGTTCTCCGGCGGCATAAACTTCGGCAAGCACCAGGGCGTCGACGCCACTGAGGACTTTCACGAAATCGTCGAAACAGTCCCGTGTTCGGGTAAAGCGGTGCGGCTGGAAGGCGAGCAGCAGACGGCGACCAGGAAAGGCGCCGCGCGCCGCGGCCAGCGTTGCCCGCATCTCGACCGGGTGATGACCGTAGTCGTCGACCAGCGTGAAGCGGCCGCCGCCCGGTAGCGGCAGGTCGCCGTAGCGCTGAAACCGTCGACCGACACCGCGGAACTCGGCCAGCGCCTTGACGATCGCTGTGTCGGCAATACCCAGTTCGCTGGCCACCGCAATCGCCGCCAGGGCATTGAGGACATTGTGCCGTCCGGGCAGATTGAGGGTGACGGCCAGTCGGCTGATGCTGCCGTTGACCCGCACGCAATCGAAGCGCATCTGGCCTTCGACCGCGGTCACGTTCTCGGCATAGACGTTGGCTGATGAATCGAGACCGTAGCTGACGATCTGCTTGCTCACCAGGGGCATGATTTCACGGACGTTGGCGTCGTCGGCACACAACACCGCCACCCCGTAGAAGGGCAGGCGCTGGAGGAAATCGACGAAGGCCTGCTTGAGCCGGCTGAAGTCATGGCCATAGGTCTCCATGTGGTCGGCATCGATGTTGGTAACGATCGAGATCACCGGGGACAGGAGCAGGAAGGAAGCATCGGACTCATCGGCTTCGGCGACCAGAAAGTCGCCAGAACCGAGGCGGGCATTGGCACCGGCAGCGTTGAGGCGGCCACCGATGACGAAAGTCGGATCCATGCCGCCCTCGGCGAGAATCGAAGCGACCAGGCTGGTGGTTGTTGTCTTTCCGTGCGTTCCGGCGACGGCGATTCCCTGTTTCAGCCGCATCAATTCGGCCAGCATCTGCGCCCGCGGCACCACGGGGACCTTGCGCGCGCGGGCTGCGATGACTTCGGGATTGTCCGACCTGACCGCAGAGGACACCACCACCGCATCGGCGGCGCTGACGTTCTCGGCGGCGTGCCCGACCGTCGTGCGCACGCCCAGAGCAGCGAGATGCCGGGTGGTCGCGTTGTCGGCCAGATCCGAGCCGCTGACCACGAAACCGAGGTTGGCCAGCACTTCGGCAATGCCGCTCATGCCGGAACCGCCGATACCCACGAAGTGGATGTTCTTGACTTTATGTTTCACGGGGCAAGCTCCTCGCACATCCTGGCAAGCTCGGCCGTTGCCTCCGGCTTGGCCAGTTCACGCGCTCGTTCGGACATTTCCTGCAACCGACTGCGCGAGTAGTGGCACAACTCACTGATGGATTCGGGGGTCATTCGTTCCTGCGGCAACAGCGTCGCAGCGCCGGCCAGCGACAGGAAGTTGGCATTGAGCGTCTGGTGGTCGTCCACCGCATACGGAAATGGCACCAGTACGCTGGCCACGCCGGCGGCGGCCAGTTCTGCGATGGTCAGCGCTCCGGCGCGACAGATGACCAGGTCTGCCCATTCGTAGGCACCCGCCATATCCTCGATGAAAGCTGTGCAGTGTGCCGGTACGCCCGCGGCCTCGTAGTTCTGCCGCAGTTGCACTAGGTGCTTCTCGCCGGCCTGATGCACCACCAGTGGCCGCTCCTCGGCTCTGATCTGGGCGAGACCCCGGGGAACGATTTCGTTGAGAGCAGCCGCACCCTGACTCCCACCGAGAACCAGGAGATGCATCGGCGCTTCGCGACCGGCCAGACGCTGCGCTGGCGCCGGCAGCTTGTTCATCTCCGGGCGCAGCGGATTGCCAACCCAGACCCCGCCTGGCAAGGCACTGGGGAAACCACAGGCAACCCGCCTGGCAAGCCTGGCAAGCACCCGGTTGGCCAGGCCAGCAATCGAGTTCTGTTCGTGAATGATCAGCGGAAAGCCGAGCAGCGCAGCCATCATGCCGCCAGGGAAGCTCACGTAGCCACCCATCCCCAGAACCACGTCCGGCCTCACCCGGCGAATTTCACGCCGCGCCTGCCAGCAGGCAGCGAGCAGGTGGAAAGGCAGCAGAAGCTTGCGCAGCAGGCCCTTGCCGCGCAGCGCAGCGAAGCGAACCCAGGCCATTTCGTAGCCACGCGAGGGAACCAGCTTCGCTTCCATGCCATCCGGCGCTCCCATCCAGACGACCCGCCAGTCGCGACTCTTCAGCAGGTCGGCCACCGCCAGACCGGGGAAAACATGGCCGCCGGTTCCGCCCGCCATGACGAGTAGCGTCTTCATACTTTGGCTCCGCGCATCAACTGGCGATTCTCCCAGTCGATTCGCAGCAGGACTGCCAACGCCACGCAGTTGGCCAGAATTCCAGAACCACCGAAGCTCATCAGCGGCAGGGTCAGGCCCTTGGTGGGCAGGAGACCCATGTTCACGCCCATATTGATGAAGCCCTGTACGCCCAGCCAGACGCCAATCCCCTGTGCCACCAGCGCCGAATACAGTCGCTCGAGGCTGACTGCCTGACGGCCGATGGCGAAGGCCCTCTGAATCAACAGACCGAACAATACGATGACCAGCAGCACGCCGAAAAAGCCAAGCTCTTCGGCAATCACCGCCAGCAGGAAGTCGGTATGCGCCTCGGGCAGATAGAACAGCTTTTCGACACTCGCACCCAGGCCAACGCCGAACAGCTCACCACGACCAAAGGCGATCAGCGCGTGCGAAAGCTGGTAGCCGCGACCAAAGGCATCCGCCCACGGATCCATGAAGCCGAAGATGCGATCGCGTCGGTAGGGTGAGAAGATGATCAGTGCGGCGAAGGCGGCGGCCAGCACGAGGATCAGCACGACGAACAGGCGCGCCCGCATGCCGCCGAGAAAGAGAATCCCCATGGCAATCGAGATGATCACCACGAAAGCACCAAAGTCCGGTTCCTTGAGCAGCAGGATGCCGACAGCGACCATCGCGCTGGCCAGCGGCAGGAAGGCCTTCTTCAGATCATGCATGTGTGGCATCTTGCGTGCCGTGTAATCCGCCGCGTAGAGGACGGCAAACAGTTTCATCAACTCGGAGGGCTGCAGATTGGCGATGCCCAGAGGAAGCCAGCGGCGTGCCCCGTTAACCTCGCGGCCGATACCGGGAATCAGTACCAGCGCCAGCAGCACGAAGCCGGTGACGAACAGCCACGGCGACCAGCGTTGCCAGGTCGACAAGGGCACCTGAAAGGCAATGCCGGCAGCCACCAGCGCGATGATTAAGAAGACGGCATGGCGCACCAGATAGTAGGTCGATTGATTGGCTGTCACGCGACCGGCCTCAGCAATGGCCATCGAGGCTGAATAGACCATGACCATGCCGATCACCAGCAGCATCAGGGTGCTCCAGAGAAGCGCCAGATCGATTTCCGAAGGCAGGCGGCGAGGCCCGTCGAGAGTTCGCAACATCAGGCGGCCTCTCTTTCGATACTGCGAACGGCCGCGACGAATGCCTCGGCACGATGCGCGTAGTCACGATACATGTCCATGCTCGCGCAGGCCGGAGAAAGCAGGACGGCTTCACCGGTCTGCGCCTGCGCGGCGCACCAGCGGACCGCTTCCGCCATGTCGACGCAGAGGCGTGTGGGCACACAGCAGCCCTCGAGAACGGCGGCAATCGCCGCCGCATCGCGTCCGATCAGCGCCACAGCGCGTGCATGTTGCTCTATTGCACTACGCAGAGGCGCGAAGTCCTGCCCCTTGCCGTCGCCACCAAGGACGATTGCCAGCCGGCGACCCAGGCCCTGAACGGCTGCCAGAGTGGCGCCGACGTTGGTCCCCTTCGAGTCGTCGAAGTAACTGACACCATTGATTTCGGCGACCCACTCGACGCGGTGCGCGAGTCCGTGGAAGGCGGCGAGGGCCGGCAGCACCGAGTGTGGATCGATACCCACCGCCTGACAGAGGGCCAGTGCCGCCATCGCATTGCTGGCGTTATGACGTCCGACCAGCTTCAGCTCGGCGAGCGGAATCAACGGGTCAGCGCCGCGCACGATGCAACCGCCCTCGAGCCCATAATCAGACGGGCGCGGTGGCGGGTTGAGGCCAAAGGTCACGACCGCCCGGCCGGGGCGAGCGGCGGCCAGACTGCGCGCATCGTCGCGATTGAGAACCTGCACGCCCTGCCCCTGGAAGACGCGCGCTTTGCTGGCTGCGTAGTCATCCATGCCGGCATAGCGGTCAAGGTGATCTTCGCTGATGTTGAGGACGGTCGCCGCATCGGCCTGTAGCGTGTGCGTCGCTTCAAGCTGGAAGCTCGACAGTTCCAGAACCCAGATTGCCGGCAGGTCATTGCCGTCAATCGCGCTCATCAAGGCGTCCAGCGCTGCCGGACTGATGTTCCCGGCGACCCCGGTCCTGCGGCCGGCAGCGCGACACAGGGCACCGGTGAGGGCGGTGGTGGTGGTCTTGCCATTGCTGCCGGTAATCGCAATCACCTGCGCCCGCTGTGCGTTCTGCCGCAGGCCCCAGACAAAAAGTTCGATCTCGGAAACAACCGGGATCCCCTGCGCAAGCGCTTGCTGAACCAGCGGCGCCTGCAGCGGCACGCCGGGAGAAATGGCGACCAGTTCGACCCCGAGAAAAGCTTCCGGCGCAAAAGGACCGGCGAAAAGAGCCGCCTCCGGGATGGCGGAACGTAGCGCGTCGGCCTGGGGTGGCGCACGCCGACTATCGGCCACACGTACGCACGCGCCCTGGCGCGCCAACCACCTGGCCATCGCCAGCCCGCTCTCGCCAAGGCCCAGGACCAACGTCAGTTTTCCCTGCAGGTCCATGTCAGCGCAGCTTCAAGGTGGACAGGCCGACCAGCACCAGCATGATGGTGATGATCCAGAAGCGGACGACGACCTGTGTCTCTTTCCAGCCGCCCAGTTCGAAATGGTGATGCAGCGGCGCCATTCGGAAGATCCGCCGGCCACCCGTCAGCTTGTAGTAGATCACCTGGGCGGCCACCGACAGCGTTTCGGCGACGAAAATGCCGCCCATGATCGCCAGCACGATCTCCTGACGAACGATGATGGCCACGGTGCCGAGGGCTGCACCGAGCGCCAGGGCGCCGACATCGCCCATGAACACTTCCGCCGGATAGGCGTTGAACCACAGAAAGCCCAAGCCGGCACCGGCCATTGCACCGAGCAGGATGGCGAGTTCGCCAGCCCCCGGAATGTACGGCAGGAAGAGGTATTTGGCATAGACCGCATTGCCCGCAACGTAGGCGAAGATGGCCAGCGCGGCGGCGATCATGACCGTCGGCATGATCGCCAGGCCATCGAGGCCGTCAGTCAGGTTGACGGCATTGCTCGTGCCGACGACGACGAGATAGCTCAGGACAACGAAACCGACGACCCCCAGCGGATAGGAGACGGTCTTGAAGAAGGGAACGATCAACTCGAGCTGTGCCGGCCCGCTTGCGCTCAGGCCGAGGTAGAGCGCCACCAGCAAGCCGATTGCCGATTGCCAGAAGTACTTCCAGCGTGCCGGCAAGCCCCGCGGATCGCGATTGACCACTTTCTGCCAGTCATCGTACCAGCCGATGCTGCCGAAACCCACGGTGACGATCAGCACCACCCAGACGTAACGATTGCCGAGGTCGCCCCACAGCAGCGTGGTGATGATGATGGCGATCAGAATCAGGGCGCCGCCCATGGTCGGCGTCCCGGACTTGATCAGGTGCGTCTCCGGACCATCGTGCCGCACCGCCTGGCCGATCTTCTTCGCTGCCAGCCAGCGGATCACGCGCGGTCCGGCGACAAAGGAAATGATCAACGCGGTCATCGCCGCAAGCACCGTCCGCAGGGTGATATAGCCGAAGACGTTGAACGCCCGCACGTCCTGTGCCAACCATTGCGCCAGCAACAGCAACATTACTCGCCCCCCTCGGATGGCAGGCTGATGGCCTCGGCGACCCGTTCCATGCGCATGAACCGTGAGCCCTTGACGAGAACCGTTGTCTCCGGAGTCAGCTCAGCGGTCAACGCGGTGATCAGCTTGTCGATATTCGTATAGTGCTCGCCACCGGCACCAAAATTATGGGCAGCGAGAGCACTGGCGTCCCCTAACGCCAGCAGGCGATCGACCCCCTGGCTTTTTGCATAGCCACCGATCTCGTCATGGAACTGGCCGCTCATCTCGCCGATCTCGCCCATATCTCCAAGCACCAGCACCTTCTTGCCGATCGTCGCCGCGAGAACATCGATGCCCGCGCGGACCGAGTCCGGGTTCGCGTTATAGGTGTCGTCCAGCAGTACCGAACCCTGCAGGGCGGCTCGCCGCTGCAGGCGGCCCTTGAGACCACGGAAGCTGGCCAGGCCAGCCTGCACTGCAGCAAGTGAAACGCCCGCCGCCAGGCAGGCGGTCGCTGCAGCCAAGGCGTTGCGTGCGTTATGCCGACCCGGGAGGGCGAGGAAGACTTCAAACTGGCCATCCGCCGCGACCACGCTGAGACGGCTTTCGAGCCCATGCAGGTGAACCTTGCCGCTGACGTCGGCTGGTTGTTCGAAGCCGAAAGTCATCACGCCCAGCCCGCGGCTCTGAGCCCGCCACAGGTCGGCCCAGGGATCATCGGCGCTGAAGACTGCAACCCCGTCCTCGTCCAGACCGGAATAGATGCTGCCCTTCTCGCGGGCTATCGCTTCCAGCGAGCCCATCCCGGCCAGATGAGCACGCTGCGCATTGGTCACCACGGCGACACCGGGGCGGGCGATGCCCGCCAGATAGGCGATTTCACCGGGGTGGTTCATGCCCATCTCGATGATCGCCGCGCGATGGCCAGCATTCAGCCGGAGCAGGGTCAGTGGCAAACCGATGTCGTTGTTGTAGTTGCCCCGGGTGAACAGCACCGCCTCACCGAAGGCGGCTTTCAGGATGCTGGCGATCATCTCCTTGGTCGTCGTCTTGCCGTTGCTGCCGGTCACGGCGATCACCGGCAGCGTGAAACGACTGCGCCAGTCGGCGGCAAGCGCCCCCAGCGCCAGCCGCGTCTCGGCTACCTCGATCAGGGGAAAACCAAGCAAGTGCAGGCCAACCGCAGCATCTGCGGCCACCACCGCGGCCACCGCGCCACGCGCCTGAGCGGCCGCGACGTAGTGGTGACCATCAAAGTTCTCGCCACGCAGGGCAAGAAACAGCTCGCCGGCCGCAATCGTACGGCTATCGGTCGACACGCCGCAAAAGCCCAGATTGTCGCCGGCGAGCCTGCCAGCCATGGCGCGAGCAGCAGCGAGCAGGTTCATCATCGCGCTCACGGGGCCATCTCCCGACGGGCGGCCAAGGCAGCATGTGCCTGCGCGACATCCGAAAATGGTCGCCGGACGCCGGCGATCTCCTGATACGACTCGTGTCCCTTGCCGGCAAGCAGAATCACCTCCGCCGGATGTGCCGAAAGCAGGGTGCGGCGAATAGCTTCGCTGCGATCGACAATCATCTCGGCGGCTGGCGCAGCAACGCGAATGTCGTCAAGGATCGCCTGCGGATCCTCACTACGTGGGTTGTCACTGGTCAACACAACGCGATCGGCATGACTTGTCGCGACCTCTCCCATCAACGGGCGCTTGCCGCGATCACGGTCACCGCCGCAACCAAAAATGGCGGTGAGGCCGGCACCCCGCGCGCAGGCCACCGGCCGCAGCGCGCTAAGGGCGCTCGCCAGGGCATCCGGTGTATGTGCATAATCGATCACCACCAGTGGTTCGTTGTCGCCACCGATCTTCTCAAGACGGCCCGGCGGCGGAGTCAAGCCGGCAAAGCGCTCGGCGACCGCCTTTGGAGTCAGGCCGGCGTCAAGGAGAACCGCCGCCACAGCAAGCAGATTGGAGACGTTGTAGCGGCCAAGCAAGTGAGTCTCGATCTGGGCACGACCGCTCGGAGCGCAGAGACGGAAACGTAGCCCGTCAATCGATTCCTCGACGTTTTCAGCACGGAGGGTCCCCTGTTGATCACTGGGGATGCCCTGCTGCGTATAGCCAACCACCTTGGCTGCCGAACTGAGCGCGGCGAGTTCGCGTCCGAAGGGATCGTCAAGATTGACGACCGCCAGGCGCAGGCGTGGCCAGGTAAACAGCTTCGCCTTGGCCTGTGCGTATTCCGCCATATTCCGGTGATAGTCAAGATGGTCACGAGTCAGATTGGTGAGCACCGCGATGTCAATCCGAGCCCCGTCGAGGCGTCCTTCGGCGATGCCGATCGAACTCGCCTCGAGCGCACACGCCTGGGCTTCCCTGCTGGCAAAAGCCGCGAGGTAACGCATCAGTGTCGTCGCCTCGGGCGTCGTGAAGCCGGTGTCGACCAACTGACCCGGCAAACCGGCGCCCAGCGTGCCAATGATCGCGCATGGCCGGGGGTGACTCATGCCGATCCATTGCGTGACGCTGGTCTTGCCGTTGGTACCGGTGACGGCCACCAGCGACAGACGCTCACTCGGGCGCCCGCAGACGACGTGGGCCAGCGGGCCGCACAGCTGGCGAAGGCCGCTGACCGGCAGATTCGCAATCTTCCACTCGTCGCGCCAGGCGAAGGCGGCCGATCCGGCGGCGGCCGACTCCCAGAGAACGGCAGCAGCGCCATTGACAATCGCCTCGGGGATGTAGTGGCGGCCATCGGCGAGGTCACCCGGATAGGCCAGAAAGAGGTCGCCGGGAACAACCTGGCGGCTATCGTCGCTGACACCGCTCGGCCGAACGCCCAGTGCGCCGAGTTGCGCCAGAACATCACTGGTCGTCTCGTGGCGCATCAGCGTGCTCTGGGCGCTCACAGCCTGGCCTTTACTGTCGGTGTCGTGCTTTTCGGCGTCTGCGCGACCACCAGTGGAGCGTCGGGTGCGATGCCGAGAGTGCGCAGCGAACTGGCCATCACGGCGGAAAATACCGGCGCCGCGACTTCACCGCCATAATGCTTCCCGCCACGTGGTTCGTCGATCATCACGGCAACGATCAGGCGGGGGTCCGAGACCGGGGCAAAACCGACGAAGGACGAGACATACTTGTTCGCGTAACGACCGCCTTCGAGCTTGTGCGCTGTACCCGTCTTGCCGGCTACGCGATAGCCAGGAATCTGCGCCTTGGGGGCCGTGCCGCCGGGCTGGACCGCCATTTCAAGCATCACCCGCACGGCGCGTGCCGTCTGTGGGCTGAACACCGTCGCGCCGTGCGGCATCGATGAGTCGACCCGGGTCAGCGACAGCGGCACCAGATCGCCATCGCGGGCAAAGACGGAATAGGCGCGCGCCAACTGGATCAGCGATACCGAGATGCCATGGCCATAGGCCATGGTCGCCTGCTCGATCGGTCGCCAGCTCTTCCATGGGCGCACCCGGCCAGTCACTTCGCCGGGGAAGCCCAGGCGCGGCACCTGACCAAAGCCGACATCGTCGAACATCTCCCACATCTTCTGCGAGGGAAGCATGGCGGCGACCTTCGCAGCACCCACGTTCGACGATTTCTGGATCACCTCCGCCACGGTCAGCGCACCGTGCGGATGGGCATCGGCAATCGTGGCATTACCGATGGTCAGGCGTCCGGGCGCGCAGTTGATGATCGTGTCGAAGCGGACCTTGCCACTCTCCAGCCCGAGGGCAATGGTGAAGGGCTTGAGCGTCGAACCCGGCTCAAAGGTGTCGGTCAGCGCCCGATTGCGCAGCTGGGCGCCGGATAGGCCCTCGCGATTGTTCGGGTTGTAGGTCGGCAAGTTGGCCAGAGCCAGGATTTCGCCGGTGCGGACGTCAAGCACCACGACGCCCCCCGCCTTCGCGTTGTGTTCGCTCATGGCCTGCTTGAGATGGCTGTAGGCCAGGTACTGAATCTTCGAATCAAGCGCCAGACGAACTTCCTTGCCATCCTGCGGTGGTTTGATCGAGCCAACGTCCTCGACGATCTGGCCGCGTCGATCCCTGATCACGCTGCGGCTACCGGGCTGACCGAGCAGTTGCCCATGAAAGGCCAGTTCAACGCCTTCAAGACCCTTGTCGTCCACGCCGGTGAAGCCGACCATGTGCGCCGTCATCTCACCGGTCGGATAAAAGCGGCGGTACTCCTTGTCCTGGCCGATGCCGGGCAACTTCAACGCCGCAACCTGCTCGGCCACCGACGGTGGAATCTGCCGGCGAAGAAAGACGAAGGGCTTGTCGGTGCTCAGCTTCTGGCTCAACTGCTTGACGTCCATCTCCAGCAGGGACGCCAGCTGGCCGGTCTGTTCCGGCGTCAGCCTGGCGACTGGTGGAACCGCCCAGATCGACTTCATCGGCGTTGAAATGGCCAGAACATCGCCGTGTCGATCGGCAATCCGCCCGCGCGAGGCGCTGATCTCGATGTCGCGCCGGTAACGTGACTCCCCTTTTTCCTGCAGGAAGTCGTTGTTGAGAACCTGCAGGTAGAAAGCACGGCCGATCAGCACACCAAAGGAACCGAGGATCAGCAGGCCCATCAGGCGCGAGCGCCAGGGTGGCAGGCGCAGTTGCAGCAACGGGCTTTCGGCAAACTTGTGTGCCACTTTTCCCTTGAAGCGCATCATTGGGCATTGCCTCCGGTCGGCGCGGAGGCGATCGCGCGGCCTGCTTGCGGTGTCGTCATCTTGAGCTTCTCGCGTGCAATCTTCTCTATCCGCGGCGCGGCGCCCCAGGTCGATAGCTCGATTTGCAGTTGGCCAAACTCGACTTCAAGTTGCCGTGCGCGCTCCTGCTCAGCCTCAAGTGCCTGAAAAATCTTGCGTGCCTTGTGCTGTGAAGTCACCACGCCGAGGCTGCAGATCACCAGCGCCAGCAACAGAAAAATGTTCAGGCGAACCATCTCAGGCGGCCTTTCCAAGCAGCTTTTCTGCCACCCGCATCACCGCGCTGCGCGCCCTCGGGTTGGCGGCCACTTCCGCCGCACTCGCCCTGGCCGGCTTGCCGATCAGACGAAGCCGCGGCTGCGGCAACTCGGCCACGCGCAAGGGCAATCTTCTCGGCGAGCGATCCGGATCCGCCTCGTCACGCATGAAGCGCTTGACAAGGCGGTCTTCCAGCGAGTGGAAACTGATCACCACCAGGCGCCCCCCATTTTTCAGCACGGTCATGGCCTGTGGCAGCACTAGCGCGAGTTGTTCGAGCTCTTTATTGATATGAATCCGTAGAGCTTGAAAGGTACGCGTCGCCGCATCCTGCCCGGGCTCACGGGTGCGCACGGTCGCGCGTACAAGCGCGGCGAGTTCCCCGGTGGTTGCAAGCGGCCGTTCGCCCCGAGCAGCCACAATCTTCTTTGCAATCTGGAAAGCAAACCGTTCTTCACCATAATTCCTAATGACCTCCGTGATCTCCTGCACGCTGGCCCGCAGAAGCCACTGTGCCGCTGTCTCGCCTTGTGTCGTATCCATCCGCATGTCGAGAGGCGCGTCGTAGCGGAAACTGAAGCCCCTGTCCCCCTCATCCAGTTGCGGCGACGAGACTCCGACATCGAGCAGTACGCCGTCGACCGCCTCCTCGACGGCAACCCCTGCTCGCCTGAGCGCGTCGGCGAGATCACCGAAGCGGTGGTGCATGACAAGCAATCTCTGGTCGACGATTGTGCAGGCCACGGCCACCGCTTGCGGGTCGCAGTCGAGCGCCAGCAGGCGACCCTCTGGCCCGAGTCGTTCGAGGATGGCCCGCGTGTGCCCGCCGCGCCCGAAAGTGCCGTCAACGTAAGTGCCTGCGGGCTTGATGTTCAGGGCGTCGACCGCCTCCCGCAGGAGAACGGCCGCATGCTGCGGCGGCCCGCTCACAGCGCCAGGTCTTCGAGGCCGGGAGGGAGTATGAACTGGTCGCCCAGCGCAAACACCGCCTCCTGCTGCTTCTGCCAGCCGGCATCCGACCAGATTTCGAAATGGCTGCCCTGACCAACGAGCCAGACCAGTTTTTCGAGCCTGGCAAACTGGCGCAGTTCAGGCGCGATCAACAGGCGCCCAGCCGCGTCCATCTCCTCTTCACGCGCGTTACCGACCAACAGCCGCTTGATCGCCGCCGACTGCGGGTTGAAGCTCGAGGCAGCCAACACCTTGTCGCGAATTGGTTCCCAGGCCGGCTCGGGATACAACAGCAGACAGCAATGCGGGTGAGCCGTAAGAACCAGTTTGCCGCCGGCAGCAGACGCAAGCGCCTCCCGGTGGCGCGCCGGAATCGCGAACCTGCCCTTGGTATCAAGACTTAACGCCGCCGCACCCTGAAACATCAAACGAACTCTTCCCTTGCTCTCCAACCCTGAAAACGGCAGATTCCCCACTTTCTACCACTTGCTCCCACTTTAAGGCAAAGATTCCGCTAAAGCAAGGGGTCAAGCAGCACTTTTCTCAATAGCTACAAGGACTTATGGATGACTTGCAGAAGATGCGGAAAGAAGGAATTACCTTCAATAAAACAACGCGAAAATCCTTGGATTTAAAGTAATTTCTAAAGAGTTAAGGCCAAGCCAAGGCAAGAAAAACGCTAAGGACGGGAAAATCCGGCGCAGTCGCGCCAGCGCAGTCACAGCCGGAGGAGAAAAACGCTGAAATGCGGCGCAGCGATCGCTGCCCGCTAGGCGGAAGTAGGCGGAAAAGGGGGAAGCCGGCCGATAAGCCGGGTTCTGTCGTGGACAGCCATTCCTCTAGGCGTACTGTTGCCAGCACGCTCAAGCAGCCTACCCGGAAGCAGCGCGAGCCACGCCCATGCTTCCCTATTTGGCCTTGCTCCGGATGGGGTTTGCCGTGCCGTCCGTGTTACCACGGCCGCGGTGAGCTCTTACCTCGCCGTTTCACCCTTGCCTGCCCCGAATTGCGCGGGGCATCGGCGGTTTGTTTTCTGTTGCACTTTCCGTCACCTCACGGTGCCCGGTCGTTAACCGGCATCCTGCTCTGCGGAGCCCGGACTTTCCTCTCGGCGCCAGGTTTGCACCTCTTGCCCAGCGGCTGCCTGACCGACTTCCCGCATTCATTATACGCCCGGGCTGCTGCGACCCGGCCGGAATTGCCAACGGTCGTCATAGTAGGCCGCGGTTTCGCTATCCGCAGTGATGCCTGGCCAGCCCATCAGGGGCAGCGGGTGAAACGCGCGTGGATTCATATGCTCGCCAGCGGCAAGTTCAACCGCCAGGCGCTGGTCGATGGCAGACACCTGCGCTGCCAGCGGTCGGCTCAGCCAGGCCGGCGTCACTTCGTACAACACGGCCTTGGCGGTCAGACCACGGAATGGCTGCAACAACTGCTCGTAGGTCGCATGACCAAAAACGAAACAGCGCAGTCGCCGACCCAGATCGGATCGCCGCCCCCAGAACAGCGCGGACCATTGAAAATCACGCAGCAGGGCGAGCAGATCCGGGTCGGAGGAGACGACAACGACGCCGCATTCATCGAAATGCGTCATCGCGTCGCGCGCGCGGCCACGCGGGCTGGCCGGCGGCGCCAGCGCGCCAGCATGGCGCGCGTTGAGCGCCGCCTTGGCCAGCGGAAAGGTCAACCAGACCAGCGCATTGAAGAAATCGTGCCAGTTGCCGGGGCGCGTGGCGACTTCGCCACGCGCCCAGATGCGCGCTTCGTAGGCGAGGCCATCGGCAGACGGCGGCACAAAGGAGATCCGCTGGCCGGAATGCGTGCGCAGATCACGCGTCGAGTTCAAGAAGGTCAGCGACCCAGGGTCCGGTGCGAAAGGGACTTGCTCGAGCAGCGATGACAGTGGTGCAAACAGACCGCCCGGCGACGGAAAGTCCGCCCAACTCACTGCCCGGCAGTCGCTTCGCCGGCCGTGGCGTCCTCGCTCTTCGGCGCCGGCACGAAGGTCAGCGTCCCGCTGCGCATCTGGAAAACGCCCTGCAGAGGCCCCATCCCACTCTCCGGATCGGCCTCCAGTCGCGCAAAGCCCTCACAACTGCGCGTCTCGACGACAAACATGCGCTTGCCCTGTTTGAGAATCCAGGCATCGTTGCCCGGCGCATAGACTTCGACCCGGCTCTCGGCGCCTCCGGGTCCGATTTCGTGCCGGCGCATGCAATCGGGCATGCGCGCGGCGACGATCGAGTAATCGGCGGTCTTGTCCCAGAAGAAATTCTGCACCCGGATCAGCGTCAAGGAATGCTGGCTCGAGCCAATCTCGAAAGCCGCGCGCTGATCCGAGCACGCGATCAGCAGTGGCAACAACCACAACGGTAGCAACTTGTCCCTTAACACCGGTCATCTCCCCAGGAAATCGCGCCGTCGGCCGGCGACATCAGTCGAGCATCCGCCAGGGCAGCCACTCGCCGGCGCGCAAGGGGACCAGCACATCGCCAGCGGCATAAGCGTAGGCTTCCGGCACCCGCCAGTCCTGCCGTTCGAGCGTTACCTGGCCGCGATTGCGCGGCAGGCCATAGAAATCGGGGCCGTTGAAACTGGCAAACGCCTCCAGCCGGTCCAACCGGCCCACCGACGCAAAGGCTTCGGCGTAGAATTCGAGCGCCGCATGCGCCGTGTAGCAACCCGCACAGCCGCAGGCCATCTCCTTGGTCGGCTGCGCATGCGGCGCCGAATCGGTACCGAGAAAGAACTTCCGGCCCCCCGAAGTTGCCGCGTGCAGCAACGCCAGTCGGTGCCGCTCGCGCTTGAGCACGGGCAGGCAGTAATAATGCGGACGAAGGCCGCCGGCAAAAATTGCGTTGCGGTTGTAAAGCAGGTGATGGGCAGTGATCGTCGCCGCGATGTTGGGCCCGCAAGCGGCAACGAAATCGGCTGCATCGCTGGTCGTGATGTGCTCGAATACCACCTTGAGCGTCGGGTGACGCACCAGCAGGGGCTGCAGCACGCGGTCAATGAAGACCTTCTCCCGGTCGAACACGTCGATCGCCGGATCGGTCGCCTCGCCATGCACGAGCAGGGGGACCCCCAGCTCGGCCATCGCCGCCAAGGTCGAATCGCAGCGTTCGAGATCGGTCACGCCGGAGTCGGAGTTGGTCGTTGCGCCCGCCGGATAGAGCTTCACGGCCTGTACCGAGTCGCTCTCCGCGGCGCGCCGGATCTCGTCAACCGGCGTGTGATCGGTCAGGTAAAGGGTCATCAGCGGTTCGAACGACAGGCCCGCCGGCAGGGCGGCGAGGATGCGCGCGCGATACTCGCCGGCCGCGGCGACAGTCGTGACCGGCGGGCGCAGGTTGGGCATCACGATGGCACGGGCAAACTGGCGCGCGCTGTGTGACAGCACGGCCGCGAGAGCCGGACCATCGCGCAGATGCAAGTGCCAGTCATCGGGACGCGTCAGGGTGATCTGCATGCTTGCACCTGCTGGAGGACAAAGCAGAATTCTAGATGATTTATTCGCCTGCAGCCCGGATCTGCCCGCCGGATGCAGTTGCGCTCTATCCCTGCAGGCGCAAGGCGTGCTGATACAGGACCTTCTTGCCGACGCCGGTGATCAGGTGAGCCAGCCGGCTGGCCTGACTGACCGGCAGACCCTCGTCGAGCAGCAGCTTCAACACTCTTTCGCCCTCGGCGCTTTCATCGACCGGCGCCGCACCGGCAACAAGCAGCACGAACTCGCCGCGTTGTCGATTGCCGTCGGCCAGCAGCCAGTCCTGCGCTTCACCCAGCGGACAGGAATGAATGCTCTCGAAGAGCTTGGTCAGCTCGCGCGCGATGACCAACGTCCGTTCAGGCCCGAAGGCTTCGGCAAGAGCTGCGACCGTTTCGACGATACGATGCGGCGCCTCGTAGAAAACCAGCGCCCAAGGCAGATGAGCGAGTTGGCGCAAAACCTCGCCGCGCGCCCCGGCCTTGCTCGGCAAAAATCCATAGAACAGGAACTGGGCTTCGCCAAGTCCGCCAGCAGACAGCGCGACCACCGCCGCACAAGGGCCAGGTAGCGGTACGACACGATAGCCGGCGGCACGCACCCTCGCCACCAGCCGCGCCCCCGGATCGGAAACGCCGGGAGTACCGGCGTCCACCACCAGGGCGACCGACTCTCCGGCGGCGAGCCGCGCGACGACCTGTTGCGCGGCATCCTCCTCGTTATGCTGGTGCGCTGCCAGCAGACGGGCATTGCAGCCGTAGTGGCGCAGCAGTGGCCCGCTATGGCGGGTATCCTCGGCGGCCACCCACGGCACCTGGCGCAGGACCTCGATCGCCCGCTGTGTGATGTCGCCGAGATGGCCGAGCGGAGTCGGAACTACATATAATGCGAGGGCTTCTTCTGTCATCGGGATCAGCTTGCAGGTGAGCGTCAAAGATAACACGGGCGGACACTTGGCCAATGGCCGGATCGCCGAGGAACTCGCCGCGCGCTTCCTCGAGGGCCGGGGCCTCACCGTATTGGCACGAAATTATCGCTGCCGCGGCGGCGAGGTGGACCTTATCTGCCACGAAAAGCAGACGCTGGTCTTCGTGGAAGTTCGCCTGCGCCGCAACGCGAACTACGGCGGTGCGGCAGCCAGCATCACCAACGCCAAGCAGCGCCGGATCATTCTCGCCGCCCAGCATTATCTGGCTGCCCAAGCGGGCCGCGAGTCTGACTGTCGCTTCGACTGCATCCTGCTCGACGGGCTGTCGGAGGCGGCCATCGAATGGCTGTGTGATGCGTTTTCTGCGCCTTAGCGCCGCCCTTGGGCTGTTCCTGTGCCTGCAGGCGGGCGCTGGCGAGACGATCGGGGTTCTCGTACAGAGTTCGCCGCTGGCCGGCAGCCAGTACTACGCGGTGAGCGAACTGTGGTCACAGATCAAGCCCGGAGACCGCCTGACGCTGGTTCGCGAAGCCGACAACCGGCACGATCCGAAGGCGGTCCGTGTCGAATGGAACGGGCACCAGCTCGGTTACGTGCCGCGCGCCGAGAACCGTGCCGTAGCCAGCGCGCTCGACGCCGGCGAACAACTCGAAGCGCGCGTCTCCAGGCTGCGCAGGGACCCCGATCCCTGGCGTCGGGTCGAGTTCGAGGTCTTCCTGATCCTCTGATGTTAGAATCCCTGATTGCCTGGAACCGAAGTACACAGCCCATGGACCTGACCACCCGTATCAGCCAGCACTTCCACGAGAGCGCCCAGATCAAGCTCGACGCCGTCGAACTGCTGGCGGCGCCAATTGCGCAGGCGATCGAGGCGATGGTTGACTGTCTCCTGAACAACGGCAAGATCCTCGCCTGTGGCAACGGCGGTTCGGCGGCCGACGCTCAGCACCTGGCAGCCGAACTCGTCAACCGCTTTGAGATCGAGCGCCACGAGCTGGCGGCAATCGCGCTGACCACCGACACCTCGATCATCTCGGCAATCGCCAACGATTACGGCTACAAGGTCGTGTTTGCCAAGCAGGTGCGCGCCCTCGGCCAGGCCGGCGACATCCTGGTCGCCATCTCGACGTCGGGCAATTCACCCAATGTCATCGAGGCGATCAATGCCGCACACGAGAACGACCTGCGCGTTGTGGCGCTGACCGGCAGGGACGGCGGAATGATGGGTGAGATGCTGCGCGATGGCGATGTACACATCTGCGTACCCGCCAACCGCACAGCACGAATTCAGGAAACACATCTGCTCGCCATCCACTGTTTTTGCGATGGCATCGATTGCCTGCTCATGGGAGTTAACGAATGAAGAAGCTCTTGACCACCAGCCTGCTGCTCGGCGCCGCCCTGCTGCCAATGTTGCAGGGCTGTCTGCCGATGGTCGCTGCCGGTGCTGCCGGTGGCGCACTGGCGACGATGGACCGGCGCAGTCTGGGTATACAAACCGAAGACGAAACCATCGAATGGAAGGCCGTGGCGCGCGTCAACGAGAAGTCCGGTGACAACTCGCACACAAACTTCACCAGCTATAACCGCAAGGTGCTGGTGACCGGAGAAGTCCCCAGCGAGGAGCTGAAGGCCACCGTCGAGCGCATCGTCGCCGGCATCCCGCAGGTCGAAGGGGTCTACAACGAACTCGTCGTCGGTCCGGTCACCTCATACTCGACGCGCAGCAACGACTCCTACATTACCACGCGGGTCAAGGGCCGCTTCGTCGACTCGGGCAACTTCAACGCAGTCCATGTCAAGGTGGTGACCGAGGCCGGGGTTGTCTACCTGCTGGGTCTGGTCACTCAGCGCGAGGCCGACTCAGCGATCCAGGTGGCGCGCACCACCAGCGACGTGAAAAAGGTGGTCAACCTGCTGGAGATCATTCCCGACGCCAAGGCCCGAGAACTGGAGTTGACCATGCCCAAGGCCAGCCCACAGGAGCCGAAGCCGGCAGCGAACGGCGGCTGAGGGCCGGCGGATTTTCGGCAGTCAGGCCCTCGGCAGAAGGGGGCTTTTCGTGCGGAACGGCTTTTCCGTGTTTGGCTTGCCGCCGAATTTTGCTCTTGACTCCGCCGGCCGTGATTCCCCCGCTCGAACCCTCACCAACCCCCGTCAATCCGGCTTGGATCTATTGTTTTCGCCCAGGGCCATGGCGATGAGCATGCCGCCGAAGGTGCCATAGGCCAATCCCGCAGCTGCGCATAGCAGCAGGATCATCAGCAGTTCCTTCTCGGCGCCGTAGGCCATGGAGGCGAAAATGGCTGCGCTGACTGCACCTACCAAGCCCAGAATGACCGCTCCCGCATGAGCGCTGGCTCTTCTCAGGGCAACCCAGCCGCCGATGGCCCACAACATGAAGGATAGGAGACGATGAAATTGAGCGCCGCGCCGACGGTGCCGATCCCTTCAGGGGAAATTCCCAACCACCAGCCGGCCGGGTTGTTGGCCGCCGGGTTGCGACACTTGAAGTAGTAGATATAGGCGGCGGTAAAGATGATGCCGACAACCATTCCGGCGATGGCGCCTTCCTTGTTCATCTTCTTGTTGAAGATGCCCATCAGTATGGCCGGGAAGAACGACGCCGCAGCCAGGCCGAAGGCAAAGGCCACCACCTGGGCGACGAACCCCGGCGGATAGATGCCGAACAGGCCGGCGATGACCACGGCCACGCCGGCACCGCCGCGCGCCCACCACAACTCCTCCTTTTCCGACATGCTGGGCTTGACGATCCCCTTCATCAGGTCATGAGAAATCGCGGCCGAGATCACCAGCAACAGCCCCGCCGCCGTGGACAGGGCTGCGGCCAGGCCCCCTGCGCCGATCAGACCGACGGTCCAGTTGGGCAGCTTGGCGATTTCGGGGTTGGCCAGAACCATGATGTCCGGGTCGATCTTGACTTCATTTTCGCTCTTCGGATCGTCCCACGGGCCCTTGCGAAGCTGCATAATGCCGTCGCCATTCTTGTCCTTCCAGCCGACCAGCTTGGTCTTTTCCCAGTTCTTGAACTAGGACGGGGCATTGACATATTCGACGTTGTTCACCGTCTTGATGAAGTTGGTGCGGGCAAAAACGGCCACGGCCGGAGCGGTGGTGTACAGCAGGGCGATGAAGATCAGCGCCCAGCCGGCCGAAAAGCGTGCGTCGCGCATCTTGGGAACGGTGAAGAAGCGGATCAGGATGTGTGGCAGGCCGGCGGTGCCGATCATCAGCGAGAAGGTGATGAAGAAGACGTCGATCATCGGTCGCTGACCCGTGGTGTACGCGACAAAACCGAGATCCTTGTGCAGGCCGTTCAGTACGTCGAGCAGGTACTTGCCCTGGGTACTGGGGTCGTTCAGCAGGCCGCGGTGAGAATCACGGATACCACCCACAACCCCTTGGCGGTCGCGGTGATCCGCGGTGTGATCCTGGCGTCCTTCATCGGACCCGGCGTTTCCGCCTTGAGCATGCTGCGGCCGCCGAAACCAAGCAGCGGCAGGATGGCCACCGCCAGAACCACGACCCCGAGGCCGCCGACCCAGTGCATGAAGGTGCGCCAGAAGTTGATCGACACCGGCAGTTCATCGCGCCCCGAGAGCACCGTCGCGCCGGTGGCCGTCAGGCCGGAGACGGCTTCGAAGTAGGCATCGGACCACGACAAGCCGGCAATGTGCAGATAGAGCGGCAGTGCGCCGAATGCCGGCAGCAGCGACCAGATCAGCGCAACCAGCAGGATACTGTCGCGCACGCGCATTTCGCGTCGCCCCTTGCGGACCGACAGCGAGAGGATGATGCCGCTGGCGACGGTAATCAGCACAGCCTCGTCGTAGGCGCTGTGCGCGCCGTCGGCACTCAGCCACGAGAGGGTCAGCGGCAGCAGCATCAGGACCCCGAACCCAGTGATCAGGATACCGAGAATATACAGGACCGAGGCGTAACGGCTGATCACGTAGGTTCCCCGTTCATGCCGCCGCGCCACGCTCGATGACCACGCCGACGCGCTGCACGCCGCGCATCATGCCGAGCTTGGCGATGGAGACGCGCACCCAGGTGGCGCCGAAGTCCTCGAGCAGCAGGGTGGCGACATACTCGGCCAGCCGCTCGAGGAGATTGAAGTGGCGGGCAGCCAGTTCAGCGCGAAGGCGATCGACCACCTGCGCGTAGTCGATGGTATCGCCGATGTCGTCGCTGGCGCCGGCACTGGCAGTCGAGGTGCCGATCTGCAGGGAGATTTCCACCGTCTGCGGCATCGCCTTTTCGCGCGGGTAGATGCCGATCAACGTCGAGGCGCGAAGGTCGTTGATGAAGATGATGTCCATGCGGCAGGGCGCCAGGTCAGTGTAGTATCATTGGTCGGCGTTGCGGTCCGCAGCGCGACAACACTGCGCGACAGACATTCTAACCCAGAGCACCACCGACGACCTGAAGACTCACCCGATGCCGCCCTTGCTGATCACCCTGCTGGTCGTCCTCGCCGCTTATCTGCTCGGTTCCGTGCCCTTCGCGCTGGTCGCCAGCCGACTCTTCGGCCTGGCCGATCCGCGCAGCTATGGCTCCGGCAACCCCGGCGCGACCAACGTCCTGCGCAGTGGCCACAAGGGCGCCGCGGTCTTGACCCTGATCGGCGATGCCGCCAAGGGATGGCTGGCCGTTTTTCTCGCCAGCCGCTATGCCGCCGAGTACGGGCTGGGCGGCTACACGGTCGGACTGGTGGCGCTGGCGGTCTTCTTCGGCCACCTGTACCCAGTCTTTCTCCGGTTCAAGGGCGGTAAGGGCGTCGCCACTGCCGCCGGCGTGCTGCTGGCGATCAATTCCTGGCTGGGCCTGGCAACGCTGGCCACCTGGCTGGTCATCGCCTTTGCGCTGCGCTATTCCTCGCTGGCGGCGCTGGTGGCAGCCGCGGCGGCGCCGCTCTACGCCATCCTGATGTGGGGCGGCGATGGCCGGGTGCTGGTCGTCGGGATCATCGCCATGGCCCTGATCAGCAAACACTGGCAAAACCTGCAGCGACTGATGGCCGGCAGCGAACCGAAGATCGGCCGCAGGAAGTAGCCGCAGGAAGTGGCTGCCCGCGCAGTGGCCGCTCAAGCGCCGGTCAACGGCCACCGCGGCCGCACCGCGAACGCACCCGCCGGCTTGCTGGAAACCCCCGCCTGCAGACGCAGGGCACCGGCGAGCGCGATCATCGCGCCATTGTCGGTACAGAATTCGAGTTCCGGGTAGAAGACTGCGACCCTCTCCCGTGCCGCCTGTGCGTCAAGCTGGCGCCGCAACGCGCGGTTGGCGCCGACGCCTCCAGCGACCACCAGCTGCTGCAGACCGCTGACCTTCACCGCCCGCAGGGCCTTGCTGACCAGCACTTCGACGATCGCGTCCTGGAAGCCGCAGGCAATGTCCGCCCGCTGCTCGTCGCTGATCGCGGTCATTTCGCGCACCCTGGTCACGACAGCCGTTTTCAGACCGCTGAAGCTGAAATCGAGGTCCCCTGAATTCAGCATCGGACGCGGCAGCTTCACCACCCCAGGGCGGCCGCTGTCGGCCAGCGCGGCCAGCGCGGCACCACCCGGGTAGCCGAGACCAAGCAGTTTGGCAGTCTTGTCGAAAGCCTCGCCGGCAGCGTCGTCGAGCGTTTCACCCATCAACTCGTAGCGCCCGACGCCGGTGACGTGCATCAGCTGGCTGTGGCCGCCCGACACCAGCAGTGCGACGAAGGGAAAAGACGGCGGCCTGCTCGACAGCAGCGGTGACAGCAGATGGCCTTCGAGGTGATGGACCGGCACCGTCGGCACACCAAGTGCGGTGGCCAGGGCTTCGGCAAAGGCGGCGCCGACCAGCAGGGCGCCCGCCAGTCCCGGCCCCTGCGTGTAGGCGACGGCGTCAAGCTCGGCCAGCGTGCAACTGCTGTCGGCCAGCACCTGGCGGAGCAACGGCACCAGTCGTCGAACATGATCCCGCGACGCGAGTTCCGGCACCACGCCACCGTAGTCCGCGTGCATGCAGACCTGCGAGTGCAGGGCGTGCGCGAGCAGGGTGCCGCCAGCATCGGTGCTGTACAGCGCGATACCCGTTTCGTCGCAGGAGGATTCGATTCCGAGAACCAGCATTGGCCGCATTCTACTCCAGCCGGCCGCGCCACCCGAGCGGCAGCGTTGCGGGCACCTTCGCCAGCGCTTCGGCTTCACGCAGGAACTGTCCCGCATGGCGCGTCATTCCTTCTTGCACGGCAGTCCAGACGCACACGGGAAAATCGTTCGGAAGCGAAGACTGCACGCGATCGAGCACTGCATCCACGCCTGCCGCCATGTCGACCATTTGTGGCCAGGCGCTTGCGGATGTCGGCGCTGTCGGGCGGCAGGATGACGGGGACCGGCGGGTCGATCATCGGCCAGATTCCGCGTTCGACCGCCCGGCCGCCGTCGAAGACCAGCCAGCTCTGGCTGCCGTAGTGGGGTAATGGCCGCAGCAGAGCGCTCAGGGCGGCGGCGTCCCGGGCTGAAATCACCGCCAGCGCGGTGCGGCCCGGCACGGTCCAGACCTGTGCCGTGCCACGCTGGCCAGGGTCCGGCGGTCGCGGCGGCAGCTTCGCGGCAGCCAGCGCCGCATCGATCTCGGCATGCAGGCCGACCAGCAAAACCGGGGTCGCTACCCGGCGGAGTTCGTCGAGCGCGATCTCGCGCGGTGGCGCTTCGAAGACCCGGCCGGCCAGAGCCGTCGCCGCAGCGCGCACCTCGGGCAGCGCGGACACCTGCAGCAGTCGCGCTTCGCGCGCGACGATCCATTGCCGCAGGATCGGCGGCAACTGCTCGGCGTCGAGCGATCGCCAAAGGCGTAGGTCGGGGTCCAGGCGAACGCTCTTCGGCAGGCGGTCGACGGCCAGCATCAGCGTTTGCTGCGCTCCGTCCACGCTGAGCGTGCGGCTTTCGACGGCATCTCCATAGTCCAGCTCGATCGGCAGACGCAAGGCATAGGCGGGGGCGCCCTGGGTCACCTGGAAGCGCAGGCGGTAACCAGCGCTAGACGCCACGGCGCTGGCACCGGCGATCCTCGGTTGCGGCGCTCCCGGGCGATACAGCCACTGCCTGAAGAAGGAAGTCAGCACTTGCCCGGACGCCTGTTCAAAGGCCCGCTGCAGATCGCCCCAGGTGGCGACGCGGAAGCGCTGCTCTTGCCAGAAGGTCCGCAGCCCGCGCTGGAAGGCGTCTTCACCCAGCAGGTCGCGCAGCATCACGAAGAGCATCGCCGACTTGCCGTAGCCGACCGCCGCCGCGCCATGCGTTCGCGATCGGAACGAGGCCAGCGTCTGCCGGCTAGCCACGGGCACGGCGGCGAAGTCGCGCAGCCAGCCGAGCCGCAGCGCACGCGCGGCGGCGGCTGAGATTCGCTCCTGGTAGGCGTAGTCGGCCATGAAGGTCGTCAGCCCTTCGGCCCAGTTGCCGCTCGCGTAATCGACCAGGACGCCGTTGCCCCACCAGTTGTGAAGGATCTCGTGGCCCAGCGAGGTGGCGCGAATGAAGGGCAGCTTGAGCACCTCGGCGCCCAGGTAGGTCAGCGTCGGCATGCCGAAACCGGTCGGCAGCGGGCTGGCGACAACCGAAAAGCCGCGGAACGGATAGGCGCCGATCGCCGCGGCGTAGGATTCGAGATGCGCGCGCGTTTCGTCGAGATAGCTGTCGGCGAGACCCTTGATCCGGTCGAGATCGCGCGTGAAATAGGTGCGCAGGCGCAGTGGCTCGGCACCGGCCCGCGCCATCATCTGCTCGCGAATGATCCACGGACCGGCCATCAGGTCGATGCCGTCGGCCGGGTGCGCGAATTCAAAGTCGGCGCGATAGCGATCGCCACGGGCAAGCGGCAACTCTTCCTTGAGCAGGCGGCCGGCAACCAGTGCCCGCTGGTCGCCGGGCACGCTCAACCGGACCCGATAACGGAAAAACTCAGCCGGACGCGGATACCAGGCCCCACCGGCGGGCAGAAAGCTGCCTTCGACCGCGGCCATCGGCGGCAATTGGCGCAACACCTGACGATGGTCGAGCCGGGTGTCGAGCGCCGGCAGCGTGCCCTGATACTCGACGCGCAGCGACCGACTGCCGGCTGGCAGAGGCAACTGCCAGCGACGCAGACTGCCCTGCTGCTCGCCTGCCGTGATCGGCAGCGGGCGGCCATCCGCCGCAGCCGCGGCGATGGCCAGTGATTCGTGAAGGACGAAACGGAAGGTCGGCGGCACCGGAGTGATCGTGGCGACCACCGTGAGACGGCGGCTGCCCGGATCGAGATCGACGTCAAGGTCGATGGCCGGCGGGGCGGCGAACGCGACAGGCAGCGGCGCAGCAAGGACCAGCAGCAACCGCGCCAGTCGCCGCAGCATCGCCGGGAAGCTCATCCGCCGGCGGGAAATCTGACGACCACTTCGAGCTTCCGCCCGGCGCGCTCGATCTGCAGCGGCAGCCAGGTTCCGGCCGGCTGCCGGCGGACGGCCGTGAGAACCGAAGACAGTTCCGCGGCCGGTTTGCCGGCGACTTCGAGAATCTGGTCGCCCGCTTGCAGACCGCTCATCTCGGCCAGGCTGCCGGGGCTGACACTGGCAATCACGACCCGACCGCCCTGCTTGTCGAGTGCCACACCCAGGCGCGGCGGCTCGGGTGCGGCGTCGGCGGTCACCGGCACGGCGAATACCGCATCGGCAATTCCCGGCCGCAGTTCGGCGCAATCGCCACCTGCCGGCATCGGCAGCAGGGTACCGATCGACGGGATGCCGAGCGCGCGCAACTGATGCGGCACGCCATGGCCGAAGCGCAGATGCCCGCTACCCATGATGCCGACCACCAGCGGTCTCTGGTCGCCGGCGGCCGGCGCCGCCTGACGAGCCAGCACTTCGGCCATCGCCCGATCCCAGGCCAGCTGGGAATCGACGAAGTTGGCAAAGGCCGGATCGCGAGAACTGGCTTTCGCCGTCTTGCCGCGCATCGCCGCATGCTGGCGGTAGATTTCGAAGAGGAACTGACGATAGGCGGCCAATGCTGGTGCCGGGCGGCCAACACCTTCGCGTTCGGCCGCGGGGACGGCGTCCCATCCCTTCTCGGCAATCGCACGCGTCAACTCGGGTTCGATATTCAGGGCGAGCATCGGGATCCGGTTGAGGCGGGCGAACTGGAACAGCGGCAGGTAGATTTCAGCCGACACGCTCCAGACCTTCTCCCACTCGGACTGCGCCAGGAAATCCTTGACGCTCAGTTCGCCGGCCACCCAGCGATCGAGTACCGGCTGCACCCGTCGGGGAAACATTTCGAAACCGATCACCATCTGTGGCCGCTGCGCATGCAGACCGGCGAGCACCTGCAACTGCCAGCGGTGATGGTCGGCGTCGTCGTGCTGCTCGCCGAGCAGCACGACGTCACGTCTTGCCAGCTCGGAGAGCACCTGCTGACTGTTGGCGAGCTGTGCTCCACGGTCGCCGAAGATCGTCCAGCTTGCGGGTGCCAGGCACGGCTTGCCGGTGGCCGGCGATTGCTCGGGCGCCTTGCCGGCCGCGCCGGTTTCAGTCACCAGGATGCCGGCAGCGACGGCGGTGACCAGGAGCAGAGCGAAGATCAGGCGAAAAAGGGAGGCTGTGGTCATCATGGTCGGGATCGGGAGCATTCGGGGTGAGCTGGCCCGATACGCGGGCTGGCGTGAGCTGACTATTCTGCGGCCTAATTGACAAGGACAAACGAGGCATGATGGGGTTCAACCGGCAGCGTACTTTCGCCCTTCCGACGGCGGCTCTCGGCACGGGCGATTCGTGCCAGCGAGCGTGAAAACGCAGCGCAGGGTGCCGGAAAAGTCCTCAAGCTGCTATCTTGTCGCGGTTGATTCTACCGCGGGAGCGCTCAATGACCGTATCAGCCCCCAAGCCTGCCCTCACCAGGGTCGTGCGCGGTGCCTGCCCGCACGATTGCCCGGACACCTGCGCACTGGATGTGACGGTCGCCGACGGGCGCGTCGTCAAGGTCGCCGGCGCCGCCGACCACCCACCGACGGCCGGGGTACTCTGCACCAAGGTCGCCTGCTACCCCGAGCGCATCTACCATCCCGACCGGCTGCTCTACCCGTTGCGCCGGGTCGGCCCCAAGGGGCCCGGCGCGCGCTTCGAGCGCATCTCCTGGAACGCGGCGCTGGCCTGCATCGCCGAGCGCTTCCGCCAGATTGCCGCAGCCGACGGCGCCGAGGCCATCGTTCCCTACAGCTACGCCGGCAACTCGGGCCTGCTCGGCTACGGGTCGATGGACCGCCGCTTCTTCCACCGTCTCGGCGCCGCGCAGCTCGACCGGACCATCTGCGCCAGCGCCGGCGCCATGGGCTACCGGGCGACGATCGGCGGCAGCGTCGGTTTCGACGCCGACCAGCTCGTCAATGCGCGGCTGATCATCCTCTGGGGTAGCAACAGCGTCGTTTCCAACCTCCACTTCTGGCGCCTGGCGCAGGCGGCCAAGCGTCGCGGAGCCCGCCTGATCGCCATCGATCCCTGTCGCACGACCACCGCGGACAAGTGCCACCAGCACATCGCGCTGCTGCCGGGAACCGACAGCGCTCTGGCGCTCGGCCTGATGCATGTGCTGATCCGCGACGACCTGCTTGACCACGACTACATCGCCCGCCATACCCTGGGCTTCGACGCGCTCAGGCAGCGCGCCGTGGCCTACCCGCCGGAGCGGGTGGCGGCGATCTGCGGCATCAGCACGACGGAAATCGAACAGCTCGCGCGCGAATACGGCAGCACCCGACCGGCGGCAATCCGCACCAACTATGGCATCAACCGCACCGCAGGCGGCGGCATGGCGCTGCGCACGGTGGCCTGCCTGCCCGCATTGACCGGTGCCTGGCGAGACGCCGCCGGCGGTGTTCTGCTGTCCACCTCGGGCAACTACCCAGTCGACAGTGCCGCCCTCGAGCGACCCGACCTGATGCCGACACCGACGCCGAGAACGATCAACATGAGCACCATCGGCCACGATCTGGTGCACGCGCAACCGGCGATCAAGGCGCTGTTCGTCTACAACAGCAATCCGGTCGCGGTCGCCCCGCAAGCGCAGGAAGTCGTGCGAGGTTTCGCTCGCGACGACCTGTTCACCGTCGTCCATGACCTTTTCCAGACCGATACCGCCGACTACGCCGACATCCTGCTGCCGGCAACCAGCCACATGGAGCAGCTCGACATCCACAAGTCGTATGGCCATCTGCATCTCCAGGTTAACCAGCCGGCCATCGCGCCGCTCGGCGAGGCGCTGCCGAATACCGAGCTGTTCCGCCGGCTGGCCAGGGAAATGGGTTTCAGCGAAAGTTGTTTTTCCGACAGCGACGATGACCTCTGCCGCCAGGCCTTCGACTGGAGCGATCCGCGCCTCGCGGGATGGTCGTGGGAGAGACTCAAGGCCGACGGCCACGCCCGCCTGAACCTGCCGCAGAACCAGGCGCCGTTCGCAGACGGTGGCTTCCCGACGCCTTCCGGCAAGTGCGAGTTCTACAGCCAGATGCTGGCCGATCTGGGACTCGATCCGCTGCCAGACTTCATCGCCCCGCGCGAATGGCGGCAAAGTCCGCTGGCAGCGGAGTTTCCGCTGGCCCTGATCACGCCACCGGCGCGCAATTTCCTCAATACCAGCTTTGCCAACTCGCCGCGCTTTCTGGCGCAGGAAAAGTCGCCCGCGGTCCATCTCAACCCCGCCGACGCAACCGCCCGTGGCATTGCCGACGACCACCCGGTGCGCATCTTCAACCGACGCGGCGAATTCCACGCCCGGGCCGTGGTGACCGACCGGGTACGGCCAGGCGTTGCCATGGCGACTTCGATCTGGTGGCGCAAGCTGTCGCCCGACGGCCGCAACTGCAACGAGGTCACCAGCCAGGCGCTGACCGACATGGCAGGAGGAGCGACGTTCTACGACTGCCTGGTCGAGGTCGCATGCCTCTAGACAGACATCAAGGACTTGGGAACCTGCGCTCGCTTTACAATGAGACGGCTGGCTGGTTCGGCCACCTGAAGCGTTGACAGGATTCCCGTGATGCGTCAGAAGATCTCGCTCATCGTTCAACCGGGCGACAGTTTTTTCCCCATCGTACGCGCGATTGACCGGGCGGAGCGCTCGATCAACCTGACCGTATTCCGGATGGACGACCCGATCATCCAGCAGGCGCTGCTCGAAGCTCGCCAGCGCGGCGTCCGGATTCGCGTGCTCATATCAAGCAGTGCTCGCGGCTGGGAGGAGAAGAACCGCAAGCTCCTCAAGGACGCCAAGGAGACCGGTATTGCCACCAAGGAACCGGCGGGTGACAGCAAGCGGGCGCGATACCACTACAAGGTAATGACCGTAGACGACGAGGAGGCTCTCGTGTTCACCTTCAACCCGACTCGGGAAAACCTTCACTACACGCGCGACTTTGGCATCCAGGTCTACAACCCCGCGATCGCCACCGAGATCAACCGGCTCTTTAACGCTGACTGGAATGATCTACCCTTCGCACCCGACCAGGAGTCGCCGTTGCTGGTCAGCCCGTTCAACAGCCGGCAGAAAATGGAGATGCTGCTCGAAAACGCCGGGGAGTCGATCCAGATCGCCGACGCGAAACTGACCGACCCGGCAATCATCCGCCTGCTGGTGAAGAAGGCCCGCAGCGGCATCCCGATCCGCGTCCTTGGTGACGAGGAACACGGCAGCGAGCTACCTTCCGAGATCGATTTCCGGGCGGTGCCACGCTACAGACTGCACGCCAAGTGCGCGATCATTGACGGTGTCACGGCGGTCATCGGCAGCATGAATCTGCGCACGGAGAGCCTCGATCGGCGCCGCGAACTCTCCATCACGGTCGACGACGCCGACGTCCTGCGCGGGTTGGCGGCCGTCTTCGAGAGTGACTGGGAGCACAAGGCACCGGCATCCGACAGCACTGCCACGCAGGTCATGAGGGCATTTGACACGCTGTCCACAGAACCGGCCACGGTCTCGGTGGTTGGCTTCGTGCTCATCTCCCGCACCAACGCGCTGGTCCGGCATGCCGTTCGCGAAGGGCTGACCGCCATCGGGCGCGCGCAGGAGAACGACATCGTGATCACCGACGCCCTAGTGAGCAGGCACCACGCGCAGATCGCGCTCGACGGGGGCACCTGCCGAATAACGGACCTTGGCAGCGGCAACGGAACTTTCCTGAACGGGGAACGAATCACCGGGAGCAAGTGCCTGCGCCCAGGCGATGTCGTAAGGATTGCCGAGAGCGAAGAGTTTCGCCTCCTGGAAATCTAACGCCGACGGCGATCCGGTCGGAGACCTGGGTGACACGTCGTGCATCCGAACCGCATGGCTTGCTGCCGGGTTCTGGGCGCGGCGACCGGGGTGCGTGAGTGAAACACATCGGACAGAGAGCCCGTGCCCTGCGCAATGGATGCCAATCGAAGTGAGGGCAATTCGCCATGGTGTCGCCAGGGTTCCTGTCCCCAGAATTCCTGTCCCGACAATTCGAATCCCTCTCACCCGCTTGCGCGAGCGAGAGGGACGGGCGTGAGAAAGCGACTACACTCAATCAAACAGCGTTGTGTCCCTTGCGGAGTCTGGCACCAAGCAAACCCAGACCGGCCAGGACCAGTGCCATCGAGCCCGGCTCCGGCAGATCAGTCAAGGTGGTCACTTCGCCGGCAATGATCGCCGGGTTGCCGTTGTCGAAGATCGCCAGCACCTGAGCCGGATTGACATTGGTCACGGTAGCGCTGAACTCGACTGCACCGGGGTTATACGGGAAGGAGACGCCTGCGGTGACCGGGCTGACCAAGCCAGCCGGGGTAACAACGACGTCACCGCTGGAACCTCCCTGGTTGAAACCTGAGACACCGGAATTCCCGTTGATCAGGCCAATGGGATTGCGGCCATCGTCGTTCGACGCAAACGCCGAGAAGGAGCCAATATACTCGCCGATATAGCCGCCGCCCGGATTGGTCAGCACGTAGGCCAGCGCCTGATTGAACAACTGATCAGTTTGCGCTGCGCCGATGTCATCCTGAAAATCACCGTTGAACAGTACGACATTGCCCGTCACGTAATTCTTGACGTTTGCCGCCGCAGTAAGCGAAAGTCCGGTGCCAAAATTGGAACCATTGCGGGTGAAGACAAAGGCGTCGAAATCAGTGGAGTTCAGAAAGCCCGCGGTGGACAGCTGGGCGTCTGTCACGTAGCTGACGGTGTGCGACGCGCTGTATAGTGAGCCGATATTGTTCTGGCCGAAGACAGCCAGATTGGCTGCCGACGCCGGGGTAGCAAGGGCTGCCGAAGCAGCGAGTACGGCCAGGGTGACCCGTGAGATTGTTTTCATAGTAGTGTCATCATCCAAGGAATTGGGGGAAAGGAACTGGAACCAGACTAGTTGGCTGATCCTGCAGCTACCTATAAGCAAGCAACATGCCACAGTTTGTATGTGTATGAGTTTTCTCGATTCTCTTGCTGTACTGCGGTTTCTGATCTGACCTCATGTAAGGAAATCCGACAGCTGGCGCGCCGCGACATGGCCCTGATCCTGGACTTGACAGTGCGCACCGGATGCCGATCGCTCATACCGGCAACCGAGTCTTACACTTGCTGCGGGATGCTTCCCTCGCCCCGCATGCCTCAGCGGGGGAGATCGTTGAAGGCGGTCAAGGCATTAGGACTGGCGGTCGTGTTGTTGGAACTCTACGCTGCCATAGACCAAGAAATAGGCTGCGCGATGCGATTGAGCGCCTGAAGGGTTGCGCCCATTTGAGTCGTAGGGACGAGCTGCCCGCGAGATCTGCGCTATCATCACAGTCAAGCATTTCGCATGAGGCAGCCAACCTGGGAAACATGAGCGAACTGATGGCGCAGGCACGCCACCGGATTAGCGGCGACGACTATTAAAAAACGGCCAAGGCGGGGGTTTTTGGCGAAGACAGCCGCGTGGAACTCATTGACGGGGAGATCGTCGATAAGGCGCCGATTGGCAGCAAGCATGCTTTTGTCGTCAGCCGTCTGGCCCAGTTATTCACCCTGGCTGCCCGCGATGATTATCTGGTCAGCGTCCAAAATCCTATCCGGCTCGACAACTACTCGGAGCCGCAACGCGATATCGCCTTGCTCAAGCCAGGTAACTACATGGACAGCTTACCCGGCGCCAGGGATGAGCTTTTGATAGTCGAAGTCGCCCACTCCTCCATCAGCTTCGACCGTGGCGTGAAGCTGGATCTTTACGCGCGTCACGCCATTCCGGAAGTCTGGCTGCTCGACCTGATGGACGGACAGTTGCTCGTCAGCCGCAAACCTGTCGACGGGCAATATCGGACAATGCACAAGCCGCTCCCCGATGAAACCGTCTCGTCCCTGCTTGCGCCGCAGCTTGCGTGGACTTTGGAGAGCGGGAAATCCTGGTCTGATAATCATCTAGCCGGCCTCCCACCGCCGCGGTGGCGGTGGGTTTATAGTGAGTTTGCATGCTTACGTTAGTCGGCCCTGCAATAAACCTGCAGCCCGCATGAAAACTGGGTTTCTGCCCAAAACTCCCCATCGAGATCCCCGAGAAATTAGAATAGAGGTAACCGAAACCTGAGGGAAATCGAGCGAATTGCA
>JAFLDL010000036.1 GCA_017302435.1 Candidatus Accumulibacter necessarius
CGCGTTTGGTGATCAGGGCCGCAACCACGTGGCTCTCTGCCATGGAAAAGGCTCCCGTTCGTTGAAAACAGGGCCATTTTCGTCGAGCAGGGGGTCAGGCGCTCGGGGTGGTTGCTCCATAATGCCGATAATGTGCGTAGTGAGTGATCGAGCCGACGTAAGTAAATGGGGGAATCCAATGTCTGACATGATTCTGTTGGGTACGCGGAAGGGCACCATCATCTTCGACCGTATCCATGCAAACTGGCGTCCGCGCCCCATCGTGCATGCGGGAATTCCCGTTTGTTACGCGGCGCGCGATCCGCGTGATGGCACACTGTGGGCTAGTCTGGATCATGGCCACTGGGGGCCCAAGCTGGCACGTTCGCGTGACGGCGGCGCAACCTGGGAGGATGTGACGGCGATAAAGTATCCCGCGGGCGCACGCTATATCGTCAAGTACCTGCCTACCCCGGATTTCGATCCGGCCGCACCGTCCGCCCGGCCCGAGTATGCCAATGCTAGCGTCTACAAGATCTGGACGATTGCCTTTGGCCCTGCCAGCCAGCCGGGCAGGCTGTATGCCGGTACGATCCCTGGTGGGTTGTTCGTCAGTGACGATGGCGGCGATAACTGGGAACTCAACCGACCGTTGTGGAACCACGAGAGTCGCGGCGGCGATTTATTCGCCGGCGATGCGACGACTGAAAACCGTTGGCATGGAACGCCCGCGAGCATCGATTACGGCGTGTTCGAACCCGGCATTCATTCCATCCTGGTCGATCCGCGCGATGCTGATCATGTCCATGTCGCGGTATCGACCGCCGGTGTCATCGAGACCACCGATGGCGGACGAACCTGGGCGGCCCGTAATCGCGGCATGTTGATGGATTATCTTCCGAACGCGGCAGCGGACTGGGGCCACGACCCGCATTTTGTGACCGGCTGCCCCGGGCAGCCGGATCATCTCTGGCAGCAAAACCACTGCGGTGTTTTTTACAGCGACGACGCAGCCCGCAGCTGGAAGAAAGTCAGCATGCCCGATGCGGGTGTGCATTTCGGTTTTCCGATCGCGGCGGATGCGCATGACGGGCGTACGGCGTGGGTCGTGCCGGCACGCGCGGATTCGGAACGTATGGCGATCGAGGGCGGTTTGTTCGTTGCCCGGACAACCGATGGCGGGCAGTCATGGCAAGCTCTTCGCCAAGGTCTGCCGCAGGCGAATACCTACGACATTGTCTTGCGGCATGGCCTCGATGTGGCGGGCGATCGTTTGTGCTTTGGTAGCTCGACGGGGAATGTCTATGTGTCGGAAGACCGTGGCGAATCCTGGCAATGCCTCGGCAACAATCTGCCGCCGGTGTACTCGGTACGATTCGGCTGAACGCCATGCCTGTTGTTCAGATGACGCAACATCTCTACCGGTTCTTCCCGCAACTGGCGAACCGGACGATTACGGTGCCCGCCGGGTCAATAGCCGACGTTTTGCGCGCCGTCAACGAGATGGCCCCGGGTTTTGCCGATTACGTGCTCAACGAACATGGGGCGTTGCGTCGGCATGTGACGCTCTGCATCGATGACACGATCGTGATTGACCGAAAGACTCTCTCGGATCGTGTCCCCGAAAGCGGGACGGTTTACATCTTCCAGGCCTTGAGCGGGGGCTAGGAAGTGATTTGGGAACTACCCTGTTTCCCTCGCGGCCACTGCGTAGGCGAAAACCAGGCCAACAGGAGCCAAGCTCGGTTTGTTTCGATAGCCCCAAAAAAGAGCGGCATCATGGAGCAAGCACCCCAAGCGCCTAACCGCCAGCTCGACGAAAACCGACAGGCTGAATCGCAAGTCCAGATGCTGGCGCCTCTGATTTGCCGTCATTTCTATTCGAAACTCTCGTACTGTACGCGACTGGCCGGGATTCCGAGTTGGCTTGCCGCCGCTCGGGCAGCCTCGATCAAGCGACCAGGACCACAGACGTAAAACAGCGCGCTTGGCGGGGCCGACGCCAATGTCGCTTGAAGATCAAGGCGGGTTCCGCCCGGCGTACGCGTGAAATACAGGTGCAAGTGCCCGGGAAACTCGATCGCCAGCTGGTCCCGGTAGGCCATTTCGGCGGCAGTCCTGCCGCTGTAGTGGAATTCGAATGAACTGCCCCGCGCCTTGAGGGCCTGGGCCATGGCCCTGATAGGCGTGATCCCTATGCCGCCGGCGACCAGCACGGCGTGACGATCATCATTATGGAGCGGGAAGTGATTGACCGGAGGCTCCAGTGCGAGCCGGGTCCCGATCTGCCATGTGGCGTGGATGGCAGCAGACCCGCCGCGTCCGGCTTCCTCGCGCAGGACGGCAATCTCGTACATGTCTCGCCGCTGCGGATGCGAGGCCAGCGAATACTGTCGGGTGACTTGCGAGCCGTCAGCCAGCCGCACCGGCACGGCGAGATGCGCGCCCGCGGTGACGGGCGGCAGGTCGCTCCAGTCGAGTGCCCGCAGTTGATAGGCTCGCACGCGCGGTGTCATCTGGCACATGCCGGTGACGACAAGCTTGAGCGCGCCGCTGCCGATTTCTGCGACGGTTGTGGCGGCGCTCTCGACGTGTCCGACTTCCGGCTTCCAGTCGTTGGCACGGTCACGGACTTCCCGCTCGGTGAAGCGCGGCGTGATGTATTTCGGGCAATTCCAGTCGAATGCCTCCACCGTAATGATCACAGCGCGTTCGACACGCGCCCGATAGTCGGGCAACTCAACGCTGGCAACGAGGGCCGGCTCCTTGTCTTCGTCAACCAGTCGTGCCCGGCCCCAGATCTTGAGCCGCCGCTGGCCGGGATAGTCCATCAGGAACAGGCTGACCCGGTCATCTCCGTCGAGGTTGCCGACCGAGATGTACTGACGGTTGCCGGTGAAATCGGCATAGCCGATCGTCTGCGGACCCAGGACCTTCAGGAAGCCGGTGGGACCACCGCGGTGCTGGACGTAAGGCCAGCCGTTCTGGCCTACGGTGCCCTGGTAAAAGCTGTCACGAGCCCCGATGAATTCGACTTCGTAGGGGCCAAGTTCGACCACTTCGGCATCACCCAATTCAGCCGTGCGGTAGGCGTCGCGACTGCCCATCCGCACTTGCGCCGCTTGAACGTTCGGGGTGAAGGCTATCTTGGCAAAGGCACGGGCCATGAGGAATCTCCTTTCTGCCGGGGGCATCGCCCCGGGATCGGGCTAAGGAATCAGGCGGCAAGCTTCAATTCGACTTTCGGAAAGTCGATGTCGACGCGCCCGGCCTTGCCCAGCAGGTTGGTCAGGATGTTCATACCGACGTGGGTAATGACTTCGACAATGTCGGATTCGCTGTATCCGGCCGTGCGCATTTCCAGCAGTTCGGCGGTGGTGACTTCGCCCATGTGGGCAACCAGGGAGCGGGCAAACCTGACGGCGACTGCCGCCTTTTCATCCCGGCTGGTGCCGGAGCGGTTGGCTTCGACCTCGGCGCCGTCAAGGCCCGCCTTGCGGCCGATCGCCGTGTGCGCCGACAGGCAGTACTCGCAACTGTTCTGCTGGGCCAGGGCAAGGGCGATGCGTTCGCGCGTCTGCGGGTCGAGCGAACCGTCGCTTGCGATGCCATGCAGGCCCAGGAAGGCCTTGAGGGCGGCCGGCGAGTTGGCAAAGACCTTGAGGAAGTTGGGCACCATGCCAAGCTGGGCATGGATGGCGTCGTAAAGGGCCTGCTGTTCCGGATTGGCCGATTCGGCGGTAACGATGTTGATGCGTGCCATGATGTTTCTCCTGTTTGGGGTTGGGTGTGACGACGTGGTGTCGACGGTTGCCAATTTACGGAATTCCCCGCAGAAGAAGAATAGCTATAGAATGCAATTCACTGTTTCATTGACAGGAATAATCTGTGGATCGATTCCATCTCATGATGGTGTTTGTTGCCGTGGCGGAAGAGGAGGGCTTTGCGGTCGCGGCGCGGCGGCTGCGCATGTCCCCACCGGCCGTGACCCGGGCCATTGCCGTCCTTGAGGAACGACTGGGCGTGCGGCTGCTCACACGCACCACGCGTCTGGTGAGGACCACCGATGCCGGCGCCCGCTACCTGGAGGACGCGCGCCGCATCCTGCTCGAGGCCGACGAGGCAGACGAAGCGGCGGCCGGCGTCAATGCCACGCCGCGCGGACATCTTGCGGTCACAGCGCCGGTGCTGTTCGGGAGGATCTACGTAATGCCCGTGATCACGGCTTACCAGATGACATACAAGGAAACCACGGTGTCAGCGCTGTTCATCGATCGCCTGGTCAACCTGGTGGAGGAAGGTCTTGATGTCGGTATCCGCATTGGCCCGTTGCCCGATTCTTCGCTGCGGGCAATTCGCGTCGGCCAGGTGCGTCGTGTCGTCTGCGCATCACCGGCCTACCTGAAGGCGTACGGCAGCCCCACCTCTCCTGCGGACCTTGCGCGGCATTCGATCATTGCCGCCACATCGGTGTCTGCCGGTTCGGAATGGGCGTTCGCCAAGGGGAAAGAAAGGATCGGCGTCCGGCTAAGTCCACGCATTCTGGTGAATACCAATGACGGCGCGCTCGAAGCCGCCAAGAGCGGGTTTGGCCTGACACGGCTGCTGTCGTATCAGGTGGCGAACGAACTGGCAGCAGGCGCGCTACAGACGGTGCTGACGGAGTTTGAAGAGGCTTCGCTGCCGGTCCACGTGATTAATCGCGAAGGTCGCCACGGATCAGCCAAAGTCCGGAGCTTTGTCGATCTGGCCGTCGAAAAGCTCAGGGCACATACGGCATTGCGGTGAAGTCGCGTACCGCGCGCCGCGCTGATCCAGCCCCTCGCCAGCCGATCACAGCGTCTTCAGATACTCCACCAGAGCCTCCTTCTCGGCCGCCGATAACTGGCTGCCGAACTCGTGTCCCTGGTTGCCACCGCCCTTGCTGCCGGTGTCCAGCCGGGTACCGATGCGCTGCGCCTCCGGGGTGTCGCTGACAAAGCCGACCTTGATCGGGTCGTACAGGTCGTAGCCACGCCAGAACACCGTCGGGCGAGCAGCTGCGGGTTCGAGCAGGTCGCGCAGCGTCGGCACCGAGCCGTTGTGCAGGTAGGGGGCCTTGAGCCAGATGCCATCCAGGAAGGGAACGATATAGCCTTGCAGGTCTTCCTCGACCAGACCGCGGCGTTCGAGGCCCATCTCCTTGACGACCTGATTGGCCTTGATCGCGGCGCCCTTATTCCACGAATCAAGGCGGCCGCGGTCGGTGCCGACGTCAGCCAGCGGCAGCGGCCGGCCAGTCAGTTCACTGGCATGGCAAGCCGCGCAGTTGGCTGCGAACAGCGCTTTGCCGGTCTCTGCCCTGGCGGCGTCGATCGGGAACGGATACTTCGGCGGCGGCAACTCCGAGAGGTAGCCGTGCAGCCACTTGACCTGGCCGACGAAGTCCTCCTTGCTGGCCGGTGCAGCGCCGAGCAGGCCGAGAGCGGAATCCATGATCACCGAGTAGGCGTCGTGACTGTCGCCGGCGTAATTCATGCGGTGTCCCCGGTCCCAGACGTACTTCTTGAGGTTCCACAGCGACGGCATGTCGGTGGGACCGAAGGTGTCGTCCATCGGGGCGCGGATCATGAAGTACTTGGTAAGGTTCATGGCGTCGTCGCGGCCGCGGCCCCAGTCCGGGAAATCCGGGCGGTAGATCCAGGCGAACTGTGTTTCGCGCTCGAGCAGGCGCTTCTTGGTGATCGGAATGATCAGGAAGCGGTAGAGCAGCTTGTCGATCAGGTCGAGCTCGGTGACACGGTTGATTTCGGCCATCAGGATGTCGGCGTTGAAGCGTGGATCCTTGGCGCAGTCGATCAGATAGCGGAAGAAGCCCTCGACGTTGGTGGTGTGCGCAGGGCCACCGACGACGAGCACCGGGTTGGCTTCGGACGACACGCGGTAGCTGGTGGTGTGGCAGACCGCGCAGTTGTTGGCGACGCGCGGGAAGCCGATGGTCTTCTTGGTGAAGCCCACCGGCAACTCCTGGCCTTGCTCCCACGGCACGCCCAGGGCAGCGTAGCCGCCGGGAATGACCTTGCCGTCCTGGGTCAGCTTTTCGGGAAAGATTCGCGGCAGTACGTAGAAAATCCAGTAGGGCACGCCGGCGTCGTGCTCGGCGCCGATTGAGCCGTACTTGAAGCGCATTTCCGGCGTGGCGGTCACCCAGTCGGGCTGCGGATGTTCACGGAAACCGCGCTGGTAGCCGATGATCGCGCCGACGATGCCGACCACGATGACGACGATGGCGATGACACTGAACCAGGTCTTGCGGGAAGCGTAGCTCATGATCCGGTCCTCAGAAGGTCTTCAGGAATTCGAGCAGGGCAGTCTTTTCCGCGGCGCTGAGTTCGGTACCGTAGGACTTGCCTTCGTGCCCGACGTTGGCGTTGCCGGGTAAGGCGGTGTCGAAGCGGAAGAAGTGGCGACCACCGGCTTCGGCCTGATCAGAAACGAAGCCGACCTGGACCGGGTCGTAGACGTCGTTGCCGCGATAAAAGGTGGCGGGCCGGCTCGCCGCCGGCTCGAGCAGGGCACGCAGGCTGGGCACCGAGCCGTTGTGCAGGTAGGGCGCCCGCAGCCAGAGGCCGTCGAGCGGCAGGTTGGCGTAACCGTGGGTCTTCTGGAAATGCGTGAAGCGCCAGGGGTAGCCGGCGTACAGCGTGGCCTGGTTCACCGCCAGGGTATGGGTGTAGGAATCGAGCCGACGGCGGTCGGTGCCGATTTCGTCCAGCGGCGTGACCTGGCCGACGTACTCACCGCTGAAATCGCTGCCGGATGCGCCGTGGCAGGCAGCGCAGTATTCCTGGTAGATCGGGGCACCACTTGCCGCCAGTTTCTCGTCGATCGGGAAGAACTGGCCGAAGGCCGGCGGCGTGACATCCATGATCCACGCCTCGACGCGAGCGATACGCGCGAGGTCGATCGTCGGCGGCGTCGTGCCGGTGCCGAAGGCGGCGCTCTTGTTGCGCTCTTCGACGGTGGTGTTGTTGCCATCCCAGTGCAGCTGCATCTCGCGCGGCTCTTTGCGCTGACGCTGGCGCCAGAGCGAGGGAAAATCGGCTGGGGCGTCGAATTCCTTCGGGTCGAGGTGGGCCATCGGGAAGTTGAAGATGACCTTTGCCGAGTTGAAAGTGTCGACCCGCCCAGGACCCCACTCGTGCTGATCGAAGACCCACTGGAAGCGCCCGGCCAGCGCGAGTACACGGTCACGCATGATGGCGATCGCCAGCGGGTAGACCAGATAGCGGTCGAGCAGATCGAGTTCGCCACCCTGGCGCTCGATTTCGGGCAGGATGTATTCCTTGGCGAATTTTGGATCGGCGGCGCAGCGGAAGAAGAACTCCTCGAAGCCCTTCATGTTGAAGGTGGCAGCCGGCATGCCGAGGACGATCGTCGGCGGCTGCCCGGCAGCAGTGCGCACCGTACTGGTGTGGCAGACGGCGCAGTTGACGAAGACGCGGTCGATGCCCTGGTAGCGCCGCTGTGAGGTGCCGATCGGCAGATCGCGGTCGCTGCCGTCGGCATTCCTTTCGTAGACCATGCCCAGCGACTGGTAGCCCTTGCCGGGCAGGTACTGTGGGCAGACTGCCGGCAGGACGCGCCAGATCCAGTAAGGGAATCCCATTTCGTGTTCGCCGCCGGTCGAGCCATACTTGAAGTGCTCGACCGGGCTGTCATAGTCGACCGGCACGTCGCCGCCGAAACGTATCGCCAGCCACCCCACAAGGATGACCGGGATGGCCACGATGACCAGGAGCAGGAGCAGGAAGCGCCGCTTCCAGCGGCTTTCCGTCGGGGTTTGCACGTCATTCATGGGATTTCCCTCCTTGGCTGATTCATTGCGGCGGGAGACAGGGTCGCAAGGCTTCATAGCCCGCGCTCAGCAGCGACTTGAGCTGCGGACGCTGACCGGTTTCGGCGCGCAACCAGCCCTCCACCTGCGCCAGCAGCGCCGCCCGCAGCGGGCTGCTGCGCCAGGCTTGCGCGCTGCTGGCGAAAGCCGGCAACACACTTTCCGGTGGCATCGGCGTCTTTTCGCGCTGTTCGGGGGCCACATCGGCCATCGCCAGACGCACGTATAGCCGCGGCGCACAGTGGCGCAGTCGGGCGACCACTTCGGCCGGGCTGCCCTGGAGAAAATTCGGCGGGAAAGTCTCGGCTGTCTGGTGACAGGCGGCGCAGTAGGGCTGGAAGCTGCGCTGCGCCGTGTCATTGGCAGCCGCCGGCGGCATTGCGGCGGCGGCTGGCTCAGCGGGGGCGACGGCGGGTACTTCGAGCTGCGGTGGCGGCAGGGCGCGCGCAGCCTGGCAGCAGCCTGTGCCGCCGCGCGCACCGGCAATGCCCAACTCGCCGAACAGCGCCGCGAAGAGCGGCTCGCGCGGGAAGGGTGCCGGTGCGAAAAGCGCCGCCGCCTGCGGCCCGCTGACCAGGCGGTCGACGGCCTGCTGGACGATGGCGAAATCCTGGCGGACTTCGATCATGACCTCGCCGTGATCGTTGCCGGCAGGGCGCCGGACCTCAATGACGGCGATGGCGTTGCCAGCAGCGGTGCGCGCTGCACGGCCGTCCACAAGCGGCTGCAGTTTCATCACGGCAGGCGTCGCGTGGCCGGCGGGGCGCAGTCTGGCGGCGTTCAACGCCGTACCGTCGGCCAGCGTCAGTCGCGTCAAATCGCCATCAACGAGTCGCCCGGCCTGCCAGGCGAGCGTTCCTTCGAGCAGCGTGCCGACGGGCGCGACGCAGCGCAGCGAGGCGCGCGACGCTGTGCTACTCGCCGCGAAGCGACAGGGCGCCGTGACGCGCACGACCGGCACCGTCGCCGGCCGCGCCAGCACCGCGTCGAGCTGGGCGAGGTCAGTGGCGGCGACAAACTCGCTGAGTCCGGCGAGTAGCTTGCGCATCGCGTCGGGCGCATCGGCCCGCCAGACTTCGCGTGATGGTCGTGGCAGCAGCGGGTCGAAAAGCACGGCGACGTGCGAAAAGCCTACTCGGGCGGCGCTGTCAGCCGGCCAGTGGCGCATGCCCTGCAGGGGATTGCGGTTGGCGATGTCGGGATTGCCGATCGCCAGCCCGCCGGGCCAGCGACGGCGAGCTTCGGCGCGCAGCGGCGCGGCCACCGCCTGCTCGAAGTCCGCATCGGCTGTCCAGCTCTGGCCACCGGCAAGCGCGTGGCGCAGGGTGGCGGCGAACAGACCGGCGCGGCAGCGATGGGCGGTGACATCGTTGCCGCCGCAACCTTCTAGCCACAGCCGCTGGGTCAGCGCGAAGCCGTTTGCCCGCTCGCTGGCGTTGTCGATGGCGTAAGGGACGTCGACCCCACGCTCGACAGGGATGCCGTAGAACCGGCGGCCGCTGGCGAGCAACAAGGCAGCGACCTGCGGATTGGCGTTGCTTTCGTCCCACAGCGCGCGCGAGAAGATCGGCGCACCATTCTGGTGGCAGGCGAAGCAGAGCGTGCGGGGAGCGTAAACCACCTTCGGCTTGCCGCCCGCCCGGTAGTCCTTGACCAACTGGAACTCGAAGCGACCGGCTGCCTCGTTGTAACTGATGACTTCGAGCACCGCTGACTTTTCCTGATAGCCCAAGTAGAGGCGATCCTTGAGCAGCGGCGCGCCGGCCGCCGGCGATGCGTCGACGGCGACGACCACCCGCGGGTAGGCAAAGTAGTCGGGCGCGGCAGCGGTCCGCTGCAGGGAGCGACCGAGCGGGATCAGCACGCGCTTCGCCGGTGGCAGCGGGCTGGTCGGCTCGCGCTGCAGTTGCCCATCGAGCCTGGCGAGCAGGGACTCGAACGGGAACGGCAGTTCGATTTCCGCCTGCCCGCCGCGCTGCACGGCGAATACCTGATCGAACAGCGAGCGCCCGACGCCGGGCAGGTTCTCACCGGGTAGTGCGGGGTCAACCACCCAGGTCGGCGCCGGGGCCCCAGCCGCCTGGGCATGGCTTGCCGGGCCGCAGGTGAAACCGAGCAGCAGCGCCGGCAGGAGCAGCAGAACCCGGGACCGGCTCATCGGGGACTTTCATTGCCGGCCGGCCACCACGCACCGATCAGGAAGCCGCGGCCGCGAGTGTCCGCGTTTGCGTCCCTGGCCAGCATTCTTCCTGCACCTTGCCGGTCTTGACGAAATCTTCCCTCGCTTTATCGTCGGTGGCCTTGTCGTAGAGCGTGAAATTGAGGGCAAAACCGCGGTCCAGATAGGCACGGCCAAGGTAGAAACCCGGCCGGATCATGCGAATCTCGTCGCGCACGCGCAGGCCTCGGCGACCGGCGAGGTAATCCGGCTTTTCCTGGTAGCCGGCGATTTCATCGCTGAAGAAGTAGTCGATGATGACCGATTCCCGGCGGGCGTCGAGCAGACTCTGGCCACAGTACAGTTTGGCAGGGAACAGTAGCCAGGTCTCCTTGCCGCCGTAACTCATCTTCTTCGGCTCGCCTTCAACCAGGCCGGCCTTCTTCAGCAGCGACAGATCCTCGATGCGATTGCGCAACACCCGCTCGTCACGAAAGAAGACCTTGCCCCGCCAGAGGGTTTCGCCCACTTCCTCGATCACCAGCCCCTTGAGGTGCAGCGCCGTACCGGTGAAGCCGCCGACGATTTCGGACAGCCGGAACTTGCCGCTCTCGCCGCGCGGCAACAGGATGCGGCCATCGAAGGCGCCGTCGGGGATCGGCCCGGCAGTCAGGCGGGCGTAGAGCTGGTCGAGCTGCTCCTGGTCGAGCTTCGCCAGGTAGTCGGGAGTGATTTTCGCCAGTTCGGCCGCTGCGATCGGGTATTTGTAATCCACCTGTGCCAGGTCCATCTTCGACTGGTGGCTCTTGTCGTAGGGTGCGAAGCCGATTTTCGGTGGCTCCGGCTTGCCGCACGCGGCCAGGGTGAGGGCGAGAGCGGCGGGGACCAGGGCACCGGTGCGCAGTAGAGAAATCTTGGGCAGTCTCATGTCTATTCTCCGGGTGGCCTTAGAGCGTGGCGAGGAAGGCCGTCAGCGCCTTCTTGTCCGCTGCGGAAAGATCCTCGCCAAAACGATGGCCCTCGTTCTCGATCTCCTGCGTGCAGGTCTGGTAGTTGGCGCTGATGAAGTCGCGCCGCTCGCGCAGGATGTCGACGAAACGCGAGGGCTGCTTGAGGATCTCGTCGGCCATCGCCTGCAGCACGGGCACCTGATCCTTTTTGCCGACCGATTCGAGTTTCGCCGGATCCCGCTTGGCGAGAAACAGATCGCCGACCAGTTGCTTGTGCGTCAACCCGTTGAGGAAGCCGGCGCTGGTACCCGCCGGGACCTTCACCTGGCCGAAGCCGAACAGTGGCTTTTCGGTCTTGCCGTCAAGCGGCCGCACGCCGACGTCGATCAGCAGGTCGGCGTTGGTCAGCGTGCGCTTGAAGCCCCTTTCCTTCGGGTGCAGCAGCTCGAACATCGAACGCTTGTAGAGCTCGAAGCGTCCCTCGACGCTCGGGTCGTAGCGCAGGCAGTCGGGTTGTTGATCGAGCGGCTTGCCGCTGGCGTCGACATAGCGGGCGCGGTGGAAGTCGTTGGCCTTGTTGGCCGGCTTGCCGCAGATTTCGGGACCGATGGCATTGTTGTGCATGAACGGCGCTGTCGCCCAGACATTGACCAGCGAGATGTTGCGGTAATAGCCGCGACCGCCGTCCTTGAGCTCGTTACGTTCCGGGATGTCGGCGACCACCGGCTGCTTGCGCAGCGTGTCGGAAGCGTATTCCATGTACAGGTGGCCGGCCTTGTGATTCGAGTGCAACGCCCGGCAGCGGAAGGTGCCGACCTCGGTGACCGGTGTCGGCTGGTCGTTGCCGAGGAAATCGGCACGCACCTGGCGCGGGTGCTGCGGGTTGGCAGCCGCGAAGTCGCGGTTCCTGAACGCCCCGCCTTCGCTTTCCGGGATGCTCGAATGGCAACGCGCGCAGTTCTCCGCGAACACCGTTTGCCCGCGCGTGACAGCGCCTTTGCCGAACTCCTGTTCCAACTCGAAGACGAAATCGGCGCGGCTGTAGCTCGCGGCCGGACTCGCCGCCTGACGGGCCCTGGCCCGGGCGGCGGCGAGGTCGGTCTGGTCCGACTCGGCGGAGGCAAAGAAATCGAGCAGATTCTGCAGGCGATCCTCGATGGCCCGGAAGTTCGGGCAATCACGCCGGCACTGCCCGATGTTGAATGGCGTCTGGCCAAAGCCGCGTTGCTCCGGGTCGACCTGGCGCATGTCGGAGAAGTGATTGACCCAGCACTGCTCGGCGCACGAGCCGATGTTGAAGTAAACACGCTGGATCGCTTCGTGCGCGCCGATCGAATCCTCGCCACCCTTGAGGATGCGGTGCACGCCGGGCAGCACGACTTTCTGGCCGCCGAGGTTGACGACCGTCGTGTCGTCCTCACGCGTGCTCTTCTGCCAGCACTTGCCGTTGCGGCCAGGTTCGCACCAGCACTTCTCCTCGTCCTTCTCGGCGCCACAGGAGCTGGCCTTGCGCCACTTGGTGACCATTTCGCTCTTGAATACGGGCCGCTGGGCCACGTTGATCAGGGCGTTGATCGTGCCCGGGTTGTTGATCTGGTCGTGCGAGATTGCCGAGGTGTCGGTGACACCCGGCCGGGCGTGGGCAAACATCTGGTATTCCAGGCTGCTGATCGGCATCCCCGACCCCAGCAGTTCCGACATGCGCGTGTACTGATTGCCGATCAGGCCCTTGATGTTCTCCCACTTCGGATGCGCCGGGTCAGCCGGCGGGTTGAGCGGATCAAAGGCGATATGGCAAGAGCCACAGGAGGTGCCAATCAGGAAGGGCGGCTCGACCGAGGCGTCGGCCAGCTTGCTCACTCGCTGATCCGATTCGATGCCGGTGGTCGCGGCCAACGTGCGGCTGTAGCCGGACCACGCCGCCGTGCCGCCGTTGAGCTGCGTCCACTTGGCGGCGTCAAAGCGCGGATTGGGAAACTTGCGAATGCCTAGCGCGCCGGTCGAGGTCCCGAACTTGAGATCGCAGGCCGAGTGTCGCTGGTCGGCCGTGCCACCCTGGCTATGCGGATCGTCGACGTCCAGCGTCGCATCCTTCAGACTACAGGCGGGATCGATGTAGCCCGGCTTGCCGACGTACTTGAGCAGCACGTCGTCACCTGGGCACCAGTCGAAGCCGTAGGTTTCCTCGACCGAGCGGGCCGGGCAGTCGGGCTCGCCGGGCTTGCAGCACGCCGGATCGTTGATGATTCCCCAGGCCCAGAAGCGATCATCGCGCTGGTCGGCCCGTAGAACGCGGAACCAGTCGACCAGGACGCCGATGCGCTGCTGGAAGGTGTAGGTATGGAAGCGGTCGTTACCGGCAGTGGCCTTGAACCAGATCAGCCGCCCGACGCACTCGGACTCGTTCAGTCCCTCGCGGGCACAGGCCTCGCGGTAGGGGGCATCCTGATCGACGCTGGACGCTTCGGGAAGCGGCTGCCCGGGCGGGGCGACGGCGGCAGCCGGCGCGCTCTGGGCGTAGGCGTCCCCGGCCGTTCGCTCGTGAAAGACGCCAATGCCGGCGCCAACCATGACCAACGCCGCCACTGCGGCAAGCAGAGCACGTTTCATGTCTTCCCTCCTGATGTCCAGACACTTTGAGGCGCCGCGGTCTTGTCAATTCCTGTTTGCTCGCGCGGCCCTTCCCGGTGGCCACGTTAGCCTCGTGTTAATCAGAACCGGCTTGAACCGGCGCGGTTCCATAGAGTTGCCGAATGCGCGCCTCCGAAGACCATTCACCAGGTGAATGCGACGCTGGCTGCGGCGGGATGGCCGGAGGTCGCCTGTTTGCTGGCATCGATCGCGTGCGCACGCGTGCGGCCAACTGGCGGACACGACGTTTGCCGGGGCAGTCTTGCGCCTGCGGCATGCTAGAATCGCGCCCCGATCCAGCCCCGCCCGCCGGCGATGTCCGCGATATCCGTGCTGAACCCCCCGCAACGTGAAGCGATCCGCTACCTCGACGGACCCCTGCTGGTCCTCGCCGGTGCCGGCTCGGGCAAGACGCGCGTGATCACCGAGAAGATCGTGTACCTGATCGAGTCCTGTGGCTTCCGCCCGAGCAATATCGCAGCGATCACCTTCACCAACAAGGCGGCGCGCGAAATGCAGGCGCGGGTGAGCAGGCTACTTGCTGGCAAACCTTCACAAGGCCTGACAATCTCGACCTTTCACGCGCTCGGGGTGCGTATCCTGCGCGAGGAGGCCGACAGCGTCGGCTACAAGCCCGGCTTTTCGATCCTTGACTCGACCGACTGCTTCGGGATCGTTTCGGAACTCGCCGGCAGCGCCGACAAGGCCACCATACGCAGGCTGCAGTGGCTGATCTCGAACTGGAAGAGCGCCCTCGTCTCACCGGACGAAGCGCGGAAGAATGCGCAGAACGACAGCGAGGCTCTCGCCGCCAATGCTTTCGACAGTTATGCGGCGACTCTGAAGGCGTACCAGGCGGTCGACTTTGACGATCTGATCGCGATTCCCGTGGCGCTCTTCGAAAGCCAGCCGGCCATCCGCGATAAATGGCAGAACCGCCTGCGCTATCTGCTGATCGATGAATACCAGGATACCAATGTCAGCCAGTACCAGTTGCTCAGGCTCCTGGCCGGCCCGCGCGCCGCGTTCACCGCCGTCGGCGATGACGATCAGGCAATCTATGGCTGGCGCGGCGCCGATATCGCCAATCTGCGCGGACTGCCGCGCGACTACCCGAACCTCAAGGTGATCAAGCTCGAACAGAACTACCGCTCGACGATCCGCATCCTCAAGGCGGCCAACGCCCTGATCTCGCACAACGAAAAGCTGTTCGACAAGAAGCTCTGGTCAGAGTTGGGCCACGGTGATCCGATCACCGTCCACACCTGCCCGGACAAGGAGAAGGAGGCCGAGGCGGTGGTCATGAAGCTGCAGGCACACCGCTTCGAGCATCAGGGAAAATTCCGGGATTATGCGATCCTCTATCGCGGCAATTTCCAGGCGCGCGCGATCGAGCAGTTCCTGCGCAACCAGCGCATTCCCTATCTCTTATCCGGCGGGCAGTCCTTCTTCGAAAAGGCTGAGATCAAGGACATCACTTCCTACCTCCGCCTGCTGGCAAACAACGACGATGACCCGGCTTTCATCCGTGCTGTCAATACGCCCCGGCGAGGCGTCGGTACCGGCACGTTGCAGGCGCTGGGCACCTATGCCGGCGAACGCCAGATTTCGCTCTTCGCTGCCGCCTTCGAGCAGGGCTTCGCAGCGCGCGTCCAGACACGCCAACTCACCCCCCTGCTCGAGTTCTGCGAGTTCGTCAAACGACTGCAAGCGCGCGCCGGCAGAGAACCGGCAGCACAGGTGATGGCCGATCTGCTCACCGCCATCGCTTACGAGCCCTGGTTGTACGATCAGGACGAAGCGCGGACAGCCCGGATCAAGTGGGGAAACGTTCAGGAGTTCTGCGACTGGTTGAGCCGCAAGGGCGAGGAGGAGCAGAAGACCTTGATCGACCTCACCCAGACCATTGCCCTGATCAACATGCTCGACCGGGAGGATAGCGAGGTCGACGCCGTGCAACTGTCGACGCTGCACGCCGCCAAGGGACTGGAGTTCAAACACGTCTTCCTGATCGGCGTCGAGGAAGGCGTGCTGCCACACCGAGAAGCGCAGACTGATGGCCGCATCGAAGAGGAGCGTCGCCTGATGTACGTCGGCATCACCCGTGCGCAGCGCTCGCTGCACCTGAGCTACGCGGAGAAGCGTCAGCAGGGTCGCGAAGTGATCCCCTGCGAGGCGTCGCGCTTCATTGCCGAGATGGGTAGCGATGACCTGCGCTTCTCTGGCGGCAGGGCAGAGAGCCCGCCGGACAGGGCGATCAATGCCGATCGCTTTTCTGCTCTCAAGGCGATGCTTGGCAAGGTGAAGTAAGGCCCGGGCAGCGTTCGGGTCACGCCCGGTTACTGCACATTACACAACTGTTGACATCTCCCCGGTCAGTCGCCGCGTTGATGGTAGCAAGGCCGCAAGGAAACGACAGAATCCGACAAAACGGCCGAGCGAACCAAAACCCCCCATCAACTCAAGGAAATCACCATGTTCAAGAAGATCATCGCCATCGCCATCGCTGCTGCCTTTGGTTCCGCCGCTTTCGCGCAGGCTCCGGCGACCAGCCCGGCCAAGCCATTGGAAGCCAGCAAGCCTGCCGCCACGGCGGCTGCCGCGGTAACCCCGACGACGGTAGCGGCACCGGCCGCAGTCACTCCAGCCAAGCCGGAAGTCAAAGCGGAAACAACCAAGGTGGAGGCGAAGCCGAAAGCCGTTAAGGTTTCCAGCAAGCCTGAGAACAAGGGCAGCGAGGCCAAGAAAACCGAAGCTGCTCCCGCCACCGCGAGCATCACGCCCAGTGCCGGTAGCACCCCTACCGCAGCCCCGGCTCCGACCAAGTAAGCTGCGCTAGACGCGGCACCTTCGGGATAGCCTCCCGAGGGGCAGCAAAAAGCGGCCTTGCGGCCGCTTTTTGCTGCCGGGCAAACCCGACCTACTTGGCGAGGCCGACCAGGTGCTCCACCGCAGCCTTGATCTCGGCATCGGTCAGGTCGGCACCGCCGCCCTTGGGCGGCATCGCCCCCTTGCCATTGGTCACGCTGTTGATCAGCGCCGCGGTGCCGGTGGCAATACGCGGCGCCCAGGCCACCTTGTCACCCGCTTTCGGCGCACCCGCGGCGCCACTCGCGTGGCAGGCCATGCACACCGAGTTATAGACTGTCGCGCCGTCACGCGGCTTGCCATCCGACTTCGCCGCTGGCGCCTTGGCCAGTTCCAGCCTGGCGACCGGCTGAATGCGAGCTTCCGCCTCATCAGTACTGCCGGTCTTGACGCTGCCTTTGCCGAGCATCGAAAGCGGCCAGATGACAACGATCAGGACGATTGCGATGACGATGGTGATCATCAGTGTCATCCGCGAAGAGTTTTGCTGTTGAGCCATACCAAGTCCTTGATGGTGAACGGGTTAAGTAACGAATTGTACCGCCGTTTCGCAGCGCTCAAAAGCACCGGGGTGGACTACCCCGAGCAAACCGGTTAAGCTTCGCTCCCTGCACGCGCCCGTAGCTCAGTTGGATAGAGTACTGCCCTCCGAAGGCAGGGGTCGGACGTTCGAATCGTCTCGGGCGTGCCAAGTCCCCGCCTCACTGCCGACAGTCCGGGTGATGGCCGACAGGGAGACGCGCTGATGTCCAGCGGCGTCGAAATTGGCCGGATCCAGCCAGCGTGCAAAAGCCACAGCCAGGGCCGACCATTCCTTGTCGATCACTGAATACCACGCTGTATCGCGATTGCGCCCCTTCACTACCGTCGCCTGACGAAAGATGCCCTCGAACGACAGACCAAGGCGTTGAGCTGCGGCGCGTGAATGTGCATTGAGCGCATCGCATTTCCACTCACAGCGTCGATAGCCCAGTTCGAAAGCATGTTTCATCAGCAGGACCATGGCCTCCGTGGCCGCTGGCGTGCGCTGCAGGGGTGGTGAGAAATTGAGGTGACCGACCTCAATTGAGCCGCTTTCGGGAGCAATCCGCAAGTAGCTTGCGACGCCGAGCGCCAGGCTCGATGCTTGCTCGATGACGGCATAGAAGTGCGGGTCGCGACCACTGCAGGTTTTCTCAATCCATGATCGGTAAGCGTCGAGACTCTCGAAGGGACCATACGGCAGGTAGGTCCAGTTTCTCCCCTCAACGTCGAGGGCATTTGCCGCATACAGACTGGCCGCATGCCGCCCTGCATGTAGTCGTTCGAGGCGGACAAGACGCCCCTCCAGCACCACGCCCGACGGGGCTAGCGGGAGTTGCCAGTCAGCAAGCAATTCGCCGACCGGCTGGCCAAACTGGTTCGGGAAAGAGAGACCGCTCACTATCCGCGCGCCGGCTCGGGCAGCGGCGCTTCCCTGATCGGCAGATTCAACAGCGCGGCCGCTGTTGCCAGGACGATGTCGGCGTACCACATCCATGCGTAATCACCGAACTGCGTCAGCGCAAGGCCGCCAAGATAAGCGCCCAGGAAACCCCCGATCTGGTGCGAGAGCAGCGACACGCCAAACAGTGTGCCAAGATAGCGAACGCCAAAAAGCTTGCCGACGATGGCGGCAGTCGGCGGTACGGTGGCCAACCAGGTAAACCCCAGCCCGGCGGCAAAGATGTAAAAGGTCAGTTCGGTCTTCGGCGCCAGCAGGTAGATGGCGACCATCAGCGCGCGCGAGGCGTACATCCAGAACAGGACATACTTGCTGCGATAGCGGGCAACACAGGAACCGGCATAAAGGCTGCCGGCGATGTTCGACAGGCCGATGATTGCCAGTGCCCAACTCGCGACCGAAGTCGGCAGACCGCAGAGATCCACCTCCCCGGGCAGATGGGTGACCAGAAAGGCGATGTGGAAGCCACAGGTGAAGAATCCCAGATTCAGGAACTGGTAGCTGCGATCAGCCATTGCTTCCTGCACACTCTGCCAGATCCCCACGTCACGACTGGTGGTTTTTGGCGATTGTTCGACCGGTTGCGACAACACCCGCACCAGCGGCAAGGCGGCCAGCGTCATCACCGCCAGGGACCACATGGCGCCCATCCAGCCGAAAAGCTGAATCAGCGTCTGCAGGATCGGCGCGAAAACGAACTGCCCGAACGAACCACCGGCATTGATGACACCGGAAGCGGCAGCGCGCGCTTCGAGCGGCAGGCGCTGGCTCGAAGCGCCGATCAGCACCGAAAAGCTGCCAGCGCCGGAACCGATCGCCGAGAGCAGGCCAAGCGAAAGGATCAGGCCCCAGGTACTGCTCATGAACGGTGTCAGCGCACTCCCCAGAGCCAGCAACAATAGCCCGGCGAACAGCACGCGAGCCGGTCCGTAGCGGTCAGCGGCGGCGCCGGCAAAAGGTTGTACGGCGCCCCAGGTAAACTGCCCGACGGCCATTGCCAGGCTGATCGACGCGACGCCCAGCCCGGTGCTCGTGTTGAGCGGTGACAGGAAGAGGCCAAGCGATTGCCGGGCACCCATGGTCACCATCAGGATCCCCGCGGCTGCGAGCGTGATCGCCCAGACGGCAGGCTGATTGAGGGTACGGAACATGATTCTGGCCTCGGCCGCGCGAGCAGCCTGCGTGAAAGTCCGGATTGTAGTCCGAGTTCATGCGCCAGGTAGCGTCGTAGTGACCTGATCCGCTGCTGTTTCAGGCAACGAACGTGCGGCGGCGAAGCTCAACAATGGAAAAGCCGGCATTCGTGACGCCAAGAGGATTTGTGGCGCAGGCCGCACCCGGCAGCAGTGCAATTCGTCTGGATACGTGGCTACAGGTTGCAGAACAGCATGTCAAACTCGACGTCGTTGTCGCAATGACGCGGCCGATGATCGCTGTCGGGACGGGTGAAGCGGATGTTCAGCGCGTACTTGTTGGCGCTGATTTCCGGGATGTAGGGATCGTGCAGCTTGAGCGAAATGCGGACCATCTGCGAACTGCTGCCACCGAGCATCAACTGGAAGGCACCGCCGGTGGCGACGTGATGCTCGGCTCGGCCACTGCCACGCAACAGGCGCAACACGATGCGCAGCGCATCACGCAGCGGCAGCAGGGGTTGCAGCCAGCCAAGCAAGGCATCGCGCCGGACATCGGGAGCCTGATGCCGCCAATAGTGGTAGGAAGGAAGATCAAATTCACAAACGCCACCGGGAATGCTGGCGCGGCTCTTGATGCTCATCAGCCAGTCGTTGTCGCGAAGGTGCTGGCCGATCTTGCCGGCCATGCCAAGTAGCGCCGCAGAAGCGTGCTCGATCTCGTAGAGGGCGCCGGAAAGCGCCTCTTCCGAAATCGCCGGATTGTTCCGGAAAACCAGCAGGCTCTGGCGCTGCCGCTCGAGTTCCTGAATCAGATCCATCTTCAGGTCGGCACGCCCGGCGACATCAAGGATCTCGAACAGTGTCATCAGAACCACATGGTGCTCCTGCGACCCATCCCGCTGCATGAAGCAGCTCGCCTTGTGGAACAAGTCCTCCAGACGCAACAGCGTGCGGATGCGTTCATTGAAGGGATATTCGTATGTGATCACACGGCCGCCAGGGTCGGAAACGGGGATTTTCCATGATTCTGAATCATTTGCAGCAAAACCTCAACGGCCAGCATGAGGTTTGGCCCTGGCCAGATCAAGATAGCGCAGGTGCAAACCTTCGACCTGCGGCAGCAGGGCTTCCAGCCCGCCCTCGTTGAGCACCACATCGTCCGCCACCGCCCGCCGCTCGGCCCGCGAAGCTTGCGTTGCCATGATCGCCTTGACGGCGTCGGCGGCAAGACCGCTACGCGCCATGACGCGGGAAATCTGCACTGACTCGTCGCAGTCGACGACCAGCACCCGATCCGCACGCTGACGATAACTGCCCGTCTCGACCAGCAAGGGCACCACCAGCAGGACGTAGGGGGCACTCGTGGCAGCCTTGCAGCGAGCCGCGCTCTGCTGTCGGATCAACGGATGCAGAATGGCTTCGAGCCTCGCCTTGGCGGAGCGGTCGGAGAAAACCACGGCGCGCATCGCAGCCCGGTCCAGACCACCGTCCGGACGCAGCACAGCGGCGCCAAAAGCGGCAGCAATCGCGGCCATGGCGGCGCCCTGTGGCGCGGTCAGTTCATGGGCGATGGCATCCGTATCCACCAGCGCTGCACCCCGTCGGGCAAAGAGATCGGCAACCGTGGTCTTTCCGCTGCCGATGCCGCCGGTCAGACCCACAATGAAGCTCATGGCGTAGACTCGGCCTTTGCCCGGCAGGCCCCGGGACTGGCCTTAGGCAGCAGCGCGACAACCGCCTGACGCAGCGCTTCAGCCTGCCCTTCGGGGCCATGGATTTCGAGCATGGCCAAGGCCGGTCTTCCCGTGCGCTCGCCCATTCGGGCAGACTTGACACCCTTGGCGCGCAAGGCTTCGAGTCCCGCGCTGGCGGCTTCCGCGGTGCGGTAGGTGCCAAGCGATATGGCCAGCTGGTTGGGTCCACTGGCCTGGACGACGAAGTAATCCTCGACCCCGAGTTCCTTCAGTTCCGCCGTCTTCTTGCTCACCTCCTCCTTGTTGGCGAGCGGCGGCACGAAGACCCAATAGCCAGTATTCTCCGACACGGAGCGTCGTGTCACCTTGAAGGCAGCGAATTTCTCGCTCAACAGGCGCTCGACCCTGTCTGCATCGGCGCTGGCCAGATCAGTCCATGATTGACAGCTGTCAGCACTCTTCCTGTCGCCGGCTTTTTCCGCGTCCTGTCTGGTGTTGCCTGCACCTGGCGGCTCGCCGCGCGAAACGACCAGCACCTGGTCGGCCAGCAGTTGCTGCTCGGCTCGGCGCGCGTCCGGATTGGCTGGTGTGCCCAAGTAGCCCCGGGTCCAGACAAAGAAAAGCAGGTTGGCCAGGACGAGAAGGAAAACGGCAATCCGCATCGAGGCAATCATCCGACCTTGGGCAGATGTTCCAGAGAGGCCCGAATGGCTTCGGCCGGATACTCGAAATCCTCCAGTTCACCAGCAAAATAGCGGTCGTAGGCAGCCATGTCGAAGTGCCCGTGCCCGGTGAGATTGAAGAAGATCGTCCGCGCTTCGCCACTCTGCTTGCAGCGTAGCGCTTCGTCGATCGCCGCCCGAATTGCGTGATTGGACTCCGGCGCAGCAATGATGCCTTCGGCGCGAGCAAACATGACGCCGGCTTCAAAGGTCGCCAACTGCGCAACGGCCACGGCCTCGACCAGGCCTTCATGGTAGAGCTGTGAAACCAGCGGGGAATCCCCGTGATAGCGCAGCCCCCCGGCGTGAATACCCGGTGGCATGAAATCATGACCGAGCGTGTACATCTTCATCAGCGGCGTAAAGCCCGAGGCGTCGCCGAAGTCGTAGGCGTAGCAACCCTTGGTCAGCGTCGGGCAGGAAGTCGGCTCGACGGCAACCAGTCGCGTCGGCTTGCCGTTTCGGCCGCCTGCTGCATTGTCGGCAAGGAAGGGAAATGCCACCCCGGCAAACGACGAGCCACCACCGCAGGGCGCAAAAATGACATCCGGCCAATCGCCGGCCTTCTCGAACTGCTTTTTCGCTTCCTGGCCAATGATCGTCTGATGCAGCGCCACGTGATTGAGCACCGAGCCCAGGGCATAACTGGTGTCGGCCCGCGAAGCGGCCTCCTCGACGGCTTCGGAAATGGCGAGACCGAGCGAACCCTGACTCTCGGGATCCTTGCTCAGCAGGTCACGGCCAGTCTGGGTCATGGTCGACGGGCTGGCGAACACTTCGGCGCCCCAGGTCTGCATCATCGAGCGACGGAAGGGTTTCTGCTGGTAGCTGATCTTGACCATATAGACCCGCACCTCGAGGCCAAACATCTGGCCAGCGAAGGCCATTGAACAACCCCACTGCCCGGCCCCGGTCTCGGTCGTGATGCGCTTGATACCCGCCTGCTGGTTGTAGAAAGCCTGCGGCACGGCGGTATTGGGCTTGTGCGAACCGGCGGGAGAAACGCCTTCGTACTTGTAGTAGATCCTGGCCGGGGTGCCGAGCACTTCTTCCAGCCGCCGGGCACGAATCAGCGGTGTCGGACGCCACAGCCGATAGACCTCGCGCACCCGCTCGGGGATCGGAATCCAGCGCTCGGCCGACATCTCCTGCTCGAGGATCGCCATCGGAAAGATCATCCCCATCTGCTCCGGCGACACCAGTTTGCCGTCCGGGCCCAGCGGCGGCAGTGGCGGATTGGGCATGTCGGCGACCACGTTGTACCAATGGGTCGGGATCTCGGACTGTTCGAGCGTGATGCGAAGCGATTCCACACAGCCTCCCTGCACTTATTGTCGATATGAGGCGCGAAGTATACCCCGTGACCCGGTCGCTAATCACTTCCAACGGAGGGGAGTAAGACCCCGGCAAGGTCCGGAACACCTCGTTCCAGTTCGCGTCGGACCAATCGCCCGGGAACAAAGGCGCCGATCAATCGCTGGCAGGCTTTGCGTGCTGCCGTGCTGTTGTCCTGGCTGAAATTGCAGACATAGAGGTCAAGCGTTACCGCCTTCGCTTCAGGCCAGGTATGCACGGCGAGATGTGACTCGGCGAGAATCACGGCGCCAGTCGCACCAGCCGGCCCCAACTCGCTGCCGAACTGGTGAAAGACCAGGCCGACCGGCGTCAAGCCTGGTTCGGCACAGATCGCCAGGCAGAGCTCCCGCAGGGCGCCGACGTCGGCCAGCAGCCGCGGGTCGCAACTGCACTCGTAGAGCTCAGCAGTCAGATGCAATCCATGCACGGCAGATCCCCAGCTTTCGACAAACCGGCAGATCCGCGGCCGGATCCCGATCTCTCCCACAGGTACGAGCGGCGACCAGCGACCATCCACGGCCCCCTGCAGCCAAGCGCGGCAACCGGTGCAGATCGGCCTGCCCTGCTGGTGCCATCGACTGGATGCGGCGCCAGTGATCGATTACGCCCGACACCACGGCTTTGCTCAGCCCTTCGGAACAAAGTTGGTGCTCGTCCCCGTCACCACTCCGTCATCATTGAAATGTACGTTGAAGTACCACTCCATGCCCGGCTCGACCTTCGTCTTCCAGTCCCAGACCGTCTCCTGCTTCAACGGGAAGCGGAGCTGGTGAGCCGGCTGGCCGAGCAGGTAGCGCACCTGGTCCCTGGTCATGCCGGGCCTGACCCTGTTGAAGTTTTCTTCAGTCAGGACCTGCCGTACCTCGCGCAGAACATGGTCGGGGCCAATGACGAGCATATAGTTCACCGTTCCCTCCGGCGTACGGGGATACTCCCAGATGCGCGTACCGTCGGCATCCCGCCACTCGAGACTTGGATTGCCCATGATCTGTCGCACGTCGTCGGTGGTGCTGCTGCCCGGCCTGAGCTTGCTCAGCCGGTCGACATCGCAGGCGGAAAAGGCAACCGCGATCAGAGCGGGTAGAAAGATACCGGCGAGAGGTCTAGCGAACATGTCTTTCCTACCCCACTCACTGTCGCTGGAATCGTTGCGACCAAGCCCGAAGTATAGACGAAGGTAGAACAAGGAGTCCTTTGAGCCCTACCGTATCTTCCAGTTTTCCCGCACCCTGGCCGGCTGGCCGCCACCCCGCCCGACCGGCCAGCGCAGATGGCGAACACACGGGCGAAGCATGTTGAACCCGGACCACCACAGGTATCCACCGGCCGCCGTCGCCTGGAGCATATGGGGACTGGGTGCCTTGCTCTACCTGATCGGCTTCTACCAGCGGGTCGCGCCGGCGGTGATGACCGACCGGCTGATGAGCGAGTTTGCCATTGGCGCGACCGAACTGGGCAACCTCTCGGCCTTCTATTTCTACTCCTATGTGGCAATGCAGATCCCGACCGGGATCCTCGCCGATCGCTGGGGGCCTCGCCGGCTGCTGACGGCAGGAGCAGCGGTGGCGGCCATCGGCACGGCCCTGTTTGCTGTCGCGGCCGATCTCTGGTGGGCCAACGCCGGACGTCTGCTGATCGGCGCTTCGGTGGCCGTAGCCTTTGTCTCGATGCTGAAGCTGGCAACGCACTGGTTTGCACCGCGCCAGTTTGCCCTGGCCTCGGGCCTGGCCCTGCTGTTCGGCGTCGTCGGCGGGGTCATCGCCGGCGTACCCCTCGGCATGCTGATCGAGGCCTGGGGCTGGCGTCCGGTGATGGGCGCTTCGGCGGCCCTCACCGCCCTGCTCTCCGTGACCATCTGGCTGCGCGTCCGCGATGATCCGCAAGACGTCGCCTACCTCAGCCACGCCCCGGCAGCAGCCACTGGCAAGACCCATACACCGATCCTGCGTGGGATGGCCGAGGTGCTCTCGTACCGAAATATCTGGATTCTGCTAATCACGCCGATTGGCATTGCCGGCGCGGTCCTCACCTTTGCCGGGCTGTGGGGCGTACCCTATCTGCGGCAGGTGCATGGCCTCGACACCAGGGCGGCGGCGGCGATCACCTCTCTACTGTTGATCGCCTGGGCGGTTGGCGGCCCCGTCCTCGGCGCCCTGTCCGAACGCATGGGCCGCCGCCGGCCACTGTATGTGGCAACCACAGCGGCGGCGCTGGCCGGCTGGGCGGTCATCATCTTCCTGCCAATACCCGTCTGGCTGATGATCGTCACCCTGCTTTTCACCGGGTTTTTCTCGGGAAACCTGATCATCGGCTTTGCCTTCGCCAAGGAATCGGTGCCGGCGCGCCTGATGGGCACCGCCTCGGGAATCTGCAACATGGGACCGCTGCTCGGCGGCATGTTGCTGCAACCCAGCGTCGGTTGGGTTCTTGACCGCAACTGGCTAGGTGCCACGGCCGGAGGCGCCCGCATTTACGATGCCACCGCTTATCAGGCTGGATTCAGCCTGATGGCCGCCTGCCTCGTCGTCTCCCTGTGCCTGATCCCGTTTGCCAGAGAGACTTACGGCAGGCAGACGGGATGAAGCTCCGGCAGGCTTAGCTACTGCTGGGTCACGATAGATAGCAGGAGGGCGCAGCAGCAGGCGACCCCTTCGATCGAGCACCGTCAGTCCCTGGTGAAGCGGCGGTACTGGACGGCTTCAGCGACATGCTGCGCCTCGATAGCGTCGCAGCCAGTGATGTCGGCAATAGTGCGCGCAACCTTGAGCAGACGATGGAAGGCACGCGCCGAAAGGTCAAAGCGGCTGATGGCGTGTTTCAGAAGTGCCGCTGCCGCTGCCTGGGGCTGGCAGTGCTGGTCGATCTCTTTGGTCGTCAGGCGAGAATTGGCCTTTCCCTGTCGCACGGTCTGTCTCTCGCGAGCCAGGGTCACACGCGCACGGACGCTGGCCGAGGCTTCGCCGTCGGGCGCCTGCTGCAGCACCTCGGCGGGTACCGCCGGCACCTCGATCTGCAGGTCGATGCGGTCGAGCAGCGGGCCGGAAAGCCGGCTGCGATAGCGCAATACCTGGTCCGGCGTGCACCGGCAACGTCCGCGAGCATCGCCGTGATATCCACAGGGACATGGATTCATCGCTGCGACCAGCTGGAATTGCGCTGGGAATTCCGCCTGCCGGGCAGCGCGTGAGATGTGAATGCAGCCCGAGTCAAGTGGCTCGCGCAGCGCTTCCAGCACCCGGCGATCGAACTCGGGAATCTCGTCGAGGAAAAGAACGCCCTGATGTGCCAGCGAGATCTCGCCGGGCCGAGGTACGCTGCCACCGCCGACCAGTGCTGCCGAGGAAGCTGTATGATGCGGCGCACGATAGGGATGACGGCGAAAAGCCTCGGGGCAAAACTGCCCGGCCAGCGACAGCACCGCCGCCGATTCAAGCGCGGCAGCGAGCGTCATTGGCGGCAACAGGCCGGGAAGCCGACTGGCAAGCATCGATTTGCCGGTACCCGGAGGACCCGCAAACAGGATCGAATGCGCCCCCGCAGCGGCAATCTCGAGCGCGCGCTTGGCCTGCACCTGGCCACGGACATCGGCGAGGTCGGGGTAGTCGCCGATCTCATCCGATAACCCGTCCGCCGCCTGGCATTCGGTCAGCCTGCACTGTCCGGTCAGATGCGCGCAAACCTCGAGCAAGGTACCGGCCTCAAGCACCTGCACTTTGCTGGCCAACGCCGCCTCGCGGGCGCTGCTGGCCGGCAGGACGAAACTGCGCCCCTTGCCGCCTGCGGCAAGGACCATCGCCAACGCGCCACGGATCGGCCGCAACTCGCCAGAAAGCGACAGTTCGCCGGCAAATTCATGGCCGGCCAAGGCCGTGCCCGGGATCTGACCCGAGGCGGCGAGAATGCCGAGTGCAATCGGCAGGTCGAAGCGGCCCGATTCCTTCGGCAGATCGGCTGGCGCCAGGTTGACCGTGATGCGCTTGCGGGGAAACTCGAAACCGGAGTTCTGCAGCGCCGCCCGCACCCGATCACGCGCTTCCTTGACTTCGGTGTCGGGCAAGCCGACCAACGTGACGTTTGGCAAGCCGCCCGCCAGATGCACCTCGACTGCAACCTCGGGAGCAGCGAGACCGTCGAGGCCCCGGCTATGGACAATTGCGAGAGTCATCGGGAGAGATTGCGCACCAGGGCCGCCGACAGCAATCCGGACGCTGGCTGGCGCTTGAACGCCTGCGCCTGAGGCTCAGGCCGCCGGGTCCGGCGGTTCCGGCGGATTTTCCAGGTGGTCAAGCCGCGCTTCAAGCGCCTTCAGCTTTTCCCTGGTGCGCTGCAGGACCTGCGTCTGGATGTCGAACTCCTCACGACTGACCAGATCGAGCTTGGCAAAGACACTGGCCAGCAGTGCGCGGGCGTTCTTCTCGATGTCGGCTGCTGGACTGGCGGCAATGATGCTGCTCAGACGAGCACCGAGCTCTTCAAACATTTTGGGGTCAAGCATGGTAATCACCGAATGGCGCAGAGGGTTGCAGGGCGGAACGAGTTTAGCACAGGCGCAGCGCTGAACATGAGACGCACCACTTCGGTGCATTTCTTGCGATAGCTGCGCAATCGGAGTGCAACACGCTCGGTCAGGTCGTGCCATCAGAGGCCAAGGCCGTGTTTTCTTGGAATACTTAATCCTGGCACGTAACGTGCTTTTAACTGGCCAGCACTTCGTTTTTTCCTTCATTCTTTCACCCAGGGAGGCATCAATCAGATGCCACCTGACATGGAGAGCAACATGAAACTGGTAACCGCCATCATCAAGCCCTTCAAGCTTGACGAAGTACGAGAAGCGCTGTCGGCAATCGGCGTGCAGGGCATCACAGTGACCGAAGTCAAGGGCTTCGGGCGACAAAAGGGTCACACCGAACTCTATCGCGGCGCCGAGTACGTCGTCGACTTCCTGCCCAAGGTCAAGGTCGAAGCAGCGATCAGCGACGCCCTCCTCGAGCAGGTGATCGAGGCCATCGAGAAATCCGCCAGTACCGGCAAGATCGGCGACGGCAAGATCTTCATCTCGGCCATTGAACAAGTCATTCGGATTCGCACCGGCGAAACCGGTGAAGAAGCACTTTGAGGAGGAAATCATGAAGCGCATATTCGCCATCCTCGCCCTGCTCGGCGCCGTCAGCATCGGCGCTCCAGCCTGGGCGGAAGAGAAACCTGCAGCTCCGGCTGCGACCACATCGGCGGCTGTCGAACCGGCCGCTGCCCCTGCCACCACGGCCACCGCCGAACCGGCTGCGGCGGCACCAGCAGCGGTCGCCAACAAGGGCGACAACGCCTGGATCATGACCAGCGCAGCACTGGTCATCCTGATGTCGATCCCCGGACTGGCGCTATTCTACGGCGGCTTGGTTCGCACCAAGAACATGCTCTCGGTGCTGATGCAGGTCTTCATTACCTTCTCGCTGATCAGCGTACTCTGGGTTGTCTACGGCTACTCCCTGGCCTTTACCGAAGGTGGCGGCTTCTTTGGCGTGCTCGACAAGATCTTCCTCAAGGGAATCACGCCCGAATCGGTCGCGGCAACCTTCTCCAAAGGGGTGGTCGTATCCGAGCTGGCCTACGTCATTTTTCAGGGCGCGTTCGCAGCAATCACGTGCGGCCTGATCGTCGGCGCCTTCGCCGAACGGGCAAAATTCGCCGCCATCCTGGTGTTCATGGTGATCTGGTTTACGCTCTCCTACCTGCCGATGGCACACATGGTGTGGTACTGGGCCGGGCCGGATGCCTACGTAGACGCAGCAGCAGGCGAGGCGGCAGGCAAAACGGCTGGCTTCCTCTTCCAGAAAGGCGCCCTCGACTTCGCCGGCGGCACCGTGGTACACATCAATGCGGCCGTAGCCGGCCTGATCGGAGCGATCGTCATCGGCAAGCGGATTGGCTACGGTCGGGAATCGATGGCTCCGCACAGCCTGACTTTCACGATGATCGGTGCTTCCCTGCTCTGGTTTGGCTGGTTCGGCTTCAATGCCGGCTCGGCACTCGAAGCGAGCGGCGGCGCTGCGCTGGCGATGGTCAATACCTGGGTGGCAACCGCTTGCGCCGCGATGTCCTGGATGCTGGCGGAATGGATGCTGAAGGGCAAGCCATCGATGCTCGGTGCTGCGTCGGGTGCGGTGGCAGGCCTAGTGGCGATCACTCCGGCGGCCGGTTTCGTCGGCGTCGTCGGCGCCATCGTCATCGGCCTGCTGGCGGGTGTGATCTGCCTGTGGGGCGTCAATGGCCTGAAGCGCATGCTTGGAGCTGACGATTCGCTCGACGTCTTTGGCGTCCATGGCGTCGGCGGGATTCTCGGCGCAATCCTCACCGGCGTCTTCGCGGATCCTGCGCTGGGCGGCACCGGTGTCTATGACTACGTAGCCAACGCAGTCGGCAGCTACGACATGAGCGCACAGGTGATCAGCCAGTTGTGGGGCGTCGGCACCGTGATCGTCTGGTCTGGCGTCGTTTCCCTGGTGGCGTTCAAACTGGTCGATCTGATCATCGGTCTGCGGGTGCCTGAAGAAGAAGAACGCGAAGGTCTCGACATCACGTCACACGGCGAATCAGCCTATCACTACTGAGCCTCCCGGTCTCTCCTGCACAGTCTCTCCCCTTTTGGGCGCCCTCGCGGCGCCCTCTTTTTTTCTCCGAGAAATGACATGTTCGTTCTAACGCCTGTCAGCAACGACCACGGGCAGCCGGGAAATTTCTGGCCAGCAGGTTGTTTGTAAGATGACTTCTGCGAGGATTCGAAAGGCGCATTAGTCATCGTTCAACGCATGAAGGAATGGACTCGGCAGTTAAGCCAACGGAATGCAGAAATGCTCGCCTGCCTTGACAGTCCTGATGCCCTTCCCTATACTTCGCCGCTTTGCAGGGTTGGTAGCTCAGTCGGTAGAGCAGTGGACTTTTAATCCATTGGTCGTGGGTTCGAATCCCACCCGACCCACCAGTCGAAAGTGTCTTCTGCTTCTGTCGTTGGTTGCTTCGTGGGGCGTTAGCTCAGTTGGTAGAGCAGCGGACTCTTAATCCGTAGGTCCAGAGTTCGAGTCTCTGACGCCCCACCAGAGAAATCAAGCACTTAGCCTCGGTCAACAGCCGGGGCTTTTTGTTTTTGTGTAATTCCTGTGTAATCGCGCCAAGAATTCACACATCGATACGCCCCCACCTTTCACGCATTCCGCCAGTCCATCGAGTCTGTACGCGGCGTTCGCGGCGGCAAATTGCCCCGAAATGTAACAGAAGCGGGGAAGTTGATCTATACCGCCTGCTTGCCAAATGGATACCCATCGAGCGCTTCGCTCAGTTGCGCGCCTTCGCGCTGAAATAGTCTGCAATGGCGTCCAGCGGATTGGTCCCGTCCTCACTATCGGTTCCAAGGTCTTGCGGTGTCACGTCAGTGCTCGGAACCACGCCGTTAATCACCCATTCGATGCATCCGAGGTCACGAATCGCGATAGCCAAGTCATCGAGTTGGCCTGCCGTCTGGCACTTCAAGAAATGGTTCAATGCGCCTGCGCAAAGGTCAGCAACCTGAATCTGCGGCAGCAGCGACGAGTCGCCTTGTGACAGCGACGTTGCCCGCAAGGGGAAATGAAACTTCCGACGGTCGTACCCCACCAGTTGGGATTGCTCGCCGCTCATCGCCATCATGCTTTCAAACGTCTCGCAAGACGCCAGCACAGGCTTTGAGTTGTCGTGAATCACCTCGAAGCGAGTGCCCTTCCTCTTGCCCCATTCGTTGATGTGCTGGAACAAGGCCGGAATTGCTGGCTCAAGGGACATTTCGCCGACAAAGTCGAACCACGCCTGGAACAATCTCGGTTCCGTAAATGGAAACAGATCAGTCTTGAAAACCTCATGGGTCGACGATTCAACCATCGCCTTTCCCGCCTCAAAATACGCTTGGGCATGGGCTTCGGTCCTGTAGCGCAACAGGTCAACAAACGACTGTAAGAAAGCAGCCGTCCGCTCCTCTCCGCAAAAAACCGGCATGCAGCAGTGAAGCATATTCGCCATCGCGAGATTGGCACCCCGCTGGTAAAGATCGAACCCCATATCGTGAGCCAGGGTTTCGGCAATCAAGTCAACGAGCTTGGTAACCACCATGAATCGCTTGTGATACGCATCCACCAGCACCCGAAACCTGTTCAAACGCGGATCAGCCAAGAAGTTCGTCATTCGCCGAATTCCATCGGGCGACTTCCGCAGCGTCTTGAACTTGGGCTCCGCTGCCTGTGGGGACCGGACGTGTTGAAGCAACTCGCGGGCTTCAGCGGCGCTGTAGTCGTTTGACGCCAAAACAAAAAACGGCTGGTCGTTGTCGATCAGCCGCTCGCCGGAGTTGCCGGATTCGTCGCAATAAATCGTTGCCATTGGTCAGTTCACCTTTTTGTACCGCTCACTCAGCTTGTCCATTGCGGTCTGAATGTGCGCGCCGTTCTGGTGGCTATAGCGTTCCACCATCGACAGATTCTTGTGACCGCTGATGCGCTTCACCGTTGGCAGATCCACGCCGGCCTGCACCAGGTGCGTGATGGCGGTATGGCGCAATGTGTGGCGGACCACCTGCGTTACATCCAGGCCGGCGGCCAGCACACAGCGACGAAACGGCTTGTCCAGATTGACTGTTCGCCCCTCCTTGGCGGCTATTGAAGGGAACAGCCACGGTAAGCCGGGCTGAAGACTGGCAACATAGCTGGTGAGGTATTCGGCCAGGCTGCGCGTGATGGGTTGCTCGCGTGCGCCGGCCTTGGCCTTCGGGATGTAGATCACCATCTTTTGCACGTCGATATGCTCACGCCGGATGCTGAGGATTTCGGTCTTGCGCATCGAGGTATCGAGCCCGATGCGGATGAACGGGTAAATCTGGCGGCTTTGGTCGCCTGCCGCTTCCTTCAGGAGCCGCTCGACCTGCTCTACGGTCAGATAGGTGATCCGCCCTGCGTGCTCTTGCAAGCGCTTGATGGTGGCGGGCTTGTGGTCGAGCCATCCCCATTCCACGGCTTTGTTGAGCAGATGCGAGAGCGCTGCCAGTTCGCGGTTGATCGTCGCCGGTTTGGTCTCGCCGCCATAGACCGGCTTGCCACCCGGCCCGTTCGGGCGCATGACTAACTCACTGCCACGCTGCTTTTTGTAACGTTCCACGTCGAAGCTCGCGATCTTCGATAGCGGCGTCTCACCGAAAAACGGCTTCAGGTGCATATTGAAGCGGTAGCGCTTCATCGGCAAATCCTTTCCGCCCTCCTGTGCTAGTTTGGCGAGGTACTTGTCCGCCGCTTCGCTGAACGACAGCGCCAGCTTGCGACCCTTGGGCAGATTGAGGCGCCCGGCCTTGGCGTCCTGCCGCGCCTTGTCGATGAATTCCTCCGCCTGGGTGCGCGTGGTGCCGTCCGATTCACGGCCGATGACACGGTGAATGCGCTGGCCATCGACCATGAAGTTGACCGTGAACACCCCGTCGCCGTTAGCTTGCCGCTCAAAGGTGATGCCATGCTCGTTGAGTTTGTCGCCGGCAGCCAGCTTGCGCATATTCGGGCGAGTGAGTTTGGAAAAAGTCTTGGCCATGATTGAGTTCGATCTAGAAAGGAATGTCGTCTTCAAAGTCGCCAAAGCTGGACTTGACTTCGGGCTTATCGGCTGGCTTTGCGTCTACCCATGTGGGTAACGTATCCCGTGACGCCTCACCGCGCGCGACCGCACAAAAGTCATCCCAGCGTTCCCGCAGGCGGTCAAAGCACAAGGAGTCTTCTTCCAAACGCCACGTCCACTTACCACTGTTCTTGTTTGAGTTGCCTTTCCATAGATAGCCGTTCTCGCGAATGAGCTTCCACCGCTTCTGCTCTTCGTGGCTCAGTAAATCTGGGTAGCTCAACGCAAGTTTCGCAAAACGGTCGGCATCATCAACGTCCCACAGCTTTGCCGCAACATCGGCAACGGATGTTCCAGGATCGTTACCGTATCCACCCTCCTGGAGATATACCCGACCAAGACTGTCTTCAATCGCCCATTCGATAAAGCTCGATACGGTTCGCCGCTGCTTGAGCGCGGCAAGTTCCGCCAGATAGCGGAGCTTCGGGTCCAGCCGAACCGTCACCGTCTCGGTCCGGGTCAATTTCCCGCCGCCGCCCTTGCGCTTGCTTTCCGGATTTTCGGTTGCCATGTCATGTCCTTTCGTTCAAAGATTCCATTTGGTTCCAGTAAAGACTAACATTACAATAGTTCTTTGACAAGCTTTGTATTGCTCTAGTAGTATTGTGTTGTCTTTTCATACCTTTGAGAACAGCCATGACACAAACTCCAATCACCCCCATCGAAGTCAGAACCTACCCGGACGGCCGTATGGACACGAAAAACGCCTCGACCTACACCGGTCTGTCCGAAAAGACCCTGGCCATGATGCGCTGCAACGGCAACGGGCCAAAGTACGTCAAGCGCGGTCGGATTTTCTATTTCACGGCGGACGTCGACGAATGGATGAACTCTCAGGGGCGCTTGACCAGTACCGCCCAAGCCAAGCAGCGTCCGGTTTGAGGGGGCGCCATGCGTTACCCGATGGCAGGCATGAAGCCCAAGCGCGGCCATTTCGACCGCGCCAGCCTGCCCGATCCGCTGACCTACTACGCCACCGAGCTTGATCACCTGCGCCCACAAGGGCGCAACGCTACGGCGCGCTGCCCGTTTCACGACGACGCTCATCCAAGCCTGACGGTGAATCTGGCCACCGGCTCATTTCGCTGCCACGTCCCCGAGTGCGGCGCACACGGTCGCAGCGTGCTGGACTTTCACATGGCCCGTTATGGCTTTGGCTTTGTAGCTACCGCCAGAGCGCTGGGCGCCTGGAGCACCACCCCATGACAGAACAAGAAAAAAACGCTGGAGCCTCTCCACAGCGAACTGACAGACTAGACAGACTGCTGCGCTACGCCGTGCAGAAAGGGGGCGTCAAGTCCAGCCAGATCGAACCGGCGGAAACCCGCTGGGGCGCCCTCGTGGAGCGCTTCACGCAGGTGCAGGCTGGCCCGCCCGCGGCCGACCCGGAGAGCGTGCCGGCACTGATCTATGCCAAGTTCAAGGAAGGAGCCACCCGCCGCGACATCGACGTGGTGAATATGACCGCACTAGTGCTCGACATCGACAAGGATGGAGATCTAGACCGCACCCGCGCCGCGCTGACCGGGACGGAATGCGCGATATACACCACCAAGCGTAGTACGCCTACAGCGCCACGCCTGCGCGTCATCTTGCCGCTTGCCGCGCCTGTTTCGGCAAGCGACTGGCCTGGAGCCTATCGACAGTTTGCCACTGCGCTGGCACTCCCCGGCTTGGACGCCTGCGCCGAAAAACTCTCGCAACCGTTCCTTACACCTCCTGGTGGCGGCCATTTCGAGCGACTGTCCGGTGAATGGCTCGATCCCGCACCCTATATCATCGCCGCGCGCCAAGCTGAATACGACGCGCTGCCGACGCCTGAGCCGATCCGTATTACCCTGCTGCCCGTGTCGCCGCTCGACCCCGAGTTGATCCCCGCGCCGTTTCGCGGCTGGATCGCCGACATCGCCTACCGGATGCAATGCCCCATCGACTTCTGCGCCGTCGGCGCCATCGCCATTCTGGCCGCCGTGGTCGGCGCCGGCATCGGCATCAAGCCCAAGCGCAAGGACGACTGGCTGATTGTTCCCAATTTGTGGGGCGGCGTGATCGGCCCGCCGTCGAAGAAAAAGACACCGGCGCTGGCCGAAATGGTCAAGGCGTTAGCGCGATTGGAGAAACTCGCCACCGACGGCAGCCAGCAGGCGAAGGCCACCGCCGCCGACCCGGAAACGAAAGCGCGCCAGAAACTGCTCGAAGCCGAACTCAAGGATGCCATCAAGGCCGACATCCTCGCCAAACGCACCGCCAGCATGGCCACCGCCTATGCCACGGCCACCAACGGCGGCACGCCAGATAACGGGGACGCCGACGACGCCGACACGCCGCCAGCCAAGCACAAAGCGCCGTCCCGCCAGCGCCAACTTTCTCCATCGCCGCGCAGCGTGGCCGAAATCAAGCTCGAAATAGCCAGCATGAACGCACCGCAAGTCGGCGACCTGCAAGACCGTTTTCGCACCAACGACGCCGCCATTGAGGCGCTGCATGACTTACTTTCCACCAATCGGCGCGGCATTCTGGTCTTCCGTGACGAACTGGTCGGCCTGCTGCGCGGCTGGGACAAGCAAGGGCGCGAACAGGATCGCGGCTTTTACCTCGAAGCATGGAACGGCCAGGGCAGCTTTCCACTTGACCGTATCGGGCGCGGGCACGTCATCTGCGACAACATGTGTGTCTCCATTCTCGGCGGCACCCAGCCGGACAAGCTGCGCAATTACCTCTATCAGGCGCGCATCGAAAACGACGGCATGATGCAGCGCTTCCAGTTGCTCACCTATCCCGACGTGCAGCCCTTCGCGCACATGGTGGACGAATACCCCGACAGCCCGGCCCGCGAGCGCGCCTTTGCCATCATCGAAACACTGGCGCGTACGGACTTCGCGCGCATCGCCCCGCCCGGCGCCTATGACAAGACTCCCTGCCTGCGCTTTGCCGACGACGGCGCACAAGACCTGTTCATCGAGTGGTATGAGCGCCTGCACCGAGAGAAGCTGGAAGACCCAGACGAGGCGCCGCTGATCGTCGAATACCTCTCCAAGCAGCCGAAGACGATGGCCAGCCTCGCTCTGCTGTTCCATCTGGTTGACCGGGCCGAAGCCCTCGCCGCCGGTGAATCCGCTGGCCCGGTCAGCCTGCAAGCCGCGGCGCGCGCTGCCGACTGGTGCAGTTACCTCGAAGCGCACGCTCGCCGCATCTACGGACTGGCCGCCAACCTGCAATCACAAGCCGCCGCAGCGTTAGCCGAGCGCATCGCCAAGGGCCAGCTTGACGACCTGGGCAGCGCAGACGGCTTCACTGCGCGCGACATCTACCGCAAACAGTGGAGTCTGCTCGACGACCGCGAAATCGTCGACCAGACTTTGACCGAGCTGGTGGACGCCGGCTGGTTGCTGCGCGACGTGCAGGCCGCCGGCTGGCAGCAGCGCGCCCATGTGCGCTATCGCGTGAATCCGAAGGCACGGCACAGAAACGGCCTGGGTCCCGGCAATGGGTGAATGGCTGCAACGCGCGGCGCTGATCCAGTGCCAGTCGACGTCGGCAGAGGCGGGAAAACGGGAGCGTGAACTTCTTCAACCACCCGGCGCCGACGGTGCCCAGGCCGAACCAGACTACAGACGATACCCGGACCGCTACGAACTCCCTCGCTTCGCCATCCCCACGGCCGATGGCTTGGTGGAGTTCCAGCTGGCCGTGCCCAAGGAGAAGTACGACGCCTTTGCTATTCTCGAGTTGTTCGTCAAGCACCACGGTCTGCAGGATGCCGCAGCCGGGAATTAGTTTGCTGCACACCCACCAATCCGCAGCAGCTTACCAACCCGCCGACAACACCTTCTGCATCTCGGTCGCCGACAACACCCTGGCGCAGCTTTCCCAATCGAGGTTTTCGACCTTGGCATAGCGGTCGTCGAACGGGTGTGTTTGCTGAATGCCGTCGATGAGGCGTTTGGCGTCTTCGACCTCGCCTTGCGCGACATCGATCCACAATGATTCCAGTACGTCAGGAATCTGGCCAAACAGGTCGAAGATGTATTCCAGGCGGCTGGACAATAGTTGATGCACGCGGTCTTCAACCGATCCGCGATACCGCAGATTGCACACAAACACTTCATCGCGAACCTGGCCGATGCGCTGAATGCGGCCTTTTCGCTGTTCCAGCCGCGTCGGGTTCCACGGCAAGTCAAGGTTGATGAGTGTGCCAAGACGTTGCAGGTTGAGGCCCTCAGATGCCGCCTCGGTGCCGATCAACAGCCGGATCTCGCCATGTTTCACCTTGCCCTTGATGTCATCGCGTAGGCACGCCTTGAACTGCCCGCCCAGCAGAATCCCAGAATTGGCCCCGCCAGCATAAATGCCGATGGGCTCGTTGGGGAAGTGCTCGCGTGACAACGATTCCGCCAGCCACCAAGCGCTATCAAAATACTGGCTGAAAATGATGCAACCTCGCGCCAGCCAGTTCTCGCCGACCAGGTAGTTGAGCACCTGCTGAAACTTCGGGTCACGGTCCTGGTTGACTTCCAGCGCCTTGAGGCAGCGCGCCAGTTCGGCCCGCTCCTGCGAAGTCAGGCTTTTCATCTCGGATTCGACGACCGCATTGCGAGGTTCGCCCTCGTTGCCATCGTCGCCGTCCGCACCGACCGCCTCGTCGCTCGCACCGCTGTTACGCTCGGCAAACAATTCGCCAGTGCCCCAGGTGGCGAGCATCTTTTCGGTAGTGCGTCGCCCGGCGTAGATCGAACTGCCCATGCGCCGCAGCAGCAGCGTCTTCAAAAATCCGGCCCCTCTGACGCGCTGACTTAGCAGCCGACAAAACGCCTGCGCTGCGTCGTAGGCGTCCTGCAAATACGGTGGCAGCGGCACCGCCTCATCTTCTCCCTCGCCGAACAAAAGGACGCGCACCGGCTTCAGATACGGCTCACCCGTGGCAGGGTCGATGGTATCTTCCAGATATTGACGCGTGCGGCGCACGATGTGGCGAATGAATGGATTGTGGTTGCGGCCAAACTCATGCGCCACTTGGCCCAACAGGGTGCGCGAGGCGCTATTCATGCTGCTGATTAGATCGCCTGCTGCAACGTGGGTGCCATCGTCAAGATTGAGGCGCTGGCGCAGCAGTCGGAAGTTCGACCCCTCACCGCGCGGCGGCAGGGGATTGCGCACCCACGGCCACGCTTCGAACACGTCGCCGGACAAGGCCTCTTCCCCCATGACCACGGGCAGACAGCTTTCCGGCTTGCGCCATTCGCTCCAGTCGTTGCCCAGCACCGCCTCGTTGCCGGCGGAGAGAATCGCCAGCAAATCCCAGGCTTCAATCGGGTGCAGTTGTACCGGCGTCGCGGTTGCCAGCAACATGCTTTTCGTGCGTGGGCTGATCTGCGCGAGAAAGGCCGCCAGATTGTTGTACTCCGGTCTCCGCGTGAGGTTGTTGGGATCGATCTTCTTTCGGCGTGCCCGGTGCGACTCATCGCAAATCACGCACTCGAAGCCCATCCCCAGCAGGTAAGTGAGAATCTCGTTGCCCGCCACCACCAAGCCTTGCGAAACGATGCCGAAACGACGGGGGCAGCGCCGCACTCCTTCCGGCCCCGTGACCGGGTGCTCGATACCCTGCTCGTCGCGCCAGGCATCGCCCAGCCACATCGCACTAGGAATTGCCAGCAGGTCACGCAGTTCGTCCTGCCATTGCAGCATCAGCGGCTTCGGCACAAGGATCAACACCGGCTTGTCGCCGGTCAGTGCCATCAGCAAAGCCGCGAGCGCCAGTTGCACCGTCTTGCCCAGTCCCACCTGATCGGCCAGAACGAACCGCGCCGTGCCCCGCCGATGGGCGTCGAACGCCAGCTTCACAAAGTATTTCTGGTGCGCCCACAGGCCAAATTCCTGCCGATACACCGGCGACTCCACGGCTGCCGATGCCGCGCTGGCCTGCGCATCGCGCCGCCAGTCATCAATGGAAGTTTCCTGCCGGTCGGCCAGCCGCTTGACGTCCTGCACGATGAAGTCCGCCAGCGGCACGGCCATCGGATGACCCCATAGCGCGTCGAATTCAGCCTGAACCCAATCCACCGCTTCGGCGCTGTCGTCTTCCCACATCAGCTCATAGTTCAGCCGCCAAGCGGAAAGACTTTCATTGACGCTGCCAAGGAAACTGGTTGCACGCCCCTCGCCGTAGCGAATTACGCCCGCCTTGCCATGCACCAGACCGAAGACACTGTCGGGGAGCACGCGCACTTCCAGCCTGCCGGAAGCCAGCAAATCAAAGAGCCGTCTGAAGCGCGGACGCCCCGCCGCGCCTGCCGCCAGTTTCTCCGGCTCTGCGGCGCACCAGGACTGCCGCATCGCCTGCTGCGCTGCCTTGGCGGTGGCGACATCGGCGGGTTCCAAATCGGAATTGCAGACCACGCGCACTTTCCCGACAACGTCTTCGATTGCCTCTCCAGCCACCTCCAGTAACGATGATCGAAAATAGCCCGCGATCCGATCGTAGCTGACGGCGTTGCTCAAGCGCGCGTTCAGGAGGGAAACGTCGAGCTTGTCGCGTCGCGAGGAATGGCGCAGGACGGTCATGGGGCGGCGGCGATCCGGGTCAAGACCGTGACAGGGCTAGCGCACAGAACAATGGTGCCGCCGCTATTCACCCACGGCCTGGCACGCGGCGGCAATCACGCCCTCGGCGATGAAATAGCCCGCCACGCGCAAGGCCAGCAAATGCGGGCGCACCGCAGTAATGAGGCCACTCCGATGCGCCTCGACCAAGAGCCCTGCCGTTCCCTTCACCGGCAGCCCGTACACCTGCTGTGCGATCCGCCGCCCGCGACGCTCGTCAATGATGGCCATACACGGCGCAAGTTGCCGGGCCAGGCTGACCACCTCGGCCTCGCCGGTATCCAGTTCCATCACCAAGAGCGGGTCGGGCATCGGGGACACGCGCACGCGGCTTTGCCACTCCGCCGTCTGTAAACCACCGGCACCGGGCTTGCCGATGCCTGCTACCGCCACTTCGTTGAAAACTGCCTGCGGCACCCAGATCTCGCCAAAGAGGGCAGGCAACAGCTCAAGCTTGTCGAGCAACGACAACGCCACCAGAGGCCCTGCATTGATCACCGCACGATCAAGCATTCGGGACGAACTCCGCGCTCAACTCATCGTCATCGAGGGCGACCACCGGCACGCCCGCACGTCCGGCGGCCAGCAGGAATTCCACCCGGCCCATGCCGCACAGATTTCCCGCTTTGCCCGAACTCAAGCGGCCGACCTCGAACAGCTTCAATGCCAGCATGAATTTCGCTTCGCTCGCCAGCGATTCGGGCGAAGCGCCCGGCATCGCCAGCGCATCGGCAGGTAGTTCGATGATCAAGGTATTCATGGCTCAACCCTCCGAAAAATTCCCAACACTGCAAGTTTACCGGGTGCAGTCACTCTCAAGTTCGTTCCGCTATCCGACGCAGAGATCAATGATCGTTCTCCACTGCCCCTGCCAGCCGTTCAGCGGCATCAGCATCTTCGGCCCAGTGCGGCATGTGGCCAATATGGGCGAGCGGCTTCAAGTAGGCGAGCAGGGCCAGGATGGCCTTGCGAGTACTTCCGCTCCAGTAATCGACCGCGCCGTCGGTCTTCAGGTAATCAAGGCCGGCGCGGGCGTTTTCTTCGCGCACGGTTTCATGGATGGCAAACAGAACGTGACGAGTTAGACTGGCCGCGAAACCTTCGCCTTCCAACTGCTGGCGCTTGAATTCGCTGGCGGTCTTGAAGCGCACGGCATTGGCTTCGGAGCGTTCATAGAGGTTGGTGTATTCGCGCACGCCAAAACCCTTGGCCAGCTCAATGTAGGCTCCGGCACGCGCCTCGCGGTGACGTTCCAGTTCCAGCCCCTTGAGGTAAAGCCGCTCATCGGCGCCCAGGCTCTTCCAGTGGAATTCGTCGAAGCCGCGCGGGATCAGGTGATTGGCGGCAATCTCCACGGCGCGGTCGATGACTTTCTCGAACTCGGATTTTTCGTTGCGGGTGCGTTCGCGGAACAGTTCATGGCGGATGTCCATGCCCTCGATGTCGGCGAACTGGGTCAGCACGCGCAGGGCGGCGGCGTAGGCGGCCAACTGGTAGTCAGTGTCGCCGAAGTTGGGCTCGGATTCGTCGTCCAGCGTGGTCATGCTGTCGAGTTGCTGTTTGACCTCGTCTTCAATCTGCGGATAGATTTCGTCGAGCCAGGCTGAGCGTTGTTCTGTGCGTTTGCGCAGCACCAGATTGACGGTGCCTTGGACGTAGTTGCCAGTCTTGAGCCCCCCCGAAGAGGTTTCAGTGCTGATAGTCCATGCAGCAGTCACCTGGAGGCCGCTGGCCCACATGATCATGCCGAGGTCACCCCACACTGCTGGGTCTTGATGTGTGAATTGAACAAGCTGCACGCCACTGTCCGGCATTTGCTTGGCTAGCCGAGTGTAGATGGTCACCATCGAACGCTTGAAATCATCGCCAGAACCTTGAACGGACAAAGTCGCCACATCCTGGAAACACCAGTTGGGGAATGCCGTTGGCAGCAGTCGTTCGTACCATGCCAGAAAATAGTTCGTTAGCTCATGGTAATTGACTGCATCCGCATAGGGCGGGTCAGTCAGCCAAATATCGGTTTCAACCTCAACATCGCGGGCATCAATGAGTGAAACAACAGCATTGGTGTTTGCAATTGGCGCAGCAGTGAAATCAGCGCACAAAAAGTCTTTAACACCTGCCAGCGTGCGGCTACCGATAACCAGAGTCGTGTTTAGCGCCTGGTTATAAAAAACATTCACCGGCGAACCTGGTCCTTTTGATTTATGGGGATTGATTCCACAGAGTCGGCTGAGAAAGTTAGCGGCCGACCCAACCCCAACTGCCGCCACGCCTACCCGCAGCGCATTAGTCGGATCTGGTGATACGGCATTCTTGATGAAAGTACCGAGCATCAGCAGCTGGCGAGGCGTAAATAGGTGGTGCCAGTGAGTCCAGCCGCGCTCACGGAACAGCCGCGTCGTCTCTGCCCCTTGTGGTATGCGCATGCTAGGCAGGTAGCCGTTGGCTTGCCAATCGGCGAGATTCGCCTCGACCAATTGCAGCACCTTGGTCTCGCTGCAGATGTCGGCGGTCGTAGGGGCCAGATAGACCCGGCCTGGGATTCTTGAGGCCAGCCGATCCACATTGCCTTGGCGCTCGGCTATAACGACGGAGAGTTCCCGGACTCGGTCGACCAATTGATCCAGGATATTCTTTGCGGCTTTTGCGGCCTTGGCTACCGCGAGATTCGTCTTCGCATTCTGCAGAGCATCGTTCTCTTCCGTCCAGTTTCGCGCCCTGATATTCTGCAGGATTTCCTGATCGTTTTCGTGCAGGAACTCTCGCAAGCCGTCAATTCGCACACCGTAATATCGGAGCCCGGCCTCGTCGATTGGGGAGGACCACAGCATCCTCTGTTCCCCATGAAGCAGACTCGCCAGGTCCGGCAGAGCCCAACGCACGCAGTACAGCCGCTCTTGAAAGACGTCGTCAGGCCGTGGCACGAGATCGGCGTTCTCCCACATCCGTAGACCATAGACCGTTTCACCATTGACCCGATGGTCGCCACGCAGGTCCGCGATTGAATAACTATGGTCGGTCTCCGGGCAGACCAGGCGACTGCCCTGCATCGTGCCCTTCTTGGCCTTCGCCATCGTCGCAGCATCCGCACCGGAAATGACCTCGATGTCGTAATTTCCCTTGGCCGCGTTCTTCTTGATGACGGCGCAGATTCTGTACTTCTCCGAGATTACCCGCGATCCGGCCAGCGGCACCCACAATCCCGTGGCGGGCGACTTGGCCTCCACGACGTAATAAAGCTGCTCATGCCGCCAGCCCCTGTCGTTGGTCTCAAGCCCATGCGCATCGATTTCCTTCAGTGTGGCATCGTAGGCCGCCTGCTGGATTTCGCGCACGCGCTGGCGCGTCCTGGCGTCGCCGCCGACCAGATGCAGCGCACCCCATGTCAGCAGTGCGGCGACCGGGCTGAGGTCGGACGCATAGGCCGCGCAGCCAATCCGCGCCGCCTCGAAGGGGATCGAGCCGCCGCCGCACACCGGATCGCCCACACGCGGAACATGACCGAAGCGACGCGCGCCCAATTGCTGCACCAGTTCCGGCAATGCCGTTGCCGTGGTTCCCAGATGGGCGTTGATTTCTTCCCAGGCTTCGCTGGAAGGACCGGCTATCTGCTCGGGGCGCAGGCAGTAGTCGAGCTTCTCGTCGTAGTTGAGGCGATCGAAGGCCAAGCGCTGAACGAGGTCTTTCTCATGGGTGGTGAGACCCGCACCCCAGCGCGGTTTGGGGTCGCCGTTTGCATCGCGCAACCAAGTGTTGATTTCGTTCTCAGTCAGCAGGGATTCAAGCATTTTCTGGTCGATGAGTTTGCTTTTCCGTTGCCACAATCCCACGTCATCCATGGTCATGATCTTGAGAAAAATCTCGCGGTCACGCTTGGGGTTGTTCGACACCGGCATCAACAGCCCGATCAGGCAGGCACGCACCAGCACCAGCGGTTTGCGCCCCCACCACTTGCCAACGCCCGTCAGGGTTTGGCTGGACCCGGCGCCGGCCATCCGCTCTTTGTAGGACTCAGCGGAGACACGGGCAACTGGAAACTGCTGTTCGATGAAGCTCAGATTGTTCATGGTCGGTCTGTTCGATCAACTCATGTTCTCGGTCGGCACCAACTCGAACTCGGCCAAGCGCCGCTGGATCAGGCCTTCCGACACGGGGTTCTCAGTGAGCGCGTAACGCAGCGCCTTGCGCCAGCCCTTGCCACGGCCACTGATGGCGTGTCCGGTCGCGGCATTGGTCATGGTGTACAGCCACCAGCGCTCTTCCGGCACCAGACCCAGCCAGTTGCGAATGGCAATAGGGATCAGCGCCGGGTCGCATTCCTCGACCGCCCAGGCGAGTACGCACAGCTCCTTGCCCAGGGTTCGGTCGATGGGCACTTGGCCGGCCTGCAGCCATTTGGCAGTCTTCTGGCCATAGCTGCGCAAGCGACGGTTGAACTCGGCCTTGACGTCTTCGGCAATCAAGTCCCAGACTGCGCGACGCAGAATGACCCGTAGATGCGCATTGGTGGCATTGAGCGGCACGGGAATCGGCACTTCCTCGCTCGGCTCCAACCATTCAAAGTGCTCGGACAGGGTGACTTCAGCGCCTTCTCCCTTGCTTCGTGGCAAGGTGAGCAGAAAGTAATGCTCGGAAAGCTCCGGCTGAAAGCCGAAGCCCAGCATCGAAGGTTTCTTGGCTGCGGTCACTTTGGGTTGTGCCATTACTGACTGACCTCACCGGGTTGCAGGCTGCCGTGGATGGCGGCAATCCAGTCCAGCAGCAGTTGGCCGCGCTGGAAGCGAATGGTGGTGGCACTGATGGTAACCTGACTGCTGCCGACGATCTCCTGCATCTTCTTGACGGTTTCGCGCAGTCGGGGACCGGCTACCAGCTCGTTCTCTCCCGCGATGAAAGACAGGCTCACATCGGTATTGTTGCCGGTGACATCGACGATGACTTCTCGCGCCTGGCCTTCGTGCTTTTCGAGCAGATCGACAAAGGCGAATGCGGCGGCGGCGGTGAGGTTGCGATGCGGATGTGACCACAGCGCCGGCAGCGCGGCATCGACCGCGACTTTCTTGGTGCGGTACTCGACCACGTCGATTTTCTCGACGTTGGAACGAATGTCCCCGTCTTCGGCCACGGCGAGTACGAAACGGCATTCGGCCGGCAAGGTAAATGGGGTGTCATAGGCGCCACCAGATGCTACCGGGTCGGCGCCGTTGGTGGTGTAGCGCAAATGGCCACGCGGGACGGCGTGCAGTTCGACGCGCCAGTCTTCGCCCTGCTGGAAGACCCGATACTTGACCGCCAGGGTGTTCTTCCAGGCGACGGATGGCCCCGTATCATGGTTGCCGGCGGAATCGACACAGAGGAAGGTGAGCTTCAGTTCCCGCGTGCGGAAGTTGTTGTAACCGCCTTCGGCCTCGCTGACCTTGAGCGACCCGCCGGTCGGCTGCGTATTGCCGATTTCGTAATGGACCTTGTCGCCATTGAGCGGGGTGATCTTGAGGAAAGCCTCGCCGGTCTTGTCGTCACGCGATAGCAACCGCACCTGCACTTCGGTCCTGGGCGGCGGGAACGGACCTTTTTCGACGGAGTCGCCCAGATCACGCCAATGGCCTTCGTTGATCGCTCTGGTCTTGAGCGCGTCGAGCGCGTCGGCCCGGTGCAATGGCCAGGCGTCGGACATGGCGGCACGGCGCTTGATTTCGCTCCACTTGGCCGTCTTCTGCCCCTGGAACAAGCGTTCTTCGCATTTGCGCCGGAAGGCATCGGTGCTGGTTTCGGTCTCGAACTTCTTGGCGTTGGTCAGCGTGTCGCGGATCAGCTTTTCACCGTCGAACTGGTTGTTCTGGAAGTTGATGCGGCAGTCCGTGGTGCGCAATTGCCCCATGCTCGGATAGACCAGCGTGGTGAAGGTTTCCTGAATCGCGGAACGTAGGCGCAGCGTAATCTGGTCGAGGTTCTGATTGGCCTGTTGTCGCTGCGGATCGCGCGTGGTTACACCGGTCGAGACCATTTCGTCGAGGATGCTCTTGATGGCTTTGTATTGTGCCGATTGTTCCAGCACATGGGTGAGCGTTTCCTGAGAGCCGGTGAGATACAGCACGCGGTTCTTGAATTCCTGATCGGTATGGAACCTGACCCATTCTTTGGGTAGCTTGGTCGCCGAGTCAGTGTCATTGCGCGGCTGCACCAGCAGGAGCGCCGTCCTGTCGGCTTCGAGGTGCACCTCGTCGAGAGCGGCGAGCATTTCGCTGCGCTGGTAGCAATCGCGCACGCTGGGCTGGAACAAAGCTTCGAGATAGACGCGAAGCTCCTTGAGACACGTCTGCTGGTTGTATTGCCGGGCAGTGGAATGCAGCTTGGCGGCAAGGTTCTGGATGTCCTTGTAGAACAGCCGGCCGTCGTTGCTTTGATGCAGATACCAGGCTTGCGTGGGCAGGTAATCAACAATCTCTTTCTTGACCTTGGAGATGTCGCGCCCCGGCGCGCACAGAAAAGCCATGATGTCGTTCTGGCGCAGGCCATGCGTGGCGTTCGGCACACTGGCGAGACTGGATACGAGCAACAGCTTCGACACATCCTGGGCGTCGGTGCAGTTGTATTTGGCATCGATCTCTTCGGCGACTGAATGACCGTTGTTGGCGATGTCGTGGCTGATGGCCTCGGAGAGCGATGGGTTGATCGAGCGAATCTCAGAGACGATTTCGTCGCTGTTCAGGTCAAGGTTGTAGGGGTGAATGAGTTGCAATTTGTCGGCCTGCCCGGTTTCCCACAGATTCGAGACGACCATGCGCATCAGGCGGATCAGGCCACGGGTTTGCTGGAAACCGGGGTTCTCCTTGAAGCGGGCATACAGATCGCGCAGCCCAAAGTGGAACGGATACGACTCCGACAACTGTGCGGCAAACGAATCCGGTGAGTGATTGGTGACATCCATTTCCCGCGCCGCTTTGACCGCCGCTGCGTAGTCGTTGGCGACCTGGGTGCGCACGGATTGGTCAGGCAGGGTCTGAAACAGGCGGGTGCGCAGGATATGGTAAAGCTCTTCACCCTGCGACGAGACTGGTTCGATACGCAGCGCCGAACGACTGGTTTCGTTCTTGAGATTGTCCAGAGCACTATTGAGCATCGCGCCGCCGGCGTGCCATGCGGCGGTGAGGTCAGCGATCACCACGCAGACGTTCGATAATTCGGCCTTGTTCACGGCCACCAGCAGGTTGGCGATGGCGGTCGCCGTTACGGTGGAGAGCGTCGTCGAGCCGATGGCTTTGGCCTGCACTGCCTCCAGATAGGGGGGCAGTTCGTCGAGAAATATCAGCGTCGGTTCGCCCTTGAGCAGATTGATCCAGGCGCTTTGTCCGGGCGCCTGCAGCGGCTGGTAGTAGTCCTTGAAGACATCCTTCTTGCCAAGCTGATCCGCGAGTTCGCCCCAGATGCCGAATTGGGCATCGGTCTGCCGACCGTGGAAGCCAATCACACGAACGCCGCCGACCTTGCTGCCGTAGCCGCCCTTCCCAAGCACCCTTTCCCGCAGAACTGGATTCTTTGCGAGCAGCCCAAGCGCGATCATGTTGTGGGTTTTGCCGCCGCCCATCGACTGCGTGAGCAGAAAGGTGCTGGCCTGGTCGCCACGATTTTCAAGGCGGGCGAAGGTCTTCTCAAACAGCGTCTTCATCCCGCTGGTGAGAAAGTTCTCTTCAAAGAACTTTTCACCCTCGATCTTGCCTTCCAAGAAGTCGGACAGGTCGAGGACGATATCGCGGCGGTTGCGATCGAAAACGCTTTGGCGTGGCGTGCAGTGGGTCTTGAGAGTCATGGTCGGCGCATTGCTTTCTTGTTGTTTCCCGTGAGTTCCGCGATTCTCCGCTAGATGCCGCCAGAATGAAAGAATCGGCGAGCCACTGCCCCTGCAATTGATTCGATGACGCCTTGGGTGCCGGCAAGGATGACGATGAGCGAATGGTTGTAGTGTGGCAAGAGTGTCAGTTCCCGTAACCGGGCTTGGATTGAATTTCGCTGCTATTCGACGGCCATTGGCTCACCATGGGATGCTGGTCGACACACCATGATCGGAACGTCAGCGGGTTCACCCCACCACAATCCATCTGCCCGCCCCCGTCACGAGCACTGCCATCAAGATCGAATGTCCCATGGCGTGACTACCGCATCGCGTACCGAACCACGCCAGAGGCTAGGCCACTGGCTTTACTACTCCCGCGATCATCGTATCGTCAGCGCCGACTTTTTTCGTCGGCCCGTTTTCTGTGGCAATAGGCCAAGCCAATGGTTGAAGCGCACATGATAGTTTGCGACAATTATTATGTCGCGGCTGATAGCCGAGAACAATCATTTGAGCCATGAGCATGTCCCTCCAAACTGTAGAAACAGCACCGGCGGTGGTTACCTTTCCGGTGGATGCGCCCGCGGCTGTACCGCCAGCCAGCTATCAGGCAGTGCGATTCAACGCCATGAAGCACGGCATCCTTTCCCGGCTGGCTGTCTTGGCGCACGAAGACCACGCCGAGTTCGACGACCTGCTGGCGGCGCTCGTCGAGGAGCACCGGCCGGCGGGAATGACCGAGCAGCATCTGATCGAGGAACTGGCCGCGATCATCTGGCGCAAGCGGCGGGTACTGATGGCGGAAGGGGCGCGGATCAACGAGGGTTTGAAATCGGTGGTGAACAATGCAAAGTCGGTCGCCACGTCGGCCGCACCTTTTCAGCGAGGCTTGTCCGCAGAAAACGCGGATCTGCAAGACCTGATGACCGAAACCCCGGAACAGATCGCCGAGACTCAACGCGATGCAGAGCTTGATCTGGCGGCGACCCGCCAGGCGGCGGCGATCCTGTACAAAGGCGGCCCGAACGCCTACGAAAAGGCCCTGCGAGCGTTGCAGCAAGACTCGCGCGACTGGTGGCAAGCACAAGTCGAGGACGAGGAGCACCCGGCGACCGCGGAAGGGCTGGCGCAGTTCATCCGCGAAACGCTTGAACTGTCTTGCTGGCGCGCGGTGCGCGACGCCCAATATGCCCCGGCGATCAAGGCGCAAACCCTAGGCGAAGGGCTGAGGGCGCACCTGCTGGAGAAGCTGAACCGCTACGAAACGCACCTTGACCGCAAGTTTGAGCGGACGCTGGCCATGCTATTGAAGTTGAAACAGCTTCGTGGCGGGTCATGACCGTAACTATCGCAACAATGTGCAAGTGCAGCGGCGGCTTGATGGTATGGGCGCTGTGCTGCACCCGCGGGCTGAATCTGTTTCGCAGAATGGCAGAAATCGGCGGATGATGCGTAGGATGTGATAGCGCTACTTGGCGATAATTTTGACATTGACGCCACGGCAACAAGCACGAGCGAGCGCGCGTTTCTCATTTCGATGGGTATGACCGAGGAAGAGGCAGATGCAGAACTTAATGCAAGCAGACAGGCGCAACCGGGTGGCGTTGGCGAGGTTCAGGCGCCAGTTGATGAAGCTCCCGCAGCAGGACCGGGCGAGGGTGGCGGCAAAGGGGTTCAAGGCGGCGAGGTTGAAGGCGCACATGCGGGCGCAGGCGGCGCAGGGAAATGTATCGCCTGACATTACCGAGAAGCCGCAACTCTCCCTGCAAGCCCAAACGCCAGAAGAAATAGCGGCGGCAGAAGCGGCTGCACGCGCGGAGAAAGCCAAAAAAGCGCAAGAAGAAACAGCCGCCAAACGCAAGGAAAAGGCGGGACAGCCGCAGAAAGAGCAAGGCGGGCGTGAAGTATTACCGGGACAGTTCTATTGACGTATTACGGGGATAGTATATTCATTAGTCGGCCCTGCAATAAACCTGCAGCCCGCATGAAAACTGGGTTTCTGCCCAAAACTCCCCATCGAGATCCCCGAGAAATTAGAATAGAGGTAACCGAAACCTGAGGGAAATCGAGCGAATTGCA
>JAFLDL010000037.1 GCA_017302435.1 Candidatus Accumulibacter necessarius
TCGTGCGCCGTAACGAGATCGTCCGGGTGCGCGAGGAGCGGCGGCGGGAGGACAAGTTGGCTCAGTTGCAGGCGAAGATCGCCGACCGTAACGCCTTCGTCAAGAACTCCAGGCGCGCCAGCGCGGCGGCAGGCCTAGCCGCCTTGCAGCGCTGGGCCAAGAGCCACAAGCTCAGCGCGTTTGTCACCCTGACGCTGAAAGAACGCTTCGTTGTCTGTACCCTCGACGACGAGGCCAAAGTGCAAGACGCCCTGCTCGACGGCTGCTATCTCCTGGAAACCGATGTGCCACAAGGCTTGATGGATGCGAAGACGGTCGATGCGCGTTATCGCGATCTGCAAAAAGTCGAGCGCAACTTCCGCACGGTCAAAACCACCTTCCTGGAAATTCGCCCGATCTTCCTGCGCAAGGCCGAGCGTACCAAGGCACATGTCTTCGTGGCGATGCTCGCCTTGAAGATCACGCGGCGGTTTGAAGCGGATCTGCACCGCACCTTCGGCAGCACCGAAGACGACCCCGCCGCCATCACTCCGGACGACGCCCTGGTGGCCCTCGGACGATTGACCTATCTCTACAGCACCGACCACAACGGTCAACGTCACACGCATCTGCCACGCCCGGACGATCAACAGGCCAAAATCCTCGACGCCATCGGCCTGTCCTTCCCGCTCAAGGCCAAAGCCGACAAGCGCGCCGTGTAGGCAGACGCCGCTCTTGCGGTACTGGCTTTTTCTTTAACAAAAACCAATACTTAAAGCGTAGTTGCGTCTACTGGCTAGAGGAAGATCCGACCGAGGGCGCCGAGATTCCGTTGGCTGTTCAGGAGCACGCGAGCCCGAATCTGAAATTGACGCTGCTTGCTGGGGGCTAATATACTGCCTGCAGTCATCGCTGGATTGTCGGGCTTTATCCGTCCAACCCCATTCTTCCCGAAAACATGGAAACCCTGACCTCAACCCATCACTTCGACGCCAGCGCCAGAACCTGGGACTGCGATCCCGTCAAACAGGCTCGGGCCCTGGCGGTCGCCGAAGGCATCCGAAGCCTGGTACCCATTGGGCCCCACATGCACGCGCTGGAATATGGCTGTGGCACGGGCCTGCTGAGCTTTGCCCTGCAGCCACATCTCGAGCACATTTCGCTGGCCGATAGCTCGGAAGGAATGCTGGCGGTGCTCGAAGAGAAGATCACTGCCAACCGTATCACGAACATGCATTCCCGCCAGTTGGACCTTGTCACCGACCCCCTGCCAGCGGAGCGCTATGATTTGATCTATACCCTGATGACCTGCCATCACATCCAGGACACCACCGGCCTGCTCAGGAATCTCCACACGCTGCTGGCTTCTTCAGGCCATCTCTGTCTTGCCGATCTCGATGCCGAGGACGGATCCTTTCACGGGCAGGGATTTTCTGGTCACAACGGCTTTGATCGCGGCGCGCTCGGCGCCATCGCCGAATCCGTCGGGTTCCGGGATATCCGCTTCGCGACCGTATTTCGCATGACCAAGGGCGAGGGTCCGGATGCGAAGGAATACCCAGTCTTCCTGATGGTTGCCCGGAAGTGATTGGCAAGCGAGGCAGTTCTTCCCTGATTCACCAAGTCCATTCAACACAGCGCCGCATGCCTCGCACGCTCCTCCACCTCGGCGTGGAGGCGGTCAATGCGCTGGCCGTCATCCCCGCGAAAGTGGGGATCCACCGTTCGGCTCAATGCAGGACAGACACTGGACTGGATTCCCGATTTCGCGGGAATGACGGAACTCCTGGACGTTTTGGGATGGCAATTCCCGGAATTTGCCTAAGGGTTAGCTGCGCTCCTGTCAGCAGCACGACCACTCACTTCTTCGATATCTCCAACTTGTAGACCTTTTCGGTTCCCGTCTTGTCAGACTTCGTTCCGTAGTAGTCGCTCCCGGCACGGATGATGTAGCGACACCACTCCTCCGTTTCCACAGTCTTCCACTCGATCAGTACGCAGTAGCGACCGTCATCCGAGATATTCCACTTCCCTCGCGCTGTGGAGGACCCTTTGCCTCGATCCTTGTTGTCCGAGGAGATAACGAAGGTTCCGTCAGAATCATTCGTCCAGAAGTGCGTGTTGCCCTTCGCGCTAACACGACTCATGCTTGCCCCAGGAAGCAACTGCCCAAGTTCTTCCTTCGACAGAGTGACCCTGCCGGCCGCGTCAAGATCACGAAGGACCGCCGGCGCCTGTGCAAGTGCCGTTGTGCACGCGACGGCGGTGAGGGCAAGAAGAACGTGAGTGACAGGCTTCATGGGTACTCCCAGTGGTGTGTGAGGCGGCTAGCCTTGTAAGTTAACGTCCTGACGCTAACGATCGTGTGCAGCTGTGTCTAACGTGAGGAAGCATATCACCATAACAGTGTCCTTGCGGATAGTCAGGGTGCCCCACCCCGGGGTTACATACAGCAGGCCCGCTCGCTTGAACAAGCCCACCACCCCTCACATCCGCTCAGCCGAGTGTACAATCCTCCGGGTGAATTCAAGGGAGGCCACCATGCATGTCACGCTTGTCCACGTCCGCGTCAGGCCTGAGGATGTCGATGCCTTCATCGCCGCAACGCGGATCAATCACCAGGCGTCGGTCAGGGAGCCGGGCAACCGGCGCTTCGACGTTCTTCAGGCGCCCGATGACCCGGCGCGCTTCATTCTCTACGAGGCCTACGCTTCGGCTGCCGACGCAGCCGCGCACAAGGAGACCGCGCACTACCTCGCCTGGCGCGACGCCGTTGCCGGCATCATGGCCGAGCCGCGTCGCGGCGAGCCGATGAACGGACTCCTGCCCGCATGAACAACGACTTCGCCCCTTTTGCGATCGCCCGCCTGCCGCGCATTGAATTCGGCAGCGGCGCCCTTGACAAGCTCTCCGACATCGCTGCCGGTTACGGCCGTCATCTGCTGCTCGTCACCGGCGCGCGTTCGTTTGTCGAATCGGAAGCCGGGGCGCGGCTGTTCGCGGATCTCCGTGCGCACCACCTCTCCTGGGAGCAGGTCAGCGTCGCCGGCGAACCGTCGCCGGCGTTCATCGATGCGACCGTCGCCGCCTTGCAGGCCTCACGATTTGACGCCGTGGTCGGCATCGGCGGCGGCAGCGCCCTCGATGCGGCCAAAGCGATTGCCGGGCTGCTGCGGCCGGGTAACCCGGTGATGGACCATCTTGAGGGCGTTGGCCCGGAGTTGCCTTACCGCGGCCCGACGACGCCGTTCATCGCCGTGCCGAGCACCGCCGGTACGGGCTCGGAGGCGACGAAGAATGCTGTGCTGTCGGCGCCCGGAGGCTTCAAGAAGTCGTTCCGCGACGACAGGCTGGTCGCTGAATGGGCGATCGTCGATCCGGATCTGCTCGCCAGTTGCCCACCGGCGCTGATCGCTGCCGACGGACTGGACGCCTTTACGCAGCTGCTCGAATCCTTCGTCTCGACGCGCGCAAACCCGATGACCGATGCACTCGCCCGCTCAGGGATGATGGCCGCGCGTGAGGCCCTGCCGGTTCTCCATCGCCAGCAGTCGGCCGCGGCGCGCTCGCAGATGGCCTACGCCTCGCTGATGTCGGGCATCTGTCTGGCACAGGCGGGGCTCGGTGCGGTGCATGGCCTGGCCTCGCCGATCGGCGCTTTCTTCCCGATCCCGCATGGCGTTGTCTGCGGCACGCTGGTGGCGAGCGCCACGGCCTGCAACGTCGCTGCGCTCGAAGCACGGGACCCGGGCAACCCGGCTCTGCCGAAGTACGCCGAGATCGGCCGCCGCTTCGCCATGCAGAAGGGCCTCAACGGCCCCGAGGCGCGCCGTTTTCTCGTCGACACGCTGCGGCGCTGGGAAGTGCAACTCGACCTGCCGCGCCTCTCGGCCTACGGCATCGGGGAGGACGATCTGGCGCGCATCGTCGCCGCCAGTCGCGGTGGCAGCATGAAGACCAATCCGATCGCGCTCAGCGACGCGGAACTCACGCATATTCTCGCTTCCCGGCTCTGAGATCCACGCCAACCGGGTCGCGCGCAACCAACGTCCGGTGCGCCCTTCGAGCGTTTCTGTCCCGTCTTCGCTTCGGCATCCGCGCCTCCTCGCTTCGCCTAAGTTGCCGCGCATCAAGGCCGCAGATCGTCGGTCGATCGCCGCCGCCAGGTCGAGGTAGTGGCGACCAGTGGCCCCGGGCATCGTGCGTATGGCGCTGTGGTAGACTCGCCGCCAATTCCAATGCTCAAGAGGCTGCCATGTCCGGCAACACCATCGGCACCCTGTTTGCCGTGACGTCATTTGGCGAGTCACACGGGCCGGCGATCGGCTGCGTGGTCGATGGCTGCCCTCCCGGACTGGCCATCAGCGCCGCCGATATTCAGGCCGAACTCGACCGTCGCAAGCCGGGTACTTCGCGCCACGTGACGCAGCGGCGCGAGCCTGATGAAGTCGAGATCCTCTCCGGGGTGTTCGCCGGCCGGACGACGGGGGCTCCAATTGCCCTGCTGATTCGCAATCAGGATCAGCGCAGCAAGGATTACGGCAATATTGCCGAGACCTTCCGGCCTGGGCATGCCGACTACGTTTATACCCGGAAGTACGGGTTTCGCGATCACCGCGGCGGCGGCCGTTCCTCGGCGCGCGAGACGGCAGTGCGCGTCGCCGCCGGGGCGATCGCCCGCAAGTGGCTGGCCGAGCGTTACGGTGTCAGCATCCGCGGCTGGATGAGCCAGCTCGGGCCGATCGAGATTCCCTTTGTTGCCGCTGCCGAGATCGACGGCAATCCCTTCTTTGCTCCGAATGCGGCCATCGTGCCGGAACTCGAGTGTTTCATGGACCAATTGCGCAAGTCCGGGGATTCGGTCGGGGCGAAGATCACGGTGACGGCCAGCGGCGTACCTCCGGGCTGGGGCGAACCGGTTTATGACCGGCTCGACGCCGAGATCGCCTACGCGATGATGAGCATCAACGCGGTCAAGGGAGTCGAGATCGGCGCCGGTTTCGCGAGCGTCGTCCAGAAGGGCAGCGAGCATGGCGACGAGATGACACCCCGGGGTTTCCTCAGCAACCATGCTGGCGGTGTGCTGGGAGGAATTTCCACGGGCCAGGACGTGATCGTCAACCTGGCCGTCAAGCCGACCTCGAGCATTCGTCTGCCACGCCGCTCGGTGACTCTGGCCGGCCAGCCGGTGCTGGTCGAGACGCACGGTCGACACGACCCTTGCGTGGGTATCCGGGCAACGCCGATTGCCGAGGCCATGCTGGCCCTGGTGTTGATTGATCAGGCCCTGCGTCATCGTGCCCAGTGTGCCGACGTGGTGTGTTCCACGCCACTCATTCCGGGTAGTCCGGTGGGGTGACGGGCAGCTGTGGCAATGGTTATAATCGCGTTGTCTGGTCGCGCATGGGGCGGGCCAGGATCAGCAAGAGGCGATGACCATGCTAGTTGAGCACCACGACCTTCACCATGAGTTTCCCGAGTATCTGGATCATATTCACTCATTGAAAACCTCGAGCGAGCAGTTCGGCCACCTGTACGATGAGTACCATCACCTGACCAGGGAGGTCGAACGCCTCGAAGAAGAGGACCTGCCGGTCGACGATTTCACCATCGAGAACATGAAAAAGCAGCGCGTCTGGCTCAAGGACCAGATGTACCGAATGCTGGTTGCCTGCAAGAACGGCGACTGATCGTATTCGCGCCAGGATCCCCGGGTGCATTCGGTAAAATTGCCGGATGCATACCTTGCCCTATTGGCGCCTTTCAGGCTACTACTTCTTCTATTTCGCCTTCATCGGCGCGTTTTCGCCGTATTTCGGGCTTTACCTCCAGTCATTGTCGTTTTCGGCCTGGGATATCGGTCTGCTGATGTCCCAGATGCAGTTGATGCGCCTGTCTGCGCCTTTTATCTGTGGCGTGCTCGCCGATCGCATGGCGCAGCGGATCGTGGTTGTGCGCCTGGCAGCCCTGCTCAGCCTGCTGGGTTTCCTGGCCTTTTTTACCGTTCGCAGCTTCGAGGCCATGCTGATCGCCATGGCACTGCTGGCGTTTTTCTGGAGCGCCGCGCTGCCGCTGGTCGAAACGGTGACTTTCGATCATCTGCGCGAGGATCCGGCGCGGTACAGCCGGATCAGGCTATGGGGCTCGATCGGCTTCATCGTCGCCGTGATGGGCACCGGTGCCGTGCTCGACAGCCTGCCCCTGCCAAGCCTGCTGTGGGTGATCGTCGGCACCCTGATCGGCATTCTGATCTACGCGCTGGCAGTTCCGGAGGCGCCTTCGCAGCATTTGGCCCGCGAGCACCTGCCGGTGGCAACGATCTTGCGCCAGACGCGTGTCAGGGCGTTGTTTGCTGCCTGCTTCGCGATGTCGGCGGCGCACGGTGCGCTGTATGTGTTCTACTCGATCCACCTCGCGGATCACCACTACAGCACGTTTCTGGTCGGTAGCCTGTGGTCGCTCGGCGTCCTGACCGAGATCGTGGTTTTCTTCTTCATGGGTGGCCTGTTAAGCCGCTTCGGCCTGCGCGCGATTCTGCTGGTCAGTTTTGCCGCGGCGGTGGTGCGATTCCTGATGATTGGCTGGGGGGTTGCGTGGCTGTCGGTGATTGTGCTTGCCCAACTGTTGCATGGGCTGACTTTTGGTGCCTACCATGCGGCGGCGATTGCTGCGATCAATCGCTGGTTTCCGGGTCGCTGCCAGGCGCGCGGACAGGCGTTGTATTCGAGTGTCTCGTTTGGCGCCGGTGGCCTGGTGGGCAGTCTGCTCAGCGGCTGGACCTGGGAGCGCTGGGGAGCAGGGCCGACCTATGCCCTGAGTTCGGCCTTTGCGCTGGTCGGCTTGCTTTTCGTCGCGCGGTGGGTCAAGCGGACGGATCTCGACGAAGTCAGCGAGAAAGAACCCCTGCGCGTTGCTGATGGTTCACACCCGTAGGGAGTCCGTGCATGCGGCATTCACTCGACATCAGATGCTTGTGGTACGTGGCGCTGGCCGCCATGCTCACGGTTGGCTGTGCGACGACCCGTACGACCGCTGGCGGCAAGGTGGGCGTGGAACGTGAGCAGACGATGCTGATGTCGTCGGCCGAGGTCAATCGCGCTGCCGCCAAGGCTTATCAGGAAACCTTGCGCGAGGCGCAGGGCAAGAACGTGCTCAATCGCGATCTGCGACAAGTGGCTCGGGTGCGGCAGATTGCCGTTCGGCTGATTCCGGCCACTGCCGTGTTCCGCAGCGATGCCCCGAGCTGGCGATGGGAAGTCAACGTCATCAGTTCCCGGGAACTCAACGCCTGGTGCATGCCAGGCGGCAAGGTCGCGGTGTATACCGGACTGATCGAACAACTGCAGCTCACCGACGACGAACTTGCCGCGGTGATGGCGCACGAGATTGCTCACGCCCTGCGTGAGCACGGACGCGAAAAGGCCGGTCAGGCGGCCGGCGTCAGCGCCGCCGCGGCCATCGGCGGGGCCCTGCTTGGCGCCTATTTCGGGGTCGATGCGGGTCTCGGGCAGAGCATGGTCGGCACTGTCGGCGATTTTGCCTTCATGCGACCGAACTCGCGCCAGATGGAGCAGGAGGCTGACCGTATTGGCGTCGAACTGGCCGCGCGCGGCGGCTACGACCCCAGCGCCGCGGTCACGCTGTGGGAGAAGATGGGCCGTACGGTGAGCGGACAGCCGCCGCAATGGCTGTCTACCCATCCCTCGCACGAGTCGCGTATCGCCGACTTGCGGGTCTATGCCGAGCGCGTGCAACCCCTGTTTGTTGGCGCCCGCGCATCGCCCTGACGCGCCGAGCACCCGTTGCCGACAGTCGCTGCCACGCTGACAGCGGCGACGGCGCTGTGACATAATCCCGTTCTTCCGGTTACCCATGGGGGCCGGACCTCGCCGGATAGACAAGCCATGCCGCAGACCGTGTACGAAAAGAAAAGATCTGGCCAGACCATGTCGTTCCTCAGGAAGCTGATGGCAGGGCACTGGCGGATGGACACACCTGGTCGGTCCGGAAATGGCTGCCGTGGCGGCGATTTCCGGGCATTTCTGTGATGTCGGGCAGAGGCTGGATGTGAGGAAGCAGGCATGAACAGGCTGGCGTTGATTGTAATGGCGATCGCTATGGCGGCTTCGCTGACTGCGTGCAACACCGTGCAGGGTATCGGCAAGGACATTGAAAAAGGCGGTCAGGCGATAGGCAAGGCGGCCAGATGAGCCGCTCTTGGCAGAAGGAATATGGACAGGTTTGTTCGCCTTGAGGGATTGCAGGCCATGGGTGACGCAGTTCTGGTGGTGCTTTGAGTGCGCGTACGGGAAAGAGGTGGAGAAATGAAGAAGCTTGGTCTGGTTGGTTGGCGCGGCATGGTGGGCTCGGTCCTGATGCAGCGGATGCTGGAAGAGGGGGATTTCGAGCATGTCGAGCCGCTCTATTTCTCGACTTCCGCGGTCGGTGAAAGGGCGCCGGTCCTCGCCGGCAAGGAAGCCGGGATGCTGCACGACGCGATGTCAATCGAGACCCTGGGCGGGATGGATATCATCATCACCTGCCAGGGTGGCGATTACACCAAGGCGGTTTTCGCCCGGCTGCGTGCAGCGGGCTGGAAGGGTCACTGGATCGACGCTGCGTCTACACTGCGGATGCACGATGACGCGGTGATCATTCTCGATCCGGTGAACCTCGATGTGATCAAGGGGGCGCTGGCCAGGGGCGGTCGCAACTGGATTGGCGGCAACTGCACGGTTTCTCTCATGTTGATGGGCCTTGGCGGGCTGTTCAGGCATGACCTCGTCGAGTGGATCAGCGCCATGACCTACCAGGCGGCTTCGGGCGCCGGGGCGCAGAACATGCGCGAACTGCTGCTCCAGATGGGCGCTCTGCATGAGGCGGTGAAGGGGCAGCTCGCGAACCCGGCTTCGGCAATTCTCGATGTTGATCGCCAGGTTGCCGCAACCATGCGCTCGCCAGACTTTCCAACCGCTCATTTTCGTCAGACGGCGCTGGCCGGAAGCGTGATCCCGTGGATCGACGTACCGGTTGAGGGCGGTCAGTCTAAGGAAGAGTGGAAGGGCGGAGCGGAGTGCAACAAGATCCTCGGTCGCCCGGCGTTCCGCACGCCGGGCAGCATCCCGGTGGATGGCCTGTGCGTGCGCGTTGGTGCCATGCGCTGCCATTCGCAGGCACTGACCATCAAGCTCAAGCGCAACGCGCCTCTGGATGAACTGGCGGACATCATCGGGCAGGCCAACCCCTGGGTACAGGTGGTTGCCAATGAACGCGAGCTGACCGAGCGGGATCTGACGCCGGCGGCCGTTACTGGTACCCTGGCTATCCCAGTCGGCCGTCTGCACAAACTGGCGATGGGGCCCGAGTATCTCGCTGCCTTCACGGTGGGTGATCAGTTGCTGTGGGGGGCGGCTGAGCCACTCCGCCGGATGCTCCGCATTCTGCTCGAAGATTGATGGCAGGATCATCAGGAAACCGGGTCCGAGGCCTGGGCTCCGGGTGCTGGCGCGAGCCTCGGAGTCAGAAGAATGTTTAGCTTGCATGGCTAACTTCATGATGTTATTTTAATAATTCCGATTTCGACGCTCAGGGTCGCGACGTGGCCAAAAAAACACATCACACATCAATGAACCTTAGACTGCGGAGCTCGGTTTGGGCCGTCGCATCCTCTTTGGCGCTTGCAGCCTGGCCTTTGACGACTGAAGCTGCCGGGCTAGGCAAGGTCAATGTCTTTTCGGCTCTCGGGCAACCTCTGCGGGCTGAACTGGAAATCTTTGCGACTCGCGAAGAGCTGTCAGGAATGAAGGCGCAGCTCGCTTCTCCGGAGGCCTTCAGGCAGGCTGGCGTGGACTACACTGCGACGCTGTCGGGCATCACGCTGAGTATCGACAAGCGACCGAATGGTCAACCGATCATCAGGTTGAGTTCAGCCAAGCCAATCAACGATCCGTTTGTGGATCTGCTGCTTGAACTCAACTGGCCAACAGGTCGCTTGCTTCGCGAGTACACTTTCCTGCTTGATCCGCCGGAGTTTTCGGCGAAAGCCGCAGCTGGCGCGGGACCGGCCATCGTCAGGCCCGTCACGGCCGCCAGGCAGCCTGCCGAAGCGCGACCGCTCACGGACAGGCCGATACGGGCGCCCAAGCCGCGGGCGAGCGAGCCGCAGCCGATGCCGTCAGGCGGTGGTGGCACCCATGAGGTCAAGCGCGGTGAAACGCTGAGCAGTATCGCAACGGATCTCCGGCCTGAGGGCGTGTCACTTGACCAGATGCTGCTGGCGCTTTTTCGAGCCAATCCGGATGCCTTCGACCGAGGCAACATCAACCGGCTGAAGGCCGGCAAGATTCTTTCGGTGCCGGACAAGGCCGCCCTCGAGGCGATCCCGAAGGGTGAGGCGCGGACTGTCATCGTCGCGCAGTCTTCGGACTGGGGCAATTACCGTCGAAAACTCGCTGCCGTTGCAGGCGATGCCCCCAGTAAGGACGAGGGGGCAAAGCAGCAGGCGGTCGGCAAGATCACGACCAAGGTGGAAGACAAGGCAGGAACTGCTGCCGAGCCCAAGGATCAATTGAAGGTCTCGAAGACCGAGCTTCCCGGCGCCAAGCAAGTGCCAGCGACTGGTCGCTCCGATGAGGAGCTGATTGCCAAGGAGAAGGCGCTCAAGGATGCCAACGAGCGCCTGGCGACTCTTGAGCGGAGTGTGGCCGAACTGCAGAGGCTGGTTGAACTCAAGAGCCAGAGTCTGGCCGATCTGGAAAGACAGTCTGCCGGCAAGTCAGCATCCGCTCTCGACGCGAAGAAGCCCCAGGACGAAGCCAGAACGACGGCGGCTGTGTCAGCAGGGGCGCAGCCCGCATCCGGGCCCGCTACCGCCCCTCCTCCCGCCGGAGTGGCGCCCGTTGCTCCGATCCCAGGGGTGTCTTCGGCGCCTTCAGAGGCCGCCCCTGGTCAGCCAGCAGAGGGCAGACCGGCGGAACCGGCTGGCCAGGTCGTTGCCGCACCGGCGGAAGCAAAGACAGAGATCAAGGCGGAGGCGCCAAAGCCGGTCGAAGCGCCAAAACCCGCAGCTGTTGCACCACCACCTCCGCCAGAAGAGCCCGGCTTTTTCGAAGAGCTGCTCGGTAGCCCGGCTGCCTTGGCCGGTGGCGGTGCAATTGCAGCCCTTCTCGCTGCTTACTGGGTCGTTAAACGTCGTCGCGAGAGTACCGGCGAGACGCCGCTTGCTGAGAGTAGTACGCTGGCACCCGCAATTGACAGCGTGGCAGCCAAGTCCGTATTTCGCAGCACGGGGGGACAGAGTGTCGATACCTCGAACTCGCTCGGGCAAACCGATTTCAGCCAGGCGGGCCCCGGCAGCATCGATACTGATGAGGTGGATCCGGTTGCTGAAGCAGACGTCTACATGGCCTATGGCCGTGACGCACAGGCTGAAGAGATTCTCCTCGAGGCCAAGCAGAAGGACCCCAGGCGTTTTGCCATTCATCTCAAGCTGCTTGAGATTTACCTGAGCCGCAAGGACGTCAAACCGTTTGATCTGCTGGCAACGGAACTCTTCAAGGGTACCGGGGGATTCGGTCCCGAGTGGGAAAAAGCGGTGGCTATGGGCCTGCAGCTTGATCCCAGGAATCCGCTCTTTGCTTCTGGCCAGCAAGCTGCGCCGGAGTCTCGCGGTCCTCAAGAGACGATCATCGAGACATCGGCTGCACCAAGTGACGCCTTTGCCAGGCCCGGTCAACCGTCTCAGATGACGGTGGCCGCGCGTGCAGAGCCGGTGCGGCCGGGCCTTGCCAGCGAGACGCTGGCCGAGGCGAAGCCCGAGCCGGTTGATCTTGCCGATCTTGATTTCGATCTCGGCAGCAGGGACGCTCAGCCCAGCGAAGCTGGCGACGGTTACCTTGAAACCACACTGGCTTTCCCGAATACTGCGCAAGGGGATGCGCTGGATTTCGATCTGGCGACTTCCTTGCCGGAGGCCGTGGCACCGACTCCAGATTCGGCCACGGATGGTGTGCGACTGGTGGAGGACGCCAGTTCTCTTGAGGAAACGATGCTGGTGGCGCCGGAGACGCAGAGCAGTTCCTCGCGGGCTGATGCCGGTCTCGACTTTGAGTTTGACCTCGGACCGGAGCCCCCTACTGATTCGACCTGGGAGGCGGAGACGCTGACGCGGGGCGAAGCCACCGAGGTGCTTGACGTGGGATCGGCGGCGGCTGAGGCGCTGGAGTTCGACGTCAGTCTGACCGAGTCGACCGTCCTTGGTGATGCAATGCAGCATCCAGCGTTTGACATGTCGTCGATCAGCCTAGACTTGGCCGAGGCCGATAGGGAGAGTGTTGCCCCGCTGCCAACGGCCGGCGCTTCACTGGACTTCACTTTCGAGGCTGAGCAGGAGGATACGCTGGTCAACCCGAATTTTTCGATCGAGCAGACGGATACCGAACTCAATACACAGTTCGGTGCTGCCACTGAGTTGGCTACGCAGACCGAAATCAGTTCCAGCGAAGAGGTGGCCACCAAGCTCGACCTGGCCAAGGCCTATCAGGAAATGGGTGACCTGGAGGGGGCCCGGGAGCTTCTGCAGGAGGTCGTCAATGAAGGTGACGCCGCCCAGCGGGAGGCCGCGCTCAACCTCCTTTCTGGACTACGCGAGTAGTCGCACGGTTGAACACACGGCCGTAGCGCCTTCGGGCCTACGGCCTTTTTGTTATCGCCTTCTGGACTCGAGAAGCTGCCGTGCATCCAAGTGCCCGACTTGTCGTATGGCTCCTGATGTTGCTGCTTAGCCAAGGCATGGATGATAGACTGCTGATGGCTGCCATTCTGCTTCTGCCGCTGTTCGGCAGGTCGGTCCTGAGTCGCTTTTGGCAACTCGCCTGGGGTGCGCGCTGGCTCTTCCTGTCGCTGTTTGTCATCCTCGCGTGGGGGGGAATCGGTGAGGCTGCCTGGAATGGACCCATGGCGCCGAGTCGGGAAGGGTTACTTGACGCATCGGCGCATGTGGGACGTCTGCTGATGGCCTTGCTGGCGGTGGCGGTATTACGTGAGTGGATGTCTACAACGGACCTGCTGACCGGCATTCACCGGCTGCTGGAGCCGATGCGGCGCTGCGGCCTGGATTCCGATCGAGGCCTTGTGCGGCTGTTATTGGTCTTGAACTACATCGAGACCATGCCGAAGCCGCGCGACTGGCGCATGCTGCTCGATGTCCCTGCAAGCAGCAATTCTGAGGTGTTCCAACTAGTTGATCAGCCACTTGCCGTTCGGGACTACCTGATCATCGCTTTGGCGCTGGTCGGTGCCGTGCCGCTCCTCTATCTTGTCCAGGGGTGAGGGATGAGGATCGCTCTGGCTGTCGAGTACGACGGCAGTGGCTTTCGTGGCTGGCAGAAGCAGCCGGGTGGCGGGACCGTGCAGGATGCTCTGCAGGACGCGTTGCAGCAGTTTGCCGGGGTCCCGGTGCATGTCATCTGCGCCGGTCGGACCGATGCCGGCGTCCATGCCATCGGGCAGGTGGTGCATTTTGACACCACCATCGAGCGCTCAATGTTCGCCTGGGTGCGTGGTCTCAATACCTTCCTGCCGCCCGCCGTCGCGGTCCGTTGGGCGCAGGTGGTCGCGGACAACTTCCATGCCAGGTCTTCGGCCTATTCTCGGCGCTATCGCTATTTCCTGCTCAACCGGCCACACCGACCGGGTGCATGGCAGGGACGGGTGGGTTGGCATCATCATCCACTCGATCTGCCGAGGATGCAGTCGGCCGCGGGATACCTGCTTGGCGAGCGCGATTTTTCCGCCTTTCGGGCGGCCGAGTGTCAGGCCAGTTCGCCTGTGAAAATCATGCGCCGGGCCGACATCGGGTGTTCTGGCGATCTCGTGATCTTCGATTTCGAGGCCTCCGCTTTCCTTCACCACATGGTGCGCAACCTGGTTGGCAGTCTGGTTGCTGTCGGTCAGGGCAAGCATCCACCGGAATGGATTGCCGAGTTGCTGGCCAAGGGCGACCGCCGCCTGGCGGCGCCGACATTTGCTGCCGCTGGTCTGTATCTGCTGGTTGTCAGATACCCTCCGCAGTGGGGTTTGCCGGTTGCCGACGAGACGGTATATCTGCCTTTTGCTGCCGACCTCTGCAGCGCAGTCCAGGCTGGCCGATGAAGCCGCGCATCAAGATTTGTGGGTTGACGCGCATCGAGGACCTGCAGCAGGCCGTGCAGGCCGGAGCTGATGCGATTGGCCTAGTGTTCTACCCGCCGAGCAGGCGCTGCGTTGATCTGCCGACGGCAGCGCGGCTGGCACGCGGGGTGCCGCCCTTTGTCAGCATTGTCGGGCTTTTCGTCAACGCGGATCCGGCTACGGTACGGGCGACTCTGGCCGCAGTACCGATTCACCTGCTGCAGTTGCACGGCGACGAAGATGAGGCCTACTGTCGTCAGTTCGATCGACCTTACATCAAGGCGGCGCGCGTCAGGCCGGGCATGGATTTGGTACAATACGCGGCCGCCTTCCCGTCGGCGCAGGCGATCCTTCTCGATGCCTTCGTGGACGGATACGGCGGCGGGGGCAGGATGTTCGACTGGTCGTTGGTGCCTCCCTCGCTGGGCAAGCCCTTGGTTCTCTCGGGTGGGCTGACTGCAGATAATGTCGGCGAGGCGGTGCGTCGCTTTCGCCCCGAGGCGGTTGATGTCTCGTCGGGTGTCGAGGTCCGCAAGGGAATCAAGGATGCCGACAAGATCCGTGCCTTCGTGGCCGCAGTCCGGGCGAGCGAATTCTGAGCAACGTTTGATGCGGAATGTATTCACGGGATTGATCATGCGCAGGAACTCTGGCGGTCTGACGCGAACCTGCTGGCGACACCACTTGGCCAAGCACACCTGAGGCGGCATCTGGCGTTGTCTACCGGATGCTGTGAAAACATTTTGTCGCAACAGGTTGCAAGGAGGTTGGGCCGTGCATGATCATGATTTACCTGACGCTAGTGGCCATTTTGGCCCTTACGGTGGCGTCTTCGTCGCTGAAACCCTGATCGCTGCGCTGGATGAACTGAAAGAGGCGTATGCGGCTGCCCAGCGCGATCCGGAGTTCATCGCCGAAATCGATTATGAACTCAAGCATTATGTCGGTCGGCCAAGTCCGATCTATCACGCCAGGCACTTGTCGGACGTGCTCGGCGGAGCACAGATCTACCTGAAGCGCGAGGATCTGAACCATACGGGTGCACACAAGATCAATAATTGCATCGGTCAGGCCTTGCTTGCCCGGCGTATGCGCAAGCCGCGGGTCATCGCCGAGACCGGTGCCGGCCAGCATGGTGTGGCGACGGCGACGGTGGCCGCGCGCTACGGCATGGAATGTGTGGTTTACATGGGTTCGGAAGACATTCGGCGGCAGGCTGCCAATGTCTACCGCATGAAGCTGCTGGGAGCGAGCGTGGTGCCCGTGGAGAGTGGTTCGAGGACACTCAAGGATGCCTTGAATGAAGCCATGCGCGACTGGGTGACCAACGTCGCCGAAACTTTCTACATCATCGGGACGGTGGCCGGTCCGCATCCCTATCCGATGATGGTGCGTGATTTCCAGTCCGTCATTGGTCGTGAGTCGATCACTCAGATGCAGGAACAGTGTGGTCGTCAGCCTGATGCCGTAATTGCCTGCGTGGGCGGCGGTTCCAATGCCATGGGAATTTTCTATCCCTACATCCCGGTCGCTGGTGTGCGTCTGATTGGTGTCGAGGCGGCGGGTGAGGGGATTGAGACAGGACGTCACGCCGCCTCATTGACGGCTGGTCGGCCAGGCGTGCTGCACGGCAACCGGACCTATCTGCTTCAGGACGACAATGGGCAGATCATCGAGACGCACTCGATCTCGGCTGGCCTCGACTATCCGGGTGTTGGCCCTGAGCACGCGTGGCTGAAAGACAGCGGTCGTGCCGAGTACGTCAGCGTCAGCGATGTTGAGGCGCTTGCTGCGTTTCATGACCTGTGCCGTCTCGAAGGCATCATCCCGGCGCTCGAATCGAGCCATGCCCTGGCCTACGCAGCGAGGCTGGCGCCGACCCTGCCCAAGGACAAGCTCTTGCTGGTCAACCTCTCCGGCCGTGGTGACAAGGATATGCACACCGTAGCCGAAAAATCAGGTATCAAATTCTGACCATGGCGAGAATAAAGGCTGTATTCGAGCGCCTGCAGGCGCAGGGGCGAAAGGCGCTGATTCCGTTCATCACGGCGGGCGATCCGGATCCGAGACTGACCGTGCCTCTGCTGCATGCGCTGGTCCGTGCCGGGGCTGACATCATCGAGTTGGGTGTGCCCTTCTCTGATCCGATGGCCGACGGACCAACCATCCAGAGGGCTTCCGAGCGAGCCCTGGCGAAAGGGGTCAGCCTGCGCCAGGTGCTCATGCAGGTGACCGATTTTCGCGCCGACAACCAGCAGACGCCGATTGTCCTCATGGGCTATGCCAATCCGATTGAGGCCATGGGCGTCGAAGCCTTTGCCGCTGCTGCCTGCGCGGCCGGGGTGGACGGGGTCCTGGTGGTCGACTATCCACCCGAGGAAGGTGTCGAGTTTGCACAGACCCTACGCCGTTACGCGCTCGATCCAATTTTTCTGCTGGCCCCGACTTCGAGCGATGCCCGTATTGCCCAGGTTGGCGCTCTGGCCAGTGGCTATATTTATTACGTTTCGCTGAAGGGGGTTACCGGCTCGGCGTCTCTTGACGTCGCTGCCGTGGCCGCCCGCATTCCGGAAATCCGGGCGCGTACCGGGGTCCCGGTGGGGGTCGGTTTTGGTATCCGCGACGCGGCGACTGCCGCTGCCGTGGCTGAGATTGCCGATGCGGTTGTCGTTGGCAGCCGGATCATCGAAGAAATCGAGCGGTCCGCATCGGACAAGGCGTGTGCCAACGTGATCACCCTGGTGGCAGACATCCGTCGTGGCATGGATGGTGTAGCAGAGGCTTAGAGAGGAACAACATGGGCTGGCTGAACAAACTGCTGCCGCCAAAAATCAAGCGCAACGACAGTGGTGTGGCGCGCAAATCGTCGCTGCCGGAGGGCTTGTGGAGCAAGTGCCCGGCGTGCGAAGCGGTCCTCTATGCGACCGATTTGGCGAAAAACTGCAACGTCTGTCCCAAGTGCGGTCATCACCAGCGCCTGGAATCGCGCGCCCGCATCGATCTGCTGCTGGATGCGGAGGGACGTTGCGAGATTGCTTCGGAGGTGCTGCCGGTCGATTCGCTCTCGTTCAAGGACAGCCGCCGCTATCCGGAGCGCTTGCGGGACGCCACCAAGGCGACCGGCGAAACCGACGCGCTGGTGGTGGTGCGGGGCTCGATCAGGACCTTGCCGGTGGTCATCGCTGTTTTCGAGTTCGACTTCATGGGCGGCTCAATGGGGTCCGTGCTTGGCGAGCGCTTCGTGCGCGGGGTGCAGGCCGCGGTCGCGCACGGCCTGCCGTTTATCTGTGTCACCGCGTCGGGCGGTGCGCGCATGCAGGAGGGTCTGTTCTCACTGATGCAGATGGCCAAGACGACGGCGATATTGACCCGTCTTTCGCAAGCGAAGCTCCCGTTCATCTCGATTCTTACTGACCCAACGATGGGTGGCGTGTCGGCGTCCTTTGCTTTCATCGGCGATGTGGTGATTGCCGAACCGGGTGCCTTGATCGGCTTTGCTGGCCCGCGGGTCATCGAACAGACCGTTCGCGAGACCCTGCCGGAGGGTTTCCAGCGTTCCGAATTCCTGCTCGACAAAGGAGCAATCGACATGATCGTGGATCGTCGAGAAATGAGGGACCGGGTTGCTCGGTTGCTCACTTTGCTTCAGAAGCGGCCCGTAACGCAGTGATGAGCAGCGCGTGAGTGCTGACCAGGGCCGAGCGCAGCCTCCAGCAGATCCGCTAGCGCTCTCCGACGCCAGCCTGACGTCCTGGCTGGCACATCTGGAGAGCCTCCACCCGAGCGGGCAGTGTGGCATCGAACTGGGTCTGGAGCGAGTCCTTCGCGTCAAGGATGTGTTGTCTCAGGATCTGCAATGTCCGGTGATCACGGTTGGTGGTACCAACGGCAAGGGTTCGACCTGCGCTTACCTGGAAGCCATGTACAGCTTTGCCGGTTACCGAGTAGGCTGCTACACCTCGCCGCATCTGCTCGAATACAACGAGCGGGTGCGGATTGGCCGGCTGCCGGTAGACGACAGTGGTCTGTGCGAGGCCTTTGCCCGGGTTGAGGCGGCGAGGCAGGCTGCCGGTGGCATAGCCCTGACCTACTTCGAGTTCGGTACACTTGCTGCCATCGAGGTCTTTTCCAGTCGTCAGGTCGAAGTCCTCATCCTCGAAGTCGGGCTGGGTGGGCGCCTGGACGCGGTCAATGCCTACGACGCCGATTGCGCGGTGATAACCGGTATTGCGCTGGATCATACCAACTGGCTGGGGCCGACACGCGAATCGATTGCTTTCGAGAAGGCAGGCATCTTTCGTGCTGGTAGGCCGGCAATCTGTGCCGATCCCGATCCGCCACAGTCGCTCCTCGACCAGGCGCGGGCAATCGGCGCCGATGTCCACTTGCTCGGCCGCGATTTCGGCTATTTTGGCGACCAGTTACAGTGGACCTTCTGGGCCCGCAGGGGTCTGCGGCGCAGTGGCCTGGCAAATCCAGCCTTGCGGGGGGCGGGCCAGTTGCGTAATGCCTCTGCTGCGCTCGACGCCATCGAGTTGCTCAGGGAGCCGCTGCCAGTCCCGATGCAGGCGATAAGGCGGGGGCTGATCGAGCTGGATTTGCCGGGGCGCTTTCAGGTTATCCCTGGGCGTCCGGTCGTTGTCCTCGATGTGGCGCACAATCCGCAGGCTTTAGCAGGTCTCGCCGCCAGGCTCGGCGAAATGCCTTTTTGCGCGAGGACGATGGCCGTCGTCGGCATGCTCGGTGACAAGGACATAGCGGGCTCGTTGGCGCCACTGGCGGGCAAGGTTGACCTGTGGCTGCTGGCTGACCTCAAGGTGCCACGGGGTACGTCGTCGGAAGTTCTCGAGGCGGTGGTGAAAGGGACTGGCCTGGGTGGCTGCGTCGAGCGCTTCGCTTCGCCAGACGAAGCCTTCGCGCGTTCTGCCGAGCTGGCCGGTGAAAATGATAGAATTGTCGTCTTTGGATCGTTCTACACGGTCGCGGCCGTCATGCGCAGCATGCAGAATGGTCGCTGATTGAAGCGATGCGAGTGGATCCCCGATACCGATGAGTGAATCACCTGACCCGCAGCTGCAGTTGAAGAAACGGGCGCGTCGCCGCCTCGTCGGGGCGGTGGCGTTTGCCGCACTGGCGGCCGTGGTCCTGCCCATGGTTATGGACGAGGAACCAAAGCGACCGATCCAGGACGTCCAGATACGAATTCCCGGCCAGGACCAAGTGCCGTTCCGGCCGAAGGAACTGGCCGAAAGAGCGACACCTTCCCTGCCCGCTGCAGCGAGTGAGGCGGGCGGCGAGAAACACAGCGCACTGGCCTCCTCATCCGGCGAAGCCCCAGCGGCGCTGGCGGAAAAGGCTGCGGTCATTGCGGCGGTCCGATCAGGCGAGAAGACAGACGAGAAGGCGAGCGAAAAGAAATCTGCCAAGTCGGCTGATAAGCCCCCAGAAAAGGCGGACAAGAAAGGCATCAAGTCGGCTGAGAAGATGCAGGAAAAGCCGGCTGAAAAGAAAGTCAGCAAGCCCGCCGAGAAGGCGCCTGAAAAGGCGGTGGAGAAGCCTGTCGCGAAAGTCACGGACAAGGTGCCGGAAAAGCCACCCGTAAAGAAGGCCGACAAGCCGGCTGAGAAGCCACCCGAGACGGGTGCAGACGAGGTGGGCAAACCACCTGCTGACGACCTCCAACGTTCCGCTACGGTCCCCGCCGGCAAGCCGTCCGAAGCCGCGCCGGCAAGATCGGGCGCTGGTGGGCCGGCGGTGATTCTCATCGGAGCCTTTGCCAATCCCGAGAACGCCAAACAGTTACAGGGAAAAATCAACGGCGCCGGTGTCAGTACCTATACAGAAATTCTCGATACGCCGGACGGCAAGAAAACACGCGTGCGCGCCGGACCCTTCCCCAATCGAGAGACTGCCGAGAAGGCGCTCGAGAAGTTGAAAAAGATTGGCGTCAGCGGGGTCGTCGCCGGTAGGCAATGACAGTCTTTGATTACCTTGTGCTGTGTATCGTCGTCGTCTCGCTCCTGCTGGGGATGTGGCGGGGTGTGGTGGGTGAGATCATCGCTCTGGCGGCCTGGGTGCTCGCTTTCTTCGCAGCCAAGTGGTGGGGCGAACAGTTTGCTCAATGGTTCGTAGGCATTGCCGACCCGGCCCTCCGCCTCGTCGCCGCCTGGGTGACGGTGTTCGTGGCCGTGCTGTTTGCCATGGCGCTGCTTCGCCTGGCAGTGCGCGGCTTGCTCAAGGCATTGGGCATGACCTTGAGCGATCGCCTGTTGGGGATCATCTTCGGGGTCGCCAGGGGCTTGTTGATCGTTATGGTCCTCGTTGCTGTTGGTGGGATGACGGCGCTGCCGAAGGAAAAGTGGTGGAGTGAGGCGTATTTTTCCGCTCCCCTTGAAACAGCCGTTCTGGCAAGCAAGCCTTGGTTGCCAACCGACGTGGCTAGACGAATCAGGTTTGGGTAGGTAAAGATTATGTGCGGAATTCTTGGGGTTGTCGCAACCACGCCGGTCAATCAGCTGCTCTATGATGGCTTGATGGTCTTGCAGCATCGAGGGCAGGACGCGGCCGGCATCGTGACAGTCGAGGACGATGCCTTTCACATGCACAAGGGGTCGGGACTGGTGCGCGACGTGTTTCGGACGCGCAACATGCGGGCTTTGCCGGGTAACATGGGGATCGCCCATTGCCGTTACCCGACTGCCGGTTCGGCGTTCGACGCGGCCCTCTCGCAGCCCTTCTATGTCAACTCCCCGTTCGGCATCGTTCTCGGACACAACGGCAACCTGACCAATGCCGAGCAACTCAAGCAGGAGATGTTCCTTCAGGATCTGCGACACATCAACACCGGATCTGATTCCGAGGTTCTGCTCAACACGCTGGCACATGAACTGCAGACCACAGCCAGCGGGTGTCGGCTGGATCTCGATACGATTTTTGCCGCAGTTTCTGCAGTGCATCGACGCTGCCGGGGGGCTTACGCAGTGGTGGCGATGATCGCTGGTCACGGCATGCTTGCCTTCCGTGATCCCTTCGGGATTCGACCCCTGATCTTCGGTATCAACGAGACGTCCGCAGGTCCCGAGTACCTGTTTGCTTCCGAGTCGGTGGCGCTGGATACCCTGGGTTTTCAGGTGCTGCGCGATGTCGCACCGGGTGAGGCGGTCTTCATCGATCTCGAGCACCGTCTGCACCAACGTCAATGTGCGACGAATGCGGCCCTGTCTCCCTGTATTTTTGAGTTTGTCTATCTCGCCCGGCCGGACTCGGTGATCGACGGCGTATCGGTCTACGAAGCACGTTTGCGTATGGGTGAGCATCTGGCCGACAAACTCGTGAAGCACATTCCTGTTGAGCAGATTGATGTCGTCATCCCGATCCCCGATTCGAGTCGTCCGTCGGCGATGCAGCTGGCGCAGCGCATCGGCGTCCCGTATCGTGAAGGCTTTGTCAAGAACCGCTACATCGGTCGCACCTTCATAATGCCTGGTCAGGCGACGCGCGCGCGGTCGGTTCGCCAGAAGCTCAACACCGTGGCACAGGAGTTCAGGGGCAAGCGTGTCCTGCTGGTCGACGATTCGATCGTGCGCGGCACGACCAGCCGCGAGATTGTCGAGATGGCCCGTGCTGCCGGTGCACTAAAGGTTTACTTTGCTTCTGCTTCGCCGCCCGTGCGCTACCCCAATGTCTATGGCATCGACATGCCGACGCGTGCGGAACTGATTGCCACCGGTCGTACTGGCGAGGAGATAGGCGTCGAAATTGGTGCCGACGCTCTGGTCTATCAGGACCTGGAAGCGTTGAAGGCTTCGGTTCGTGACCTCAAACCCTCGCTGTGTCACTTCGATACCTCGTGCTTTGATGGCTCTTACGTAACCGGCGATGTCAGCCCGGAGTACCTGATGGCCATCGAGATGGCCAGAGAAGGTCACCGTACAACGACCAAGGAAGAGCGCCGGGCGTCGCGGCAGTTGCAGTTGAACCTGATGTCTGCAGGCTGAAGGCGATGGACACCAGCCCAAAATACGCCCTGGAGACGCTGGCAGTGCGTGCCGGGCAGGAACGGAGCCAGTTCAACGAGCACAGTGAAGCGTTGTATCTGACGTCGAGTTTTGTCTTTACCACTGCGGCGCAGGCCGCCGCTCGTTTCTCGGGCGAGGAAGAAGGCAATGTGTACTCGCGTTTCACCAATCCGACGGTCTCCGCCTTCCAGCATCGTCTGGCCGCCCTGGAAGGTGCGGAGGCTTGCGTTGCCACCGCTTCCGGAATGTCGGCCATTCTCTCGCTGGTGATGGCGCTATGCAGCAGCGGCGATCACATCGTCGCCTCGACAGGTTTGTTCGGCGCAACCCAGCAGTTGCTCGGCACCATCCTGCCGCGTTTCGGAATCGGGACCAGCTTCGTCGCCCAAACCGACGTCGCTGCGTGGCAAGCCGCGATGCGGCCGGAAACCAAGCTCTTCTTTCTTGAAACGCCGTCGAATCCTCTGACCGAAATCGCCGACATCGGCGCTCTGGTGACAGTTGCACACGCGCAGGGGGTGTTGCTGGCGGTTGACAACTGCTTCTGCACGCCGATCTTGCAGCGACCACTTGATCTTGGTGCTGATCTGGTTGTCCATTCGGCGACCAAGTTCCTCGATGGGCAGGGGCGCGTCCTCGGCGGCGCCGTCGCCGGGCCAAAAAGGTTGACCGACGAGGTCTTCAAGTTCTTGCGCACCGCCGGGCCGACGCTCTCCGCTTTCAACGCCTGGGTCTTGCTGAAAGGGCTGGAGACACTTCAGATTCGCCTCGAAGCGCAGTCGTCAAGAGCACTGCAGCTTGCGCTGTGGCTGGAGAAACATCCCCGGGTCAGGCGGGTCTACTACCCTGGCTTGCCGTCTCACCCGCAGTTCGACCTTGCGCGTCGCCAGCAGAAAAGCGGCGGCGCGATTGTCTCCTTCGTCGTCGACGGCGCGCGGGCCGAAGCCTGGAAGGTGGTGGACAGCTGTCGTTTGCTGTCGATCACGGCCAATCTCGGGGACACCAAGACCACTCTGACGCATCCGGCCTCAACCACGCATGCTCGCATCACCCCGGAGCAGCGCGCGGCGGCCGGCATCGGCGAGGACTTGCTGCGGATCGCGGTTGGACTCGAAGCCGTGGTGGATCTGCAGAACGACCTCGACTCCGGCTTGTCGTCGATCTAGCTGCTGCCGGCGGGTTCCCGGCGCTTGGGTCGGGCCAAGTCTTCGCGCTCGCTGGCGGCTTTCCTGAGCGCCTCCTTGGCGACGCTCGGCATCATGAAGTAAGTCATCAGGCTCGAGCAAATGCAGACCAGCCAGAAGAGAAAGAAGCCAGTAGAGTAGGTGGCCGTCGCCGACCATTCGACACGTTCTCCGAACAGGTATAGCTGCGCCGGATCGATCATCGTGAAGAAAAGCACTTCTGCGATTCCCGCCGCGATGAACGCCGGCCACAGTACCCAGATCACGTGCTTCATGTCTTCTCCCTGTTGCTGATGTTGGAAAGGAGGCTGGTTCCGCAAAACCGCCTGCCACGGCAGGCCGGAGCCGTATGACCGATCATGGCTGGAGGTTCAACGAGGTCGAGCTGTCCTTGGTGTCCGAAATGTCGCACAGAGCGCGCCCTCTTTCAAGAAGGAAATTCGTTCTACGATGCGGGAGGCAGACGCTCGGGGCTGGATTGGCAGCCACGGGGGCGTTCGCCTGGTAACCAATACCCCGGCTCAGCGTGTCTTGGCTGGCCTGGAGACAAACAGCTCCGGATCGACCATGGTGCCGTTTAGAATCACGCTCCAGTGGAGGTGTGGGCCGGTCGCGCGGCCGGTCATCCCCACCAGTCCGAGCCGCTGTCCCTTGCTGACCGCCTCCCCGGGCTGTACATCGATGCGGTCGAGATGGCAGTACATGCTGATCAGACCATTGCCGTGATCGACGAACACGGTCTTGCCGTTGAAGAAATAGTCATCGCTGGCCAGCACGATACCCGGCGCATTGGCCTTGACGGGCGACCCGCGCGCGGCAGCGATGTCGAAGCCGGCATGCGGCGAACGTGGCTCGCCGTTGAAGAACCGGCGCACGCCGAACCGCCCGGTCAGCCGTCCGTCCGCTGGCAGGACGAAACTCGTGTCAGCATCTTCTGTGCCGCGCCAATGACGCTTGAGTTTCCGGATGGCGGCGATCTCGCCCTCCACGCGCTCCAGGTCGGCGGGCGAAAGTTGCACCTTGCCGGTATCCTTGAGCGTGATCCGCTGTTCCGGATAGTTCTTCGCGGCAACACTGAAGGCGATGCTGCGCGTTTCGCGCTCTCCCGTTGCGACCCGCAGTTCGTGTTCGCCTGGCTCGGTATCGAGCGCCAGTCCGACCACGGCGAACCACTGACCGGCCTCCGCAGCAACCAGAACAGGCTGCTCGCCAAGCCAGGCGCGCGGCTGGCCCACCTCAGCGAAAACCGGGCCGAGAGAAACCAGGGCCACCCCGCCGGGGACGCTGGCCGCCCGGGGCAAGGCCGCGCGCGCGGGCGGCGGCAGGAAGAGCAACAGGCTCAAGCAAATAGCAGCGACCCCGCAGCGGGCGAGCATGGTCGGTTCGGATTCCCGCTGGCTAAAGCGACGCCGCATTGAACGTATCGCACTGCCGCACGTCACCCGACTCCATTCCTCGTTTGAACCAGCGCACGCGTTGCTCGGAAGTGCCGTGGGTGAACGACTCGGGGACGATCTGGCCCTGCGTCTGCCTTTGCAGGCGATCGTCACCGATTGCCGAGGCGGCCGTGAGCGCCTGCTCGGTTTCGCCTGGTTCAAGGATCTTCTGCATGCTGTCGGCGCGATGTCCCCAGACGCCGGCGAAGCAGTCCGCCTGCAGTTCGAGCCGCACCGACAACTCATTCGCCGCGGCCTTGTTGCCACTGCGCTGCTGTGCCGCGTGGACCTTGTCGGAAATACCGAGCAGGTTCTGCACATGGTGACCGACCTCGTGCGCGATCACGTAGGCCTGGGCAAACTCGCCAGGGGCGTGAAAGCGCTCCCTGAGGTCGCGGTAGAACGCCAGGTCGATGTAGACCTTCTGATCGGCGGGGCAGTAGAACGGGCCCATCGCCGACTTTCCCGTGCCACATGCCGTCGGCGTGGAGCCGGTAAACAGCACCAGCTTTGGTTCCCGGTAGCGACGCCCGGCCTCACTGAAAACCATCTGCCAGGTGGTCTCGGTGCTGCCGAGCACCTTGGCAACAAAGGTGGCCATCTCGTCGCTGGCCGGCGGTTTCTGTGCGGGTCGTATTGCTGGCGTGGAGGGACCAGGGCTCGATGCCAATCCGAGGATCACCGCCGGATCGATGCCAAAAAAATAGCCGGCAGCGAGCGCTATGACCAGCGTGCCGATACCGACGCTTCCCCGTCCGATACCCCCTCCGCCACCCCTTCTGTCCTCGACGTTCTGACTCGCCTGCTGGTCATCCAGACGCATGATCTTTCCCTGAGTGCGTTTCGATCGGGCTTAATGTTAGCAGAATGGTGGGCAAAGGACCGAGCTCCTGCCAATGCATGATTCATCCTCCGCATGTGATTCCGCCGTCGGCATCATGAACAAAATGTGGACAAAGCTCGATTTTCGTGCATAATCCGCGCACTTTTTACAAGAAGCGGGCCGACGAGGCACGTTCACAGGAAGGGTGCGTATGGATACTCTATTTTGGCTTGCCGTAGCGACCGTTATCATCGTGTTGTTCTTCGATTACACCAACGGCTTTCACGATGCCGCGAACATCGTGGCGACCATCATCGCTTCGCGGGCAATGACGCCGGCACAGGCGGTCATGGTTGTCGGGGTTTTCGAATTCCTCGGACCACTGCTCGGGGGGACGGCGGTAGCCAACACGATTGGCAAGTTCGTCGATCTGTCGACCGTTGACGCCCACCTGGCGGTGCTGATCCTCTTCTGCGGCTTGCTCGGTGCCATTGTCTGGAATCTCGCGACCTGGTGGTTCGGCATTCCATCATCCTCATCGCATGCGTTGGTTGGTGGCCTTGCGGGTGCCGTGGTGGCGGCCGTCGGCTCCGAGTACGTGATCTGGGGCTGGTCGCCTCTGATGCAGGACGGCAAGCTTATCGGCGTGATGAAGGTGCTGGTGTCGCTGTTCCTCTCGCCGCTGCTCGGCTTCTGGGTCGGATTCCTGGTTTTCCGTATCGGGCGGAAGCTGATGGCCGGCGCCAGGCCGACCGCCAACAACACTCTGCGCAAGCTGCAGTTCCTCAGCGCGGCGACCCTGGCCTTCTCGCACGGCGCCAACGACGCGCAGAAAAGCATGGGCATGCTGACGCTGGTGCTGCTGCTCGGCGGTTTCATCCCGAAATTCGAGGTACCGTTCTGGGTGGTCCTGGCATGCGCCACAGCGATCACCCTCGGCATCCTGTCCGGCGGCTGGCGGATTGTGCGGACGCTCGGCTTTGCCATCTACCGTGTACGACCGCTGCACGCCTTGTCTTCGCAGCTCACTTCCGGGCTGCTGATTCTCTCCGCCTCGGTGGTCGGGGCACCGGTATCGACGACGCACGTGGTCGCCACCTCGATCATGGGCATCGGCTATTCCGAGCGCCCACGCGCCGTGCGCTGGAAAAAGGCGGTTGACATTGCCAAGACCTGGGTGATCACCATCCCGGCTTCAGCACTGACTGCCATTGTTTGCTACGCCCTGGCCAGAATCATACTTGGCCAACACTAACTGAGGAGATGAACCATGGACGACAATCAAACCGAAGACAACAAGCCCATTTTCCGCCGTCTCTATGAGCGCGTCTTCCCAACCGTTGCCGACTTCTTCGGCATGCTCGCCGAGCAGAGCGCGAACGCGGCGGAGACCACCCGCCTGCTGGTCGAGTTCATGGAAACCGGCGACGTTTCGGTCAGCCAGAGGGTCCGCGACGACGAGCACGAAGCCGACCGGATCAAGGCCGCGAACCTCAGTGTCCTGAGCGACGCCTTCTCGACACCGGTCGACCGTGAAGACCTCTTCCGGGCGATCACGACCCTTGACGACATCGTCAATTACTGCAAGTCGACGGTTGTCGAGATGGACATGCTGAACCTTCAACCGGACAAGCACAGCCTGCAGATGGCACTGCACATCCGCGAAGGCGCCGATGCTCTGGCCAAGGGTTTTGCCCGCTTGGCAACCGACCCGGCTGCCGCTGGCATCGACGCCAACGCCGCCAGGAAAGCCGAACGGACTTCCGAAAAAGCCTATCGGCGAGCGATTGTCGAGCTCTTCCAGGGTGACGATTACCTCAACATGTTCAAGCGTCGTGAGACCTATCGCCACATGTCGAATGCCGCTGACCGCGTCGCCGATGCCGCGCGCGCGCTGAACAACATCGTCGTCAAGTTGTGCTGATAAGGCACTGCAGCGGTTGGGGTTGTGTTTGGCAAGCGATAGGGCTAGAGTGAGGACGCCAATGTCGGCAGCAACAAGGAGAAGCGTATGGGGAAACTGACCGCCGGCGTGTTGGCCCTGGGGCTGGCGCTATCGAGTGCATATGCTGTCGCCTGCTCGTCTGAGAAAGCCAAGGACGGGCAAACCGAGATGAGCACTCCGGCAAAACCCAAGAGCTGACCTGTCGGTGTTTGCAATACGCGCGGCGCGTGCCTCTGGTATCGCGCCGCGTTTGCTTTCTTGGCTGTGTTGCCGGCATAGCGGCCTTCGGGTCCGAGCAGATTGATCCCTGGCATACACTGCGCTGCTCGAAACACATTACCGTCCGGTCGCCAGGCCGGGCGCGGGATATTCAGCATGGCCCAACTCGTTCTTCTCCCCGGCAAGGATCGCTCGCTTGCTCGCCGTCACCCCTGGATTTTCGCTGCTGCAGTCGAAAGGCTCAGTGGCCGCGTACGGCCCGGTGATACGGTCGAGGTCTTGGCTGCCAACGGACGGCCCCTGGCGAAGGCGGCATGGAGCCCGCAGTCGAAAATCCGAGCCAGGGTGTGGACCTTTGATCCGGAGGAGATCGTTGACAATGCCTTCTTCAAGCGCTGCATTTACGCCGCCGTCGAACGTCGCCGGTTGACCCCCGAGCTGCATCGGCAGGAAGGTTTGCGGCTGATTCACGGTGAGTCCGACGGCTTGCCTGGCCTGATTGCGGATCGTTATGGCGACACCGTCGTCCTGCAACTGACGGCTGCCGGCCCGGAGAAATGGCGCCAGGCGATCGTTGGCGCACTGCAGCAGGCGAGCGGCTGTACGCGCATCTACGAGCGATCGGACTCAAACGTTCGTCGGCTCGAGGGGCTGGAGCCAGTCACCGGTTGGGTGCTCGGCGAGGCGCCGGAAGAAGCGCTGACCATCCTCGAAAACGGCGTCCGCATGCAGGTCGACGTCGTGACTGGCCACAAGACGGGATTCTATCTGGACCAGCGCGATAATCGCCTGCTGACGCGTGAACTCGCTAAGGATCGCGCAACGCTCAACTGCTTCTGCTATACCGGCGGTTTTTCGCTACAGGCTCTCGCCGGAGGCGCCAGCCGGGTATTGTCGATCGATTCCTCTGGACCTGCGTTGGCGACAGCCATGGGCAACCTGGCGCTCAACCCGCAACTCGATGAGAGCCTTGCGGAATGGCGTGAGGCCGACGTGTTCAACGAGTTGCGCGTGCTTCGGAAGGAGGGGCAGCGTTTCGACCTGGTGATTCTTGATCCGCCAAAATTCGCCCCTTCAGCCGCGCATGCCGAGCGCGCGGCGCGCGCCTACCGGGACATCAACGCGTTCGGCTTTCGCCTGCTCAATCCCGGTGGCCTGCTGATGACCTACTCGTGTTCTGGTGGCATTCGCAGCGAGCACTTCCAGCAGATCGTTGCCGATGCGGCGGTCCACGCAGGATGCGAGGGACGCATCCTGCGCCGCCTTGCGGCGCCGCCCGACCACCCGGTGGCGCTCCACTTCAGTGAGGGTGAGTATCTCAAGGGCCTGCTTTGCCAGGTCGACTGAAAACGCTCAACCACCCCCCCAGATCTGTTTCAGTCGCGCATCGCGGCCACACGACAGGCGATAGTAGGCATAGCGGACCGAGTTCTTCTTGTAGTAGTCCTGGTGATACTCCTCGGCCGGGTAGAAGGTTGAGGCGGCAATGATCTCGGTCTCGATACGTGCCACCTTGCCGCTCGCCCGCAGCGCGTCGCGACTGGCTTCGGCAGCCTGGCGTTCGCCTTCGTTCTGCCAGTAGATGCCGCTGCGGTACTGCGTGCCGATGTCACAGAACTGCCGGTTCTTGACCGTCGGGTCGATGCTCCGCCAGAAGTGGTCGAGCAGTTGCGGATAGCTGACCTTTCGCGGATCGTAGCTGACGCGGATGGCTTCGGTGTGACCGGTGCCGCCTGCGCTGACCTGCTCGTAGGTCGGGTTGACCGTTCTGCCTGCGGTATAGCCGGATTCGGCGGCAATGACTCCCGGTAGCTTCTCGAAGTCCGCCTCGCTGCACCAGAAGCAGCCGCCAGCGAAAATCGCTGTCTTGGTCTCGGGTGTCTTGCCGGTACCCGGGTCTGCTGCACCGGTGCGACTGGCGATCACGAGCAGCAATAGCGTGGCAAGAAACCGGCGTGTCCTCATGTACGTAATTCCGGCAGCTTCTCAGCTCTCGCCACGAACTGCAGCGCCACGCCGTTGTTGCAGTAGCGCTTGCCCGTCGGTTTGGGGCCGTCATTGAAAACGTGGCCCTGATGCCCGCCGCAGCGGCTGCAGTGGTACTCGGTGCGGGGATAGATCAGCTTGAAGTCGGTTCGAGTCGCGACCGCTCCCGGCAGATGCTGCCAGAAGCTCGGCCAGCCGGTACCGCTTTCGTATTTTGTCGAGCTGTCGAAAAGCGGTAGGTAGCAGGCGGCACAAACGAAGGTGCCGTCGCGTTTCTCCTGATTCAGGGGGCTGCTGCCGGCGCGTTCGGTGTCCTCCTCAAAGAGGACGCGATAGGCTGGCAGTGGCAACAGGGTTGCCCATTCGGCCTTTGACTTCTGCAGCTTGCTGCCAGCGCTGTCGCCAGCCCAGCTGGGGCCGGGTGCGGCTACGGGCAGGGCGAAGGCGGATATCCCACCCAGCCATTTCAGTGATTGACGACGATCCATGACTCTCTCCATAAGAAGCGTATTTGTCCGGGTCAGACGGTCAGCCGCGCCTGGCGTTCGCTATGAGAATTGGCTCGGGGCACGCTGATCCACCGTTTCCCGGTCATCCTAGCCACGCCAGCCTTACCTCCTTTCGGCCGAAAAGCACTGGGACAGTTCCCCAAGTCGGTACTCTTTCCGGCGGAGAACGGAAGCTCGACGAATGGTCGTCTGCAGGGGAGGAAACCTTACGCCTTTCTTCCGATCGCAAGGATTCGACCTTGCGGTAACGCCGGATAGCTGCAACTGCGTTGCATGTGCTTGTGGGCTGTGCTTAAATTCGCAGCCATGATGACTGTCCTGAACCCGTCTGTCGACTCGCCTGCAGAAGCTGAAGCCGCGGCGCTGCTGATTCGCCGGACCGGCGCGCGCGCCACGCCGGCGCGGGTCCGTGTCCTGCGGCTGCTGCATGCTGCGCCGGCGGCGTTGACTCATCACGACATCGAGCAGGGGCTCGGCGATTTGGCTCTCGATCGCGTCACCCTGTATCGGGTGCTCGACTGGCTGGTCGAGAGTGGGCTGGCGCACCGCAATACCGATGCACAAAGGGTGTTCCGCTTTTCCGCTGCAGCCATCGGTGAGCATGCGGCACATACGCATTTCCGCTGTGAGGATTGCGGGCGTGTTTTCTGTCTCGAGGCTGCACCGCCAGAGCCCCCGAGGTTGCCGGACGGCTTTTCGCTGTCACGCATCGAACTCGATCTGCGGGGACGTTGCGCCAGGTGTACCGGAGGGAACCGATGAGCAGCGCCACGACGATTCCGGCGGTTCGCTACGGCGAGAAAGCTCGCGATAGAAATCTCGAGCAGGGCTTCAAGCAGTGCCTGCGCTAGACCAGCAGCGGGCAATCCCGGTGACCGTCCTGACCGGGTTTCTCGGGGCCGGGAAGACGACGCTGCTCAACCGTCTTTTGCGGCAGCCGGCGCTGGCCAACGCCGCAGTGCTGATCAATGAGTTTGGCGATGTCGCGCTCGACCACCATCTGGTCGACAAGGTTGACGAAAGCATCGTCGTTCTCCCGTCCGGATGCCTTTGCTGCAGCGTGCGGGGTGAGTTGGCGCGTAGTCTGCGCGAGCTGTTCATGCGCCGCCTGCGGCGCGAGATTCCTGCTTTCTCGCGCGTGCTGATTGAGACCAGCGGCCTTGCTGATCCGGCACCGGTACTCTACACGCTGCTCGAGGATTTCTTCATTGCCGAGCGCTTTCGCATTGACGGGGTCGCTACGGCGGTCGACGTCACTCACGCCAGTCGTCAGCTCGGGTACCATTTCGAGGCGGTTCGGCAGGTAGCGATGGCCGACCGGCTGTTGCTTACCAAATGTGACCTGTCGACGCCCGACGAGATTGCCGGCGTCGCCCGTCGTCTGGCCCGCATCAACCCCGGTGCGCCGCAGATCGAGGTGCGAATGGGGGCCATCGGCGCCGAGCAGTTGATGGGCTGCGGGCTATATGATCCGGCCAGCAAGACCGCCGACGTGCGTCGCTGGCTGGCCGACGAAAGAGTGGCGGCGGCACGTCGCAGCGACCCGGTGACGCACGTACATGACGTCAACCGCCACGATGCCCTGGTGCATGCTTTCGTATTGCGCTTCGAGCAGCCGTTTGCCTGGCCGGAGTTTGCTGAAGCGATCGACGTCCTGCTCGCTACCTGCGGCGAGCGCATCCTGCGCGTCAAAGGCCTGATCAGTGTCGAAGGCGAGCCCGGACCGCGGGTCGTGCAATGCGTCCAGCACATGCGTTACCCGGAATCGACGCTGCCCAGCTGGCCGGATGATCACCATCAGAGCCGTCTGGTGTTCATCGTCCGGGCGCTGGCACGGGACATTGTCGAACAGGCCTTCGTCATGTTCTGTGGTGCTGCTGCGCTGGCTGAAGCCGATTGAAGTGGTCGCGGTCGGCTTTTCTCGAGGTCGCGGTTGCCCGTGTTCAGATCCCGCCGGCGGCCTGCGCCCGGGAGTGCCGCATGGGTGCTGGCCGATAAAGCCCGGTGGCGGCACTGCTGAAGGCGCTAGAATTCGGCATTACTTCCGCTTTTCGAACCCCGGCCCGATGTTTCCGACCGAATTCTTTCTGACCCTGCTTCGCCACCCGGCAACCCCCGCCCCGGTCGTACGCTCGATCGAAGTGCACGCCGCGCGCACCGTCGACGGTGGTCTTGAGTTTGCCTATTGCCTGCGCGGGGATATGGCGCGTCTACTGATTCCGGAGCCGCAGAAACCGGGCTGTACGGATGGACTCTGGGAGCACAGCTGTTTCGAGGCCTTTGTTGGTGTCCGCGGCCAACCAGCCTATCGTGAGTTCAACTTCTCTCCGTCGGGTCATTGGGCCGCCTACGCTTTCTCCGCTTATCGCCAGCGCGACGAAGCACTGCGCCTGCTGGTGCCGCCACAGATTACTGCCAGGCTGTCCGCGGGCCGGCTTGAACTGGCAGCGGTGGTGCCGGCTGTTGTGCTGCCGCCAATGGCCGGCGCTGCGACGCTGCAGGTCGGCCTTGCTGCGGTCGTCGAAGCCATCGATACCATCGATGGTAGCCATAGCTACTGGGCCCTGCGCCATCCGGCCGCTTTGCCCGATTTCCACCATCGCGCCAGCTTTGCCCTCGAACTGGCTCCGCCGCGCGAATTTGCCTGAAGGGACCCAGGATGCCCGCGCTGGAGTTCGGACTTGATCGCCTGCTCACCGACCCGCAGCTGCGCGAGCCTCTGCATGGCCGACGAGTGGCCCTGCTGGCTCACCCGGCCTCGGTCAGCAGCGACCTGATTCACGCCCTTGACGCCCTGGCCGCGTTGCCAGATCTCCGGATGGCCGCTGCCTTCGGCCCGCAGCATGGCTTGCGCGGCGACAAACAGGACAACATGGTCGAGTCACCGGAGTTTCTCGATCCGGTGCACCACATCCCGGTATTCAGCCTATATGGCACCGTGCGGCGCCCGACGGCCGAGATGATGGCTACGTTCGATGTGTTGCTGATCGATCTGCAGGACCTTGGTTGCCGCATCTACACTTTTGTCACCACCCTCCGCTACGTACTCGAAGCCGCGGCCACGCATGGTAAGGCGGTCTGGATACTCGATCGTCCCAACCCGGCGGGACGTCCGGTGGAAGGGTTGCTGCTGCGTCCCGGCTGGGAGAGTTTCGTCGGCGCCGGGCCCCTACCGATGCGCCACGGTTTGACGATGGGCGAGCTGGCGTGCTGGTTCATCAGCACCCTTGATCTCGATATCGACTGCACGGTGATCAAGATGCACGGTTGGGCGCCTACTGCGGCGCCAGGCTACGGCTGGCCGGTCGGTGAGAGAAGCTGGATCAACCCCAGCCCGAACGCGCCGAACCTGTCGATGGCGCGCAGCTATGCCGGCACCGTCATGCTCGAAGGGAGCACCCTTTCTGAAGGCCGTGGTACGACCCGCCCGCTGGAGCTCTTTGGCGCGCCGGATCTCGACGCGCGCCGCTTGATTACTGCAATGTACGCCCTTGCCCCGAACTGGCTGCTCGGCTGTCGACTGCGCGAATGCTGGTTCGAGCCGACATTTCACAAGCACGCCGGCAAGCTGTGCCACGGCGTGCAGATTCACGTCGACGATGGCGCCTACGAGCATGCAGCATTCCGCCCCTGGCGCCTGCAAAGCCTGGCTTTCAAGGCGTTGCGGCAGCTACGGCCAGATTACCCCCTGTGGCGCGATTTTGCCTACGAATATGAATTCGACCGTTTGGCCATCGACCTGATCAATGGCTCGCCACTGCTGCGTGAGTGGGTGGATGACCCGGCGGCAATGCCAGCCGACCTCGATGCTCTGAGTTCGGGGGACGAGGAAAGGTGGAAACAGGCGCGAAGCGAGTTTCTGCTGTACTGATGCCTATACTATAAACTCAGGCCGACCACCATAACGCCTGGTATGGGCTGTTTGCCGCCCACGCGGTGGGTTATGAGGAAACTGCCTCCCGCACGGCGGCTGCCAATTTTTCGGCGGCGAGGGTGACGGTCGACGGGTCCTGACCCTCGACCATGACGCGCAGCAGCGGTTCAGTCCCGGAAGCACGCAGGAGTACGCGCCCGCAGCCGTTGAGTTCACTCTCGACCTCGCTCTTCGTGGCGCCGATCAACGGGTGCTCTTTCCAGGGGAAGCCCTTGCTCAGCGCGACGTTGATCAGCTTTTGCGGATAGAGCTTCAAACTGCCCAAGAGGTGCTGCAGATCGCCGCCTTCTTCCCGTAGTGCAGAAAGCACCTGCAGGGCGGAGACGATGCCGTCACCGGTCGTGTGCCTGTCGAGGCAGAGAATGTGGCCGGAGTTTTCCCCCCCAAAGAGCCAGCGCTTCTGCCGGAGCAAGTCCATGACGTAGCGGTCACCGACGGCCGCACGCACGAAAGGCACCTTGAGTTCAGCCAGTGCGTGCTCAAGAGCGAGATTGCTCATCAAGGTGCCAACCACACCTGCCACGGCGCCTTGACGTAGACGGCTGCGGACCACCGCGAACAGCAGCTGATCCCCGTCGTAAACGTTGCCGATCGCGTCAACCATGATCAAGCGGTCACCGTCGCCGTCAAGCGCGATCCCAAGGTCGGCTCCCTGCGCCACGACAGCTTCGCGCAAGGCAGCGGGTGCAGTAGCGCCGACATCCTGATTGATGTTGAGGCCATTTGGTTCGGTGCCGATACTGGTGACCTCGGCGCCCAACTCGTGAAAGACATGTGGAGCAATATGGTAGGCTGCTCCGTTGGCGCAGTCGACGACGATCTTCAGGCCCCGCAAATCCATCTCGAACGGAAAGGTGCCCTTGCAGAACTCGATGTAACGACCGTCGGCGTCATCGATTCGCCGCGCACGGCCAAGGCCGGCCGAGGGAACACAGGTCAGCGGCTCGTCAAGTGCCTCTTCTATCTCGGACTCCAGGTCGTCCGGCAGCTTGGTTCCTCCTGAGGAGAAGAATTTTATTCCATTATCGTAGTACGGATTGTGCGACGCGGAAATGACGATACCAGCTTGCAAGCGCAAGGCGCGGGTCAGATAAGCGATGGCCGGGGTGGGCATTGGACCGACCAGACAGACATCGACGCCGGCGGCCGAAAAACCTGCTTCCAGTGCGGCTTCCATCATGTAGCCCGAAATCCGGGTATCCTTGCCGATCAGGACCGCCGGCCGTTCTCCTGCCTTGAGACGACTGCGGGCAGTATCGCGGGCAGCAAGAACCCGTCCTGTCGCATGTCCGAGGCGCATGACGAAATCGGGCGTAATCGGGATTTCCCCCACCCGCCCACGCACGCCGTCTGTACCAAAATACTTTCTTGTCACGATTTTCTCTCCCCAGGCCTGCAGACACATGGTTGTCTGTCAATAATGTCTATTCTACGCAAACAATGGGGAGGCCGCTGCCAAGTAGAGCACGGACCAGTCATTGAGACTCGACGGCATGCCAGATAGCGAGGGCGTCGCGCGTCTGTGCGACGTCGTGGACGCGCAGAATGCTGGCTCCACGCTGTGCAGCCAGCAAGGCGGCGCTGATGCTGGCGGCCAATCGGTCTTCGACTGGGCGGGCAGTGAGGGCGCCCAGCATGGACTTGCGTGAAATCCCCGCCAGCACGGGGCGTCCTTCAAGCGATAGCTCATCCAGACGGCGCAGAAGTTCGAGATTATGGTTCAGTGTCTTGCCAAAGCCAAAACCCGGATCGAGCAGCAGACGATCACTCGCGATACCGGCGGCCCTGGCCATCGCCAGACGGTTGCGCAGGAAGCCTTGTACTTCGGCGACGACATCGGTGTAGTGAGGCTGTTCCTGCATGCTCAGGGGCTCGCCCTGCATGTGCATCAGGCAAATTCCACAGTCGCTGTCGGCGACTGCCGCCAGTGCGCCCGGCATGCGCAACGCGTAGATGTCATTGATCATCGAAGCGCCGTGCCGAAGTGCAGCCCGCATCACCTCCGGCTTGTAGGTGTCGACAGAAATCGGAACACCGCAGCCGGCAAGTTCTTCAAGCACCGGCATGAGGCGCCGCAACTCCTCTTCGACCGAGGTGGGAAACGCTCCTGGACGCGAAGACTCGGCACCAATGTCAAGCAGATCGGCGCCCGCTTCGATCTGCCGGTGAGCGTGCGCGATTGCCTTGGCGGTGTCGCTTACCCCGTCACCCGAGAATGAGTCCGGTGTCAGGTTCACGATACCCATCACCAATGGGCGAGCAAACTCGAGTGTGAAACTGGCGCAGCGCAACATCAGGAAGTCGAGCCCGCGCACCGCTCCGGCAGGAAATGCCTTGGAGGCCGGTCCGCCACAGCGATCAGCTTACCGCTACCGCACGCTCAGGCTGGCGCGGCTGCACTGGGGGCGGCATCAGGGGTGTTGTGGTCCGGCTTGTTCGGTGACGGCACCTGCGGTTGTTTCGGCGGGCGCGGAGGCTTGCCTTCCATGATGTCATTGATCTGGTCGGCATCTATCGTTTCAAGTTCAAGCAGTGCTGCGGCCATTGCCTCAACCTTGTCGCGGTTACCCTCGAGCATTCTGCGCGCCAGAGCGTATTGCTCGTCGATGATACGGCGTATTTCCGCGTCGACCTTCTCCATTGTCGCTTCGGACATGTTCTTGTGCGTGGTGACCGAGCGCCCGAGGAAAACCTCTCCTTCATTTTCGCCATAAACCATCGGGCCTAGCGCATCGGACATTCCGTAGCGGGTAACCATGTCACGAGCCATCTGCGTGGCTCGCTCGAAGTCATTCGATGCTCCAGTCGTCATCTGGTTCATGAACAGTTCTTCAGCGATACGACCACCGAAGAGGACAGCAATGCGACTCATCAGATAGATGCGGTCATAAGCGTAGCGATCCTCCTCGGGGAGCTGCATCGTCAGGCCGAGCGCACGACCGCGCGGGATGATGGTCACCTTATGCACCGGATCAGATTTCGGCATCAGCTTGGCGACCACCGCGTGCCCAGACTCGTGGTAGGCCGTATTGCGCCTTTCGTCCTCGTTCATGACCATGCTGCGGCGCTCGGCACCCATCATGATCTTGTCCTTGGCTTTTTCGAAGTCTTCCATGTCAACCAGGCGCTTGTTGCCGCGAGCGGCGAATAGTGCAGCCTCGTTTACCAGATTGGCGAGGTCGGCGCCCGAGAATCCGGGCGTCCCACGGGCGATGATGTCGGCCTTGACGTCGGGTGACAACGGCACCTTGCGCATGTGTACGACCAGAATCTGCTCGCGACCACGAATATCGGGCAGCGGCACGACGACCTGGCGGTCGAAACGACCCGGCCGCATCAGAGCCGGATCGAGCACGTCGGGACGGTTGGTTGCCGCGATCACGATGACGCCAACGCTGCCTTCGAAGCCATCCATCTCGACCAGCATCTGGTTGAGCGTCTGTTCGCGTTCGTCGTTGCCGCCACCCAGGCCGGCACCGCGTTGGCGACCGACCGCATCCAGTTCATCAATGAAGATGATGCAGGGGGCATGCTTCTTGGCGTTTTCGAACATGTCGCGAACGCGGGCCGCACCGACTCCGACGAACATCTCGACGAAGTCGGAGCCGGAGATCGAAAAGAAGGGTACCTTGGCCTCACCGGCAATTGCCTTGGCGAGCAGTGTCTTGCCGGTGCCCGGGTTACCCACCAGGAGTACCCCCTTCGGGATGCGGCCACCCAGTTTCTGGAACTTCGATGGATCGCGCAGGAAATCAACGAGTTCCGACACTTCCTCCTTTGCCTCGTCGCAACCGGCAACGTCAGCAAAAGTGATGGTATTTGTTGATTCGTCGAGTAGCCGCGCCTTGCTCTTCCCGAACGAGAAAGCGCCTCCGCGACCGCCGCCCTGCATCTGGCGCATGAAGAAAACCCATACGCCGATCAGGAGCAACATCGGAAACCAGCTGACGAAGATGCTCATCAGGAAAGACTGCTCTTCCTCGGGCTTGGCCTCGATCTTGACTCCGTGTTTCAGCAGATCGGAAACCATCCACAGATCAGGTGGTGCGTAGCTGGTGAGCTTTCGCCCATCGGTGGTGGTTGCCTTGAGCACACGCCCCTCGATAACGACCTTGGCAATCGTTCCCTTGCCCACTTCTTCGATGAATTGTGAGTACTCCATCGACGACTGGGTTACCTGGCGATTGTTGAACTGGTTGAATACCGTCATCAGGACGAGACCAATGACCAGCCACACTGCCAGATTCTTGAACATGTTATTCAATGCTTCACCTCTTCCAAGTTGCCCCGCCCGGGATGCTTCCAGAAACCTTGCCATTCCATAGAATTGCATTCTAAACCGATTAATGCCCGCTGAACCAAACAGTAGGTCGACGATCCGAGATCAGGGCCTCGGGGACCGACCCAGCAGATACATTTCCGGGCTGCGATCACGCGAGGCTTCCGGCTTTCGAGAATGCACCTCCTTGAATGTCTGACGCATCTCGAGCAGAAAATCGGCAAAGCCATAACCCTGAAACACTTTGACCAGAAAAGCCCCGTCTGGTTTCAGCCAATTGCGGGCGAAGTCCAGAGCCAGTTCGGCCAAATGTGTGCCGCGGGCCTGGTCGCTCACCGAGATGCCCGAGATATTGGGGGACATGTCGGAAAGAACAAGACCTGCCTTTTCGCCAGCGAGCAGGTGTTCGAGGCGTTGAAGGACTTCCTGCTCGCGAAAGTCGCCGTGCAGGAAGGTAACGCCAGGCAGCGGAGCCAGCTCCAGCAGGTCGACGGCGATTATGCGACCCTTGCCCTGCATTCTGGTGGCCGCAACCTGTGACCAGCCCCCGGGGCTCGCTCCGAGGTCGACCACTACCTCACCAGTGCGTATCAGATGGTCCTTGTCGTCCATTTCCATCAGTTTGTATGAGGCGCGCGAGCGATAGCCATCAGCCCTGGCCCGTTGCACATAGGTGTCGGTTACATGCTCGCGTAACCAGGCATTACTCGATCGACTTCGATTCATTGGCCGAAACCCGCTAAAATGCACCCTTCAAAAAAGGTATCCTGCATGCTCAATATCAGCTCGAACGAGCGCCGCGTTCTGCGTGCCCGCGCCCACTCCCTGAATCCCGTGGTCTCAATCAGCCAGAACGGCCTCTCCGAATCCGTCGTGAAGGAGATCAACGCAAGCCTCACCAGTCACGAACTGATCAAGATCCGCGTTTACAGCGACGACCGGGAACTACGCGAACAGTTTCTGGCCACGATTTGCCAGCAACTGAATGCGGCACCGATACAGCATATCGGAAAACTGCTGGTTCTCTGGCGTCCGCAACCGGATACGCCTGCAACACCGGCCAAACCCCGACCGAGGCGCCCTGGGCCGCGCCAGAGCAAACGCAGCTTTCAGGGTAGTTCCGGCGGCTGACGGAGTTGCCGGCGAGGTGTCCCGGGATGGACTTGCATCCCGGCCTAGCGCGGGCCGCGCCCGGCACTTGCCACCAGCAGTAAGCCGAGCAGGCTCTGAACGAGGTAGAGAATGCTCGAAACACCATGCCACGTGGCAAACCGGTTGCGCAATACGCTCTCCATGACTTCTCTCGGCAAGGCGTCTGCCTTGATCTGGGCCAACAGCGGCTGTACACCAAACAGGCTGACCAGGGTAAGCAACAACATCACCAAGAGCAACCAGAATGTCCTGCGCCACCAGGCGGCGGTACCGATGCGCAGCAGTTCGAACAGCAGCAGGTAGCTGGCGCAGGCCAGGCCAATCCAGCCGATCAACTCGAACAGCTTGCCAGCGAGCACGCCCGCCAATGGACGTTCGCCACCCAGTATGGCGAACAGGGTCGGTGCAACCAGATAGCCTATTGCCCACAAGCCACCAACCCATAGCGTCAGCGCGATGTTGTACAGGGCATCTGCCAGTCGCCGCATGGTCAGGCCCTAGTCGTAGCGGACGTCGATGACTTCGTATTCGCGAACTCCGCCGGGGGCTTGAACCTCCGCGATATCGCCCGCAAACTTTCCAATCAGCGCACGCGCTATTGGCGAGTTGATCGAGATCTTGCCTGCCTTGATATCGGCCTCATCCTCGCCAACTATCTGATAGCTTACGCGGCCACCCGATTCCTGATCCTCGAGATCGAGCGTTGCACCGAAGACGCAACGCCCGTCAGCGTCGAGCAGCTTCGGGTCGATGATCTGGGCGTTTGCCAGTTTACTTTCCACTTCCTTGATACGGCCTTCGACAAATGCTTGCCTTTCCTTGGCGGCATCATACTCGGCGTTCTCCGAGAGATCGCCGTGCGAGCGCGCCTCGGCAATCGCTGAGATGGCGCGTGGCCGCTCGACGGTTTTCAGATGATGCAGTTCGGCACGCAGTTTTTCGGCGCCGTTAACGGTTACAGGTACCTTGGTCATATCATTCGCTGCCGACGAAAAACCGTCGATACTCCCAACACACGGGCGGATCAAACGATTCTATGGGTTAACTAGTCAGTTGTGCGTGTAAATCCTGTATCGGGTAGACGATCAACTCCCCGCGGTTTCTGATGCCAGCCGTTGCCGCTTCCGCACCCCAGATCGTCGTATAGATAGTTACCCGTGCCGCTAGGCCAGAAGTTCGGATCGAGCGCGAGTCGCTGATAGCCTTGCGTTTTTCGTCCACCGTGTTGATGATCAGCACAATCTCGTTATTCTTGATCATGTCGACTACATGCGGCCGACCCTCAGTCACCTTGTTTACCGCGGTAACGGCAATCCCTACTGAAGAGATCGCGGCGGCGGTGCCGCGCGTGGCAAGAATCGTGAAGCCTGCCGATTCCAGTTCCCGGGCGATCTTGACTGCCTTGGGCTTGTCGGATTCCTTGACGCTGATGAACACCTGGCCGGAACTGGGCAGGCGTACGCTTGCAGCCAGCTGGCTCTTGACGAAGGCCTCGGAAAAGCTTAAGCCAACCCCCATCACCTCGCCGGTCGATTTCATTTCCGGACCGAGAATGGTATCGACGCCACGGAACTTGATGAACGGGAAAACGGCTTCCTTGACCGAGAAGTAGTCCGGAATCACTTCCTTGGTGACTCCCTGGCTGGCGAGCGACTGTCCCACCATACAGCGCGCCGCGATTTTCGCCAACTGCAGGCCGGTTGCCTTCGAAACAAAGGGTACCGTACGCGATGCCCGCGGATTCACTTCCAGGACGAAGACCACGCCCTTCTGGATGGCGAACTGGACGTTCATCAGACCGCAGACATTCAGGGCCTTGGCCATCAACCGCGTCTGCCGGCGCAGTTCGTCCTGGAGCTCTGCCGACAGTGAATACGGTGGCAGAGAGCATGCGGAGTCGCCTGAATGCACCCCGGCTTGCTCGATATGCTCCATTACACCCCCGATGAACACCTCCTGGCCATCGCAAAGCGCGTCCACGTCAACCTCACTGGCGTCGTTCAGGAAACGATCGAGCAACACTGGCGAGTCGTTTGAAACCTTGACGGCTTCACGCATGTAGCGCTCGAGGTCGCGCTCCTCATGGACGATCTCCATCGCCCGACCTCCGAGCACGTAGGACGGGCGAACCACCAGGGGATAGCCGATTTCGGCCGCCATGCGCAGTGCCTCGGTTTCGGTGCGCGCAGTGCGGTTAGACGGCTGTTTGAGGCCAAGATTCTGGAGGAGCTTCTGGAATCGCTCACGGTCCTCCGCGGCGTCAATCATGTCCGGGCTGGTGCCGATAATCGGCACGCCATTGGCCTCGAGGTCGCGAGCGAGTTTGAGCGGTGTCTGGCCGCCATATTGGACAATAACGCCAAGCGGCTTCTCGACGGCGACGATTTCCAGTACGTCTTCGAGCGTCAGCGGCTCGAAGTAGAGCCGATCCGAGGTGTCATAGTCGGTCGACACGGTTTCCGGATTACAATTGACCATGATTGTCTCGTAACCGTCTTCACGCATCGCCAGTGCAGCATGCACGCAACAGTAGTCGAATTCGATCCCCTGGCCAATCCGGTTGGGGCCGCCACCAAGGACCATGATCTTCTTCCGGTCGCTGGGATTTGCCTCGCACTCTTCCTCGTAGGTCGAGTACATGTAAGCCGTATCGGTAGCGAATTCGGCCGCGCAGGTGTCGACTCGTTTGTACACCGGGCGCACCTGCATTTCGTGGCGCCGCTGACGGACGGCGGTTTGCGTCGTTCGCAGCAGCGTCGCCAGACGCTTGTCGGAGAAGCCGGCGCGCTTCAGATGCCACAACTCGTCACGTGACAGGGAGTCGAGTAGCCTGCCGCGGACGCTTTCAGCCTTGACGTGAAGATCTTCGATCTGCGCCAGGAACCAGCGGTCGATGGCAGTCAGTCGATGGATCTCGGCCAGAGTCAGGCCGATGCGGAAGGCGTCTGCAAGATACCAGATGCGCTCCGGGCGGGCTTCGCTGAGCGCCATCTCGATTTCCTCGCGGTCTGCACTCTTTTCGTCGAAGCCGTCGACGCCGACTTCGAGGCCCCGCAAGGCCTTCTGCAAGGACTCTTGAAAGGTGCGTCCGATGGCCATGACTTCCCCTACCGATTTCATCTGGGTCGTCAGCCGCGAATCGGCTTCGGGAAATTTTTCGAACGCGAAGCGCGGCACCTTGGTGACCACGTAGTCGATCGACGGCTCGAATGAAGCAGGGGTTCTGCCACCAGTGATTTCATTGGCGAGTTCATCGAGCGTATACCCCACAGCCAGTTTTGCCGCCACCTTGGCAATCGGGAAGCCGGTTGCCTTCGAGGCTAGTGCCGAGGAACGCGAGACGCGCGGGTTCATTTCGATCACGATCATCCGCCCGTCTTGTGGGCAGATGGCGAACTGGACGTTTGAACCGCCGGTATCGACGCCGATCTCGCGCAATACCGCCACCGAAGCATCACGCATGATCTGGTATTCCTTGTCGGTCAGCGTCTGGGCTGGCGCGACGGTAATCGAGTCACCAGTGTGAACGCCCATCGGATCCAGGTTCTCGATCGAACAGACGATGATGCAGTTGTCTTTCCGGTCGCGAACAACCTCCATTTCGAACTCTTTCCAGCCGATCAGCGATTCCTCGATCAGGAGTTCTCTGGTCGGACTGGCCTCCAGACCACGTTTGCAGATTTCAACGAACTCTTCCTGGTTGTAGGCAATGCCGCCACCTGATCCCCCCATGGTAAATGACGGCCGGATGATGGCCGGATAGCCGATCATCGCCTGCACCTGCAGTGCCTCCTCCATCGAGTGCGCCGCTGCGGAACGAGCCGATCCCAGACCGATCCTGGTCATCGCCGCTTTGAACTTCTCCCGGTCCTCGGCCATGTCGATCGCTTGTTTGGTCGCGCCGATCATCTCGACCCCATACTGCTCAAGCACGCCATGTCTCGCCAGATCAAGCGCACAGTTCAGCGCTGTCTGTCCCCCCATGGTCGGCAGGATCGCGTCAGGGCGCTCCTTGCTGATGATCTTTTCGACGACTTTCCAGGTGATCGGCTCGATATAGGTCACGTCGGCCATGTCTGGATCGGTCATGATGGTGGCCGGATTGGAGTTCACCAGGATCACCCGGTAGCCCTCCTCGCGTAGCGCCTTGCAGGCTTGCGCGCCAGAGTAATCGAACTCGCAGGCCTGACCGATGACGATCGGGCCGGCGCCGATGATCAGGATGCTCTTGATGTCAGTGCGCTTGGGCATTTGGCGCCTTTTGGTCTTGCATCATCTTGACAAAGCGGTCGAACAGGTAGGCGATGTCGTGGGGTCCCGGGCTTGCTTCAGGGTGGCCTTGAAAGGAAAAAGCCGGCACGTCGCTGCGGGCGATGCCTTGCAGGGACCCGTCGAATAGCGATGCGTGTGTCGGCCGCAGATTCGCAGGCAGGCTGTCGGCGTCGACCGCAAAGCCGTGGTTCTGGCTGGTGATCAGGACTTGCCTGGTCTGGAGATCCTTGACCGGGTGGTTGGCCCCATGGTGGCCAAACTTCATCTTCAGGGTCCTGGCGCCTGAAGCCAGTGCCAAGAGCTGGTGACCGAGGCAGATGCCGAAGGTCGGCACACCTCTGGCCAGTACTTCGCGAATGGCTGTGATGGCGTAGTCGCAGGGCTCTGGATCCCCGGGGCCATTGGAGAGAAATATGCCATCCGGCCGGTGCTGGAGTGCCGCGGCGGCGGATGTCTGCGCTGGAACTACCGTCACCTTGCAGCCGCGGGCGGCCAGCATACGCAGGATGTTGTGCTTGACACCAAAATCGTAGGCAACGACATGCAAATGCGGTGCGGGTGCAGCTCGATAGCCGCGCAGGCTCCATTCACCCCCGGTCCACTCGTAGGGTGCATCGACGCTCACTACCTTCGCCAGGTCCATACCGGCGAGCCCCGGGAATGCGCGCGCTTTGGCGATCGCCTGCTGCTCATCAATCCGGGTGGCCATGATGCAGCCGGCCTGGGCGCCTCTTTCGCGCAGAATGCGCGTGAGCCTTCGCGTATCAATGCCGCTGATGGCGACGATGCCATATTTGTTCAGGTACGCAGGCAGCGTTTCCTGTAGCCGCCAGCTCTCGGCGCGAACCGGCAGGTCACGAATGACAAGGCCCGCAGCATGGTTGGCGCGCGATTCGAAGTCCTCGGCATTGCATCCGACGTTACCGATGTGCGGATAGGTGAGGGTGACAAGCTGACGACAGTAGGAGGGATCAGTCAGTATTTCCTGGTAGCCGGTCATTGCCGTATTGAATACTACTTCACCGCTGGTACTGCCTGCGGCGCCGATAGCCAGGCCACGGAAAATAGTCCCATCAGCCAGTGCGAGTATCGCGGGCGGAAGAGTGGGTAACAAGGACACGAAAGACTCCTGTTGAAGCTGCTGTTGATTGTGCTGCTTGTGCGAGCTGTAGATACGCAAAAGCGGGACGAGCACACAGCCCTCCCGCTCGGATCCTTGCAAACCGATCAATTATACCGGAATGCGCCACGTCTTGGGGCTATTCGACGCAGCACAGCGACCTAGTGACAAGCGGTGCGCAACGGCAGAACATGGGCGACGCGCTGGTTGGGCTGACGAGACCTTACCGCAGGCCGAGTACGTCTTGCATGTCAAACAGGCCCGATTTCCTGTTGGCGAGAAAGCGGGCTGCGCGTAGGCTGCCCAGTGCGTATGGCATACGACTGCTCGCCCTGTGGCCGATCTCGACGCGCTCACCGAGGCCGCAGAACATCACCTGGTGATCGCCGACGATGTCACCCCCGCGGATGGTGGCAAAGCCGATGGTCGAACGGTGGCGCTCCCCGGTGACTCCCTGACGCCCGTAGACAGCGCATTCGTCAAGGTCCCGGCCGAGCGCTTTCGCCACGACCTCGCCCATGCGGAGCGCCGTTCCGGATGGCGCATCGATCTTGTGCCGATGGTGTGCCTCGACGATCTCGACGTCGTAACCTTCTCCGAGAATCCGCGACGCGACGTCAAGGAGCTTGAAAACGACGTTGACGCCGACGCTCATGTTTGGCGCGAAGACGACCGGGATGTGCTGCGCTGTAGCGGCAATCGCTTCCCTTCCGGCAACATCAAAGCCGGTGGTACCGATGACCATTGCGACACCGTGTCGCCGACAGATCTCCAGGTGACTGAGGGTGGCTTGGGGGCGCGTGAAATCAATTAGGCAGGTGGCCTGGGCGATGGCCGCAGCGCAATCGCTGCTGACCAGGACGCCGCAAGGCGTGCCGACCATCTCGCCGGCATCTTTCCCCTGCGCTGCCGCGCCAGACTGATCGAACGCCGCCACCAGCGTTGCCTCGGCGTCATGCAGCGTTGCCTCGACCAACATACGTCCCATGCGGCCGCCAGCGCCGGCGATCGCGATCCTCAAATCGTTCATTTCAGAAGCCCACACTTTCCATCATTTTGCCGAAGAAACCCCGCTCGTCAGGAGGTGGCATGACCGTGCTGCCATCCGCCGGCAATGAGCCCAGGTCGATTTCGCGGTTGCGAGTCTCCGAAACGGCTGTCGTGTCAGTCGGTTGCGCCGGGGCAACATCGCCACTTACTCTGGTCAGCTTGCCGTCAGCATCAAAAAAGACTGTAAACCGGCGCGTTTCGACCTCTCCGGAACGTCCCTTCTGCAGTGAATAGAAGTAATCCCAACGGTTGACGTGAAACATGTCCATCAACACCGGCGTCCCAAGGATGAAGCGAACCTGATCTCTCGAAAGCCCAGGGCGCAATTGTGAGACCATTTCCTGCGTCAGGACGTTTCCCTGCTGAACATCGATACGGTACTCCTTGACGATCCGTGGTACCGTCGAGCAGGCAGAGAACGCGCAGAGGGCAAGGGTTGCAATGGCAAATCGCGGAAAGATCATGTTGTGGTCAGATGGTGTCAAGTAATCAATTGCACGCAAGCTGAATGCGGAGGCTGCGATGGTGACCGATCGACCGAAGGCCCAACAGAAGGCGGTCACCGGCGCATCAAGGTGGCGTCGAAGGTATATCATAACCGAAAACCTTCTCTCGCTTCGTAGCCAACCATGGTAAGCCGATGAGCAACTCTGACGACCTCAAGAGCATGGGGCTGAAAGCCACCATTCCTCGCCTCAAGATCCTTGCCTTGTTCGAGAAATCCGATGTTCGCCATCTCACGGCGGAGGACGTCTACCGATTATTACTCGCCGAAAATCTGGACGTCGGCCTGGCTACCGTGTATCGCGTCCTTACCCAGTTCGAGCAGGCGGGCTTGCTTGAGCGCCATTATTTTGAATCGGGCAAGGCTGTGTTTGAGTTGAGTCCCGGTCAGCACCATGATCACCTGGTTTGTACGGACTGCGGGCGCGTCGAAGAGTTCTACGATGCCGAGATCGAGCGCCGGCAAACCAAAATTGCGAAAGAACGCGGGTTTGTCATTCGCGAGCACGCCCTGTACCTCTATGCTGAATGTGCGAAGCCCGAATGCCCTCATCGAGGACGTTCCGCAAGAGTTCTCGGCGAGCGCAACAAGACGCCGTCCTGAACCATGGGCGACAACGCGGTACGAATGACGTGGCGCGGGTGGCGGTCGGGGCCATAACCGATTGGCTGGCGTGTCCCTTGCTGTGGCGTAGCGGGAACATCTCTCGACTCGACTTGTGAGCCTCCCAACCCCGCCCGCGGGCCAGGCGTTCGCGAAGAAACAGGGTTTGTGTCGCCCACTTGCGCTCCATGGTAGTTGCCCCACATGGTTAGCGGCAGCAGCGATATGACCGACCTAC
>JAFLDL010000038.1 GCA_017302435.1 Candidatus Accumulibacter necessarius
GCCCGTGTGCTGTCGGCCTCGCCACACCGATCTCGATGACCGTCGCCATGGGGCAAGGCGCGCGCGCCGGCATTCTGTTCCGCAACGCCGAGGCGATCGAGCGGATGCGCGACATCGACACCCTGGTCGTGGACAAGACAGGTACGCTGACGCTCGGCCATCCCGCACTGACCGATTTCGTTGCCGAGGGCATTGCAGAAAATGAAGCGCTGGCGCTCGTCGCCGGTGTCGAACAACTTTCCGAGCATCCGATAGGGTTGGCGATCGTCGAGGGCGCCAGGACGCGTGGCCTGACACCGGGAACGGCTGGCGCATTCGATGCCGTCAACGGTCTTGGCGTGCAAGCGGAGATCGATGGCAAGGCTGTGCTGGTCGGTAGCCGCAGCTTTCTCACCCAGCGCGGTGTCGACACGCAGCACTGGGAAGGCAGGGCGGAAGCCTGGCGTGCCGAAGCCAAGACGGTGGTGTTCTTTGCCATTGACGGTGCGGCAGCGGGAATGGCGGCCGTCGCTGATCCGATCAAGGAAAGCACCCAGGAAGCGATCACGGCGCTCAAGAGTGCGGGGATACGCATCGTGATGCTCACTGGCGATTCGCGCAGCACCGGCGAAGCGGTCGCCCGTAGACTCGGCATCGACGAAGCGCTCGCCGAAGTGCTGCCCGAAGACAAGGCAGGTCACGTGAAGCGCCTGCAGGCCGAAGGGCGCAAGGTCGCGATGGCGGGCGACGGCATCAACGACGCGCCGGCACTGGCGCAGGCCGACGTCGGCATCGCCATGGGCACGGGCACCGACGTGGCAATGGAAAGCGCCGGCGTGACGCTGGTGAAAGGCGACCTGCGCGGCATTGTCCGCGCCGCCGTTCTGTCACGCGCCACGATGCGCAACATCCGCCAGAACCTCGCCTTCGCATTCGGCTACAACGCGCTCGGCATCCCGATTGCCGCCGGCGTGCTCTACCCGGCTTTCGGCCTGCTGCTGTCGCCGGTCTTCGCTGGCGCTGCCATGGCGCTCAGTTCGGTGTCCGTGGTGACTAATGCCCTGCGTCTGAATCGCGTCAAGCTATGAATGAGCCGAAGCCACACGAATCCCTGAGCCGCGGCGGTGATGTTGTCGGATTGGGCGCGGCAAGGGGCAAGGCCGGGCACGCCAACACCGCGACCGACCCGGCACCGACCGAGATGTTCGAGACGGTGATCAATCTCAGGCCCGAAGCCGAATGGCGCGCCGGCATGACCACCAACAAGCTGATTGCCGAGCTCGACCAAGCGCTGCGGTTCCCAGGTGTCCCCAACGCCTGGACGATGCCAAACAGATGGATGGGCCAACTGCTCCGCAGTTTCGGCCACCCCGCCTTGAAGCAAGGCAGAGACTCGCGTCAGTGCCGCCCGCGCTTGCGCGAAGTGAGCATGCAATCCGGTGAGCGTAACGGTGGTCTGCCCGGCATGCTCGGTCTTGCGCCCGACGGATGTCATGAGCCAGGGGCGGCTGGTGATGGCCTCGCGCCGAGCTTCCGGATGCGCCAGTCGAACGAACAGACTCCACCAGTTGTAGATCAGAGCCACGGCACGAGCAGCCAACTGACAGCGATGCAGGTCGTGCGTCGTATAGCCGCCCCAACCCCACTGATTCTTGAGTTCATCGAAGGCGGTCTCGGCATCCGCCCGATCCCGGTAGAGCTGACCGAGGCTGAGAATCTAGTAGTTGGTGTTGGTCACGAGAACGGCGTACTCGTGACCGGTGATCTCCTTCCCCCTTTTCCGGTTGGCCTCAATGAACGACAGCATCAACTGGTGAGCACGGTCCACATTGGTGATGGATTTTCCTGAATGATCAAGCAGGGTGATGTTGCAGGGGGTGACCCCCCTCAGGGAGCTTGAACAAACGCACCCATTGGGGGAGTCTATGGTTTCCACTCCAAGAGACCCTGCCAGGGTGCCATACCCTACTTCAGAATCCCCTGTTTTTCGATGGTTGTTGCGCGTTGACGCGGAGCTGGCGGGCGAGGCGCGCGGGGCAGGATGTGCGTGCGGCGGCCTTCTGCGCCGCGCCGACTATCCACGAAAGCCGCGAGGGTGCCCGCCGGACGTGCGCGCCGATACTCGGGGCCAAGTTCGTCGCTTTCCGACTTAGTCGTCTTCATATATTCCCCTTTCCATCCGCATCGCAAATCGCGCGCTGATAATCCGAATCACGTCGCCACGTTCCGCTTGCGAAACTCTTAGGAGGAAGCGTCTGGAACGGATGCAGGCTGCGGCGGGGCAAGTCTGTTCATAAGTCGAGGCGGTTCATGTCCCGAATTATCCGGGCCTTGATTGTGCTTCCAAGGTCTTCGGCAAGGATCTCGGCGAGATGGAAAAGCTGGTTAAGGAAATCGACGTCGCTGCCATCTCTATTCATGCTCGCTCCCGGTTGGATGCTCATCCAACACGTAGTTTGTGCTGCGGCCACCCGCATGCGACTTCCGCAGCACGCCCAGCGCCAGCAGGTCGTTGATGTCGCGCAAGGCAGTGTCCGACGAGCACTTGGCAATGGCCGCCCACTTGCTGCTGGTGAGTTTGCCGTCGAAGCCATCAAGCAGCTTGTTGAGCAACTTCACCTGCCGCTCATTCAATGGCGTGGTCGCCCAGTGCTGCCAGAACCGCGCCTTGGCCAGTACGGCGTCGAGCGTGTGCTGTGCCTGATCGACGGCGCGATGGAGCGTGTCGAGGAACCATCCGAGCCACTCGGTGACATCCAGCGACTTTTTCTGGGTTCGCTCCAGGATATCGTAGTAGGCCTTGCGCTCCCGCTGGATCTGCGCCGACAAACTGTAGAGCCGCTGGGGACTGCCATCGGCACGGGCCAGCAGGAGATCGCCGATGGCCCGGGCAATCCGGCCATTGGCGTCGTCGAACGGATGCAGAGTAACGAACCACAGGTGGCCGAGGCCCGCCTTGAGCAGCGGCGGTTCGTTCGCTGGACCATTCAGCCAGTCGAGGAAGTGGCTGATTTCGGCTTCAAGACGATCGGCGGGCGGCGCTTCAAAATACACCCGCTGCCGACCGATGGGGCCGGACACCACTTGCATCGGACCATTGGCATCGTCGCGCCAGCCGCCGACCTTGATCATGGCAAGGCCAGAATATCCGGTGGGAAACAATGCGGCATGCCAGCCGAACAACCGCTCCCGCGACACCGACGCATCGCAGTTGGCAGTGGCGTCGAGCACCATCTCGACCACGCCTTCGACGTGGCGATCCACGGGGGCGAGCGCGCCAATGTCTACGCCCAGCTTGCGGGCGATGCTTGATCGCACGGATTCGACATTGAGCTGCTCGCCCTCGATCTCGCTGGTCTTGACCACATCCTCGGTAAGCGCGGCCAAGCTTGCCTGATCGCGCAGCGCCATGCCCACGTCCGCCAGACGCCCCAGCAAGAGCCCTTGGGCACGACTCACCTCTGCCATGGGCCCTGCGAGTGCCGCCAGGTCGAAGTGCCAGTTTGGCCAGTCACCGGCCTGCCAGATGTATTTGTAATCTCCGCTATTCATGCGGAGATTATGAACAGCATTCTCCGCATGCGCAAGTTATTCACCGCATATTGTGCGGCGATATATATCGCCATTCGCCGCACGATGGGCTGTCCCCTCTGAATTGGGTGTAAATGGGCGTACTCTTGGTTGGAGCAACGGACACGGATTCGATTCCGGTTTCGGGAATTGAACTGGCCCCAGAAAGCAGACGCAGTTTGATGCCCGTTCCCGGCGACCAGCATGACCAGAAAACCTGCTTGCAGATCTACAATCCGGCAGGCTTTTCGATTGAGTTCGCAATGGTTCGCAACACCCCGCAGCGCTTCGATTCCCTACTTTCAGTAGTCGTTGGGTGCGAGGCGCTGCCGCACCACCAATATCGAAACCCCAACCGTTCTCGGTCGGGGTTTCTTCTTGCCTGATCGCGCCGGTTTCCGGGTACTCGTGCGGGTTCCTGCGAACGACTGAGCTTGCGCGCGAACCCCTCGAAGCGCTTGGCCAGCTTGATGGCCGCTGTTGGCACTTCGATCATGGCCGCTCCTCATCGAACACGCGCCCGAGGAACCAGAAATTCAGCGCCCCGGCCCACTGCACCTGATCGGCCTCCGTCCAGGCGTGCAGGATGGCAGTGCCCCAGCCAGCGCCAGTGGTTGCGGCCGTCGCGAACGCGGCCGTCTTGGCCGCGTAGTACAAGGCCATGAACCAGTAGGTGATGACTGGGCGAACGCTGCAGGACATTGCGTCGGCCCAGCGCACGCCGGTTTTCTCGCCCTGAGTGCGGACCAGTCTTGCAGTCTTGGGGTCACTTGCAGTCTTGGGGTCACAGTCTTGGGGTCAGGTCTTTCTTCTTTCCCGTGATGGAGCAAGAACATGCAGCTCATTCGCTCTCAGCCCAACCCGAGGCAAATAGCAAGACCGCGCTGATGGTTCTCCGAGGAAAAAAGAAAGATCTGACCCCATGCTGCCTGAGAGGCGTGACCATCTGATACCTGGAATCCTGCGGGCAGACAATCCATCTCAGCCAACGGCCAGTTTGGTGATTGGACAGGATCTCAGTCTGTAGTCGGTTTTGGTGCTCTTTTCCGTGGGGCCGAAGAAGGCAAAGACGGCAAGCAGTCAAATAGGCGTTCTGCATAGACGAACCCCATTCGTCTGACCGCGCCCTGATCGAAATACAGCAGCCAAGCGGCAAGTAGCGCCAGCGAAATGAGCAGGGTCAAGCCTGCGGCGAGCCCCCGAACAGCACAATGCACAGGGTCAAGACGGGCATGGAGGTAGACATCGAACCCCCTCGCCTGCTGAGCGCGATGCACCCGCATTTCGTCAACTCTGGGGTCGACCAGGACAGATCGCCAACGACCTCTTCCGGCGACCACAGCCCGAGGCGCTGAAAGCCATGCCGCTCGGTGCCCCCCGGGATCTTGTGCCGGACCAGGGCGTTCGGGTACATACTGGCGGCCAGCCGCACGATACTGCCGCCCGCCACCTCCGGTCAGCTCTCGAGCGCTTCCCAGCGCTCGAGCAGGGCCAGCAGCTGGTCATCGATTTCGCCCAGGCGCGCCGACAGCCTCTGGGCTTCCTGAGGCTCCGCCTGGTACAAGGCCGGATCGGCCAGGCGTTCGGCAATCACCTTCTGTTCCGCTTCGAGGGCCGTGATGCGCTGCGGCAGTTCGGCCAGCTCGTGCGTCTCCTTCCACGACAGCTTGCCGCCCACAGTCGCTTTCTGCCGACCCGGCTTTGCCGCCTCTGCCGGGCGCTGGTCACCACGCTTGCCTGCGCCCGCTGGTGGCGTTTCTTCCTTGCGCCGAGCGGCCTGATAGTCGGCCCAGTCCTGATAGCCGCCGGCGTATTCGCGCCAGCAGCCGTCGCCTTCGGCAGCAATCGTCTGGGTCACGACGTTGTCGATGAAGGCGCGGTCGTGGCTGACAAGGAACAGCGTACCGCTGTAATCCTGCAGCAGTTCCTCGAGTAGCTCGAGCGTCTCGATGTCGAGGTCGTTGGTCGGCTCGTCAAGCACCAGCACGTTGGCCGGGCGCGCCAGCAGGCGCGCCAGCAGCAGGCGGTTGCGCTCACCGCCGGACAGCGAACTGACCAGCGAACGCGCGCGCTGCGGGGCAAACAGGAAATCACCGAGGTAACTGATCACGTGCTTCTTCTGGCTGCCGATCTCGACGAAATCCGATCCCGGCGAGATGACATCGATCAGCGTCGCCTGTTCATCGAGTTGGCTCCGGAACTGGTCGAAATAGGCGACCTGTACCTTGGTCCCGAGCGCCACCCTGCCCTTGTCCGGCGCCAGTTCACCGAGGATCAGGCGGAGCAGCGTCGTCTTGCCGGCACCGTTGGCGCCGATGATGCCGATCTTGTCCCCGCGCTGGATACGACAGGAGAAGTCGCGCACCACGACCTTGTCGCCGAAACACTTGCTGACGTTCTCCAGCGAGGCCACCACCTTGCCGCTTCGGTCGCCGGCATCGACCGCCAGCTCGACCTTTCCCTGTCGCTCCCGCCTTGCCGCCCGCTCCCGGCGCAGACGTTCGAGCCGCAGCACGCGGCCCTCGTTGCGTGTCCGGCGGGCCTTGATTCCCTGCCTGATCCACACTTCCTCCTGGGCGAGAAACTTGTCCGAACGGGCGTTATTCAGGGCCTCGTCGTGCAGCATCGCCTCCTTGCGGGCCTGATACTCGCTGAAGCTGCCCGGACAGGAAAGCAGGCTGCCGCGGTCCAGTTCGACGATGCGGGTGGCGACGCGTTCGAGAAAGCGGCGATCGTGGGTGATGAACACCAGCGTCACGCCCGAGCTGACGAGCATCTCTTCCAGCCACTCGATGGCTGCGACATCAAGGTGGTTGGTCGGCTCGTCGAGCAGCAACAGCTCGGGTGAAATCGCCAGTGCCTGGGCCAGCGCGAGGCGCTTCTTCTGGCCGCCCGACAGGGTGCCGACCAGGCTGTCGGCATCGAGCGAGAAGCGCTGAATGACGCGCTCGGCCTGCGCCTCGAACGACCACGCCTGCCGCGATTCGAGTTCCGTCTGCAACGCGTGCATGCGCTCAAGCAGTCTTTCCTGCTCGGCACCGGGCTCCCCGAGTGCGTGCGACACCGCATGGTACTCGGCCAGCAAGGCCGACAACTCGCCCATGCCAGCCACGACAGCCTCGAAAACCGTCAGATCGGGGTCAAACGGCGGCTCCTGGGGAACGTAACCGATGCGCAGGCCCGGCTGCAGCCAGACCTTGCCATCGTCGAGCCCACCACAACCGGCGAGCGCGCTCAATAGCGAGGACTTGCCGGTGCCGTTGCGGCCGATCAGCGCCACCCTTTCGCCAGCGTCGAGCTGGAAATCCGCATGGTCAAGCAGCGGCACGTGGCCAAAAGCCAGCGAGGCGTCAGAGAGAATCAGGTACGGCATGGGCGTTGTCGCTTCCGTGGAGGTGGGTAACGTCGACGGCTGCACGCGCCGCGAGCGCCGGCCGCTGCTTGCCTGCGGCCGCAGGGCGCGATTCTACCGCGGCTGGCGAAGCGCCAGAGGCCCAATGCGAGAGCATCGGAGCGATGGCCGCGGGTTACCAGGCAAATGCCGAGGCGAATGCCCGGGCAGCGCCGTCTCAGCCGCGTTGAATTGGCGCAATTCGGGGGCAGCGGCTACAATACGCGCCCGACTCCTCGTAGCACAATGGACAGTGCACACGCCTCCTAAGCGTGGGATACAGGTTCGATTCCTGTCGAGGGGACTTTCCGGGAGTCCGGCAGGGTCCGCCGCAATCCAAAACCCCAATGTATTCAGATGATCGGCCTTTCCTTCCCACTCACGGCCAAAGCCGACAAAGCGCCGTGTAGGCACCAGCCGCTTTTGCGGAACTGGATTGTTCTTTCACAAAAACAGATGCTTAAAGCGTAGTTGCGTCTACTGGCTAGAGGAAGATCCGTCGGTGAGCGGCCTCGTGGAAGTGACGGGCGTGGCCCCAGTTTCACGATGGCGGATGTCGCGCTGGAATCGGCCCAGGGCGCGTCCCAGCTTGCCAAGGGAAGAAAAGGCAATTCCTGGACTCTTGGCAGTAGACTGACTCTTTGTCCGCTGAGTTGATGTCGATGGAACGTTGCCCTTGGTGCGAAGGTTTTGACCTTTACCGTGAATACCATGATTCCGAATGGGGCGTACCGCTCTACGATGATCGGTCGCTTTTTGAGTTGCTGATCCTGGAAGGAGCGCAGGCCGGTTTGTCTTGGGCGACGATCCTGAAAAAAAGAGAAAACTATCGGCGTGCTTTCGATGGTTTCGATCCTGTCAAGATTGCCGAGTATGACGACGCAAGAGTTGCAGCACTGTTGGCAGATTCGGGGATCGTCCGAAATCGCGCCAAGGTTGCCGCAGCCATCCAGAACGCCAAAGCGTACCTGGCTCTCACAGACGATGGACAGTCGTTCAGCGCTTTTCTTTGGCGCTTCGTTGATGACTTACCGATTCAGAATCAATGGACTTCAATGGCAGAGGTACCGGCCAGGACGACACGGTCGGACGCTATGAGTAAGGCTTTGGGTCGAGCCGGGTTCAAGTTCGTTGGTTCGACGATTTGCTATGCGTTAATGCAGTCGGCTGGCATGGTTAACGACCATCTGACCACGTGCCCGCGTCACGGAGAAGTCAAAGGTCGCTTGCGCAGGTGATTCTTCCTGTCACTCGCGCGAACAGCTTGGCTGACTGTTCATAGGCCAAGGCCGCTGTTCATGGTTTGCTACCTGCGTGGCAGGCTGCGCCCTGCTCGCCACCATCCAGGTCATCTTGATGACGCCGCCGCGCTCGACGCGCGAGTGGGCTGTCGGACTGATCAGCACCGTGGTCACCGCGATCGGTGGCGTGGCCATTGCGGTCCAGTACTTCCGGTTGCAGGAATGGGTGGATTCGGTGACCTGTCTCATGGCAATGGGCGGCTTGATCTGTGACTGTCGAGCGAGGGCGCTCGGTCTTCAACGTCATCGAGAAGAAGCGGGATGCCAGAATAGAAGATGTCGCCGGGCGGCGAAGGAGGTGCGGTGATGGATGCGCGACACTTCGTCGCGTTGATAGCGGTATAGGCGCAGTTGCGCCAAAACGACCGGTGTGACGGCGACAGGCGAAACTGCGCAAACCGCTACTGGGCCTTGCACCGTATCACTTCTGCGGCAAGCAAGACGAATTGCTCTTTGGTCTCATGCTGAACAAAGGGGCCACCGAATATCGTGCGATGCTCGAATCAGGAACAATCTCAGCACGGTAGCGAACCAGGGCTCCGCTCTTAGTTTCCGACAGCGCCATTTCACTTTCAAACCGCTTTGCATTTCCTGTGAGTTGTATGGCGAGAATCCGTTTCATTGGCTCAAGCTGTATTTCTCTCACGGAGGCAGATGAGTGAGGCCTGGCTAGGCGCGAGTGCTGATGTCCCAGCCGGGAGATGGACGGTTCGGGTCCTTTTTTGGCCACCGTCACCCGTTCCCTCTCGGGGGCTACCCATTACAGCCACGGCGCGCACTGCTAGGGAATGGCCTCCTGTGACTTGCGCTGTTCGACTTCAGCCCAAAGGGCTTTGCCAAACGCCTTCCAGGCTGGGCCTCCGTGGCATTCGAATCCCACACCAGCACATTCCTCCATCGTCTTGAGCATGATGCCGGCAAGACCGAACAGATCAACCTTAGCCATGAGCTTGCGGTCGATAGGGCTGGAAGCGGAAAGTTTGATCTCGGCAGCGGACTGGTCAAGCGCTTCCTTTGCCAGAGCACGCACCTGGACGTCATTCGTCCAGTCGATACCGAGAACAATTCCCTTCCGCTCAATTTCTAGCTCAATCTCCTTTGCCTCTTCAACGTAGTTCTCAAAACCGGCCATCGTGTTCTCCTTCGCCCGTAGTACTCGACTCTAGCAGGATAGAGGATAGTCCAGGTTATTGTCTGCTTCTGCGCTTGTATGGGATAATTTGAACCGGAGATGGCATTCCTCCATGAATCTGCGGATTCAGAACCGCCCCAGTAGGGGACGATGATACCTACGCTCAACCCGGACGGGAGGCGTGGGCGTAGCTCCTGTCCAAGAAGATGAACAATACGGACAGGACCATGTGGAAACCGATCCTCACAATCTCTCTGGGTGCCGCCTTAGGCGCTCTTCTGCGCTGGCAGTTGGGGCTCAGACTCAACACTTTATTCCCTTCGCTTCTGCCGGGCACGCTGACCGCCAACCTCATTGGCGGCTACATCATCGGACTCGCGGTCGCCTACTTTGCCCAGGCTCCGAATATCGCACCGGAATGGCGCTTGCTCATTGTTACGGGTTTTTGCGGCGGGCTGACGACCTTCTCCACCTTTTCCGCCGAGGTTGTCACCTTGCTGCAGGCAGGCCGCGTCGCCTGGGCCATGGGGGCAATTGCGACCCACGTGGCCGGGTCGCTGGGGATGACCCTTGCCGGTCTGGCCACCTGGCAGTTGTTCCGCCACTCCTGAGGAGACATTCATGAAAGGTTATCAGATCACCTTCTTCACGCAGCAGGATCACCGCCATCATGGCAAGCCGCTGGGCCAGTGGCTGCTTCTTATCGCCCGCGAAATGGGCCTGCCGGGAGCGACATTGATCGCCGGCAGCGAGGGCTATGGTCAACACCGTCGCATCCATTCAACCCACTTCTTCGAGTTGGCCGACCAACCCCAGGAAATCCAGATCGCCGCCAGCGAAGCCGATACCGAGCGCCTCTTTGAACGGCTGAAGGCGGAAGGTGTGCAGGTCTTCTATGTCATGAGCCCGGTCGAGTTCGGCATGCTGGGCGGTGCGGAATCGTGACTGAAATATGGGCCCAGGCATCGCTTTGGCTAGGCCTTGCTCTGGTCGCCTCGCTGCTCTCCGTCTGGTTGCGAATCGCCACCGCGCTGTCGGAGATCGTCGTCGGCACCATTGCCCAGTTGCTGATCGGTGCGGCGCTTGGCGCTGCACTGTTGACGACGCCACCTGGATCAAGTTTCTCTCCGGCGCGGGCGCCATCCTGCTGACATTTCTTGCCGGTTGCGAGCTTGATCCAGCGGTGCTCCGCAACCGTTGGAGGGAGGTCAGCGCCATCGGCCTGGTCAGTTTTGCCGTTCCCTTTCTGGGCTGCACGGCCATCGCACGCTGGGGGCTCGGCTGGTCGCCAGAAGCGAGTTGGCTCGCCGGATTTGCCATGTCCACCACGTCGGTTGCCGTCGTCTATGCCGTGATTCTGGAGTTCGGGCTCAATGTCAACGACTACGGCAAAGGGGTGCTCGCCGCCTGCTTGCTTGGCATGGTTCTCGCCGGCACAGTCGGCAAGAACCATGCGCTGGTTCGCCGGTTGCGCACGCTGACCTTTGGCCTGCCAACACCCTTCTACTTCATTCCCAGCGCCTTCTTCCTCCCGCGCCACCTCTTGCCTGAAGGAGAAAAATCATGAAGCGTATCCTGGTTGCTTACGATGGCTCGACATCCTCGGCCAAGGCTTTTTCGCTCGGAGTGGAATTTAGCGAAAAATACGGCGCAGAACTCATGGTGCTGGCCGCTTGCGCGGCCACCCGAGTTCGGCACGGAGGTGGAAACCGAAGCCGTGATTGAAAACTCGAAGCGGCATTGTCACGACATCCTGCGACCGCTGCACACGGTGGTCAAGGCAGCAAAAAATCCGACGCGCTTCGAGGTCGGCACGGGCCATCCGGGAGAACAGATCGTCCGCCCTGCCGAAGACTGGGAGGCCGAACTGATCGTCGTCGGTCATCGCGGTCGCACTTTCCTCGATCGCTTGCTGATCGGTTCGGTGGCCCGCTATCAAGGCAAGGGCGTACGCCAGGCGGTGGAGAACGTCGAGACCGAGATCGCCACTGCCCTGGCCGGCTTCGATCCCACCTGCCAGGCGCAGATCGACCGGGCGATGATCGAACTGGACGGTACCGACAACAAGTCGCGCCTCGGCGCCAACGCCATTCTCGGCGTCTCGCAGGACGTGGCGCGCGCCGCCGCTACGTCCTGCGGCCTGCCGCTGTACGCCTACCTCGCGGCGTCGCGGCCAGGCATCTGCCGGCGCCGATGATGAACGTGCTCAATGGCGGCAAGCATGCTGATTCAAGCCTCGATTTTCAGGAATTCATGATCATGCCGAACGGCGCGCCGACCCTTGCCAAAGCCCTGCGCTATGGTGCCGAGACCTTCCAGGCCCTGACGAAAATCCTGCACGCAAGGGGCTATGCCACCTCGGTCGGCGACGAGGGTGGCTTCGCACCACAACTGAAGGGTGGCAACGAAGAAGCCTGCGAACTGATCATCGCCGCCATCGAGAAGGCGGGCTACAAGCCCGGCCAGGATATCGCCATCGCGCTCGATCCCGCCGCGAGTTCATTCTTCGAGGACGGGAAGTATCGACTGACCCGCAGTGGCCAGGGTGACAAGAGTGCCGCCGATATGGTCGCCCTGTTCCAGTCGTGGATGGGAAAATACCCCATCATCTCGATCGAGGATGGCCATGCCGAAAACGACTGGGCGGGTTTCAAGGCGATGACGGCCGCACTGGGTGACCGTATTCAGATTCTCGGCGATGACCTGGTGGTGACCAATCCGCACTACATTGCCCGCGCCATTGAGGAGAAAGCCTGCAACGCGGCACTGATCAAGCTCAACCAGATCGGCACCGTGAGCGAGACCGTCGACGCCATCCACCCGTGCCGCAAGGCCGGCTGGGGCTTTGTCATCTCGCACCGCTCGGGTGAGACCGAAGACACCTTCATGGCCGACTTCACCGTCGCCATGGGCGGCGGGCAGATCAAGACCGGCTCGGTGTGCCGTTCGGAGCGCATCGCCAAGTACAACCGGCTGCTGGAGATCGAAGCGGAACTGGGCACCGCTGCGGTGTTCGGCGCGTAGTCCCCGCTGGTCAACGAACTCTCCCCAGACTGGGTAAGTCTGCGAGGTACCCTTGGTCACCGTGTTGCTGAGCACGTCGTGCATCCCGAAGGCGGGCCAACCCGACCGAACCCGCGAGAACGTCACAGGAACGTAAAGGACAAGATTCAGTGCCCTTGAACCACCCCGTCAACAAAATTCCACCTGCCGTCTGGGTTCTGGGTTTCGTCAGCCTGCTGATGGATGTGTCTTCGGAACTGATTCACAGTCTGTTGCCAGTGTTCATGACTACCGTCCTCGGCGTCAGCGCCTTGACGATCGGTCTGATCGAGGGCGTCGCCGAAGCGACTGCATTGATCGTAAAGGTCTTCTCTGGCGTGCTTTCCGACTGGTGGGGCAAACGCAAGCCCCTGGCCATACTCGGCTACGGCTTGGGCGCAATCTCCAAGCCGCTGTTCGCGTTGGCCGGCGGCGCCGGGCTGGTAGTGGCCGCGCGTCTCATCGACCGCCTTGGCAAGGGAATCCGTGGCGCACCGCGCGATGCGCTGGTCGCAGACATTGCCCCGCCCGGAATACGCGGTGCGGCTTTCGGCCTGCGCCAGTCGCTCGATACCATTGGTGCCTTCCTTGGCCCCTTGCTGGCGATGGGGCTGATGCTCGCCTGGGCAAACGATTTTCGGGCGGTGTTCTGGGTGGCAATCATCCCGGCTTTTCTTGCCGTTGCATTGCTGTTCTTCGGCGTACATGAGCCTGAACGTCATCAGGACGAAAAGCGTGTCAATCCGATATCTCGCGAGAATCTACGGCTCCTCTCGGGAGCTTACTGGTGGGTGGTGGGAATCGGGGCAGTGTTCACACTGGCACGATTTTCGGAGGCCTTCCTGGTTCTGCGCGCCGCGCAGGGCGGTTTGCCTGTCGCCTTTACGCCGCTGGTGCTGATCGGCTTGAATGTGATTTATGGGGTCAGCGCCTACCCGTTCGGCAAGCTGTCGGACTCAGTGAGCCACCGCCAGCTACTGGCCTGGGGGTTGGGAGTTCTTATCGCTGCCGATGTCGCCTTGGCCTACAGCAACCACTGGGCCTGGGTTTGGGCCGGCATCTCCCTGTGGGGCCTGCATATGGGCATCACCCAGGGCCTGCTGGCGACCATGGTGGCCGACACGGCGCCTGCCGATTTGCGTGGCACTGCCTATGGCTTGTTCAATCTCGTCAGCGGGCTGGCGATGCTGGTGGCCAGCGCTTTGGCCGGTCTACTCTGGGACAGCTTTGGCGCAAGCTTCACTTTTGTTGCCGGTGCGGGTTTCGGCACATTGGCGCTGCTGGCGATCGTCCTGCGTGCCGCGCGACGACCTGCGGCGTAGCAGTTTCGTGCCATGATCCTGTTTTCGGCGTCGAAGCCTCGTGTTGGCTGCAGCCGTTCGTCGGCCAGCCTCGTCTCCTTTTTTCACCTCAGTGGTCGGCGTCTCGAGTGCCTTCCTGCGATTACCTTTGCACGATTACTCCAGCGCCCGCCCTTCCCCCACTTCCCAAAAGTCCGACCATCTCGGATGTTGTAGATGCGCCGGAAAGTGGGGATGATTTTCTCTTGATGAGTCACGACGATGATGGCGGTCTGGTATTCGCTGGCCATCTGGTTGAGGATGCGCATCCCGGCCAGCGCCCGGGTGCGAGCCTCCCCGTTGGGCCGCCCCGCCAGCATGGGTAACAGCGCCACATTGTCGGTCACGTCGAGAAAAGGGATCAGGTAGGGCGCCTGGAAGATAAAGCCGATGCGATCCCGGCGCAGCACCCGCAGGTCGGAAATCTTCCAGGCGTTGTCGCAGATCACGTCGCCGCCCAGAGTCATGCGGCCGCGCGTCGGTTCGATCACCGCCCCAAAGATTTGAGCAGGGTGGTCTTGCCGGAGCCGCTAGGGCCAATGAGGCCGACCACCTCGTAGCGACTGCGGATGACGCGCCGACCCGCCACCAGATAGCCGGCTCGCCCGGCTGGTCGGCTCTAAGCCCACCACCATGGCGCGTACGTCAGTGCCACCTTTGCTCACCTGCAAGGGGAGGTAAGTGACATTGGCGGCCTGCGCCACGCCGGGCATACCGAGAACGCTGCGATACACATCGTCGTGGATGCTGGACGACTCGGCATAGGGGCCTAGCGTGTCTTTTTGCACCACTCACAAATCGGCGCCGCTATTGTTGAGCAGCACCTGCGCGTCGTCCACCATGCCGCGATAGACACCGGCCATGGTCAAAGTAACGCCAATGAGCAGGCCGAGACCCCGTCCAGTGAGAACAAGCTTGCTCCATGAATGCAGAATGTCGCGACCAGCGAGGCTGATCATTTCGCTTTTCCGCCCGATGAAGCAAGCACCTTGATGCGGGCCAGGTCTTGCCGGGCACTCGTCAGCGTGGATTCGGCGGCTGCACCTTGGGCATCCGCCGATTGCTGTTGCTGTAACTTGCCATCCACCACACTCTGACTGACAAAGCCCTTACGCCCCAAATCGGCAAAGCGTCGCGCCTCGCTGGCAGCCAATGCCTGGCGGCTCTTCTCATCGTCCATCTGGGCTTGCGCCGTCGTCACTGCGCTACCGGCACGGGCCGTCGACGCGACTGCAGAAGTCGCCCGCTCTTGGTGGCCACCCAGCCCAAGGCAAGCAACAACCCCATGCCGAAGACGGCAAACCAGGCCTGCCGTGGCAGGGGAAAAGGGATTTTCATCGTTGTCGTCCGATCGGGGGTGCGGCAGCGAGTCGTGCAAAAAACCGCCTATCTATATGATTTGAGGGGCAGCCACAACAGGAGCAAGGGCATGGCACGAAGGACGAGGCGGAACCACGCACCGGCATTCAAGGCGAAAGTAGCACTGTCGGCGCTGAAGAGCGACAGGTTTGGCGCCGCAGACCTTCACCGCTCGACCACGCCACCGCCTTCGGCCGCCCCACGGAACATCGCCGGCGTCAGCTCGTACTTCTGCAGCAGACGGTAGAACTCGGTGCGGTTGCGGTCGGCGATGCGGGCGGCGTCGGCGACGTTGCCGTCGGTCAGCTTGAGAAGCTGCACCAGGTAATTGCGCTCGAAGCGGTGCTTTGCCTCGGCGTAGGACAGCGCTTCCATCGTCGGCACGCGCAGGGCGCGCTGGATCAGGGTCAGCGGAATCAGCGGCGTGGTCGCCAGTGCGCAGCACTGCTCGACGACGTTGTAGAGCTGGCGGACGTTGCCCGGCCAGGCAGCGCTGGCGAGTGTCTCGAGTGCCTCCGGGGCAATGCCGGCGATCGGCTTGTTGTACTTCCTGGCCAGCTGCTGGACGAAGCAGATCGCCAGCAAGGGGATGTCCTCGCGCCGCTCGTCGAGGCGCGGCAGCGTCAGCGTCACGACGTCGAGGCGATAGTACAGATCCTCGCGAAACGTGCCCTCGGCCATGGCGACTTCGAGGTCGCGGTGGGTGGCGGAAAGGACGCGCACATCCACCGGTTCGGCACGCGTCGCACCGACTGGCCGCACGGCCCGCTCCTGCAGCACGCGCAGCAGTTTGACCTGCAGCGCCAGCGGCATGTCGCCAATTTCGTCGAGAAACAGCGTGCCGCCGTCAGCCGACTGGAACAGGCCGGGGTGCGCGCTGGCGGCACCGGTGAAGGCCCCGCGGACGTGGCCGAAGAGTTCCGACTCGAGCAACTGCTCGGGAATCGCGCCGCAGTTGATGGCCACGAAAGGTGCCTGGGCACGTCGGCTGGCGCGGTGGATGGCGCGCGCCAGCACTTCCTTGCCGGTTCCACTGTCACCCCGGATGAGGACGCTGGCGTCGGACGCCGCGACCACCCGCGCTTCCTCGAGCAGTTCCGCCATGCGGCTGCTGCGGAAGACGATGCCTTCTCGCCAGACCTGGCCGCTGCCGGTCTCGTGTCCGGCGGCGTCCGGTGAGAGCTGCAGCGCCTGCTCGATCTTCGCCAGCAGCACCTTGCTGTCGAAAGGCTTGGTGAGATAACCGAAGACGCCGCGTGACATCGCCTGCACCGCGTCGGGAATCGTCCCGTGGGCGGTCAGCAGGATCACCGGCAGGGTCGGTCGCGTCGAGCGAATCTCGTCGAACAGGGCGAGGCCGTCCTGACCCGGCAGGCGAATGTCGCTGACGACCAATTGCGGCGGTTCAACGGCAATGCGCGCCAGGCCTTCCTCGGCGGAGGCAGCCGTCGATACCCGGAAACCCCAGGCAGCGAGGCGCATCGACAGCAGTCGCAGCAGATCGAGGTCGTCGTCGATGACCAGGACATGCGCGGCGTGGGCTCTTGGGATAAGGTTCATCATGGCCCTCCGGGCGCGTTGCTGCCAGCCGTCGGGCGCGCCGGCAACGAGCGTTCAATATCGGTCAGCGCGTCGAGTTTCTCCTGCAGTTCGCTGCTTCGGCGCTGGCTGTCCTTCAACTGCTGGAGGAGCTTTTCGTTCTGCGTCTCGAGCCGCAACCGCTCCCGATACTGACTGGCCAGCACCCGCGTCAGCGGATGCAAGCTGGCTGCCGCCGGCTCCCTGCTCTTCAGCACTGCGTCGAGGAGGCCCAGCGCGCGGATGAGATCGGTCGGGCCGCGCACTTGCCCGAGCACCATGGCGAGGCGAACCTGCGTCGCCGGGGTTTGTGGCATGGCCGCCAGGACGCCGCGTTCCCGCTGCAGTTCCTGCGGCGACATCTGTTGCAGCAGTTGCAGGTGACCGAGCAGCGGCAGCATGGCAGCCTCATCGACCCTGGCCACCGTCATGGGCGGCGACGCCGCCAGCTCCGGCGCCGGCCCGCTGGCACAGGCGGCGAGCAGGGCGGCGGCGAGCAGCCCAGGCCAGCGACCGCGCGGGCGAGCGGCGATCATCGCGTCCGCCCCCACGGCGAGCGGCTATCCACAGGGCACCTCGATGCGGAAATGCGCTCCCGGTGCCAGGCCATCGCCGCGGACCAGCATCACCTGCCCACCCATCGCGGTCATCAGTTCGCGGACGATCGACAGGCCGACACCGCTGCCCTGCCGCGGCGTCGGCGAGGCCAGGCGCCCCTGGACGAAAGGCTCGAAGATACGTTCCGCATCCTCGGGGGCAATCCCCGGTCCCTGGTCGATGCAGGAAATCCGGATGCTCTTGCCGAAGGCGGCGGCCTGCAGCCGGATGACGCCCCCTTCGGGGCTGAAATCGATGGCGTTGGAGAGCAGGTTGTCGACGACCACCAGCAACTTGTCTGCGTCGAGGTTGCGAGTGATCGCCGGCGCTTCGTGCAGCACCGTCAGCTGGCGTGTCTGGATCTGCAGTTCCCGGCCCTGGACGACGTCGGCGAGCAGCCTGCGCAACGGCAGCGGCCGGTAGGTAGGTCGGCGGGCCTCGAAGCAGGCGGCATTGAGTCGCAGCAGGCTTTCGATGTGCCCCTGCAAGGCCATGACGTTGTGCTGCAGGATGTCGACGACTTCCCGCTGGGCTCCTTCGAGGGGTCCTGGCACCTGCTCCTGGAGCAGCGCGATGCCTTCACGCAAGGCGGTCAATGGCGTCTTCAACTCGTGCGAGACGTGTCGCAGGGTCCGCTCGCGGTCCGTCTCGAGCTCCCCCAGGCGCTGCCGCAGCCATTCCAGCCGGCGCCCGACCCGCCGCAGGTCGGCCGGGCCACCGATCGCCACGGAGGTGTCGAACCGACTTTCACCGAGGCGCTCGATCACTCGCACGATGCTGCCGATCGGCCGTGACAGCCACCAGCTCATCGCCAGGGCAACCACGAAGGCGCCGACCACGGTCACCGCGACCAGCCCGGTAAGTTGCAGGCGGTTGTGTTCGAGTTGCGCCAGCCGAAGGGCATTCTGCTCGTCGATCCACAGCCGGCCGGCGTACGCCAGTTCTCCGTTGATCTCGGCAAGACGTCTCAGAAGGGGTAGCAACTCGACCGCAGGCGCCGATCGGTGGAGGCCCTGTCTGAGCTGTTCGGCGGCCGCGCGCCAGTCGCGTGTCAGCTTCCCCAGCGCTTCGCCGGGAATCGACTGCAGGCGTCCGACCGCTGCCAGGGCATGCTCGAGGTTTGTATCGAAGCGCTCAAGCAGGGTTGCCTCCTTGAGGACCGCGAACTGGCGCGCGCTCCGTTCGAGGTCGACCGTCCGGTCGGCGATCTCCTGAATCGACCCGCTGAGCTGCAGTACGTGCTGGCCGCTTCGCCGGCTCTCGTCGACAAACTGCTCGAGGACGAACCAGCTGCGCACGGCCGCCCAACCAAGCAGCGACGCGATCAACAGGAATCCGGCCAGCATGCTTTGCCGGAACGATACGCGAATCATGAAAGAAGACTTCTCCGGGCAACGGTGGATAGAAGTGCCAGTGCGCCGGATGGCGGAGCGGACAACGCGATTGCCGCCGCCGCGTCTGGCGGGGGGCCTCAGGATCGCCACCGGCAGTTCCATCGCGCGCTGCGTCCCGCCAGTTTAGCCCGCCGCGACGGCGCGTGGGGTAATGAATTAGCCCTGTGTTTGCCGGCGTCGGGCTCGACCGGAAGTAGTGATGCGTTTAAAAGCAATGCCTTGGCAACCGTGTCGCCAAACAGCGACACGGCAAGTGGCTGTGCTGGAATGCATTTTCAGTAAAGTCCGGCGCTCCTGTCGCTTTTTCCCGACAGTTTGCCGGGCAAGCTGCCAGTCCTGTTTCAAGAATATTCCGTAACCAATTGTTTTGTAGATATTCCATACTCCTGGCACGAATCTCGCTAGCCTTCTCCCGACCTCAGTACCACCACTCCACCGAGAAGGAAGCGCAATGTTCAACAAACCCAACGTCTTCAATCGCAACGAACCGATCGCTCGTCGCGACGTCCAGCCCAGCGTCGGCTTCGGCGCCCAGCCCACCGCCTCGCCATCGGGCGCGCCGGCGACCGCCGGCAGGGAGATCGCCGGCAAGGATACTCTGCCGAGCAACGCCGTCGGCCCGTCTGCCGTATCTCCCAACGAGCTTTCCCAGAATCTCCCTGGCGCCCATCCCGTGCACGCCACCAACGCCCCGGCGCCTGCCAGCGCCCCGCCGCCGGCCAGCGCGGCGGCAGCGCGCGAGTCGTTGATAAGCGAAAACATGATCGGTGCCCGCCTGCTCGTCGGCCCCGACGTCAAACTCAAGGGCGCCGAAATCCTCGACTGCGACACCCTGGTGGTGGAAGGTCGGGTCGAGGCGACGATGGATAGCCGAGTGATTCGGGTCGCCGAGAACGGCGCGTTTGTCGGCAAGGTCAGCATCGATATCGCCGAAATCGACGGGACGTTCGAGGGCGAGCTGACCGCGCGCTGCCAACTGATCATCCATTCGACCGGACGCGTCAGCGGCAAGATTCGCTATGGCAAACTGGTGGTCGACGAAGGCGGCGAGGTGTCCGGCGACGTCAGCACCCTTTCTGACCATGCATCACCCCAAGGCAGACCGACGATGGAAGCGCTGGTCGCGGTCAAAGCCGCCGCCGGTTGACCATGCTGACCGCCATCCACGCCGGGCGACCGCCGGGAGCGTCACTCACGCTTGACCGCCAGAGCGTGCGGCTATCGAGCGCTGCGCGCTGTCCGAGGCCATCCGAACGATCGGCCGCATACCCCACGCAGCGTGCCGACTACGCCGTTCGCCCGGCGCACACGCCGGTTGAACAGGGCATGGCCAGCATGCTGGTGCGCCGGATGTACGCCTGGCGCGGCTACCAGACGGAAGGCCTCGGGCTCTTGGCGCAAGATCCAAGCCGACTGACGCTCGCCGCCTGGCACGGCGACGAGGTGGTGGCGACCCTTACCCTGAGCTGCGATTCCCCTGCCGGTCTGCTCGCCGACGCCCTCTACTCGCTGGAACTCAGCCGCCTGCGCCGCCCAGGGCACAGCATCTGCGAGGTGTCGAGGTTGGCGGTGGACCCGGAGTTCAGTTCGCCCGCCCTGTTGGTGACCCTGATACAGTCTGCCCATCGACACGCACAGCAGTACTTTGCGGCCAGCGATGTGGTGATCGAGGTAAATCCGCGCCACGTCCGCTACTACCAGCGCGTGCTGGGCTTCCGCCAACTTGGCGGTCGGCGGCAGTGTCCGCGTGTGGACGCACCGGCGGTTCTCCTGCACCGGCCACTCGACGGTTTCTCCGTGCGAGGGATGAGAACTCCAACGGCACCAAATCGAGAAATTTTGAGCTCCAGAGAAGCGGCGTCAATCGCGGAATGGTTCCCGGAAACCCATGAAAAGGACCGCCTGCCCTCTTCGCGTCAAGGCAGAGGGTGGGCACCGCCATGAACATCCTGAATAACTGGCAAATGCTCGATTTGGTCACCTCGAAGGGCGAGGCTCTAGTGTGCATCGAAGGGCGAGTGTACGGCAGTAATCCACGCTTCCCTATCTCGTCACACATCCGGACATCACCAGTCACTGGCTACAGCCTGAACTCCAACTCGATGGTAGTCATGACCAAGCGGGGCTCCGAGTATCTGTTGGGCAAGCCAGACCCGTCACAGCCCTTTGCACAGCAGCATTTGATGAGGCGCTTTTCCCGACTGCACCAGACCTCAGCGCCAAGTTTTGACGCGCTTGAATCGCAACTGACCGGCTTCAACGAAAGGATAGAAAATCCCACGGGACCATCGAGAGTACATGAGCTCGCGTAACGGGACGGTCGCCCTCCCCGAAACGACATCTAACTGCCAAAGTGGAGATGCGATGTTCCCACCGCCAAGCAGGGACGGGCAGCGAGGCGTGGCCGTCGACCGCATTCGCCACAGCGGGTAGCTGCGCGCCGAGCAGACCGCCGCGATCCTCGACGAAAAGCTTCGGCCGCGTCAGGGCGTTTCCGTCCAGCCCGGTCTGGGCCCCAACGACGACGTCCGGCCGGTGGCGAACACCCTGGCGGCCGAATCGGGCTCGCTGATGGTTGGTCGGCCATCTACCGTTCCTGAGCCGCCTGGCCAGTTTTCTCCTGACGGACGAAGGCGAGCGCCAGTTGCTCGAGTTCCGCTACGGCGGCCTGGTCGGCCTGCTCCGGGAGCGTGACAAGTGGGCGATCAGATGCGCCAGTCCATCCGAGCTGACCGCGCTCGAATAGGCTCGCCATGCCTGCGCTGCGGCGAGGAGCGAGGCGCCAGAAGTGGCTGGACATCCTGGCTTCGCTTGAAGCGGGAACGCTGTTCATCGGCGGCAAGTCGATGGGTGGGCGGATCGCCAGCCTGATCGCCGACGAGGCCCGGGTGACCGGATTGATCTGTCTGGGGTATCCTTTCCATACAATGAACAAGCCGGCTCAACTCCGCGTCGAACGCCTGCAGGCGATCAGGACGCCTACCCTCATCCTGCAAGGCGAGCGGGACCCCTTCGGCAGCCCGGGCGAGGTCAGCCGTTACCCGCTGTCCAGCCAGATCCGGCTGCGCTGGCTGCCGGCTGGCGACCACAGGTTCCAGCCAGAAAAAAATCATCCAGGCGCACGCAGGAGGAGAACTGGCGGGAGGCAATCGACGCCATCGTCGTCTTCGTTAGCGCCATCCGGCGGCAATAGGCGGTGCGCGCCCGGATGATCCTGCACGTCGACATGGACGCCTTTTACGCTTCGGTCGAGGAACGGGACCGCCCCGAACTGCTTGGCAAGCCCGTCATCGTCGGCGGCACGCCCGAAAGCCGCGGCGTCGTGGCGGCGGCCAGCTACGCGGCTCGCCAGTTTGGCGTCCATAGCGGCATGCCGGCGATCACCGCGCACCGACTGTGTCCGCGAGGCATCTTCCTGCGACCACGCATGTCGTACTACGCGGAGATTTCAGACCAGATACGGGGGATCTTCGAAAAGTTCACCCCCTTGGTCGAACCGCTGTCGCTGGACGAAGCCTTTCTCGATGTAAGCGGCAGCGAGCGACTGTTCGGCACCGCCGAGAGCATTGCCCGGGCGATCAAGCAGCAGATTCGGGAGCGGCTCAAGCTAGTCGCCTCGGTCGGCGTGGCACCCAACAAGTTCCTTGCCAAGATTGCCAGTGACCTGGAAAAGCCAGACGGATTCGTCGTCGTCGAACCCGCCCGAATCCAGGAGTTCCTCGATCCACTCCCGGTGGGCCGCCTGTGGGGCGTCGGCAAGGTCACGGGGCGCGCCCTGGCGAAGCTGGGTGTGCACCGGATCGGCCAACTGCGAGAGCTGCCCGTCGAGTTGCTGCGGCAGCACTTCGGGAGCAGTGGCGATCACCTCCGGGAGCTTTCCCTGGGCATCGACGAGCGGCCGGTGGTGCCGGAACAGGAAGCGAAATCGATCTCGCACGAAACGACCTTTGCGCAGGATCTGGAAGATCCCGAGTTGATGCGCGCCTGGCTGCTGGAACTGAGCGAGCAGGTGGGATGTCGCTTGCGGCGCCACGGCCTGCAGGGATGCACGGTGCACCTGAAGGTGCGCTTCGGCGACTTCCATACAATCACGCGTGCGCACACGCTGCCGCAAGCCACGAACATCACCCGGGAAATCTGGCAGACAGCGGCGGCTATGTTCGCCGAGCGGCTGCCGACGCGGCGCTTGTGCATTCGCCTGCTGGGTGTCGGCATGAGCGGTTTCGAGCAACCCGGGCCAAGGCAACCCACCCTGTTTTCCGACACCGAGCACGAGCGGCAGACCCGCCTCGACGAAGTCGCTGACCGGGTCAGGGAGAGGTTCGGTCAGGCATCCCTGCAGCGTGCCCTGGTGATCCTGCACGAACTTGACCATCGCTCCGGGCCGCCAGGCGTCAGCGATACCCAGTACGGCCGATAGGAACGTCGGGCGGGCGTTTTCTGGCAGGGGGTTAAGGTCCGCCGTCACCGGCGGTGCTGCGGATGGCCTCTCAGGGCTTGCCGCCGGCACCAGCTGTGGTCAGGAATGGCCAGAGTCGGCGGAACTGGTCAGTACTTGATCGAGCAACCGTAAGGCGTGGTGGCGGGCACCGACACCGGCTTGCCGGACACGGCCTCGGCGATCGCAGCCTTGACGTGATTTCGCGCACCAGGGATGTCCGCCGGATTGGTCGAGCGCCGGTCGTCGATCGCGCCGTTATAGACCAGCTGGCCACCGGGGTCGATCAGATACATGTGCGGCGTCGTTTTTGCGGCGTAAGCCTTGGCAACCGTACCCGATTCATCGAGCGCCGCATGGGTCGGGCTCGCCTTCATTGCCACCAGCCATTCGCTCATTTGCCTGGCCGACTTGTGGTCCTGATGGCTCGGGTTGGTCGAGTTGATCTGCACCCAGACCACCTTGCTTTCCGCTGCAGCACGCTGCGTCGCCTGCATGTTGCCGGCACTGTAGTGCTTCTGGACGAAGGGACAATCCGGGTTGGTCCACTCGAGCGCGACCCACTTGCCCTTGAGTTCAGCCAAGGAAACCGGCTTGCCGTCGAGCGTCGTAAGGGCAAAGGAAGGCGCCGGGTGGCCCGGCACGACAGCCGCGACCGGGCCACTGGCCAGCGTGGCCAGGAGAGCAACAGCCAGCAGCGAGCGGCTGCGCCAGCAAGGCTGCTTATCAGCGCAGGCCGCTGGACCCTGCAGCAGCTTCCGCTCAGGGGTGGGAAAGTGCATCGGGACGATCATGGCTCATTTCCTTTCGTCGGTTGACAGGGAAGTCCGGCTCGCGTGCTGGCCGGCATCAGGCAAGCGCGCGAGTGCAGAGAGAATCGAAGTGTGCGTGAGCACCTCAGGCAGCAGTATAGGCTCGCCACGCGGCGGGTAGAGTGCATAGACAGGGACGCCGCTGCGGCCGAGCGCCGCCAGCGCGCGCGTGATCTCGGGGTCATGCCGCGTCCAGTCGGCGCGCATCAGCTGCACGCCGGCTTTGGCAAAGTCTGCCAGCACGACGTCGCGGGAGAGCACCAGCCGCTTGTTGACCTGGCAGGTCAGGCACCACGCGGCAGTGAAGTCGACGAACACGCCGGCGTTGGCTTCGCGGGCGGTGCTCAGGGCCGCCGGCGACCACGGCTCCCATACACTGGGCGGCCCACCTGGCGCGGCCGAAGGTGCCGGGCTGTTCGCCGCCGGCATGACCAGGATCAGCGCCAGCGCGGTGGCCAGCGCGGCGATGCCGCCGCCTGTCCGCCAGAACGGGTGCTGCAAATGGAGCAGCCACGCGAGCAAAGCGACGAGCAGCAATCCTGCCCCGAGGTAAACGATAGCCGTTGGGCCCACCTGCTCGACCAGCACCCAGGCGAGCCAGACGACGGTGGCGTAGAGCGGCAAGGCAAGGAATTCTTTCAGCCGGGCCATCCAGGCCCCCGGCGTGGGCAGTCCGGCAAGGGCCCGCGGCATGATGGCCAGCAGGGCGTAGGGCAGCGCCATGCCCAGCGCGAGCGCCAGGAAGACCGCCAGGGTCAAGGCAGCCGGCATGGCGAAGGCGGCTCCGAGCGCCAAGCCCATGAAGGGTGCCGTGCAGGGCGAAGCGACCAGCACGGCCAGCGCGCCGGCGGCGAACGCATCGACGTTGGGGTGTCGCTGGCGCCAGCTGCCTGGCACGTCCTGCGCCAGGGTCGCAATCGGCAAGGCACCAGAGAGCGACAGGCCCAGGGCGAAGAACAGCAGCGCCATGGCGCCGACGAACGGCGGCGACTGCAGTTGGAACCCCCAGCCGAGGAAGGCCCCACCGGCTTTCAGCGCCAGCAGCAGGCCGGCCAGGGAGAGAAAGGTGCCGACGACTCCCAGGGTATAGAACAGGGCATGCCGGCGACGTTGCCGTCTGCCCTCCGCGGCCTCGCCGGCATGACGCACCAGGCCGAGCAGCTTGATCGAAAGGATCGGGAAGACACAGGGCATCAGATTGAGCAGGATGCCACCGACAAAAGCCAGCCCGACCACCGCCGCGAATGACAGCGGTACCCTCCCCTCGCTAGCAGCGGCTGGCACAGTTGCGTCCGGGGCCGCCGGCGACGCCGGGTGAATCGCGCCAGGCGCCGCGCCGGCGATCGCTTCATCGACGGCAAAGGCGATCGGCCCGGTGCCGGCCCCGGCGCCCGGGCTGGCGACCAGAACGCCGGCCAGCGAGGTCCAGTCGCCGATCGGCACTTCGGCACCGGTGAGGGTCAGGACATAGCCCTCGGACTGCCGCCGCAACCGCTGCTCGGCCGAAGGTTGCATCTGCCCCTCGACGAACGGGAAGAAGGTGAGCGAATCGAGCGGCGGCGCGGTGGCTGGGGTGACGATGCGAACGCTGACCTGGCCGCTTTCGACACGCGCCGAAACCGACCAGCCGGACGGTGGCGACGGCATCGGTACTGCCTGCCGGGCGGCGGCAAACAGGCCGCGATGCCCGGGCTTCGCTTGTGCGAGGACACCAACGACGGGCAAGTCCAAGGCGAAGGTTCCCGATTCCGGGATGCAATCCTCCTTGCACACCAGCCAGTCGGCAGCGAGCCGGACAGGGAAGCTTCGCGCCGCGTAATCACCCGGAATCTCGATCGGCACGGCGAGCAAGACCTCGCCCTTGTAGCCAAAATTGGTCAGGGGCCCGACGGCGATGCGCGTTGGCAACGGCCACGAGATCGCGCCGGCCCGCGCGCCGACGGGAAGCGTCCAGGTGAAACTCGGCGGGTATCCCGAATCGCCCGGATTGCGCCAGTAGATATGCCACTGCGGCGCCAGCTGCAGCCGCAGTCCCAGCCAGTGGGTCGCGCCCGGTACCACGGCTGCGACCTCGGCAACGAGCGTGGCGGTGACGCGCGGCGTCGACACCACCGCATCGCGATCGGCGGCAGCGGTCCCGGATGCCGATCCGAGGATTCCCAGCCAGACAACGAGCGATCGCGCACTCCGCTGCAGGAACAGGGACGCCACGCCCGGCTTGAGAAAGCACATCGCCACTGCCAGAGCGGCCAGGACCTGGCTGAATGGCTGACTCATGGCGGCCGACATTCCTCTGATCAAGGGGTCGGGATGCTGCCCAGCCAGCGCGGCGAACCCGAGCCGTTCAGCTGAAAGATGCTGCCGCCGCCCGAGGGAACACCGGCATCGGCGAAGGCGTTGATGGTGACCTGATGGGTGACCAGGACGACCGGCTGGCCGGCGACCGGCAGTCCGGCGAGAAACGCCTGCAGCGCACTGACTCTGGCTTGCCGATCCTGAGGTCGGCTGAAGAACGAGTTCAGTGCCGGCAGGGCAGTCACTTCACCCAGTTGCAGCAGTCGGGCGGTTTCCAGGCATCGGCACCACTGGCTCGAATAGACCGTGGCACGGCCGATACCGGCTGCCGCCAATCGCTCGCCGAGCTCTCTGGCCTGAGCGCGGCCGGCTTCGTCCAGGTTGCGCTGCGTGACGCAGTCGGTCAGGCGAAAGCCCGGGGGATCGCCAGTGCCGGGAGCGAAGGCATGCCGCAGCATGAGGACGCGGCCTGGCCTGGCCAGTTCAGCGAGGGGAACGTTGCTGGTGGCAAAGACGCTTCGTGTCGACAGGGTCGCGAGGCCGACCAGGCAGATAAAGCTGCGGCGTCGCATCAGGCCGTGCCAAACCAACCGAGTTGCTGAAACCTGTTCACGCTGACCTCCACGAAACAATTCTGACGCGTTGTTGTCCGCCTGACAATCGCGGTTTTGATCCCGACAACAGCGCATGGTTCAACCGCCGCTTCCATGGGAAGCTGGCCATGCCTGCCGCACAGCCGTCGCCGTCGTTGGTCACGCCAGCCTTCACCCCTGCCCCTTGACCGGCTACGGTCGAATTGCGGGGGGATGCTTCGGGGCGATCGAGGAAGCGCCCGCTTGGACGGGGGCGCCGTGCGCTGCTACAATCCCAATACTGGAATGAGTGGCTTCGATGAGCGGCTTCGTCTTCACTGCGTTGCTTCGGCGCAGGATCACCTCGGCAGCGGGCAGGCCATTCGGCTGGCTCGCAATACACTCTACCAGTCTGCTCCGGAGAACCACCCCGCGCGTCGGAGTCGACGGACGGGGAACTGGCTCCGATCAGGGCGGGGGGCAATCGGGCTGGAGTTGGCTCAGAGGCGGGGCCAATGGTGAGGGAAAGGGTGTCGAGAGTGCCGTGCACTCGCGTTAAACCTGCTCAGTGTGCTGGTCAGGGGCTTGCCTGCATGTGCCTGCAGCGATGGCCCTTGCGCGGAGTGGCAGCGCTCTCGAGGGTGGTCTTGATGAGCAGATTTCCATGTCCAAAGCGCTGACGGCGATCTGGCCGGGCAAGCCATATCCCCTGGGCGCCACCTGGGACGGTGAAGGGGTCAATTTCGCGCTGTTCGCAGAGCACGCGGACAAGGTCGAATTGTGCCTGTTCGACGGCAGCGGCCGACAGGAACAGCAGCGCATCGAGCTGGGCGAGCAAACCGACCAGGTCTGGCATGCGTATCTGCCCGAAGTGCGTCCGGGCCAATTGTACGGCTACCGGGTCCATGGTCCCTATCGACCGGAGGAGGGACACCGGTTCAATCCGCACAAGCTGCTGCTGGATCCCTACGCCAAAGCGATTGTCGGCGCCGTCGATTGGAGCGATGCCCAGTTCGGTTACCGTATAGGCAGCCCCCGGGAGGATTTGAGCTTCAGCCGCCGCGACAGCGCGCCCGGCATGTTCAAGTGCCAGGTGGTCGATCCCGGTTTCGATTGGGCCGGGGACCGCCCGCCCAATGTTCCCTGGCATCAGACCGTCATATATGAGCTGCACGTCAAGGGCTTCACCCGCCTGCACCCGCATATTCCGCCCGAAATGCGCGGCACCTATGCCGGGCTGAGTACGCCGCCGGTCATCGACCACCTCAAGCGCCTGGGCGTGACCGCGGTGGAGTTCCTGCCAATACAGACTTTCGTCGACGACCGTCATCTGCTCGACCGAGGACTGAAAAACTACTGGGGCTACAATTCCATCGGCTACTTCGCCCCCGATCCGCGCTATTCGGCCAGCGGTCGTCTCGACGAATTCAAGCACCTAGTCAGGACCCTGCACGCCGCCGGTATCGAGGTCATCATGGATGTGGTCTACAACCACACCGCCGAGGGCAACCATCTGGGGCCGACGCTGTGTTTCCGGGGCATTGACAACGCCGCCTATTATCGGCTGGTGGCGGACGCTCCCCGCTACTACATGGACTACACCGGCTGCGGCAATACCTTGAATATGATGCATCCCCGGGTATTGCAACTGATCATGGACAGCCTGCGATACTGGGTCATCGAGATGCACGTCGATGGTTTTCGCTTCGATCTGGCAGCCGCCCTGGCCAGGGAGCTGCACGAAGTGGATCAGCTCGGCGCCTTCATGGACATCATTCACCAGGACCCGGTGCTGTCGCAGGTGAAGCTGATTGCCGAGCCCTGGGACCTGGGGGACGGCGGCTATCAGGTGGGCAACTTTCCGGTCGGCTGGACCGAGTGGAATGGCAAGTATCGAGACGTCGTGCGCGATTACTGGCGCGGCGAGGGGGGCCTGATGGGCCAACTGGCCTACCGTCTCACCGGTTCCAGCGATCTGTACCAGCACAGTGGCCGCCGACCCTACGCCAGCATCAATTTCATCACCGCGCATGATGGCTTTACGCTCTACGATCTGGTCAGCCATAACGACAAGCACAATGCGGCCAATGGCGAAGACAACCGCGATGGCGACGCGCACAACCGCAGCTGGAACTGCGGCGCCGAGGGCGAGACCACTGACCCCGAGGTGCTGCGGCTGAGACGGCGACAGCAACGCAATCTGCTGGCGACGCTGCTGCTCTCGCAGGGCGTGCCGATGCTGCTGGCGGGCGACGAAATGGGACGCACCCAGCGCGGCAACAACAACGCCTATTGTCAGGACAACGAACTGAGCTGGGTGAATTGGGATCTGGCCTCGACGTCGGACAACCAGGATCTCTTCGAATTCACCCGTCGCCTGGTCGAGTTGCGCAAGAAGCATCCGGCGCTACGGCGGCGGCACTTCTTTCAGGGGCAGCGCATCCGCGGCGCAGGCGTCAGGGACATCATCTGGCTGCATCCGGACGCAGGCGAGATCAGTGATCAAGACTGGGATCACCATCATGCCCGCTGCTTCGGCCTGTACCTGGTCGGCGAGGCTCTGGAAGAGCAGGATGAACGCGGCCAATGGGCCAGGGACGACGATTTCCTGCTGCTGCTGAATGGCCATCACGAGGCGATTCGCTTCACACTGCCGTGGAAGGGGGATTGCGAACTGGTGCTGGATACCGCCCTGGCCGAAGGCGGCAAGCTGCGGCAGGTCAGCGACCAGTCTTATGGCTTGGCGGGCCGTTCGCTGGCGCTGCTGACCCAGCGGCGCCAGGCGGGCCGGGTAGCGGAGCCGCTACTGCGCCGGCGCTATTTCATGCCCTTCGGTGCGCAAGTGCTGGAAGGTGGACGGGTCCGCTTTCGCCTGTGGGCGCCAGCGGCCGAACGGGTAGACGTGTCGCTGCAAAAAGCGGGGGGTCACACCATCCTCCTGCCGATGGAATCCAGGGAAGCGGGCTGGTACGAATTGACCAGCGACCTGGCGACGGTGAACGATCTCTATCGCTATCGGATCGATGGCTTTGGCGAAGTCCCCGATCCAGCCTCCCGTTACAATCCCCAGGGCGTACATGGCCCCAGTCAGGTCATCGAGCCGGGTCAGTTCGCCTGGAACGACCGCAGTTGGCGGGGCCGGCCCTGGGAGGAAGCGATCATCTATCAGTTGCATGTCGGCGCTTTTACTCCGCAGGGTACCTTCGCGGCGGTCAGGGAACGACTGGATTACCTGGTGGAACTGGGCGTCACCGCGATTCAACTGCTGCCGGTCGGTGCCTTTGCCGGGGCGCATAACTGGGGTTACGACGGCGTGCTGCCATTTGCCCCCGCGGCCAGCTATGGCCATCCGGACGAGCTGAAAGATCTGGTCCAGACCGCCCACCGCAAGGGACTGATGGTCCTGCTTGATGTCGCCTGTCACTACTTCGGGCCCGAGGGCAATTACCTTTCGGGTTACGCGCCGGCGTTCTTCGCCCGTCGCGCGACTGATCTCGCCGGCAGGAGCATCGACCTCACGTTGGCAGTCGCAAGCGAGTTCTTCATCCACAATGCGCTGTACTGGTTGGAGGAGTTCCATCTCGATGGCCTGCGCCTGAATGCGGCACTGCTGCAGGAAGATGCGGGTGAGCTCGATCTGCTGGAAGCGCTCGCCGACGCTGTCCGTGAAGGGCCGGGCAAACACCGCCATTGCCACTTGCTACTGGGTCATGATCAGCGGGCTGCCCGCTATCTCCACTGGAATGATCACAGTGCTCCGCGCCGCTATGAAGCCGTGTGGAATGACGGCGCCCAGCAGGCCATGCAGGAATTGTTGACCGCCGCACCGGCCGGCGCGGTCGATACCGCCCGGCCGCTCGACCAGCTCGGCGCCTGCCTGAGCAGGGGGTTTGCCGGCAGCGGGTCAGATCGCCTGCTGCCCACCGCTTACGTGACCTTCCTGCAGGACTATGCGCGTATCGGCGACCGCGCACGCGGCGAACGTCTCCACCAGTTGACTTCACCACGGCCACTTGGTGCCATGATCGCGACCTCACTGTTGGCGCCCATGCCGCCGGCGCTGTTCATGGGTGAAGAGTTCGCCGCCGCCCAGCCGTTCCTTTATTTCTGCGACTTCAACCCAGACCTGGTGAAGAACATTGCGATCAACCGGCGCCAGTCCTTTGCTCATCAGCAGGGGTTTCGCACGACCAGGACGCGGGCACGCATTCCAGACCCCACTGAGCCGGCCACTTTTCAGCGCTGCAAGCTGGACTGGACGAGCGTTAGCCGGTCACCGCATGCTGACTGGCTGAGCTTTTACCGCCGCCTGCTGGCCGTTCGCCGCCGGGAAATCTGTCCCCGGTTGGCTGGCATGCATGAGGAAGCCGTTCGGTATACCCTGGTCGGAGGGCGAGGCTTATCGATCCGGTGGACGCTGGGCGACGACTCAGTACTGACCCTGTTGGCAAACTACAGCGGGGTTCCGCTGGAGGGACTGCAACGGCCGGTCGGTGCAGTCCTCTGGGCCGAGCCAGGCGAAGCCGATCACGCGCTGACGCAAGGACGGCTGCTGCCATGGTCGGTAGTGTGGTTGCTGCGGGGTGCCGCTTGATGCCAGTCACAATAGTTCATGCCGTTGACGTCGTACCGATGTCACAACCGATTGACCCTGACCGAGGGAAGGAAGAATCATGAGAGAAGCGAAGTTGAATGACGAACTGATCCGAATCGCCGAGGCTCGCCACCACGATCCGTTTGCGGTGCTGGGAAGGCATCCTTGCGCTGGAGGAGTCCTGGTGCGGGCTTACATCCCGCACGCGACGGAAGTTTCCATCGTCGAAGGCAATTTGCCGCTGGAACGTATTCCGGATTCCGACTTTTTCGAGTGGCAGGGTTCCGGCAAGAACCTTCCGGAACACTATCGCCTGATCTGGCGTGATACCTGGCATCACGACCATATTGCCCACGATCCTTATAGCTACCTGCCGCAGATAGCGGATTTCGATCTGCACCTGCTCGGCGAAGGCAGACATAGCCACGCCTATAATTTCCTGGGGGCAAACGAACATGAGATTGACGGCGTCGCTGGCATCCTGTTTGCCGTCTGGGCACCCAACGCCGAGCGTGTGAGCGTCCTGGGGGACTTCAACCACTGGGACGGTCGTCGCCACCCGATGCGCGTGCGTCCGGGGAGCGGCGTATGGGAGCTGTTCCTTCCCGACATCGCCCCCGGCATCCTCTATCGCTTCGAGATCAGGAACCGGAACAGCGGCGAGGTGCTTACCAAATCAGATCCCTACGGCCGACGCTTCGAGATGCGGCCGGGAAATGCATCGATTGTCGCTCCGCGCTCGACCTACGTCTGGCAGGACACCGCCTGGATGGAGCGGCGCGCCGCAGCTGACTGGCAGCATGCGCCGATGTCCACCTATGAGGTCCATCTCGGCTCCTGGCAGCGTGGGTACGAAGGGGAATTTCTCAACTACCGCGAGCTGGCCAGACAACTGGTCGAGTATGTAACCCGGATGGGCTTCACGCATATTGAACTCCTGCCGATCACCGAGCATCCGTTCGATCAGTCGTGGGGCTACCAGGTCACCGGCTATTTCGCACCGACCAGCCGTTTTGGCACACCGGACGACTTTCGCTATTTCGTGGATCTCTGCCACCAGAACGATATTGGCGTGCTGCTTGACTGGGTTCCCGCCCATTTCCCCAAGGATGCCCATGCGCTGGCGCGGTTCGACGGCACGGCGCTCTACGAGCATGAGGATCCACGCAAGGGCGAACATTTGGACTGGTCGACGCTGATCTTCAATTTCGGCCGCAACGAGGTAAAGAACTTCCTGATTTCCAGCGCCGTTTATTGGCTTGACGAGTTCCACATCGACGGCTTGCGGGTCGACGCCGTCGCTTCCATGCTCTATCTCGACTATTCGCGCACCGAATGGGTACCCAACCAATACGGCGGCCGGGAAAACATCGAAGCGATCGAGTTCCTGCGCCAACTAAACGCCACAACCCACACCGAGGCGCCCGGCACGTTGGTCATCGCCGAGGAATCGACATCCTGGCCACAGGTGACGCGCCCGACCTACATTGGCGGACTGGGTTTCGACATCAAGTGGAATATGGGCTGGATGAACGATACCCTGCGCTACATGGGACAGGAACCGATCTACCGCCAGTACCATCATGACCTGCTCACCTTCAGCATGCTCTATGCGTTTTCAGAGAACTTCATGCTGCCTTTCTCGCACGACGAAGTGGTGCATGGCAAGGGCTCGATGATCAACCGCATGCCTGGAGACGAATGGCAGCGTTTCGCCAATCTCCGACTGCTCTACACCTACATGTTCACTCATCCGGGGAAGAAGCTCCTGTTCATGGGCACCGAGTTCGGTCAGGGTCTCGAGTGGAACAGCGCGGGGGTCCTCGACTGGTATGTCCTCGACTTTCCTTTGCATGCCGGGATGCAAACCCTGGTCAAGGATCTCAATCACCTGTATCGCGGCTCGTCCGCCCTGCATGGCAACGAGTTCGACTGGCAGGGATTCGAGTGGATCGATTGCCACGATTCCCAGCAGTCGATCCTGAGCTTTGTCCGCAAGACCGACGACGAATTCGTGGTGGTGATCATCAACTTCACCCCCGTGCCGCGCATGGATTACCGCATTGGCGTGCCGCAACCGGGCAGCTATCGAGAGATCCTCAACTCGGATTCGCATTTCTACGGCGGTGGCGACGTGGGCAATGGCGATGGCCCGCTTGTCGCCGAGGAAATACCCTGGATGAACCGCCCGTATTCATTGTCCGTTACGGTGCCGCCGCTTGCCGGCCTTGTCCTGGCGCTGCGGGGCTGACACCGCACGCAGACTGCCGCGAACGCGCTTTCGGACCAGGCGCAGGTGCCTGGTTCCGGGAGCTGCATGCGCGACGACTTGACCATGGAGGGCCATGATTGTTCGTGATGTGATGCCATCGCCGGCGGGTACCACCAGCCATGGCGGTGGCTTCACTTTTCGACCTATCGCTTGCAGCGACGCAATCGCCGTGCAACCGGCAACTTCGGATGAGATGCTGCGAAGACGGTGAAACCATTGGGCGGCTATCGTGCCTTGGCGCCGCCCCTGCAATTCGGCTCCTTGCCGGCAAACGGGGCCTGCTTCAAATGCCCCTTTAGTGGAGAGATCACCATCCCGGTGCCTGACGACCCCCGCTGTCACCCATTTTCGTTGCCCGGAGCCACGCATGGCCGATCCCCTTGGCGTCAAAGCTGTCGCCAAACTCCCCGTCCTCGACTACGATCAGGTCCGGAATGAACTCCGGACCGGCGACATCGTCTTCTGCTCGGGCACGTACTTCTTCTCGAAGACAGGTTTGGGCAATACGCAATGATTTCGCGATCACGCGGCAACTCACTCAGGCGCAGGCGCATTGCATCCAGGGGAATATGCGCCAAACCAAGAATGAACCCTCGCTTCAGCTCTCGCCGTCTACTGTTCTGCCGGCCTTGCTTCGCAGGCAGTGGAAGCCGCGTATGGGCTCCCGTAGAAAAGGCCTCGGAGCGTTTGCCAACAAGAGAATGCGTTCTCCGTGATGCACTTCATTGCTTGTTCTTGATGGCCTGCGTTTCGTTCACGATCGGAAGTTCCAGACGGGCAGCCCATTCGGTCCATCCGGCATCGTACCAGCGGACATTTGCATATCCCAGCAGGCGCTTCAATACAAAGTAGGTCTGGCTGGCCTGATGACCTGTACGGCAGTGCACGATGACCAGCGTATCTTTGGCGGGGATGATCTGGCTGTAGGCTGCGGCCAAGGCTGCGGTCGGCTTGAATGAAACGACTTTGTCGGGACCTGTCACCAGGTCCTCCGTGAACGGGCGGCTGATCGCGCCAGGAATATGGCCGGCACGGGCCTCGTCGGTCTTTTTGCCCGAATAGAAGTCCGCCGGACGGACGTCGATAACCACGACGCCCGGCTTGCCAAGTTGGGCGAGCACCATTTTGAAATCCACGGTGAAGTCATCCGCTTTCTTGTCCACTGGGTATTTCGATTCGGTTACGACGGGCAACACCGCATCGGATGGCCGACTTTCCTGCGCCCATTTCGCGTACCCGCCGTTCATAACTGCGTAATTCAGGTGCCCCAGCCGCTCAAACGCCATGGCGGCCAAAGTGGTGTCATATAGTTTGTCGCCGGAGACCAGAACGATGCTGTCGGTGCCCTTCAACCCGAGCAGAGAGAGCTGGGCGGCGAGCATGGCGGGTGGCAGAAGCATGGAAGGTACGCCACCGATGTTGCCGCGAAAGCTCTCAAGATTGACGCTGAGGGAGCCCGGAATGTGTGCGGTGTTGTATTCCGGCTGCGGGCGCAGATCGATGATCTTGAGACCGGGGGTGCCAATCATCGACGCCAGCGAATGGGTCTCGACGGCCCGAGGCATGGCGACATGAACCGGCGCTGTGGCGACGTCGGACTTGGAAATGGCAGGCCCGGTGAAGAAGGCTCGCCAAGCGTTGACCCGCGCGGCGTCGGCCATTGACAACGGTTCAGTCCGTAACGAGACAGGCTTGAGGCAACGATCCTGGAAGCCCCGCAGGCCATCCGTCAGCAGGTAGACGTTATCGAAACCCTGGCGCTGGAGCGAGTCTCGTGCCTGGGCGGGATGTGTCATCCCGTTGGAATAGAGCACGATCAGACCCCTGTTCTTTTGGAGTTTAAGCGTTTCCGCCAATTCGGCGAGTGGCACGTTGATGGCTCCGCGAATGTGGAATACCTTGAATTCTGCTGCTGGCCGCACGTCAACGATCACCAGATCCGGCTCGCCGGCCATCAGGCGGTCGGCGATGTCTTCGGGCTCAATATGGTCCTGCCCCTTCTCGATCCGTCCCATCAGAGTTTTCTCGACGACGGGGGGTACGATGGACGCGGCTTTCTCACCCGCCTCGGAGGGGGCAGGGCTTAGTACGAACAAACCACCCGCCAAAACTACGAGGGCCAGGCTGAAAGCCTTTAGAAACGGCGACCCCCTGTACGGTGCGCGGCCCGTACGCACCTTTTCGACCCACTCGACCAGCCAGAAGGCAGCCACGGCCATCAGGGTGAATGCGAGGATGAACCCGTTGCGCGACATACCCACGGAGGTGTAGGCCATCAACGTCCCTTGATCCCCTGCCGTGTAGAGCACCTGGATTACGGAGAAGAACTCGTTGAACAGGATGCTGCCGCCCACGACGCCAAGCAGGAATACAAGCGCGTCGATCCGGCCGGCAGCCAGTCCGACCGCTGCCGTGCCTGGGCACCAGCCGCCCATGACAAATCCGACGCCGAACAGTAGCCCGCCAACGATCTGGGCACCGTAGATGGTGGGCATGAGGAAGATCTGATCAAGCTGGATCCAACCGAAACCCACCAAATACGACAATCCCAGCATCGCAGTGATGAGCGCGGAGAACATCACCTTCACTACAGCCATGTCGGTGAAGTAGAAGACGCCGGCCAAGCGGCGCGAACTGCTGAATCCGGCCCGCTCGAGTGTGAAGCCAAAACCACAACCGAGCAACAGGGCCAGGAAAAAGGCTCGGGAAGTGCCCAGCGCATCGAGGCTATAGAGGGTGTCAATCATGCCATTGCTTCCTTACAAACCAAGCCGCTGCGTAGCCGCTGGCAAAAAGACAAACCAGAAACACGAAACTACCGGAGAGGAGCAGCGCGCCGCCACTCAGTGCCTGACCAGAGGTGCAACCCTGGGCCAAGCGGCTGGCGAAGCCTACGAGCACGCCGCCCGCAAGGGCGTACCCGAGTCGCCGACCCACGGATGTAGTGGCGCCGCGTTCAACCTGAATGCGTGCTCGGTTCGCCAAAAGTGCCGAGAAAAGCCCTCCGACAAGGGTACCCACAAACATGAAGACGAGGTAATAGTGCAGCGGATTCGCCCCCCATTTTCCAAAATACTCGCTGCTCAGCGTGTGAGAGGGCGCGACACTCATGGAGAGCGCGGCACCGACGCGTGCAATGCCGCCCGAAGCGCCCAGCCCGGCGCCAAGAATTGCGTATGAGGCCAAGAGCACCAGCCCAAGCAGAACCCCCACAAGATAGGGATTCCCGTAGGGTTCAGGCTCGACGTGATGATGGTCGGTTCCGGGAGTCATGATCAGCAGCCAGCGCTTTTCTTCGTCGATGTTCCACGGGCGGCCGGCGCCGGTGCTGCCGGTGCTGCCGGGCTCGCCATAGACGTTACGGGAACAGCGGGTTTGATGGAGTTAACAGAAGCCGGAGCCACCGCAGGCAAGAGCGCCGCGGAATCGTTCCAATAGGCTTCCATTCCGCCGTAGAGGACCCTGATCGACCGCCGAGTCTTCTGGGAGAGAATGCCGCCGACTGCCATCGCCAGTGAGCCGTCGCGGTCCACGATTATCAAAGGAACTACGCCGTTGCGATAAACCGGGTTGGCGATTACATCCTTGATGGTCGCATTGACCGAGCCCGGCAGGCTTAAGTCCGCATAGGAAGCCCGCGGGCGCACGTCCACTATCTCGAACGTGCCGGGAAGATCAATCATCATGAGTTTGAGTTCTGTTGCGGTAATGCGCTGCGGCAGTGTGACGGACTGCGCGGCGGACTCGGCCAGTGCCGCTGTTGTAACGATCGTTGCGACTATTAGTGTTGCCGCGCGCAGGCTGTTGGGAAGGGTCAGGTATTTCATCGCCAAACTCCTTTCGGCGCTGGATAAACGCTGGATAAATGCATGCTCCCGTTACTGGCCGCAGCTGATCGTCTTTACTCTTATAGCTTCAAACGCTCTCATCGTCTGTGCGCTACCGAACTGCATGCTTTCAGGACCTGTTGTTGCGCGAAATTCACAAAAGAGTAGATTCGTGTTAATTCGCGCCTCGATAAGGCCATTCGGCGGTGGGCGTGAACGGTTACCATTCATCTGGTGCCGCAACTGCGACAACGTAAAGTACATGCGGCGGCGCACCGGGCTCTGGTTGCCCAGCGGGCGGTGCTCGGCGATGCTGTGCCAGGGGTTGTCGGAGAGTCGCTTGAAAAGTGCATTTGCGCGGGGGAATCAAAGCTCTGACGCAGGATGCGCAGCTTGGCCACCGACACGAGCGGTGAAAGCGCGTCGAGGCCACGCGGTGTTGCTCACGCGCCTGCGCATCGAAGCCCAGCGTGCGTTTGAGCCACGACACGAGGCCCGGCTCGCCAATGGGCAAATCGGCATTATCCGGGTTGAGCTGAATCCCGCAGGGTCCCAGGCCAGCCACCGGCGCGAACAAGCCGTCGCATTGACGAGGTCCATCATACAATTGGGATCATTGCCGTCAAACCCGGCACGCTTCAATCGCCCCTTTCGTGAAGAGACCGCCATGCCCGGAGCCAGAAGCTGCCGATGCCTGACGACCCGCGCTGTCACCCATTTTCGTTGACCGGAGCCAGGCATGGCCGATCCCCTTGGCGTCAAAGCTGTCGCCAAACTCCCCGTCCTCGACTACGATGAGGTCCGGAATGAACTCCGGACCGGCGACATCGTCTTCTGCTCGGGCACGTACTTTTTCTCGAAGACCATTCAGTGGTTCACGAAGTCCGTCTGGAGCCATGTTGGCATCATCTATCGTGACGACCATCTGGAGCGAATCTTCGTTCTCGAGAGCGAAACCGCAATCGGGGTTCGCCTCGTTCCCTTGTCCAAATACCTGCGTGATTACCACGGCAGGAACAAGCCCTACAAGGGACGCATCCTGATCGGCCGGATCACCCCGGAGCCGGACAACCAGAAGCTCAAGCAGGCCATCAGCTTCGGCATGGATGAGCTTACCCGACCTTACGACAACTGGGAGATCTGTCGCATCGCAATCCGCATTCTGTTCAAGCGCGGCCGCAAGATCCGGGACCGCAAGTACATCTGCTCGGAACTTGTCTATGAGGCATTTCGCAAGGCGGAGATCGCCTTCAAGTTCAACCGCAGTTCGATCAGCCCGGACGACATCTGGAACGATGGCCGCGTCGTGATGAAGTTCCGCATCATGTGACGGCGATAGCGGTCGCTGTGGACGGGCCACCGCAGCGATGCTGCCCCCGGCTGCAAGTCAGGCGGTGGCGACAGGCGTTCCGGTTTGGCAGGAGTCCTTTTCAAGCTGGCACACATCGCCGCTGGACTCGCTATCATCCCGCTGTCAGTTCTGCCGATCGTGGGCCTGCCAGGAACCCATGAGCGCACAACCCTGAAGAAAGGAACCCCATGACCACCATTGGCCTGGCCGGGGCGGGAACCATCGGTTCCGGCCTGATCCGCCTCCTGAACACCTCTCCGGCCGCCCGGAACCTGCGGCTCAAGGCCGTACTGGTCCGCGACCTTGCCAGGCCCAGACCCGGAATCCCCGCCGGAGCCCGATTGACCGCGCGCTGCGAGGATCTGACCGACGATCCCGAGATCGATATCGTGGTTGAACTGCTGGGAGGCGTCGATGAGGCATTTGAGGTCGTCAGCCGGGCCCTTTCGCAGGGCAAGGCCGTAGTCACGGCCAACAAGAATCTGCTGGCCGAACGGGGCCCCGAGCTCTTTGCCCTGGCCGCCAGGCACCAGGCCCCGGTAGGATTCGAAGCCAGCGTCTGCGCCGGTATCCCGGTCATCCGGACCCTTCAGGAAGCCCTTCGGGCCGACCGGATCACGTCCCTGGAAGGAATCGTCAACGGGACGACCAACTATCTGCTCACCCGGATGAGCGAGGAACGTGCTTCGTACCAGGAGTGCCTGGCCGACGCCCAGCGGCTGGGGTTTGCCGAACCCGACCCCGACTACGATGTTTCCGGGAAGGATGCGGTCTGCAAGGCCGGCATTCTGGCCACGCTTGCCTTCGGGACCTACGTCGACTTCCGGCGGATTCCCGCCTCGGGCATCGACACCCTGGAGCTGGAAGACGTCCGCCAGGCTGAAGCCATGGGTTACCGGATCAAGCTGGTCGCTGCCGCCAGGCGGTCTGCCGACGGCCGGCTTGACGCCGAGGTGGCCGCGGTCCTGCTGCCGGTGGACCACCCCCTGGCCTCGATCCGCATGGAGTACAACGCCGTGCTCATCGAGGGCGACGGCCTGGGGAAGATCCTTCTCTCGGGGAAAGGGGCCGGACCTGCGCCGACCTCCGTGAGCCTGCTGGCCGACTTGCTCGACATCGCCGAGGGCCGAGGCCGGATTCCCGGTGCGGACCACCCGTTCATCGCTGGCGTGTCTGACCTCGGCAACCACCAATCCGCTCCGTCCCGGTACTATCTGAGACTGTCGGTCCCCGACCGGTCAGGTACCCTGGCCCTGGTCGCCGGACTTTTCGCTCAGCACGACATCAGTATCGCCTCGGTCCTCCAGCCCGAGATACCCGACACCGCCGGCAGCGCTCTTGTGCCCCTCATCCTGACCACGCACAGCACGACCCGCGGGCGCCTCGACCTGGTCCTGGCCGCTCTGGCCACCGCAGGCTGGAGGCGGAGTGTCGTGCTGCGTATCCAGGATGACTGACATGGCAGAAATGATCACCACCTCTGGCGGCATCGAAGCGCCCGCGCGGGCCCGAACAAGATTGGTGACGGCGTCGGCGCGGACGCTCGCCAGTCGGCGATAATGCGTGCAACCGACCTGCCCACACGCATGCGCCCGACTTTCTCCCTTCAGCTGGTCAACCCGCCGTTTGGCGACCCCGGGCTCCTGGTCGATTTCCTCTTCGAGAAGCGCGCCGTGCTCTTCGATCTCGGCGACATCCGCGCACTGTCGCCACGCAAGCTGCTGCGCATCAGCCATGTGTTCGTCTCGCATACCCACATGGACCACTTCATGGGTTTCGACTGGCTGCTGCGCGTCTCGCTCGGCGGGCCGAACGCGATCCAGCTCTTCGGGCCGCCGGGGATCCTCGCCCAGGTGGAGGCCAAGCTCGCGGCCTACACCTGGAACCTGGTGCAGAACTACGAAGGCAACTTCACCCTGCAGGTCGGCGAACTGCACCCCGGTGGCGATCTCGAGCGGGCGCGGTTCGCCTGCCGCGAGCGTTTCCAGCGCCAGCCGCTACCGCCGATCCACTGCGACGATGGCCTGCTCGTCAGCGAACGAGGCTTCCGGGTCCGCGCCGCCTTCCTTGACCACGAGGTGCCGGTGCTTGGTTTTGCTCTGGAGGAACCCTGGCACGTCAATCTCTGGAAGAACCAGCTCGCCGCAATGGGACTGCCAGTGGGTCCATGGCTGCAGGGGCTCAAGCAGGCGGTGCTGGCCGGCGCCAGTGACGCGACACCGATTCGCGCCTGCTGGAAGAGCGATGGCCGCAGCGTCGAGCGGACGCTGACCCTCGCCGAACTCAGGCCGGCGATCAGGATCGTCCCGGGCAGCCGCATCGCGTACGTGACCGACGTCGTCCATCACGCGGAGAACGTCCGACGCATCGTGGAACTTGCGCGCGGGGCCGATGTGCTGTTGATCGAATCGGTCTTCCTCGACGAGGACGCCGCACATGCGGCACGGAAGTTCCATCTGACCGCCAGGCAGGCGGGAAGCATAGCGCGCGCGGCGGCTGTGGGCCAGGTGATTCCGTTTCATTTCTCGCCGCGCTACGCCGGGCGGGAAGCGGCGCTGCGGCGGGAACTGGAACAGGCCTTTCGCGGCGGCCAGTCGGGCTGACGCAGGGTTCCGACGAAAATGAGCGCGTCGAGCGAGAGCCCCCGCCAGTGTTCGCGACCGCGTGCCATGGGAGAAATCCAGGCTGCGCGGAGCAGGAGGTCCCTTTACGGAAGACGCCTCTGCTATCCTCGCAGCGAGCGCGACCGCGACGGTGACCGCGTGTGGAGGATCACCCCATTCCCGGCTCGCTGGCCGGTTACTCAGGAGGCGTTGACATGAGGATCTTCAAGTGGCTCGGGGCGAGCGTCGCTTTGCTCGCCGCTCTGGTCTTTTTCGCCGGTCAACTCGGCCTCTTCCAGGGGGTGCCACCCAGCGACTTGGGGGTGCGCGACGGCAGGCTCAAGCCTCCATCGAAAACAGCCAACAGCGTCAGCAGCCAGGCGCTGCTTTGGCCTGACCATCCCCAGCGCGAGAACGCCCAGATCGCACCCCTGGCACTGCGCGGCGACGGGCCCGAGACCATGACGAGGCTGAAGGCACTGCTGCAAGCCGAGCCTGGCGTCAGCATCGTCGAGAGTCGGGCCGACTACCTTTACGTCCAATACACGACACGACTGATGAAGTTTGTCGACGACGCGGAGTTCTGGCTGGACCCCGCTCGCGGTATGATCGAGGTGCGGTCATCGTCGCGCGTTGGGCGCCACGATTTCGGGGTCAATCGGCAGCGCATCGAAGGATTGCGTGAACGACTCGCCGCCGCCTGATCACGGCGTCAAAGACGCATCAGGCAAAATCACTTTCGAGCACGACCCGATAGCGCGCCTTGCCGGATTCGAGATGGTTCATCGCCTCGTTGACCCGGCTCATCGGAAAATGCTCGGTGATCGGCGCGATCTGGTGCCGGGCACAGAACTCGAGCATCTTGCGAATGGTGGCCGGCGAACCCAGAGGCGATCCCGAAACGCTTTTCTGGCCGGAGATAAGCGCGAACGCCGGTACCGGAATCGGCGATGGAACAACCCCGACCGTATGCAAGCGGCCCTTCGGCGCCAGTACGCCCAGGAACAGCGGCCAGTTCAGGTCGGCATTGACCGTCGACAGAATGAAATTCAGGGAGCCTGCGATCGCTTCAAGCTGCGAATCGTCGCGCGAGTTGACGACATGATGGGCGCCCATCGCCAGCGCCTCGTCACGCTTGCCGTCGCTGGTGGTAAAGGCGGTCACCTCACAGCCCCATTTGTTGAGAAACTGCAGCGCCAGATGGCCCAGGCCGCCGATACCGATCACGCCGACGCGGTCGGTGGGCCGGACGTCGAACTCGACGATCGGATTGAACACCGTGATGCCACCGCAGAACAGCGGCCCCGCTTTCCTTGCGTCGAGACCGGGCGGCAACAGCACCGCCCATTCAGAATTGCAGCGGACCTTGTCAGCGAAGCCGCCAAAGCGGCCGACCATCGTCTGTTCGCTGCTGCCACACAAATTGTGGCTGCCGCTCATGCACTGGTCGCAGGTCATGCAACTGCCGCTGAACCAGCCCAGGCCGACCGTATCGCCGACCTTGAGATGCTTCACATTGCCGCCGGTCCGGGCGATCCGGCCGACCACTTCGTGTCCCGGCACCAGCGGATAGGCGCTGATGCGCCACTCGTTGTGCAGCATGGACAAATCCGAATGGCAGATGCCGCAGGCAAGCACGTCAATCTCCACCTGCTCGGGCTTCAACTCGCCGGGATCGTAGGCAAAAGGCTTCAGTTCGCCGCCAGCTTCGTGGGCGGCATAGGCTCGAATCATCGATGGGACTCCTGAAGAGATCAACCTGGAAACGGGGCATCCAACGCCCTGTTGCTGAGTATGCTCAGCCTTGCCCGCTGCTGTCAAACCCGCTCCGGGGAGATCAAGCGATGGCTGACCATTTCCCTCCGGCTTTGCTACGGTCCTCCCGTCCCAGGGGACCAGCTCTCCACTTGCCGTCGACGCCTCGATCATCGCCGCGACGATCGTCCTCTCGCCTCGCGGACGCCCTCTTCCCTCAGGGTGAGGGGTCTACGAAAAAAAGGTGACTGCGGCTCGGGACCGGCCGAACCCGTATAATTGCGCTTCCACTCTCGCAGGCTCAATCGTGTCCGACCGTCTCGCCGTACTGTTCCAATACCTGCTTCCAAAACAAGCACTTACCACAATCGCTGGCAAACTCGCCGAAAGCGAGGCCGGTAGCCTCACCACCCGCGTCATCCGCTGGTTCGTCAAACGCTACGGCGTTGACCTGAGTGAAGCAGTCGATTCCGACCCCGTCAGCTACCGCAGCTTCAACGAATTTTTCACCCGCCCGCTGCGCCCTGGCGCGCGACCGTTGGCCGACGCCGACTTCGTCTCGCCGGTGGACGGCGCCATCAGCCAGTTCGGCGCCATCGAACGCGACCAGATCTTCCAGGCCAAGGGTCATCACTACTCGACCACGGCGCTGGTCGGTGGCGACAGCCAGCTCGCCAGCCGCTTCGACAATGGCGCCTTCGCCACGCTCTACCTCAGCCCGCGCGACTATCACCGCATCCACATGCCGGTCGACGGCCGCCTGACGCGCATGATCCACGTTCCTGGCGCGCTGTTCTCGGTCAATCCGGCGACTGCCCGCGGCGTACCCGGCCTGTTCGCGCGCAACGAGCGCGTCGTCTGCGTCTTCGAGACCGACTTCGGCCCCTTCGTCCTGGTCCTGGTCGGCGCCACCATCGTCGGCAGCATGGCCACCGTATGGCACGGCACGGTCAACCCACCGCGCAGTGGTGCCCTGCGCGAGTGGTCCTACACCGATCAGTCAATCGTCCTGAAAAAGGGCGAGGAAATGGGCCGCTTCCAGCTCGGATCGACGGTGGTCATGCTCTTGCCGCAAGACACCCTGCGCTTCAACCCCGCCTGGGCGCCCGAGCGGCCGATCCGCATGGGGGAAATGATGGGCAGCAAGGGCGGCGGTGGCTAAACACGACCCAAGAGAGCAAACGACACTCCTCGCTTCCGCGCAGCTGTCGAGCCTTAGCGGCCGGAAAAACCACTGAGCAGCCGCCTTCCACCCGCCCTTTCTGGTCGCTGTTCCCACAATCAACATCCCGCTCCTGATCGTCGGCCATGGCCCTATTTCGCTGCAACAAATGTGCACATCTGCAAGAGCAACCCGATGAACAGATTGGAGCGACCATCGCCTGTCCCAGGTGCGCCCATCCGACACAGGTTTACCCGACCCTCTTCTTCGTTGGCCGGCTACTCGACAAATACTTTGACGCCCAGCGCGAGATCATTCGTCTCAAGGCGCCGCCGGGTGCGAACCCGACTCTACCGTCGGTCGCGGCAGCTCCCTCCGCACCACCCACTGCCATCGATCTGTCAAACACCGCCCACCTGACCAGCGAACAACAGCACGAACCCATTGCTGAATGGTTCAGGCGCAAGCACATCGTGATCCAGATCGACAGCCAGGCAGTCGACACGACGGGCTTTTTCGACGAGGTGGCAATGAGCATCGGCGGCAACCTGCCGGTGTTGAAGGATGTGCTGAATCGTATCCGCGGCGCGCAGCAGCGGGCATATTCGAGCACGGTCATCGGATTCGATGGAAAGTCCCCAGAGGACGTGCGAGCCATTACGTCCTTCTGCCAGCAACTCTACGATTTTTCTTTTGTCGCCAAGGCGATTCCCAACCGACAGAAAAACAATCTCCTGTTGGCTCTGCAGCCGGCGGCAGCGATCCGGCATTTCTTCAACGGTGAGTGGCTGGAGTGGTTCGCGTTGATGACCTGCCTGGAGTACAGCCGGGAGCGCAAGAAGGGTTTCTCCTGCGCCCGCAAGCTGGGCCTGACGCTGAGCAATGAGGAACGGCACGAACTCGACGTTTTCATGCTGATCGACGGCCAGTTGCCGATCGTCATCGAATGCAAGAGCGGCGAGTTCCGCCAGGACATCGACAAGTACCTCACCGTGCGCAAGCGCCTTGGCCTCAACGGCAAGAACATCGTGCTGTGCATCGCCGACCTTCCCGACGAACACGCCAAGGGACTGACCGCCATGTACGATCTTACCTTCGTCAGTGAGCGCGGCCTGTTGTCCCATTTGAGCAGTCTGTTCTGAGCAACCTTCGCCCCGCTCGAAAACAGACCCTATGACCGTTGTGAGGTTCCCTCGGTTTTTCGTCTTCCAAACGGTGGATTTCATGCCACCCGTTTTTACTGGCGCAACTCTCTCCTCCAGTTCTCCATGAAGTGGGCTGGCGACCTGTAGCCGCGAGTCTAATGCTGTTTTTTCCGCTGTAGAAAGCCTCGACGTCTTTCAACGGCCGCGACCGCACGGTCGTCAACCCGCGATACCCGTGTCAGGATCAGGCCGCCGGCGCGGAGTTGCTCGACGAGAGCGAGCAGGTCCTTGATCTGCCGGCTCCTCGACTCGGGAGGTGTCTTCTGCCCGGTGCTGTTGCCGGCGTGCCTGGTGACGGTGGTCCCCAGCCAGCAATCGAACATTGCCAGTTGCCCTTTGCCAGTCACCGCCGAGCTTCAGCCAATCTGCCTGAAGCGATAGATCAACGGCGCCTGTGCGAGCAAACCACTCGCCCGCGCGATCACCGCCGCCACATGCGCGCTGTTCAGATGGGCGTCAGCCGCCGCCTGGTCGCGCCACCGCTCGACGGTGACAAACTCGCGCGGGTCATCTTCGTTGAGGAACAGTTCGTAGCCCAGGCAGCCCTCCTCCCGGCAACTCGGGCCGGGCAGTTCCTGCAGCACCTGTTGCAGATCCCCCTCACTACCTGCCCGGGCAGTAATCCGGGCCATGATCCTGATCATCGCTTCCTCCTCTCGACTTTGCTCAACCCGCGCCGCTTTTCGGGAGCCTACTCTTCGACAACGGTACGTGCGCCAAGGCGTTGCCGCCCGGATGCTGGACGGAAGCGGGCGTACCCGCCTTCAGTTGCCCGATTGGCCACTCCTCATCGACCCTATCAGAAGCTTGTTCCGCCAGAAAGTGCTTCCGCCGCCAACGCGCGGCCCGCGCCATTTCCAGCTATTCATCCGGCGCTCCATCGTCGTCAGTCAGCGCTTCATCGTCATCTTCTTCCTCGGCCGGTAGTTCCTCATCCGCCTCGTGGCGAGGCAGCTCACCGGGCAAGGGCAGCTCCCGCGGCACCGGTTCCAGGACCACCGGTCGCACCAGGCTCCGGATGAGACTTCCCTCGACCTGTCCCGCGATGTGATTGACCCCCGCCAACACGCCGGTCGCGGGGTTCTCCATCAGGTTCTGCCACATGTCGTCCAGCGCGGCATTCAGGGTTTCCCGCAGTTCCGCTTCCATTTCCGGCCGTTCCTTCTCGTGCGTCATCGCGCCAATGCCGGCCGCGCCCAGCGAAATCACCGCGCC
>JAFLDL010000039.1 GCA_017302435.1 Candidatus Accumulibacter necessarius
ACGGGCTCACAGAGTGAGCCCGTCAGAAAAAAGTTCGCCGCCGCCGTGGGGCTCGTCAGAGATTCGGGGTGGTTGCTCCATAATGCCGCAAATCAGGGGGCTGTGAACAGACCCTTGGTAACTCATTACGCGTAAACGATTATTTCGGAGGGTCAACGACGTTGGCATTCATGCGATTGCCCTGGCTAGCGCGGCGCCCAGGAAGAAACGAGAGGTCGAGAGCAGCGGCCAAGCTCACCGTGTGTCGGTAGTGCCGCTTCACAGCAACTCGAGGGGTGGCGTCAAGCCTGGGGCCGCTGCCGCAGCACTGCCTTGCACCGCTGCCTGACCCAATTTCGCGAGTGCCTTGTTGGCTTCGCGCAGGCGGTTGAGAACCTTGACCAGCAAAACCTTGTTGAAGCGTTCGCGGACTTCGTCCGAACTCAAGTCCAGGGCGGCACTATTGATGTCAAGAAAAAGGGTGGGTTCCAGCGTGACCACCGTTGCTTGACGGCAGCTATCGCTTGGGTGCAGGAACGCCATTTCGCCGACCACTTCTCCCGAACCGAGGCGGCAAATCACCCGCCCGTTGGCGGAGACCTCGACAAAGCCGTCCACCACGATACCAAACCGGCGATGATGGTCGCCCTCGCGGATCAGGGTCACTTTTTCCGAAAGCTCCCGCCAGACGCTGATGCGCAACACTTCCCAGAGTTCGATGTCCTCGAATTCAGCAAAGAAGGCAACCTTGCGCAGCCTTTCGAAGTGAGTCATGTCCTGCTGCGTCTGATCTTCCTCCTGCATCTGGTAGCGTACTGCCGACAGATCCTTTGCGAACTCGGCGCCATTGCGATAGCGGCTGTAAAGATCCTTTTCCAGCGCCTTCTTGATGATCGGATCGAGGCCGGGCGGCAAGTTCGGATTGAGTGCGCAGACCGATGGCGAGTCCATGTTGACGATCTTGTAGACCAGCGTCGCGGGGTTGTTGGCGCGAAATGGCAGGCGCCCGGTGAGCAACTGAAAGAGCAGGACGCCAAGCGAATAGAGGTCAGTCTTGTGGCTGAGAGGATAGTTCTTGACCTGCTCGGGAGACATGTAGGCTGGTGATCCGACACCCATGACAAAAGTGGAGTCCTGGCCCATATCCTTGCGCAGATTCAGGCCGAGGCCGAAATCGGTGATCTTCGGGTTGTCGTTCGCATCAATCAGGATATTCGCCGGCTTGATGTCACGGTGCACGATGCCCTGGCGGAAGGCGTGGTCGAGGGCCAGGCAGCACTTGAAGATGATCCCGATCACCCGGTGCATCGGCAGCAGACGATTGATGGCGCAGAACTTGTCGAGCGCCGCGCCGTCAACAAACTCCATCGCCAGATAAGCACGTTCCGGCTCAACCACTGCGTCGTAGATCTTGACGATGTTCGGATGATCGAGGCGCCGACCAATCGAATCCTCTGTCTGGAACAGCTTGCGCAGACGTCGCGACATGGCTGCATTGTCCTCACCGAAGCGGATCAACTTGATGGCGACGAGTCGGTCCAAGTCCGGATCGCGGGCCAAGTAGACGATAGCAGTCGCGCCCTTGCCAAGGGAGCGAATGACTTCATACTTGCCGATTTTTTCCAGCATGCCAGTACCAGACTCCATCCAGGACCACTGGGGATCAAATGCTATCAGCAGAAGCGTTGCCCGGATGAAAAATTATCCATCAAATGTATTGCCGGTTACGACCAGCCCGACCAAGAAAAGACTTGAAATTGCCAGACTCGCCCCAAACTCTTTTCCGTTTTTCAGGGAGATCACCATCTATGCAAGTGAATGACAGCGTACCCAATGAGATTGGCGCCGCAGACCAGCCGCCAGACACGACCGACGCGGCGGCCGATGGCAGGTTGACCGGAGAGGAAATCCCCAGTGTCGAGCAGGCGCTCCACCAGGCGCAATTGAAGTCCGACGAATACCACGACGCGTGGCTCCGTGCCAAAGCTGAAACCGAGAACGTTCGCCGCCGGGCTCAGGAAGACATTGCCAAGGCTGCAAAGTTCGCAATCGATCGCTTCGCGCGGGAGTTATTGGCCGTGAAGGATAGCCTTGAGGCCGCTCTGGGTATCGAAACGGCCAGTGTGGAGAGTCTTCGCTCGGGCACGGAACTCACCCTCAGGCAACTGGCCGCCGCTTTCGAGAAGTCAGCACTGACTGAAGTCAATCCCATTGGCGAAAAATTCGATCCGCATCGCCATCAGGCGATCAGCGTCGTTGAATCCGAACAGGAGCCGAACACCGTCGTGACCGTCCTGCAGAAGGGCTATCTATTGGCTGACCGCGTGCTGCGCCCGGCGCTGGTCATCGTTGCCAAGGGAAGCAGCTTGAAATCGGCGCAATGATCCCCAGCTAGAGGGCGTGAGAAAGCCGTCTGGTGATTGGCAAATATCAATACAAAACAAAGAGATACTGAAAGGATTGTGAAATGGGCAAGATCATCGGGATTGACCTGGGCACGACCAACTCCTGTGTTGCCGTGATGGAAAACGGCAAGCCAAAAGTCATCGAAAACTCTGAAGGCGCGCGGACTACGCCGTCGATCGTTGCCTATGCGGAGGATGGCGAGATCCTCTGCGGCGCGCCGGCCAAGCGTCAGGCGGTAACCAATCCACGGAATACCCTGTACGCCGTCAAGCGACTGATTGGGCGTCGCTTTGAAGAGAAGGAAGTACAGAAAGACATCTCGCTGATGCCCTTCAAGATCCTCAAGGCGGACAATGGCGACGCCTGGGTGGAGGTGCGAGGCAAGAAGATTGCCCCGCCACAGGTCTCCGCCGAAGTGTTGCGCAAGATGAAGAAAACCGCCGAGGATTACCTTGGGGAGGAAGTCACCGACGCGGTCATCACCGTGCCTGCCTATTTCAACGACAGTCAGCGTCAGGCGACCAAGGACGCGGGGCGAATCGCCGGTCTTGAGGTGAAGCGCATCATCAATGAGCCGACGGCTGCGGCCCTGGCCTTTGGTATGGACAAGAAGCAGGGCGACAAGAAGATCGCAGTCTATGACCTCGGGGGCGGCACCTTCGATATCTCCATCATCGAGATCGCAGAGGTCGAAGGTGAGCATCAGTTCGAAGTGCTGTCGACCAATGGCGACACTTTCCTCGGTGGCGAAGACTTCGACCAGCGTCTGATCGACTACATCATCGACGAATTCAAGAAGGAGTCCGGCGTTAACCTGAAGGCCGACGTTCTTGCCCTGCAGCGCCTCAAGGATGCTGCCGAAAAAGCCAAGATCGAGCTGTCGTCCGGCCAGCAGAACGAGATCAACCTGCCGTACATCACGGCTGACGCATCGGGCCCCAAGCACCTGACACTGAAGATCACCCGGGCCAAGTTCGAGTCGCTGGTGGACGATCTGATCGAGCGCACCATCGAGCCGTGTCGCATTGCACTCAAGGATGCCGGCTGCAAGATCGGTGACATCAACGACGTCATCCTGGTTGGTGGCCAGTCCCGGATGCCCAAGGTTCAGGAGAAAGTGAAGGAGTTTTTCGGCCGCGAACCGCGTCGGGACGTCAACCCGGACGAAGCCGTTGCTGTCGGTGCAGCGATCCAGGGCGGCGTCCTGCAGGGCGAGGTCAAGGACGTTCTTCTGCTCGACGTGACGCCCCTGTCGCTGGGTATCGAGACGCTGGGCGGCGTGATGACCAAGCTGATCAAGAAGAACACAACCATTCCGACCAAGGCGACACAGGTTTTCTCGACGGCTGACGATGGCCAGTCCGCGGTCACGATTCACGTTCTGCAGGGTGAGCGCGAAATGGCTGCCGGCAACAAGAGTCTCGGCCAGTTCAACCTCTCGGATATTCCGCCGGCGCCCCGCGGCATGCCGCAGATTGAAGTCACCTTTGATATTGACGCCAACGGCATCCTGCATGTTTCGGCCAAGGACAAGGCGACTGGCAAGGAGAACAAGATCAGGATCCAGGCCTCGTCGGGCCTCAGTGAGGCGGAAGTGCAGCGCATGGTGCAGGACGCCGAGATGCACGCGGAAGAGGATCGGAAAGCTCATGAACTGGCGGAGGCACGCAATCAGTGCGACGGCATGATTCACACCGTCAAGAAGTCGCTGGCCGAATATGGCAAGGAACTCTCCGACAGCGAGAAGGCGGTCATAGAAAAGGCGATGAAGGAAGCCGAAGAGGCAATCCGCGGCAGCGATCTCGAAGAGATCAAGGGAAAGAGTGAGGCGCTTGGGACAGCGGCACAGAAGCTTGGCGAGAAAATGTACGCCAAGCAGCAGGAGCATTCCGGTGGCGCCGAGGGCTCTGGCGGAGCTGGCGGCGAGGCAAAAAAGGACGACAGCGACGTGGTGGACGCCGAATTCACCGAAGTCAAGGACAAGAAGTAGGCATCCACCTGAAGGGCGGGGCGTATAATCGCGCCTCGCTCCGTCCCTCAATGCATTGAAGAACCCATGGCCAAACGCGACTTTTACGATATTCTGGGGGTCAATCGAGACGCCTCGGATGATGAAATAAAGAAGGCTTACCGCAAGCTGGCAATGAAATATCATCCGGACCGGAACCCGGATAACCCCAAGGCCGAGGAACACTTCAAGGAAGTCAAGGAAGCCTACGAGATTCTTACGGACGGGGAGAAGCGCGCCGCCTACGACCAATACGGTCATGCCGGCATTGATCCGCAGGCGGGTATGGGGGCTGCTGGAGCGGCTGGTTTTTCGGACGCTTTCGGCGGCATCTTCGACGAGATTTTCGGTGGCCGGCGAGGTGGCCGATCGAACGTCTACCGTGGCGCCGATCTACGCTACAACCTCGAGATCACGCTAGAACAGGCGGCCTTCGGCACCGAAACCAAGATTCGCATCCCAACGATGGAGGTTTGCGACGCCTGCCATGGGAGTGGCGCCAAAGCCGGTACGCAGCCGAAGACCTGCCCTACCTGCCAGGGTAGCGGTCAGGTACGTCTGCAACAGGGTTTCTTCTCTATCCAGCAGACCTGCCCAAAGTGTCACGGCACCGGACGTTACATTGCCGATCCGTGCACTGCTTGTCACGGGGCTGGGCGGGTCAAGCAGCACAAGACGCTGGCGGTCAAGATTCCCGCCGGCGTCGATGAGGGCGATCGCATTCGGCTCTCGAGCGAAGGCGAGCACGGCATCAACGGCGGCCCTTCGGGAGACCTTTATGTCCAGATTCACCTCAAGGCGCATCCGGTTTTTCAGCGCGAACAGAATGATCTGCACTGTGAGATGCCCATCAGTTTTACAACCGCCGCTCTCGGTGGAGAAATCGATATCCCGACCCTTGACGGCGTAGCGAAGATTCGTGTTCCGCCGGAGACTCAGTCCGGAAAGACCTTTCGTTTGCGTGGCAAAGGCATCAAGGGAGTTCGCAGCAATGCTCACGGTGACCTGCTGTGTCACGTGGTGGTCGAAACACCGGTTCATCTCACGGAACGGCAAAAAGAGCTGTTGCGTGAGCTGGAGGAGTCCAGTCGAGAGAACTCTGCGCACCATAACCCGCGCGCAAAGTCCTGGATGGATCGGGTACGCGACTTTTTTGCAGCCACCTGAGGCGCATCGTTTCTGCCTTGTGAGGCGCGGCAGGCCTCTGCAGCGTCCGCAGCATTCAGTAGCAGTTCCATCGTGTAAGCACAGTGTCAGCTTGTTTCGCCATCCTTCTCTGGTGCTGGCCGTGGTCAGTAAGTCACGGTGGGGGACGTACACACTGGGAGGGGGGCGGCATGGGGCTTGCTAGAGCGCTGCTGTTTGGCTTGCTGAGCTGGATCGGCGGGGTTGTCGCGGGTGAGGTCGGCGTCACCGACAGGAGTATCCTGATCGGCATGACAGCCCCGTTTTCGGGCCCGAACGGGGCTTACGGGCTGGACATGAAAATGGTCATCAACGCCTATTTTCGTCAGCTCAACGATGCGGGCGGCATCCATGGCCGAAGGCTTGAACTGCGGGCGCTGGACGATGGCTACGAGACCGAGCGGGCGGTCGCCAATACCAGGGCACTGATCAGCCAGGAGCAGGTGTTTGCCTTGCTCGCGTCGTACGGATCCAGTCCAACAACGGCGGCAATGAACGAGGTTTTCGGTGTGGCCAGGGTGCCACTGGTCGGAACCATTTCCGGTGCCGATTCGATCCGGCAGTCACCCAAAGACAACCCGAACAATCGCTACATGTTCAACGTACGCGCGAGTTACGCGAACGAGACCGAAGCGATCGTCAACCAGCTGACCTCGCTCGGTTTCAAGAACATTGCCGTCCTCTACCAGAATGACGGCTTCGGCAAGTCAGGCCTCGATGGCGTCGTCGCGGCGCTCGGGAAACACAATCAGTCGCCGTCAGCAGTCGCTACGGTGGAGCGTAACTCGGTCGATGTCGGCCAGGCGGTTCAGACAATCACGAGGGCGAACCCGCAAGCCGTGATCATGGTGACGCTCTACAAGCCGACTGCGGCTTTCGTGCGGGCGATGCGGAAGGCCAATCAGACGCCGCAGTTCATGACGCTCTCGCCGGTTGGCGCTGACCTGCTGGTCCAGGAGCTCGGCGACGAAGCCCGCGGCATAGGGATTTCGCAGGTCATGCCCTACCCCTGGAACGACACCACGCCGATGGTGCGCGAATACCAGAAACTGCTCGGTAAACAGGGTAAACCCACCTACTATGGCGTCGAGGCCTACGCTATGGCGAAGGTGCTGGTTGATGCGCTCCGGAAGTCTGGCAAGGATCTCACCCGCGAAAAGCTGATAACCAGTCTGGAGAGCATGCAGAACCACGATCTGGGCGGCTACCGCGTCAGCTACTCGGCCAGCGAGCGATTTGGCTCCCGGTTTGTCGACCTGACGGTGGTTGGCAGCGGCGGCCGGGTTCTTCGTTAGGACCTCAGCAGTCTGCGGCAGCCGTGCCGGGCGAGGGGCCAGTGTCTCGTCCGATAGCGGCGGGGCAATCAGGCGCGACGCCAGCTTGTTCCCTTGACGCCATCCTCCAGGACGACTCCGGCGACTGCCAGTTCGGCGCGGATTCTGTCCGCTGCAGCGTAATCCCTGCCCTGTTTTGCGGCCGCGCGCGCCGCGATGAGTGTTTCAATGCGCTCGGCGGGCATTTCTTCACCGCCGCTCGGCGTCGCCTGCAGGAACACCTGCGGGTCACGCCTGAGCAGGCCCAGCAACCCAGACAGACCACGCAACTGGGTGGCCAGCTCGGCAGACTTGCTACGGTTTACCTCGGCAGCCAGATCGAACAAGACGGCACAGGCTTCGGGGGTGTTGAAGTCGTCATTCATTGCCGCACCGAAGCGAAGCGCATGCGCCTCGGTCCAGTCGACCTCGGAATTCCCGGGTTGCGCAGCCTTGAGCGCGGTATAGAGCCGGCTCAAGGCATGGCGGGCATCGTCGAGGTGGGCATCAGAATAGTTCAGCGGGCTGCGATAGTGCGCACGCACAATGAAGAAACGCAGCACTTCGGGATCGTACCTCTTGAGGATTTCCCTGATGGTGAAAAAATTGCCGAGCGATTTCGACATCTTCTCGTCATCGACGCGAACGAAACCGTTGTGCATCCAGTAGTTGACGAAGCGGCAGGCGTGCGCTCCTTCGGACTGCGCAATCTCATTTTCATGGTGAGGAAACTGCAGGTCCTGTCCTCCGCCATGAATGTCAAAGTGCTTACCCAGCAGCTCCGAACTCATCGCTGAACACTCGATGTGCCAGCCTGGCCTTCCATTGCCCCAGGGCGAAGCCCAGAAAGGCTCACCCTCCTTGGCCTGTTTCCAGAGCACGAAGTCGAGCGGATCCTCCTTGCCTGCGTCGACGTCGACGCGCTCACCGGCCTGCAGGTCGTCAAGCGACTTCCCCGAGAGCTTGCCGTAGCCGGGAAACTTGCGCACCGAAAAGTTCACGTCACCAGCCGCAGCTTGGTAAGCAAGCCCATTTTTTTCGAGCTGCCCAATCAGCGCGAGCATCTGCGGCACGTGCTCGGTTGCGCGCGGTTCATGGTCCGGCTTTTCCACCCCCAGCGCTGCCGCGTCCTCATCCATGAAGCGGATGAAGCGTGCGGTCAGTTCGCCTATGCTTTCGTTGTTTTCCCGCGCCCGTTTGATGATTTTGTCATCGATATCGGTGATATTCCGGACATAGCACACCTGCAGCCCGCTCGCTCGCAGCCAGCGCTGAACCAGGTCAAAAACCACCAGAACTCGGGCATGACCCAGATGGCAGTAATCGTAGACGGTCATTCCACAGACGTACATCCGCACACTGCCTGGCGTGATCGGTACGAAGTCCTGTTTTTCCCTTGTCAGCGAGTTGTAGATCTTCAGCATTCCTGGGCCCACGGCGGTCCTCCGCGGCGAGCAGATCGCGTGCGGAGTACTTTGGTTTGGTCGCGCTTCTTGTTAGAATCGTTCGGTTAAGTGACATCCAACCGCTGCGTGGCCGAGTATACCATAACGATGCGTTCGAACTTTCCGCCGCCTGTGCGGGCTTCCTTGCCAGCCGTCGTCATCGGCTGTCTCATGAGTTGCGCTGCCTTCATTGCCATGGCAGACAGCCTTTCAGATGCCCAGCGGCTGATGAAGCAGGGTGATCCTTCACGGGCACTCGAAGCGATCGAAGTCCATGTTGCGAGCAAGCCCGACGATGCCCAGGGGAGATTCACCAAGGGACTGATCCTTGCCGAGATGGGTCGTCCAGCGGAAGCGATAGCCGTGTTCGGCAAGCTCGTCGAGGACTATCCCGAGTTGCCTGAGCCCTACAACAACTTGGCTGTCCTCTATGCCCAGCAAAAGCAGTACGACAAGGCTCGTACGGCGCTGGAGATGGCCATCAGGATTCATCCGGCCTACGCCACGGCCTTCGAGAACCTCGGCGACCTTCACTCCAGGCTGGCTAGCCAAGCGTACGAGAAAGCCTTGCAGCTTGATCCGTCGAGGCGGATGACACAGTCCAAGCTGACCAGGCTTCGTGACCCGGCCGGCCCGCTATCGAACCGTGTCGGCGGACAGGGTGAGGCGATGCGGCTGACCGGCGAAACCAGCAACACGGCCAGTGCCGCGGCGGCAGCAGCGTCCGCCGGCGCTGGCGTAGCAACCGCCAAGCCGACGGAAGGGGTTTCGCCGGCGGCTCGAGTCGGTGACGAGGCGGGCGTGACGAAGACCCTGCAGGGCTGGGCCAACGCCTGGTCACGCAAGGACGCCAAGGCCTATTTCGCTTACTATGCGGCTGATTTCCGTCCGCCCAGCGGAGTGGCTCGCAAGGCATGGGAAGAGGGGCGCACGCGAGCGATGAAGAAGCCGGGCAAACTCCTGGTCAAAGTCGAAGACATCAAGGTGTCGTTTGCCGACGACAAGGCGACGGTGCGGCTCAGGCAGAACTACAGTTCGCCATACCTCGATTCTTCGGTGACCAAGACAATGGTCCTCGTCAGGGCCAAGGGAAAATGGCTGATCCAGCAGGAACGCGTCGGTTGACGACGCGCCCGGAACCGTCCTGGTCGGCCAGCCGCGAGTGGCCGGGCGGTGAGCCGGGACCGTCGATGAAACCGGAAAATGAGACGGCAGCGGTACTCTATCGTGCAGTCCGCCTCTCGAAAACCACTTGTGAAGGAGTTGTGTGATGTACAGGAAACTTGCCCTGATTGCCGGCGGATGGCTTGCCGTTACGGCGCTGGCTGCTCCAAGCGTCGAAATGCAGACCAACATGGGCCGGATCGTGATCGAGCTCGATTCCGAAAAGGCACCAAAGACCGTCCAGAATTTCGTCCAGTACGTCGACGAGGGGTTCTACACGGGCACAGTCTTTCACCGCGTCATTCCTGGCTTCATGATCCAGGGCGGTGGTTTTACCGTTGAAATGGCACAGAAGCCGGCGGCCAGGAAAGTGCAGAATGAAGGCAAGAATGGTCTGAAGAACGAACGCGGAACGATCGCAATGGCCCGCACCGCAGACCCGCACTCGGCGAGTTCCCAGTTTTTCATCAATCACCGCGACAACGCGGCACTCAACTATCCCGCCTCTGACGGCTGGGGCTACACCGTTTTTGGCAAGGTCACTCAAGGCATGGACGTGGTGGACAAGATCGCCGGGGTGGCGACCGGAAGCCGCTCGATGCACCAGAATGTTCCGCTTGAGCCGGTCATCATTCAGTCGGTCAAGATCATTCCCGAGAAAGGAAAACCATGATCAAGCTGCACACCAGTTTTGGCGTTATCGGTATCGAAGTGGATGCCGAAAAGGCGCCCCTGTCGGCCAAGAACTTCCTCGATTACGTTGCCGCCGGCCACTACGACAATACGATTTTCCATCGTGTGATTCCCGGCTTCATGGTTCAGGGCGGCGGTTTCGCTCCGGGCATGAAGCAGAAGCCGTGCAAGGCGCCGATCGCGAATGAAGCAGACAACGGCCTCAAGAACGACGCCTACACGGTCGCCATGGCCCGCACAGCGGAGCCGCACTCGGCGACCGCCCAGTTTTTCATCAACCTGGTGAACAATGACTTTCTCAACTTCCGTGCGCCCAACGCGCAGGGCTGGGGCTACTGCGTGTTCGGCAAGGTGGTTGAGGGGAGCGAGGTCGTCGACCGGATCAAGGCCGTCAAGACAGGGTCTTCCGGTCTTCACAGCGACGTGCCGGTGGCGGATGTCCTGATCGAGCGGGCAGAGGTTTGCTGAAACGCCATACCGCCCCTGAGCTGTCGTCGCATTGATCCTGTTCGTTTCCGATCTCCACCTGGCGCCGCAAGCTCCGGGCGTGACGCGAATCTTTCACGATTTTCTTGGCGGACGCGCGCGCGCGGCCGAGCAGTTATTCATCCTTGGCGATCTGTTTGAAGCGTGGCCGGGTGACGATTGCCTCGACGACGGCGAGGATCCGTTCGCCGGGGAAACCGTCGATGCCCTGCACCAGCTGGTGTTGGCCGGTGTCCCCGTATCGATCATGCACGGCAACCGCGATTTCCTGCTCGGTGAGAGCTTTGCTGCCCGTAGTGGTGCCCGTCTCGTACCCGACCCTTTCGTCCTGTCTTTGCCAACCTGGCAGTTCGTGCTCTCGCATGGCGATGCGCTCTGCACCGATGACCAGGAGTACCAGTCGTTTCGTGCGCTGGTTCGCCAGGCGGACTGGCAACAGGCCTTTCTCGCTCGCCCGCTGGTCGAGCGCAGGGCGATTGCCAGGGATCTGCGCCAGAAAAGCGAGTTCGCCAAGCGCGACAAGGCGGATTACCTGATGGACGTCAATGCGGGTGCGACCGAAGATTTCCTGCGACTGCATGGCTACGCAAGCCTGATTCACGGCCACACGCATCGTCCCGCGACGCACGACCACATGGTCGATGGCATCCACGTCGAGCGCTGGGTGCTGGCCGACTGGAATGAAACGCAAGGCGAATGTCTATGCTGGAACGGAGAGCATCTGGCCCGGGAGCGTTTGCGCTGATCGACTGTCGGCTTCGCCGTCGGCCAGGGCCCCCTGTCCTGCACGTCCGGCGAAGCCCCGCTGGCGCTGCAGCGGGCGACCGGCGTCTGCGGCAATGACTTCGCGCGCAGTCGACACGCTGCATCGCGTGTTTGGCTATTCCTCGTTTCGTGGTCAGCAGGCGGAGATCGTGGACCAGATCGTTGCTGGCGGTGACGCGCTGGTGCTGATGCCGACCGGCGGTGGCAAATCGCTCTGCTATCAGATCCCGGCACTCTTGCGAGAGGGTGTCGGGGTTGTCGTTTCGCCCTTGATCGCACTGATGCAGGATCAGGTTGACACATTGCAGCAGGCGGATGTGAGAGCCGCTTTCCTGAACTCTTCGCAGGATTTCCGATCGTTGGTCGATACCGAACGCCGCTTGCTGAATGGCGAACTGGATCTGATCTACGTGGCCCCGGAGCGGCTGCTCAGCGACCGTTTCATCAGCCTGCTGGAGCAACTGGTTGCTCGCCGGCAGGTTGCCCTGTTCGCCATCGACGAGGCCCATTGTGTTTCACAGTGGGGACACGACTTTCGCCCGGAGTATATCCAGCTCTCGCAATTGCACGAGCGATTTCCCACCGTACCGCGCATTGCACTGACGGCGACTGCCGATCAGCAGACGCGGCAGGAAATCATCACCCGCCTCCGCCTTGAAGACGCGAGGCTGTACGTCGACAGTTTCGACCGGCCAAACATCCGTTACACGATCGTTGAGCGGGACAACCCGCGCAAGCAGCTGCTCACGTTTCTGGGTGCCCATCACGGTGAGGCGGGGATCGTCTATTGCCTGTCGCGGCGCAAGGTTGATGAGACGGCGGCCTGGTTGAGCGCGCAGGGAATCCCCGCCTTGCCCTACCACGCGGGTCTGACGGCCGCTGACCGTCAGCGCCACCAGTACCGCTTTCTGCGTGAAGACGGCCTGGTGATGGTGGCGACGATTGCTTTCGGAATGGGCATCGACAAGCCGGATGTGCGCTTCGTCGCACACCTCGATCTGCCCAGGAGCGTCGAAGCCTACTATCAGGAAACCGGGCGCGGCGGACGCGACGGTGATCCGGCGGAAGCCTGGATGACCTACGGGCTCAATGATGTGGTGATCCACCGTCAGATGATCGAGGACTCGTCGGCGCCCATCGAACAGAAGCGCGTCGAAAGGGAGAAACTCGACAGCATGCTCGCCTACTGTGAATCGGCGAGTTGCCGCCGGGTTGTCCTGCTCAACCATTTCGGTGAGCAGGCCGAGCCTTGCGGTAACTGCGATGTCTGTCTCGACCCGCCGCTGGTCTGGGATGGAACGGTGGCAGCGCAGAAGGTGCTGTCGGCAGCGCTGCGTACCGGCCAGCGTTTCGGCGCCGGGCATCTGATAGACATTCTGCGTGGCAAGAGTACGGACAAGGTGAGGCAGTTTGGCCACGATCGTCTGCCGACCTTCGCGGTGGGTGCGGAGATGGACGACATGGCTTGGCGGTCGGTGTTCCGGCAGCTTCTCGCGGCTGGCGTGCTGGAGGCTGACGCCACGGCCTACGGTGCGCTGAAGCTGACAGACAGCGCGCGCCCGATCCTCAAGGGCGAAATCAGGCTCAAGCTGCGCCGCCGGGTCGAACGACCAAAGGGCAGGGAAGCCAGGAGCAGAGTCGCGTCGGGCAGTGCCAGCAGCGCGCCAGCAAACGCTTCGCCACTGTTTGCCAGGCTGCGCAGCTGGCGGAGCGAGAAAGCACACGAGCAGGGAGTGCCGGCCTACGTGATCCTGCACGATCGGGCGTTGCATGAGATCGCTTCGCTGCTGCCTGATTCGCCGCAGGCGCTGCTCGCGGTACCGGGAATCGGTCTTGCCAAGGCGCGGCGCTACGGCGATGAATTGCTCGCCCTGGTCAGCGGACGCACTTGATTTCAGGCGTCTGGCGCGGGATGGGGATAAAGGCGGTCGAGCGCGACGCTCTGCCCGGAGGGCTGCACGATGCGCACATGTTCGCGTCGAAACTCGCGTGCGTGACGCAGACCGCAGGAGTGGGCGATCATTTCGATTTCCTTGTTCATGTTTCGACAGTAGGACGCTACCCGGGCCGCCTTGTCCTCGACCACGAGGCCGCGTTGCAGGCGTGGGTCGTGAGTGGTGACCCCGGTTGGACAGGTATTCGCATGGCAGCGCAAGGCCTGGATGCAGCCCAGCGAGAACATGAAGCCGCGCGCCGTATTCACGAAATCAGCTCCCGCCGCAAGCGCCCAGGCGACGCGGGCCGGCGTCACCAGCTTGCCGGCAGCGATGACCCGAATCCGTTCCTTCAGACCGCTGGCAAGCAGCGCATCGGTGACCAACGGCAGCGCCTCGTCGATCGACAGCGCCATGTGATCTGCCAGCGCCTGTGGTGCGGCACCGCTGCCACCCTCGCCGCCATCGATGGTGAGAAAATCGGGCGCCGCCTGCAGCCCCCGCCGCGCCACCGTCGCCGTGATCTGATCCATGAAGCTGCGGCCGCCGATCGCGGTCTTCACGCCAACCGGCTTGCCTGTCATTGCACGAACATGTTCGACTCGGTCGAGCAGTTCATCGATGTTGGCGATGTCGTGGTGGCGGTTCGGACTGAGGGAATCCCGCCCCAGCGGAATGCCGCGGATTTCCGCAATCTCGGGCGTGACCTTGTTGCCCAGCAGGACACCACCCTTGCCCGGCTTGGCGCCCTGCGACAACTTGATCTCGAAAGCGCGTACGGTCTCGTGTGCGGCCAGTTCGCGCAGGCGGTCGTCGGACAACTGGCCGCTTGCGTCACGCACGCCGTATTTCGCTGTCCCGATCTGAAAGATGATGTCGCAGCCACCCTCGAGGTGATACGGAGAAAGACCGCCCTCGCCGGTGTCCAGCCAGCAGCCGGCCGCCGCCGCACCACGCGACAATGCCTGCACGGCAGGTCTGGAAATGGCGCCGAAACTCATGGCGCTGATGTTGACCAGCGACCGGCCGGCGAAGGGTATCCGGCAGTAGCCTTCGCCAATCAGGACCGCGGGTGTTGCCTGCTGCTCGTCCTCAAGCACTGGAAACGGGGCATTGACGAAAACGAGGGCCCCGGGCTCATGAATCCTGTAGGTCGAACCGAAGCCGATGATGCCGCCTTCATTCTTCGCCATGCGGTATACCCAGCTGCGAGTGGCCCGGTCAAAGGGCATCTCGTCGCGGTCGCCAAGAAAAAAGTACTGGCGAAAATATTCGCCAAGGCGCTCGAAGAAGTAGCGCAGATGGCCGACCAGCGGAAAATTCCGCAACACGGCGTGCTTTTCCTGCGTGACATCCTGTACATAAAGGTAGACCAGCGCGCCGATGAAGGAAAGGGCAAGCAGGACGCCCAGGGCAACCAGCAGCAGGTCGAGCATTTGAAGCTCCGGTGGTGTTAGAATTCTATCGTTCGCCTCCTAGTGTACGGGAATTCTCATGACCTTTGCAGCCATGCTCGACGCTGAAATCGAGCGTAACGTCTCGGCGGCGCTCACTGAGGATGTCGGGAGTGGCGATCTGACCGCGCAACTCGTTCCCGTCGGCGCGGTCGGTCGGGCGACCGTCCTCTCGCGCGAGAAGTCCATTCTCTGTGGTACTGCCTGGTTCGAGCGCTGCTTCAGAAAGCTCGATCCGGCCGTCGTTGTCACCTGGAAGGCGCAGGATGGCCAGGAGGTAAGCCCTAGTCAGGTGGTGTGCGAAATTGCTGGGCCGGCGCGCGCGCTGCTCACCGGTGAACGGAGCGCGCTCAACTTCCTGCAACTGCTTTCTGCTGTGGCCACCAAGGCCCGGCAATACGCCGATCTGGTGGCAGGTACACGGGCGCAGGTGGTTGACACGCGGAAGACGGTTCCTGGCTTGCGGCTGGCACAGAAGTACGCGGTCAGATGCGGTGGCGGTGGCAATCACCGCCTCGGCCTTTATGACGGCATCCTGATCAAGGAAAATCATATCGTTGCTGCCGGCAGTATTGCTGCCGCGCTGGCTGTCGCGCGGCAGATCGCCGCGAACGCGGCCGGCAGCTGCCAGTTTGTGCAGATCGAAGTCGAAACACTGGCCGAGTTGCGGCAGGCGCTCGCCGCCGGTGCAGAAATGATTCTGCTCGACAACATGAGTCTCGACCAGATGCGCGAAGCAGTGGCGATTGCCGCCGGCGCTGCCGTGCTCGAAGCGTCGGGCAACGTCAGCCTGGAAACCGTACGTGCCATCGCCGAAACCGGTGTCGATCGGATTTCGATTGGTGGCCTGACCAAGGACGTACGTGCCGTCGATCTGTCGATGCGTTTCCAGGCCTAGCAAGCCGCAGCCGTCGCAGGAGAAGTCCGGAGCCGTTGAGCCAGGGCCCTGCGTGTTCAGGCAGCAGGATCTGTGACAGGAACAGCAGGAAAGCCGTTATATAATCCGGCCCGAGCAACGCAAAGCAGGCTGGCCGTTGCCGCTTGCGCAAAAGAATGGAGAAGAGGGTATGACGCTATTTCTGCTGTTTTACGTAGTGGCGATCACGATTCTGATCATGCACTTTACGGGATTCCTGGCCCGGCATAATCTTGAATGGCTGGTGCTGTTGCTCGCGGTTGCCGTCTTTCCAGCCGTAATTTACCTCTAACGGGGGGATTCTACGCTCAGCACGTACTGCTGGAGGCGGAGCCTGCCAACCATCAGCAGACGTGATCCTTGATGAATTGCTTCACCGCATCAACACTGACGTCCACGACCGCCACCCGTTGCGGCAGGTTCTCGATTCCCTCCAGGCTGGCTGGACGTTCCGGTTTGCGGCCGAGGGCCTCGACAATGGTTTCCTCGAACTTGGCTGGCAAGGCTGTCTCGAGGACCACCATCGGCATTTCGGGCGTCCGCAACTCGCTGCCGACCTTGAGCCCATCGGCCGTATGCGTGTCGATCATCAAGCCATATTTGTCATAGGTTCGACGGATTGTTGTCAGGCGATCGGCGTGCGTGCTCTTGCCTGAAACAAAACCGAACTCTGGCAGTCGGGCGAAAAAAGGTGTGCCGGACAGGTCAAAGCTGCGGCCGGCATCGACCTCGGACCACAACTTGCGAATCATTGCCGGATCGCGGCCAACCAGATCAAAGACAAATCGCTCGAAGTTGGAAGCCTTCGAGATATCCATCGAGGGGCTCGACGTGGCGCAGGTTTCGGTAGTGGCGCGTGGCCGGTAGACGCCCGTACGGAAGAACTCGTCAAGGACGTCATTCTCGTTGGTCGCCAGGACCAGGCGGCCGATTGGCAGGCCCATCATGCGCGCAATGTGACCGGCGCAGATATTGCCGAAGTTGCCGGAGGGGACCGCAAAGGCAACCTGCTGGCTGCTCTCCATGCCAGTTTCGCCAGTCGCCGCGAAGTAGCCCTTGAAGTAGTAGATGACCTGCGCGGCAACACGTGCCCAGTTGATCGAGTTGACTGCGGCGATCTGGTACTTTGCCTTGAAGGCGTGATCATTGGACACCGCCTTGACGATATCCTGAGCATCATCAAAGGTGCCACGCACCGCGATGTTATGAATATTGGCATCGTGCAGGGAATACATCTGGGCACGCTGAAACGTGCTCATCCGCTCGTGCGGCGAGAGCATGAAGACCCGCACACCTTGCTTGCCGCGCAGCGCGTATTCTGCTGATGAACCGGTGTCCCCGGAGGTGGCGCCGAGTATATTGATACTTTCCCCCCGCTTTGCCAGCACATACTCGAAAAGGTTGCCGAGCAGCTGCATCGCCATGTCCTTGAAGGCCAGAGTAGGCCCGTTGGACAACTCGAGGATCGCCAGCCCCCCTTCGCCGCGTGCCGGGTCGGGCGCTTCCAGCCAGCGCAAGGGGGTGATGTCGCTGGCCTCGGTGCCGCCGCGGCCGTTGCAGTAGACTTCCGCGGTGTAGGTGCGGCGGACCAGAAGCTCCAGGTCGGCTGCCGGGATGTCGTCGATGAAGCTGGAAAGCACGGCGTAGGCCAGATCAGCATACGATAGCCGCCGCCACTGCTCGAGTTGGGCATGGCTGACCAACGGATAGGACTCCGGGAGGTAGAGACCGCCGTCCGGTGCCAGTCCACCAAGCAGAATCTCGGTGAACGTCCGGCCGGATGAATCGGGAGTCCTGGAGGCGTGACCGCGAGTCGAGATATAGCGCATGGTGATGACCGTAATGGGAATGCGGATAGAGGGCAGCGAACGAGCAGTCTACCATGCTCCCGGCTTGTCGCCGGAGGGTGGCGGCCTGCCGACCGGAGAACGCTCAGCCCTTGACGACGCAATTCTTGCCCGCGTGCTTGGCCGCATAGGTCGCCGCGTCTGCGCGCAGAATCGAGTGCTCGAGCGATTCGCTGGGTTGCTGGACAACGACGCCTGCACTGAAGGTCAGGACAGCATCCTGCCCCGGGATGGCATGCGTCGCGAGTTGCCGCTGAAAGCGTGCAATCGCCGCCGCCGCGTCGTTGAGTGGCGTATCCGGCATCAGTACGACAAACTCCTCGCCGCCGAAGCGGCAGAGAATATCCGAGGGGCGCAGTGCCTTGCGCAGAACACTGACCAGATGGACCAGTGCCGCGTCGCCCACTTGGTGTCCGAGGGTGTCATTCAGGCGCTTGAAGTCGTCAAGATCGATCAGCGCCAAGGCCAGTTGGCCGCCACGACGGCGCGAACGTGCCAGTTCCCGCTGGTAAGCCTCGTCAAAGCCCCGACGGTTGAGCGCGCCGGTGAGGGGGTCGGCCAATGCGGTGGCACGGGCGTCGCTCAGGGCCTGTTCGAGAACCCGAATATGCGCTTCGGCTGCCAGTAGTTCCAGCATCGCCGTCTGCGCTCCGGAAGCATTGCTGCGGCGAACGTGCGGGTAGTGCATACGGCCGCCAGTTGTTGACAGGACAGCTTGCGGCGGTATGGCAAGCGTCATGGCCAGGAGAGCGGGGCGCCGGTGCAGGCGGCCGGACGCACGCCGGGACGAATGGACCAGGGATGAGTGCTCATGCTTCAACATTTTGCTGTCTCCGACACGGATGTCTTCCAGGGTGAGTCATATCCTGATCAACGGACCCTGCTAGGAGATCTTAAGACGCATTTTACGAAAATCGTTTAGTAATATGTTTATATAGCAAAAACTAGCCGTCCTCAGGATCCCGCGCGGGGCTCGATCCGAGCAGCGAGCGAATCAGCACGATCATGAAGGACAGTAGGCCCAGAACTGCTGACCAGATCCCCTCGCTGATTCCCAAGCCCAGCAAGATACCGCCAAGGCCAAACAAGAGCGCGCGCAGGACGCCGCCGCGGCGCAGCGCCGCGTGCATTCGCTCACGGGCTGGCGTACGTTTGCCGCGGTGTAACCAGACGGGTAGTAGCTGCGTCAGGGCGCCGGTGACCATTGCCAAGAGAAAGGCGACGACAAACGCCGGCACCGCGTCTCGGCCAGCGAGAATTCCCAGACCATGGGCCATACCCAGGGCAAGGAGCAGCAGGAAGCCGCACAGTGCCCCGACCAGCGGCGCCGTAACCCCATCGGACGCAAGCGCCCTCGCTCCATAGCGCCGCAGCCAGGAGACAAGGATCCTGAACCCGACATAGGCCAGGAGGGCCGCACCGGCCAGCGCCAGCGCCAGCGGCAGCCAGAAGGCAGCACCGAAGCCAGCCATGAGAACCCCGCCGATGGCGTACGGCAAATCATGCTGCAGCCGTTTTGCGGCATCGGCATCGGGACCCCCCAGCACCGTGGGCAGCAGAACCTGCAGGGTGCCTAGTGCGGTCAGGCCGACAAAGCCGAGCGTATTGAGATGCAGATGCAGCAGGCGCAATTCTGGTCGCGCCTGCGGCCACCAGTTCATGGCCGGGACGAGAATCAGGGCCATGGCCAAAAAGACAACGGCCGCGAGGTACCAGCGCCAGCCAGGGTGAGGTCGCCCGAGCGTGCGCCTGGCGCGCAGCACCAGCCATCCGCCAAGGAAGACGGTGATCACCAGCGCGCCGATTGCCGCGGTTACCGCGGCTGGCATTTCACCCCTGAAATCGAGAAAGGCCAGCCAACCTGCCAACTGCAGGCCGAGAGGTGCCAGCAAAAGGCTTCGGGGTGCCCTGCCACTGCGGGTCAGGACGGGGACGAAATGGGTGATGGCACCGACGATCAGCGGCATGATGCCGATCACGAACACCAGGTGGGTGACTGCCGCTGGCGACGCCTCGCCAAAGCGCAGCAGGACGAGCGCCGCGAGGAAGGTGGCGATGGCGGAAAAACCCAGGTAGATCAGCACGACCTTTTCCTGCTCGATGAAGTGGTACCTCGACCCCGACAGGTTTCTTCCCGGCGGTTCCGCTTGCTCCTGGGCGGGCTCTTGCCCGGCCTGCGGGCGCAGGACGCCGGTGTCAGGCTTTCCGGGCGAAGTCGATGACGATGGCCCCGTGCTCGCGCTGCAGGTAGCTGATTGCCAGCGTATCACCGTAGCGGCTTTGCAGTTGGGCGAGCAAGGGGAGGGGATCGTGGTCATTGCAGAAACGCATGGTTTCTCCCGGCATCAGCGCGTCGAGCGCGCCGAAAATCGCCGCATGGCGAAAACGCTTGGCGATGCCGCGGGCGTCGAAAGGATAGATGGCGTCGATGGTGGGCTGATCACAGGCATGCATGAGATTCTCCGTGGGAAGAGTGCTAGGGGAAGCAGGATTATCCGGTTCATCCTCTGCTGTGTCTTTGATGTCGGCAGGCAATACCCGCACCTATGTCATGGGAGTCAAAGCAAGGAACAAAGTGCAGGCCGTCCCGACAAGCCTCGCTGTGCCTGCCCAAACGGTTTCCTCGCACTTTGCCGGGCGTCGGCCAGAAAACCCCAGTGGGCATGCTCCACTATGGTTTCTGGGATAATGCGGAGCATGCGCCGCCAGCTGAGAAAATACCTCCCAGACCATGAGTCCATTCGCCGCAATCCTTGGTTGCGGCCGTTCCAGTCGTCCTTGCTGCACCCGCGGCTGTGGCATCTCAATCGTCACTCGGCTGCCGGGGCGGTCGCGGCCGGCCTGTTCTGCGGGTTGATTCCCGGGCCGCTGCAAATGATCGGGGCAGCGGTCAGTGCGCTGACCTTCCGCGTCAACCTCCCGTTGGCGCTGCTGGTCACGCTCTACACCAACCCTTTCACCATTGTTCCTCTCTATCTGGTGGCTTACCAGATTGGCCGTTTGCTCATCGGCGACGGCAGCGGATTCCTCGTTCCGCCCGCCTTCAGCATTGCGGCCTTTACCGATTGGACCGAGGCGATGCAGACCTGGATGCTCGCCGTTGCCAAACCGCTGGCGGTGGGCCTCATCGCTCTTGCCAGTAGCCTTGCGATCGTTGGCTACACGGCAACCAAGGCTGCCTGGCGCCTGTACCTGATCAAGGCCTGGCGACGGCGGAGACGGCAGTCCTCAAGCTGATGTGTCGTCGCAGGATGGCGCCAGGGTGAACGGTTGAGTGACGCGAGAGGATCGGCGCATTGCTCTCGGCGCAAAGCCGCCGGCCAGTCGGCCTGGTATGCAGATCCTCGTTGCCGGCTCAGTTGCCGATGTGCATCTGGTACTTGGCGCCGTTGGCAAACGAGCAGGTTCCCGCCCCCTGGTAGGGTGTGTTCATCTGATACTCGCACGACATGTACATGCCACCAGGGCTGAAGGCGCTCGCTACGCCCCGCTTTTCCTCAGTGGATACGCGTGTTGCCTCCCCGTTCAATACCTCGCCCAGGTAATTAACGATGAAACGACCCTTGCCGGTCATCATGTTGGTTACATTGCCGCTGATGACCCCGGTATGAGTCGCCTGCTGATTGACCGGATACAGCTTGACCGGGAGTGTCGCGGGCGCCGGGCCGGCTGCCGGCGGTGGCAGCGGCGTTCCGACTGGCGGCAAGGGGTAGTGGGCGTATTGAATGGTACCGTCAGGCCCCGCCATCGGGACCACATAACATGCGGACGTGACGCTCACCGCCAGCGCCAATGCCAGGAGGGTAGGCCAGGCGGGGGCCTGTATTCCGTGGGACATCGATTTCTCCCTTCACCGAGCGTTCAGATGCGAGCCAGCCGACAAACAAAGTATAGTCGACACGCCTTGCTTTGGCGTCCGGATTGGCTGCGGGTGCCGAGCACGTGCGCCATTCAGCCGCGCGCCAGTTGCAGAGCGAAGCTCTTGATGCCTCGTAGCATCATTTCAATCGACATCGCCACCAGCACCAGGCCCATCAGGCGTTCAAGGGCGACCACGAAGCGATCGCCCGCCACGCGCTGAATGCGCTCGGCAAGTACCAGTATGATGGCGCTTACTGCCATGGTGATGCAGAGGGCGCCAATCCACTCCATGCGCCGGTCTGGCGCCTGCGAGACCAGCAAGAGCACCGTGGCTAGCGCCGAGGGCCCGGCGATGGCCGGGATTGCCAGCGGCACGATCAGCGGTTCGCCGGCGGGCTCTGCTGTGTCAGCGCGCGGTGGCGGGAAAATCATCCGCAGCGCGATCAGGAACAGGATGACGCCGCCACCGATCTGCAGCGACAACTCGCTCAGGTTCATCAATTGCAGAAAGCCTTCGCCGATGAACATGAAGGTCAGCAGGAGAACGAAGGCAATCAAGACCTCGCGCAGGATCACCCATGGTCGACGCTGCGGAGCGACGTGCCGGAGCGCATTGGCGAAGATCGGGATATTCCCGATCGGGTCGGTGATCAGAATCAGCAGTATGGTCGCTGAAGCAAAGGTGTAGGTCATGGTTACAGGCTCCCGGTAGCCGTGTGGCGGTCTGAAGCCCAACCCGGCGGACGCTGCCGGCAGCGAAGCCGCCGAGTGGGATCGGCATACCGGCGGTCGGGGAGAGGGGGCTGCATCCTTGCAGGATAGCAGGCCTGCGCCAGTTCTCCGATTTCACTGCATGTCCGCATTCGTGGCCCGGCGCGCGGTTACAAGCATCAAGTCCGGGACCGAGGGCAAAAAAGCGGGGCCGAGAATTCAAGGCTGGACCTGGTCGATCAGCAGGCGCAGCTTGTGGCTGCCGGGTTTGACGCCGGTCAGCGTGCCGAAGAGGTCGCCACTCGAGCTTTGCGCCTGGCCCGCCTTGACGATACGCGCCTCGATGCTGACGGTAGCGAAGTCCGAGAGCTTCTTGCCGCCCGCCAGCGCCATCGAGTCATCGAAGCGGAAGCTTAGCGGCAAATCGGCGACCGTCGCCCGCATCGCAGCCAGTGGCATGCGAGGCCCCTCTTGCGAACGGGCAAAGACGAACAGCACATCGTCAGGCTTGACTTGCCCCGCGAGTTTGCCGCTCAGCGTCACCTCGCCGCTGACCGCGCCGGTAGTGGCTGCCGGCTTGCCGGCAGATCTGCCGGCGCCAGCCTGCGTGGCTGCGATCTCGCGCGCCTTGCTGATGGCAGCTTCGAGGGCTTTCGCGTCATCGGACCCCGGCTCAAGCTGGACCAGCAGACGCGACCAGTGTTCGGCGGCAGCCGCAAAGTCCTGCCGCTCGCTGGCCGCGGCGCCGGCGAGCAGAAGCGCCTGCGGTTCGTTGGCGTCAAGCTTCAGCGCCCGCTCGATGAGCTCGGTCGGCTTGCCCTGCAGGTTGCCGCCGTTGATCTGGCTGAGGACCTCGGCATAATCGGCAAGCAATGTCGCGTCCTGGTTGACGAGCGCGCCGGCACGACCGTAGGCGTTGGCAGCCTCGGGGAAGCGCCCAAGGACCTTGTATGAACGCGCCAGCATCACCCAGCCCTTGCTGTCGTCAGGGTTCTTCTTCAGCTTCTCGACCAGGCCGGCGAGCATCCCCTCGATCTGTTCCGGAGCGATGCGGGCCTGCCTCTGCAGCGGGTCAAGCGCGCGTGGGTCGCCGAGCAGGAGATAGCCGGTAGCGGCGGCGAGCGGGATGATCAGGAGCAGGGCGAAGGCGGTCTTGCGGCTGGCCTGGGTGCGGGTTGCTGCCGGCGCCGGAAGCGCTTCGACCTCGTCGAGCAGGCGGCGCTGCAGTTCTGCCTGCGCCTGCACGAAGTCGGCTTCAGCGAGCGAGCCATCCTCGCGCTCACGCTCGAGTTCGGCGACCTGATCACGAAAGATCGCCAGGTTGGCTTCCCGGCGGTCGCCGCTGCCCGAGGGCTTTGGCAGACGCCAGAGCGGTGGCAGCAGGATGGCGATGATGGCGACGACCAGCATTGCCGCGACGATGATGAAAGCGCTCATGGGTGTCCCTGGCGAGAATCCTGGTCCTGCAGCAGGGCCTCGGCCCGGCGCTGTTCTTCGGCAGTCAGCGGCGTGTCCTTGATCGCCCGATCTCGCCGGCGCAGGTACAGCACCAGTGCCAGCAGGCCGGCGACGAACAGCAGGCCGGGGCCGAACCACAACAACAGGGTGCTGCCTTTCAGCGGTGGCCGGTAGCGGACGAAGTCGCCGTAGCGGCTGACCATGAATTCCATGATCTCGGTGTCGCTCTTGCCGTCGTTGATCAGTGTGCGGATTTCGCGCCGCAGGTCCACGGCCAGTTCGGCATTGGAACCGGCGAGCGACTCGTTCTGGCAGACCAGGCAGCGCAACTCGGACGAAATGGCAACCAGGCGTTTCTCGGTCAGCTCGTTCTCAGCCCGCGGCCTGGCTTCGCCGGCGTGCAGCCCGTGCCAGCCCGTGCCCGTCAGTGCGAGTAGCAGGATCATCAGCCAGCGCTTCATTTTGACAGCTCCGCCAGCAGCGGCAGAATCCTGCCGGAAAAGACCTCGGGGGTGATCGGCCCGGTATGTTTCATGCGGATGATGCCTGCCTTGTCGATGACGTAGGTCTCCGGTACGCCATAGACGCCGTAGTCGATCCCGACGCGCCCGTCCACGTCAAGCACCGACAGGGTGTAGGGGTCGCCGTGTTTCCGGAGCCAGCCGGCAGCACGCTCGATGACCATTCGCTTCTCGTCGCCAGGGGCCACCTTGTCGCTGTCGATCGCGCCGTCGCCGCGCACTTCCTTGTAGTTGAGGCCGACCAGTGGCACGGTCTGGCGTTTCGCCAGTTCGACCAGCACCGGATGTTCCTGGCGGCAGGAGACGCACCACGACGCCCAGACGTTCAACAGCCAGACCTTGCCGAGCATTTCCTTGGGCGAAAACTCCTTGTCGGGCGTATCGAGGCGCGGCAGCGCGAAGGCCGGGGCCGGCTTGCCAACCAGCGGCGACGGCACATCGCGGGGATTGAGCCGGAGTCCGACGGCGAGCAGTACGACGAGAACGACAAAGCCGACCAGCGGCCAGAGAAATCGGTTCATCGGCAGTCCCCTAGGTGTTCTGCGGCAGCGGCGCGGCGGCGGATGGCGCCGCCGGCGACCTGGCGCGCGCCTTGATCCGATAGCGGCGGTCGCTCATGGCGAGCAGGCCACCGAGGCTCATCAGCACGCAGCCGCCCCAGATCCAGTCGACGAATGGCTTGTGATAGACGCGAACCGCCCAGGCGGCGTCCGGTCTCGCCTTGTCGATCGGTTCGCCCAGCGAGACATAGACATCGCGCAGCAGGCCGGTATCGATCGCCGCTTCGGTCATCGGCATCGATGAGACGATATAGAAACGCTTCTCGGGGAACATCTTGCGAAGCGTCCGGCCGTCCTTGATCAGGTCTACATCGCCGACCAGCGCCCGGTAATTCGGGCCCTGCCGTTGGCTGACGCCGTTGAAGCGGAAACTGTAACCGCCGACGCTGACTGTGTCGCCAATCTCCATCTTGACGTCCTTTTCCGCATGGTAGCCGCCGACCATCGCGACGCCGACGATGAACACCGCGATGCCGGTGTGAGCTACATGCATGCCGATGAAACTGCGCGGCTGGCGGCGCACGGCGGCCAGGAACGACTGGCCGGCACGCGTCGATTGCACGCGCTCGACAAGATTCAACAGCGCACTGAAGACAATCCACGCGGCCAGCAACAGGCTCAGCGCAACCATCGGCTTCCAGTCGCCGTAAAGGAAGGGCGCGCCGACGCCGACCACCGTCGCCGCAACGAAGGCCCAGCGCAAGGTCCGCGCGAGTTCGCCGAAGCTGGTCTGCTTCCAGCGTGCAAATGGCGCCACGCCCATCAGGAATACCGCCGGCAACATCAGCGGCACGAAGACGGCGTCGAAGTAGGGCGGGCCGACCGACAGTTTGCCTGCACCAAGAGCATCGATCAGCAACGGATAGAGCGTACCGAGCAGGACCGACGCGCAGGCGACGACCAGCAGCACATTGTTGGTCAGCAGCAACGACTCGCGCGAGAGCAGGGCGAAGCGGCCGCCGAGGCCGACCTTGGGCGCGCGCCAGGCAAACAGAGCCAGCGAGCTGCCGATCACGGCGACCAGGAAGACGAGGATGAAAATGCCACGGGTCGGATCGGTCGCGAAGGCATGGACCGAAGTCAGCACGCCGGAGCGGACGAGGAAGGTGCCGAGCAGCGACAGCGAAAACGCCGAGATCGCCAGCAGCACGGTCCAGTTCTTGAAGCTACCGCGCTTTTCGGTCACTGCCAGCGAGTGCACCAGTGCCGTGCCGACCAGCCAGGGCATGAACGAGGCGTTCTCGACCGGATCCCAGAACCACCAGCCGCCCCAGCCGAGTTCGTAGTAAGCCCACCACGAGCCGAGGGCTATGCCGAGGGTCAGAAAGACCCACGCGGCGGTGGTCCATGGCCGTGACCAGCGCGCCCAGGCAGCATCGAGCTGCCCCGAGAGGAGTGCGGCGATGGCAAAAGCAAAGGCAACCGAGAAGCCGACGTAGCCCATGTACAGCATCGGCGGGTGAATGATCAGGCCTGGATCCTGCAGCAGCGGGTTGAGGTCGCGCCCCTCTTCGGCACCCGGCAGCAGTCGGTCAAAGGGGTTCGAGGTCAACAGGATGAAGAGCAGAAAGCCCGCGCTGAGCAGTCCGAGAACGCCAAGCACGCGGGCGACCATGTGATCGGGCAACTGCTGCGAGCGCAGCGCAACCGCCAGCGCCCACAGCACCAGCATCAGCACCCACAGCAGCAGCGAGCCCTCGTGTCCGCCCCAGACGGCGGCGATGCGGTATTGCAGCGGCAACAGCGTGTTCGAATGTTGCGCGACATAGACCACCGAGAAATCGTTCTGGACGAAGGCGGTGGTCAGGCAGCCGAAGGCAACCGCCAGCAGCAGCGCCAGCGCGATGGCCGCCGGACGCGCCAGCGCAATCCACTGTGCTCGGTTGGTGTGCGCGCCGATCAGTGGCAGTGTGCCCTGCGCCAAGGCGACGCACAGCGCGAGGACGAGGGCGAAGGTACCGAGTTCCGGGATCATGGGTGTCTCATCCGAATTACTGCTTGATGGTCCTGGCAGTTGCTTCCGCCGCCGCCTTGTTGGCTGCTGCCCGCTCGTGCGCATCGCCGACAGCCTTGGCGGCTTCGGGCGGCATGTAGTTCTCGTCGTGCTTGGCGAGCACCTCGCTGGCGGCGAAGACGCCATCATCGCCGAGCTTGCCCTGCGCGACGACACCCTTTCCTTCGCGGAAGAGGTCCGGCAGGATGCCCTTGTAGGCGACCATCATGTCCTTGTCGGTGTCGGTGACAACGAAGCGCATCGTGACGCCGTCGCTCTCGCGCTGCAGAGAACCTTCCTTGACCATGCCCCCGATACGGAAGCTCTTGCCTCTTGGCGCCTCGCCGGCGGCGACCTGGGTCGGCGAGAAGAAGAAGACCAGGTTGCTCTGGAAGGCGTTGAGCACCAGCGTCGCGACCAGGCCGAGAATCGCCAGGCCGCCGATGATCAGCGCAATGCGTTTGTGACGTGGTTTCAATCCCTGCTCCTGCCGGTGTTGGTCTGGCTCTTCAGCCTGGCTTCCGATCGCTCGGCACGGTACTGGCGTTTGAGGCGTGCGATCAGTCTCTTCCGACCCTGCAGCAGCAGCGTCGGTTCCGCCAGCATCAGCAGAGCCATCACCGCCACCGATCCCCAGACGTAGAGGCCGTGGCTGCCCATCGCCAGAAAGTCGGCCAGGCTGTTCCAGTGCATGTCCTTACTCCTTCTCGGCGAGCAGCGCCCGCACCCAGTCGGTGTGCCGCTCGCGTTCGAGCATGATCGTTCGTACCCGCATCAGGGCGATGGCGATGCTGTACATCCAGCAGGCCAGGGCGCAGAGCAGCATGCCCCAGAGCATCAAAGCGGCCATGCTGGGCGCCTTCGTCAGGCTGACCGACGCCCCCTGGTGCAGCGTATTCCACCACTTGACGGAAAAATAGATGATCGGAATGTTCACCACGCCGACCAGCGCCAGAATGGCGCCGGCCTTGTCGGCCCGGCGCGGATCGTCGATCGCCGCCTGCAGGGCGATGAAGCCGATATACAGAAAGAGCAGGATCAACTCGGAGGTCAGGCGCGCGTCCCAGACCCACCAGGTGCCCCACATCGGTTTGCCCCACAGGGCGCCGGTCCACAGCGAGAGGAACGCGAAGAGGGCGCCGGTCGGTGCCAGTGCCGACGCCATCATGCCCGACAGGCGGGTGTTGAAAGCCAGGCCCATGGCCGCCCAGAAGGCCATCACCAGGTAGATGAACATCGACATCCACGACGCCGGCACATGCAGGAAGATGATTCGATAGCCTTCCCCCTGCTGTGCGTCGGTCGGTGCGACGAGGAAGCCGATCGTCAGGCCGGCGACGCCAAAGATCGCCGCCAGCGCCCAGAACCACGGAATCAGCCTGCCGGCCAGCGGGTAGAAGGTCTGCGGGCTGGCGTATCGGAACCAGTTGATCACTCTGTTACTCATCTATTCCAGGGCAACTCTAAGCGCCGCGGCCGTCGGCCACGGCGCAAAAAACACGCCGCCCAGCGCGAGAGCGCCAAGCAGCGACAGGTGGGCTTGCGGCCCGAGGCCGCTGACCGTGGCGTCGACCGCGCCGGCGCCGAAGATCAGCACCGGAATGTACAGCGGCAGCACCAGCAGCGACAAGAGAACGCCGCCGCCGCGTACCCCCAGCGTCAGTGCCGCACCGATCGCTCCAATGCCGGACAGGGCCGGCGTGCCGATCAGCAGCGACAGGGTCAATACTGCCAGCGCATCGCCGGCGAGGTCGAACTGAATGCCCAGCACCGGTGCCAGCAGCACCAGCGGCAGGCCGGCAACCAGCCAGTGCGCGATCACCTTGCCGAGCACGACCAAGCCTAGCGGTTGTGGCGCCAGCGCCAGTTGTTCGAGGGTGCCGTCACGATGATCTTCGGCGAACAGCCGCGGCAGCGAGAGCATCGTCGCCAGCAGCGCCGCCACCCATAGAACGCCGGGTGCCAACTTGCGCAGCTGATCTGGTTCGGGCCCGACGCCGAGTGGAAACAGGCTGACGACGATGATGAAAAAGAACATTGCCGCGACGATGTCGGCCTGCCGCCGCATCGCCAGTCGCAAGTCGCGGCCGATGACGGCACGGATCAATATTAGCATCTTGTTAACTAGAAGCGTTGCTGCGTTGCATCATCGGCGCCAAGCCAGAGTTCACGCACCGCCGCCGCCGGGACGGCGACCGCCTGGTGGGTGGTCAGCACAGCCAGTCCGCCGCGCTGCAGGTGAGCGCCAACCAGGCCGGCGATAAGCTGGATTGCCGCCCGGTCGAGCGCCACGTAGGGTTCATCGAGTATCCACAGGGCACGCTTTTCGTGCACCAAGCGAGCGAGCGCCGCGCGCCGCTTCTGCCCCTGCGACAGATAGCGGCAAGCGAGATCCTCGCGGCCGTGCAGTCCGACCAGTTCAAGCGCATCGAGCGCGGCTTCCTCGTCGAGTGACTCCTGCGCCAGCCTGGCCGACGACAGGATGTTCTCGAGCGGCGTCAGTTCCTCCTTGATCGCGTTATGGTGGCCGAGGTAGCAAAGTTCGCTCCGGAAGGTCTCGCCGAGCTTGCCGATCGGCTGGCTTCGCCAGCGGATCTCGCCACTCGCTGCTGGCGTCAGGCCGCACAACATGCGCAGCAGGCTGGTCTTTCCCGAGCCATTCATGCCCTGCAGGTAGAGCATTTCGCCCCCTTCAAGCCGGAAGCTGACGTCGGCGAACAGGCGGCGTTCACCGCGTACGCATTCCAGATTGGAAGCTTCAAGCATGCAGGAGGAGATCCGGGAAGTGGCCAAGGCCGGCGAGGGCGTATTGTGAACCCGCGAGTTTAGCCCCGGATTGACGAAAATCAAAATCGATTCAAAGGCTTTTAGTATTCTTTGCAGACACTTTTTAAGGAGTGTGGCGGTGGAACCCGGGTCTCTGGCGCTGACACTGACGTGGGACGGGAAGCAGATCGTTGCTGCCGAGGTCGTTTCGACGCGGCCAGCGGTGGCGCGCGCGCTCAGTGGACTGCCGGCTGCGCGCGTCCTCGAGTTGATTCCGCGCCTGTTCGGCCTCTGCCCGCGGGCGCAGGAAGCAGCCGCACGACTGTCCCTGGCGGCTGCGCGCGGCGAACAGGCGGCGAGCAGCGCTGCGGCCCCCGCCTTGGCCGTTGCGCTCGAGGCGATCGGCGAACACCTCTGGTGGCTATTGCTCGACTGGCCGCCGCTAGCTGGTCAGCGCGCCAGGCAGAGCGAATTCCTCGGCTGGCGGCAGCGCCTCAAGAGAGTTGCCGATCAGGCGGAGGCGGCAGCGCTGGGCGGCGAGCTCGCTGCCTGGCTTGGATCGGAAAGATCGCCAGCGCTGGACGACGACGCGGCCGTGGCTGCAGGAGTCCTGTTGCCGATGCTGTCGGCAGCCGAATGGGCGGCACACATCGGTGCCGAGTCTTTTGCCGAGTTGCCGACCTTCGCCGGCCAGCCGGCTGAAACCGGGGTGCTGGCACGCCGTGCCGGCGATGCCGCGGTGGCCGGACTGCTGGCCGCTGGCCACCGCCTGCAGGCGCGGCTGGTCGCTCGCTACGCTGACTTGCGCTGGCTCGCGCAAGGTCTGGCCGACCGGCAACGTCTGGTCACCTGGCTTGATTCGACGACGCTTGGCGACGGCTGCGGGCTGGCCTGCGTCGAGACGGCACGCGGCACCTTGCTGCACCAGATCCAGCTCGATGGTGACCGGATAGGGCGGTACGTCATCGTCGCCCCGACCGAGTGGAACTTCCACCCCCAAGGCTCGTTCGTCCGCGAGATCGACGCTCGACCGGCGGCCACCCGTGCCAAAGCGGTAATGGCGGCTCGTCGTCTGGTCTTGTCGCTCGATCCCTGCGTCGCTTGCGAACTGAGGATCAGGGATGCATGAGATGTCACTGGCCATGGGTATCCTGCAGATAGTCGAGGAGGCCGCGCGCGAACAGCGGTTCGGGCGCGTCAGGTCGGTGTGGCTCGAAATTGGTGATCTGGCTGCGGTCGAGGCCGATGCGATGCGTTTCTGTTTTGACGCGGTCAGTCGCGGTACGCTGGCCGAAGGCGCCACCTTGACTGTAATCAGGGTGTTAGGCCAGGGTTTGTGCTTTAATTGTAATCAGACGGTGCCGCTGGCGGCGCTGTACGACCCCTGTCCTGTCTGCGGCGGGCACCCGGTTCAAGCAACCGGAGGCACCGAGATGCGGGTCAAGGAGCTTGAGGTCGAATAATAAACAGGAGACAGCAGATGTGTACGACTTGCGGTTGTGGAACCGGGGAGGCTCGCGTCGAGGGAAAGGCCTTGGCCGAGCCCGGGAACAGTCATGAAGGCAACGGCGGCAAGCCACCCGCGAAGCCACTTGTGAACGACCAGGGGCAGGAGGGTCCCGCCGGAATGGTCTACAGCGCCGTCACCGCTCTCGGTGGCCATGCGCATCACCATGCTGGCGGCCGCCAGCAGGCCCATGGCCACGAACACGGCACCGGGCATGACCACCGGCACGATAGCCTGCATGGCCATGGCCAGGCGGGTGCGCAGGCGTCGACGACGACGCAGTTGCGGCTGGTGCAGATCGAGCGCGACCTCCTGGCCAAGAACGACGGCTTCGCCGCCGCCAACCGTCGCCGTTTCGAGGAGCAGGGGATCTTCGCGCTCAATCTCGTCTCCAGCCCGGGTTCGGGAAAGACGACCTTGTTGTGCCGTACCGTTGAGGCGCTGCGGACAGAGCTGTCGATCGCCGTCATCGAGGGTGACCAGCAGACCAGCCGCGACGCCGAACGCATCCGCGCGACCGGTGCGCCGGCGGTGCAGATCAATACCGGCAAGGGCTGCCACCTCGACGCGCATATGGTCGGCCATGCCCTGCCCGAGCTTTCGCCGGCCGACGATTCGCTGCTCCTGATCGAGAACGTCGGCAATCTTGTCTGTCCGGCGGCTTTCGATCTCGGTGAGGCGCACAAGGTGGTGATCCTCTCGGTGACCGAAGGCGAAGACAAGCCGCTCAAGTACCCGAACATGTTTCATGCCGCGTCGCTGATGCTGCTCAACAAGGTCGACCTGCTTCCCTACCTTGCCTTCAGCAGCGAGCTGGCGATCAGCTATGCCCGACAGGTCAATCCGGCATTGCAGGTGATCCAGCTTTCCGCGACAACCGGTGAGGGCTTTGACCAGTGGCTGGCCTGGCTGAGGGCAGGCTGCACGGCAGCCCAGGAGAAAAAAAGGGCGACCATGGCTTCGTTGCGGCGGCGGATCGCCGAACTTGAAGCGCGGATTTCGGTTGCTGCGGGAGGCTGACATGTCGGAGCAGACGGTTTGTCAGAACATCCGGGTCAGTGGTGTCGTTCAGGGGGTCGGTTTTCGTCCCTTCGTCTGGCGGCTGGCCAGGGAACTGGGCCTCGCCGGCTGGGTTCGCAACGATTCGCGTGGCGTCGAAATAGAGGTTCGCGGCGCTGCTGCCCAGGTCAGGAATCTCATCGAACGTCTGGAGCAGGATGCGCCGCCGCTCGCGCGGGTCAACTCGGTGGTCGCCCGCGATACGGCGCCGGGCCGGGTCAACGAAGGCTTCGTCATCATCGACAGCCGCAGCGGCCGGGCGGCAACGATGATTGGCCACGATACGGCCGTCTGCCGTGACTGTCTGGCCGAGATGTTCGATCCCGGCAGCCGCCGCTGGCGCTATGCCTTCACCAATTGCACCAACTGCGGACCACGCTACACGATCAGCCGCGGCCTGCCCTACGACCGGGCGCGCACCAGTCTCAAGGCCTTTGCCATGTGCCCGCGGTGCCAGTGCGAGTACCGGTTGCCAGACGACCGGCGTTTTCACGCCGAGGCCAATTGCTGCCCGAAGTGTGGTCCGCAGCTTTTCCTGCTCGATGGCGAGGGACACCGGCTCGCCGACGACCCCATCGCCAGTGCCCTGGAGCTGCTGCAGCAGGGGAAGATCGTCGCCATCAAGGGCCTGGGTGGTTTTCACCTGGCTTGCGATGCGCGCAATGCGGTCGCCGTCGCGCTTCTGCGTGAGCGCAAGCAGCGCGACGAGAAGCCCTTTGTGGTGATGGTCGCCAACGCCGCTTCGGCCGCTGCGTATGTCCAGATGGGCATCGGTGAACCCGGTCTGCTGACTCTGCCGACGCGTCCGGCGATCCTGATCAGAAAGCGCAGCAGTTGCGATGCCGCGCTACCCGGGGTCGCCCCCGGACTGGCCTGGTTGGGCGTCATGCTGCCATACACGCCGGTACACTTTCTGCTCTTCCACGAAGCGGCAAGACGTCCGGCGGGTGTCGGCTGGCTGGAAAGGGCGCAGGATCTGGCGCTGGTGATGACCAGCGCCAACCCTGGTGGTGAACCGCTGGTGGTCGGCAACAGTGAAGCCCTGCTGCGCCTCTATGGCATTGCCGACGCATTCCTGATGCACGACCGCGACATCGTGACCCGTTGCGATGACAGCGTTGCACGCATCACGACTGGCGGTCTACAGTTCATCCGTCGCGCGCGCGGCTACACGCCGCGGGCGATCAAGCTGCCGTTTTCCGGACCTTCGGTACTGGCCGTCGGCGCCTGGTTCAAGAACACGATCTGTATCACCCGCGGCGACGAGGCCTTCGTTTCGCAACACATCGGCGATCTCGACAACGCCGCCGTTTGCGACTTCCTCGACGAAAGCGTCGCCCAGCTGGTGAAACTGCTGGGTGTCGAGCCGGCGATAGTCGCGCACGACCTGCACCCCGATTTCCACTCGACGCGTTTTGCTGCCGATTTTGCCCAGCAACGCCGTCTGCCCATGCTCGGCGTGCAGCACCACCATGCGCACGCCGCTGCCGTGCTCGCCGAACACGGCCTGCGCGGCAGCCATCTGGCGCTCTCGCTCGACGGCGTCGGCATCGGCACCGATGGTGCTGCCTGGGGCGGCGAGTTGTTGCGTGTCGATGGCGCCAGCTTCGAGCGTCTCGGTCATCTGGTGCCGCTGGCGCTGCCGGGTGGCGATCGCGCCGCCAACGAGCCCTGGCGGATGGCGGCAGCAGCGCTGCATCGACTGGGTCGCAGCCATGAGATCAGCGAACGTTTCGCCGGTCAGCAGGCCGCCCGGGCGGTGGCCCAGATGCTTGCCGGCGATATCCATTGCCCTCCGACCTCGAGCATGGGGCGGATGTTCGATGCCGCCGCTGGTCTGCTCGGCATCCGGTCGGTGATGGCTTACGAAGGACAGGCGGCGATGCTGATGGAAGGAATGGCGCAGCGCTACGGCGATATTCTGCCGCTTGATCAGGGCTGGAAGATCGATCAGGGCAGGCTTGATCTGCTGCCGCTGTTTGCCGTTCTGGCGGATGAAAGGGACCCCGAACGCGGCGCCGCGCTGTTCCACGCGACGCTGGCCGCCGCCATCGAGGACTGGGTGCGCGCCCTGGCTCCGGGCGAAGCCGCCGTTGTCGGTAGCGGCGGCTGCTTTCTCAATCAGGTCCTTGTGCGCGGCCTGCGCAGCCGCTTCGGCGCGAAAGGGGTGCAACTCCTTGAAGCCCGCCAGGTGCCGCCCAACGATGGTGGCCTCGCCGTCGGTCAGGCATGGATTGCCCTGCAGCATCTGGTGGGTGGCTAGGGGCATCGGCGATGTGTCTCGCACTCCCCTGCCGGATTGTCGAACTGCGTCCCGGTGATCAGGCGCTGGTCGATGTCGCCGGCGTCAGCCGGGAGATATCGCTGGCACTCGTTGATGATGTTGCGCTCGGCGACTATGTCATCGTGCACGTCGGCTACGCGCTGACCCGGCTCGATCCTGAAGAAGCCGAGAAGACCCTGGCACTGTTTGCAGAGTTGGGCGACGGGAGTTGGTCGGAGGCGGACGTCGCAGGAGCTTGAGCCCGCACGGTGCCTCGTTCTTGCAACCACACCAGCCCATCTCGACAACAGTGCGCACCGAGTGGTCTGACAGCGCTCGCCGCAGCCTGGCTGGGACCGACTCGGCAAGCAACAGGCGCATCGGCGGACAGACCAACATCTGCGATCCCTTGCCGACTGCACCTCGCCGATCCTCTTGCGTTACGGGGTGAGTGACCTGCTGCCGTCCAATGTGCGCATGATTCACGGCCCCGGCTGTCCGGTCTGCGTGCTGCCGATCGGGAAGTGGTCTTCTTTGCCATCGGTTTGGAAATCACACCGCCACCGACAGCGGTGGTCGTCAAACAGGCGCAGGCGCGCGGTCTCAGGAACTTCTCGGTGCTCGGCTGCCATGTGTTGACGCCATCGGCGATTGCCAGCATCCTCGAATCGCCCGAAGTCCGGCAGTGGGGCAGGGTGCCGCTTAAATGGATAGCCCCTTTACTAAAAATCAGACAAGCTCCAGTTGGCAAGTTGCAGGCCGTTGATCCGACCGTAGTGGCGTTCGTTGTTGGTGACCAGGATGAGATTCTCCGCCAAGGCATGGGCAGCGATCTGGGTATCCATGTAGCAGATCGGGTTGCCATTGACTTTCTGGCTGGCGCGTAGCGGGGCGTAGCAGTTGGCCGCTTCCTTGTTCCAGTCAAGGCGGGGAACCGTATGGAGAAAGGCGTGCACTGCGCGCGCGAGCGACGTGGCTCCCGGCAGCAGAGCGAGACCATAAAGAAGTTCGCCACGGGTGATCACCGATATCGCGATTTCCTCGGCAATCAACCCCTCTCGAATCCGTCGCAGCAGCCTTGCCTCCTTGTGCTTGATGGCGTAACTGCAGATATCGGTGTCCAGCAGGTAGCGGAGCATCAGAAAATCTCCCGAAACTCCCCGCTGTCGTTATCGCGTTCGGCCATGAAAGCTTCGGGAACTTTGGCGGATTCGATCAGTTGAAATAGCGCATCGATCTCGCTGGCCCCCTTCTTGGGCGTCAGCGTGATTTCTCCGGTGGCTTCGTTCTTGCTGATCCAAACTTCATCGCCTGCCAAGCGAAAAGCCTTGGGCAGGCGGACTGCCTGGCTGTGCCCGGAATGAAAGATTTTTGCGGTGGTCAGCATTCTCTGGTCCTTTAGTATATTCATTATCGTATATACATTATAGAGGTTCAGCGGACTTTTTCGAGGGATATATCCTGTCTTCAGTGATTGTCGCTGTTTCGCCGCTAACTGACAGCGCACCAACGCGATTCGCGAATCAGCGCGTTTCTGCGGTCGACCGTGAGCGGCCGGTTGACATGACCGGGTTCTGGGCAGCACGCGTTCACAGGTAAGCTTCCTGCTGACCCCAAACTTGCTCAAAGGTCTTCAGGTTGCGAAGGACGGAGGTCTTGAGCGCATCACGGGTTTCCGCCTCCGATCCGGACGCTCATACCCGCCACCACCGCCTGCGCCCCATCGCGCAGTGCCGTCTACCGCCGTCGTCGCAGAGGTCGGCAAAGCAGGTCATCAGCGGATGACGCGCCTGTTCATGCCCTCCCGCCTACAGCTTGAAGCTTACCCCGGTATAGACCGAGCGGCCCATGCCGGGAACCGCGATACCCCAGGGAATCGTGTTCAGCATCATCGTCGTTCCCTGACCCGTATAGGCACCTCCGAGCGGCAGGTAGTAAAGCCTGTCGAACACGTTGTCGACGCCGACGTCGAGGCGAGCCTGCTTCCACGAATAGCTGGCGCGCAGGTTGAGCAGTCCGTAGCCTGCCGTGCCGATCTCGTTGCGCACGTCGGACAGGTGATCCTTCGATGTCGCGCCGACGAACTCGACCGCGTTGTCCCACCCACCGTAACGATGGCTGAGCGTCAGCCGGGCGTTGAACGGCATGATGTTGTACAGGCCGTCGCCGGTGTCGCGGTTCTTGCCGTAGGTATACGACAGGACTCCGTTCAGCCCGAAGTTGCCGATGTCGCTGCGCGCCAGCGGCAACTCGCCGGAGACGTCGATGCCGTAGAGTTCGGCCGACTGGTTGGCGTACTGCAGGATGACGAACTGGTTGGTCGTCGTTGCATTCGGCGGCGGACAGGTCGTCGTGTTGTTGCAGCGGATCGCGTCGATGTAGTCCTTGACCCGCGTGTAGTAGGGAGTTGCCCGGAGTTGCCAGCTGCGGTCGGTCGCATGCCAGTCCACCGACGCCGAGAGCGTGTACGCAACCTCTGGATCGAGGTCGATGTCGCCGTAGTAGCCGTTGCCATCACCGGCGAAGTTGTTCATCGCCGCCGCCATCGACCACGTTGACCAGGTGTAGCGTTCGTACAGGTTCGGCGAGCGCGTCTTGCGTGCCACCGCGACTTCGAGGTCGGTCTGGGTGTCGAGTGCGTAGCGGGCTAGGGCGGTCAGATCCCAGTTGTTGTCGCTCCGCTTGCGATCCTGCGCGTTGAAGGCTGCGGCATCGGCCTGCTGGTTGTTGTACATGCGCATCGGCGGCATGCCCGTGAAGTTGATGTTCGGGTTATACCCCTGCACCGGACCGGCATCGGTCGTGACGCGCTCGTAGCGGACGCCGAGCAGCGTCGTCCACTGCGCGTCGAGCCGCGACTCCCACTCACCAAACACGCCAAGGCGGTCGCGCGTGCCATCGTTGATATTGTCGAAGCTCAGCGGCCACATGCCGCCACCCGATGGCGGCCAATAGTCGTCGAGCCGGTAGTGCTGGTACAAACCGCCGGCGCGCAGCAGGTCGTTGACACCGAGATTGACGTCGGCGCGGACGGTGACGCCGCTGGTGTTGCTGTTGGTCTTCATCGGCATGCCGGCGGCACAGGTCGCGCTGATCGGCGAGCAGGGCATGCCGTTCACGGCGTTGTGGCCACCGGAAGCCATGCCGTAGTAGAAGCGCTTGTCGGGGCCGAAGTCCATCAGGTGGTCCACCGTCTCGTAGTACGCGCGTGCCTCGAACTGGCCCCAGTCGTACTGCCCCAGATAGCGCAGGTTGAAGCGGTTTGCGGTATTGCCCAGCATGTCCATCCGCTGGTTCGGGAACAGTTGCTCGGGCATGTCCTGATACGCGTACTTGAACTCCAGGAGATGATCGCGCTGCTGATAGGCGAGTCCGAACTGGTAGTTGTGCGTCTCGTAGGCCGTCGATCCGACCTCGTCGCGAGCCAGCGTGTGTCCCGGGTTGCCGGTTGCGGTGAAGTTCTTGAAGTCGCCGCCGGCCGTGTAGTTGTCCGCCTTCGCTGTGGCGGCACTGAAGTTGGCACTGAGGTTCTCGTTGGCGAGTACCGCCGACAGGTTGCCACCCCAGGCGTTGCCGTTGCTGCGGTAAAACGCCCCGACCTGGCCGCTCGCCAGCAGATCCTGGCCCGGCGCAGCGAAGCGCGGCGCCAGCGATTCGGCGATGATCGTGCCGCCGATGCTGTCGCCGCCAAGGCTGACCGGCGTGACGCCGGGATAGACGCGCAGCTTGCTGACACCGTTGGGGTCGAGATACGAGAGTGGTGGGTTCATGTGGTTCGGACACGACGCGATCAGGTCCATTCCATCGACGGTGATGCGGTTGCGGTCGTCGGCCAGGCCGCGGATAACCGGCAGGCTGGAGACCCCGCCGGCGCCCTGCAACTGGACACCCGGGACGTCGCGCAGCAGGCTCGCGGTGTCGCTGGTCGCCGGGCGCAGGGCCCGCAGTGTTTCTTCCTCCACCTGGCTCGCCGCCGGAACGGGCTGCAGGCGGGTGTCCTCGATGACCACCGGTTCGAGCTGTGTGGGTTGCTCGCTGCCGGCTGCCGCCACCCCGTCGGCGGCGGCAGCCGGCACCATGCTGCTTGCCCCGAGCACGGCGATCGCCGCGGCCATTTGATTGATCCGGAATTTCATGTCCTCCCGCCTCACTCGTCCCTGTTGTCAGCCAGCGATTCTCGCAGAGGTGGATGGCGCGCGGAATGCGACATGGTGTCGCGCGACAATCGGCCACGGTGAACCGTCGCGGCCGGCGGGGCACCACAGCCGCAGCGGCTGTTGCCCGCCGCCTTGCTGCAATCCCTGATGCACTTGGGGGTGTGGTAATCGAGCATCTGGGCTATGCTTCGCTGGTGACCAGCGCGAGGAGACGACAGCCGCTTGCTTGGGGGTCGCAGATGGCGGTCCGCGCCAGCGAATCGAGCGAGGTCTGCGCCTGGGAGGCAAACCGGAGGTCCCGAATGAAGTTCATCGACGAGTTTCGTGACGGCAAGCTGGCAAGGGGCCTGGCGGTGGCCATCCGGCAGTCGGCGCGGGACGATCGCGACTACCACTTCATGGAGTTCTGCGGTGGTCACACGCACGCCATCTCGCGTTACGGGGTGAGCGACCTGCTGCCGGCCAATGTGCGAATGATTCACGGCCCCGGCTGTCCGGTCTGCGTGCTGCCGATCGGGCGGATCGACATGGCGATCCGTCTCGCCCGTGATGCCGGCGTGATCCTCTGCAGCTACGGCGATACCTTGCGCGTGCCGGCCTCCGGCGGGCTGTCGCTGCTCAAGGCGAAAGCGGGGCTGGGCAGTCGGTCGGCAAGCCATGGCGAGCACCACGGCGACATCCGGATGGTCTATTCGGCTGCGGACGCGCTGGCGGTCGCCCAGCAGAACCCCGATCGGGAAGTGGTTTTTTTTGCCATCGGTTTCGAAACCACGACGCCACCGACAGCGGTGGTCATCAAACGGGCGCAGGCGCTTGGTCTGAGGAACTTCTCGGTGCTCTGCTGCCATGTGCTGACGCCGTCGGCGATTGCCAGCATCCTCGAATCGCCGGAAGTCCGGCAGTGGGGCAGTGTGCCGCTCGATGGCTTCATCGGCCCGGCGCACGTGTCGACGATCATCGGTTCTCGGCCGTACGAGTTCTTTGCCGAAGAGTACCGCAAGCCGGTGGTGATCGCCGGCTTCGAGCCGCTCGACGTCATGCAGGCGATCTTGATGCTGCTCAGGCAGGTCAATGACGGTCGCGCACTGGTCGAGAACGAGTTTTCCCGGGCGGTGACGCGCGATGGCAACCGCAAGGCGCAGCAGCTCGTCGCGGAAGTGTTTGAACTGCGGCGCTCGTTCGCCTGGCGCGGGCTTGGCGAACTTCCCTACAGCGCGCTGCGCATCCGCAAGTCCTTCGCCGACTTCGACGCCGAGCGTCGTTTCGCCATCGGCTACCAGGCGGTCGCCGACCACCTGGCCTGCGAGTGTGGCGCCATCCTGCGCGGCGTCAAGCGGCCGCAGGAGTGCCGGATCTTCGGCAGCGTTTGCACGCCGGAAAACCCCGTCGGCTCGTGCATGGTGTCGTCGGAGGGGGCTTGTGCGGCGCACTACTCGTTTGGCCGTTTTGCCGACGCGGCGGCGGTGCAATGAGCGGCGCGCGAAAGGGCTACGTGCGGCCTCTCGACCTGCGGCAGGGCCGGGTCGACATGACGCATGGCGGCGGTGGGCGGGCGATGGCGCAGCTGATCGAGGAGCTGTTTGCCAGGCGGCTGGGCAACGCCTATCTTGGGCAGGGCAACGACGCGGCCGTGCTGCCGATGCCGCCGGGCCGGCTGGTGATGTCCACCGATGCCCATGTCGTCTCGCCACTGTTCTTCCCCGGGGGCGACATCGGCTGCCTGGCGGTGCACGGCACGATCAACGACGTCGCGGTGATGGGCGCCAGGCCGCTCTACCTGGCGGCCAGTTTCATTCTCGAGGAAGGTTTTCCACTCGGCGACCTGGCGCGGATCGTCGAATCGATGGCCCGCGCCGCCAGCGCTGCCGGTGTGCTGGTGGTCACCGGCGACACCAAGGTCGTCGAGCAAGGCAAGGGCGACGGGGTCTATATCACCACCACTGGCGTCGGTGTGGTGGTCGACGGTGAGGACTACGCCGGCGACCGCGCCCGCCCCGGTGACCGGATCATTGTTTCGGGCAGTATCGGCGAGCACGGCATGGCGATCATGGCGCAGCGCGAAAGCATCGGCTTTGCCGCGGCGATCGTTTCCGACACCGCCGCGCTGCATGGCCTGGTCGCCGCGATGCGCGCCAGTGGCGCCGCCATCCGTGCGCTGCGTGATCCGACCCGCGGCGGCGTGGCCACGACGCTGAATGAAATCGCCCGCCAGTCGGGGGTCGGCATGATGCTCCAGGAGAGCGCCCTGCCGGTCCAGGCCGAGGTCGCCGCTGCCTGCGAGTTTCTCGGCCTCGATCCGCTGTATGTCGCCAACGAAGGCAAGTTGCTGGCGATCGTCGCCCCCGAGGACTGCGCTGCGCTGCTGGCCGCGATGCAGGCGCACCCGCTCGGCCAGCGCGCGGCGGTGATCGGCAGCGTGCATCCGGACCCGCAGCACTTCGTGCAGATGACCACCGCCTTTGGCGGTCGACGCATCGTTGACTGGCTCACCGGCGAGCAATTGCCGCGCATCTGCTGATGCTGACGCGACTATTTCTCTGACCATGCGCATCCTCTTCCTCTGTCACGCCTTCAACAGCCTGAGTCAGCGCCTGTACAGTGAGCTCGCTGCGCGCGGCCACCGGTTGTCGGTCGAGTACGACATCGCCGATACGGTGGCTGAAGAGGCCGTCGCGCTGTTCCGGCCCGAACTGATCATCGCGCCCTATCTTCGCCGCGCGATCCCGGAGTCGATCTGGCGGCAACACTGCTGCCTGATCGTCCATCCCGGAATCGTCGGCGATCGCGGTCCGTCGGCGCTCGACTGGGCGATTCAGGACGGCGAGCAGACCTGGGGCGTCACCGTCCTGCAGGCGACGGGCGAGCTGGACGGTGGCCCGGTCTGGGCTGCCGAGACCTTCCCGCTGCGCCGGGCGAAGAAGTCGAGCCTCTATCGTCATGAGGTGAGCGAAGCGGCGACGCGTGTGGTCATCAGGGCCGTCGAGCGCTTTGCCGCCGGCGGATTCGTCCCGACGCCGGTCGACGACGCCGACCCGGCGGTCCGCGGCCGGGTGCGGCCGTTGATGCGGCAGGCCGATCGAGCCATCGACTGGCAGCACGATGAGACGGCACGCATCCTGGCCAGGCTCGATGCCGCCGATGGCTTTCCGGGTGTCGCCGACGAGCTGTTCGGCGAGTCCTGGACGCTGTTCGACGGCTGGCCTGAAGACACGCTGCGCGCTGGCAAGCCGGGCGACGTCATCGCCTGGCGCGAGACGGCGATCCTGCGCGCGACGGTCGATGGCGCGCTGTGGATCGGGCACCTTCGCCGTCGCGATGCAGTCGATTCGCTCAAGCTGCCGGCGACGCAGGTCCTTGCTGAGCAACTGGCGACGATTCCCGAAGCCCCGCTCGACAGCTATTTCCCGTCAGCCGGCAGAACCTGGCAGGACATCCACTACGAGGAAGCCGGCCGGGTGGGTTTCCTGCACTTCGACTTCTACAACGGCGCCATGAGCACCCGCCAGTGCCGGCGTCTGCAGGCGGCTTACCGGTGGGCGCAGCAGCGGCCGGTCAGGGTGCTGGTGCTGATGGGTGGTCGCGATTACTGGTCGAACGGTATCCACCTCGTCAGCATCGAGGCGGCCGAGTCACCGGCTGACGAGTCGTGGGCGAACATCAACGCCATCGACGATCTGGCCGAAGCGATCATCACCAGCGCAGACCAGATCACGGTTTCCGCTTTGCAGGGCAACTGCGGCGCCGGCGGTTGCTTTCTGGCGCGCGCTGCCGATCTGGTGTGGGCGCGTGCCGGCGTGCTGCTCAATCCGCATTACCGCAACATGGGCAACCTCTACGGCTCCGAGTACTGGACCTACCTGCTGCCGGCGAGGGTCGGTGTCGACGGAGCGCAGGCCATCATGCGCGACCGTTTGCCGATGAATGCCGCGGCCGGCGTTGCGGCGGGTTTTGTCGACGCCTGCCTGGCGAGCGATGCGCAGGCCTTCCGCATCGATGTCGCGCGCCGAGCTGCCGAACTGGCCGCCGCTCCCGACTTCACCGCCCGCCTGCAGGCGAAGCGTGCGCAGCGTCTTGCCGACGAGGCGGCGCAGCCGCTGGCGAGCTATCGCGCCGCGGAACTGGCCGAGATGCAGCGCAACTTCTACGGCTTCGACCCGAGCTATCACGTCGCCCGCTTTCATTTTGTTCACAAGACGCCGAACTCGTGGACGCCGCGCCATCTGGCGATTCATCGGGACCTCGGCTGGAGCGTGCCGCCATGACCGCCAACCCGAAACGGCGACTGCCGACGGTGCTCGTCGTCGACGACGAGCTGCGCTCACAGGAAGCCCTGCGGCGGACACTCGAGGACGACTTCGAAGTGTTCACCGCGTCGAATGCCGAGCAGGCGCTGCGGATCATGGAGACCGAGTGGGTGCAGATCATCGTCTGCGACCAGCGCATGCCCGGGATGACCGGTGTCGAGTTTCTCAAGACCGTGCGCAGTCAGTGGCCGGATACCCTGCGCATCATCCTGTCCGGCTATACCGATGCCGAGGACATCATTGCCGGGGTCAACGAGGCCGGCATTTACCAGTATCTGATGAAGCCCTGGCAGCCCGAGCAGTTGTTGCTGACCCTGCAGACGGCGGCCAGCGTCCATCGCCTGCAACAGGAGAACCAGCGCCTGTCGCTTGAATTGCGCACCGCCGAGCCGGTCCTCGCCAGGCGCGTCGAGGCGAAGAACGAGCGCGCCAGACGCGAGTTCGCCCTCGACGGGCTGATCCGCACGCCCGACAGCCCGCTCAATGCCGTCTGCGACCTGGTCGAGAAGATCGCCCCCTTTGACCTCTCGGTCCTGATCAGCGGCGAGTCGGGTACCGGCAAGGAAATGCTGGCGCGCGCCATCCACTACTGCAGCCGGCGCGCCGACAAGGCCTTCGTCATCGAGCACTGCGGTGCGCTGCCCGACCAGTTGCTCGAAGCCGAGCTGTTCGGCTACAAGCGCGGTGCGTTCACCGGCGCCTATGAAGATCGCAGCGGCCGTTTCCAGCAGGCCGACGGCGGCACCATCTTTCTCGACGAGATCGGCGATACCAGTTCGGTGTTCCAGGTCAAGCTGCTGCGCGTGCTGCAGGAAGGCGAGTTCCGGCCGCTCGGTGCGGCGCGCCCGCTGTCGGTCGATGTGCGGGTGGTCGCGGCGACCCATCACGATCTTGAGGCTGACGTCCGCGCCGGCACTTTCCGCGAGGACCTCTACTACCGGCTGGCGACCATGACGATGCATGTTCCGGCGCTGCGCGAGCGCGCAATGGACATCCCGCTGCTCGCCGGCCGCCTGCTGGAAGCCAGCCAGAAAGCGCTTGGCAAGGTGGTCGACGGCTTCAGCACCGAGGCGCTCGCCTGTCTCGCCGCCTATCCCTGGCCGGGCAACGTGCGCGAACTGCAGAACGAGATCCTGCGCATGCTGGCCCTCGCCGATTCGCCGCGCCTCGGTGCCGACCTGCTGGCGCCACGTATCCTGCGCACCCCGGCAGTCGATCAGCAGCCGGACAACCTGCTCGACCTGATCGCTGTCGATGGCGGTCTCAAGGAGCGCATGGAGGCGCTCGAGGCACGGGTGCTCAAGGAAACGCTGATCCGCCATCGCTGGAACAAGTCGCGGGCGGCGAGCGAGCTTGGCCTGTCTCGCGTTGGTCTGCGCAACAAGCTGCTGCGTTACGGGCTGGAGCGCGCATGAAGATCCTCTGGTTGCAGGCGGCGGGTTGCGGCGGCTGCACGCAGTCACTGCTCGGCGCCGAGAACCGCAGCGGGATGCTCGCGCAGTTCGCCGACAGCGGTCTCGACTTCGTCCTCCATCCCGGCCTGTCCGAGGCCAGCGGCGACGAAGCCCTGGCGCTGCTGCGGGCAGCCGCCGCTGGCCACTTGCCCTTCGACATCCTTTGCGTCGAAGGCGCCCTGCTGCGCGGACCGAACGGCAGCGGGCGTTTCCAGATGCTTTCCGGCAGCGGCCGGCCGGTGATCGACTGGGTGCGGGAGCTGGCCGCCCGCGCCGGCCACGTTCTCGCCATCGGCACCTGCAGTGCCTACGGCGGGATCATTTCCGCCGGCGAAAACATTACCGAGGCCTGCGGCTTGCAGTTCGACGGTGACCAGGAAGGCGGCCTGCTCGGTAAGGACTTTCGCGCCGCTTCCGGCCTGCCGGTGATCAACGTCGCCGGTTGCCCGACGCATCCGGGCTGGATTGTCGACACGCTGCTCTCGCTGGCTCTCGGCGCGCTGGCCGAGAGCGATCTCGACGCCTGGCAGCGGCCGCGCTTCTACACCGAGCAACTGGTCCATCATGGCTGTCCGCGCAATGAGTTCTACGAATTCAAGGCGAGCGCACAGAAACTCTCCGACCTCGGTTGTTTGATGGAAAACATGGGCTGCAAGGGGACGCAGGCCAATGCCGACTGCAATCTGCGCTTGTGGCATGGCGTCGGCTCGTGCGTGCGCGGCGGCTTTGCCTGCATTTCCTGTACCGAGCCAGGCTTCGAGGAGCCTGGGCATCCGTTCATGGAAACCGCCAAGATTGCCGGTATCCCGACCGGTCTGCCGGTCGACATGCCGAAAGCGTGGTTCGTGGCGCTCGCCGCGCTGTCGAAATCGGCGACGCCAAAACGGGTGCGCGAGAACTCGCGCTCGGATCATCCGCTGATCGCGCCAGGTATCCGCAAGGGCGGTCAGAAATGAGCCGTCGGCTGACCATCGGCCCGTTCAACCGCGTCGAAGGCGACCTCGAAGTGACGCTCGACGTCGCCGATGGCCGCGTCGCCTCGGCGCAGGTCAGTTCGTCGCTCTATCGCGGTTTCGAGCATATCCTGCTCGCCAAGCACCCGCTCGACGCGCTGGTGATCGTACCGCGCATCTGTGGCATCTGCTCGGTCTCGCAATCGTCGGCCGCCGCGACCGCGCTGGCAGCAGCAGCCGGCCTCGAGATGCCGCCGAATGGCCGCCTGGCGAGCAATCTGATCCTCGCCTGCGAGAACCTGGCAGACCACCTGACGCACTTCTACCTCTTCTTCATGCCCGACTTCGCCCACGCAGCCTATCGCGACCGCCGCTGGCATGGCCAGGCGGAAAAGCGTTTCAAGGCCACGGTCGGCGACGCGCAGCGCGAGGCGCTGCCGGCGCGGGCCGACCTGCTGCGCCTGATGGGCTATCTCGCCGGCAAGTGGCCGCACAGCCTGGCGCTGCAGCCGGGCGGAACGACCCGCGCCGTCACCGCGACCGAAAAGGTTCGCCTGCTCGCCGTCCTGCGCGAGTTTCGCGCCTTCCTGAGTACGACCGTGTTCGGTGACGCGCTCGAAGTCGTCGCCGCGATCGGCAGCGTGGACCAACTTGCTGCCTGGGCGCAGGGTCGGCCGGCCGACTTTCCCCGCTTCCTCGAAATCGCCGGCGATCTGGGTCTTGCCCGCGTCGGACGCGCGAGCGACGGCTTTCTCAGTTACGGTGCCTACAGCCACGGCGGCGAGGATGGCCAGCATCTCTTTGCTCGCGGCCTCTGGCGCGGTGCCTGGCAGCCATTCGACGAGCCGCGGATCACGGAAGATGTCACCCATGCCTGGCTGCACGGTGACCGCCCGCTGCATCCGCAGCAAGGTGAAACGCGGCCGTTCACCGGCGAGTTCAGCGATCGACCGGACGCCTACACCTGGTGCAAGGCGCCGCGCTACGCCGGTCAGGTCTTGGAGAGCGGCGCCCTGGCCCGCCAGATGGTCGCCGGCCACCCGCTGCTGCGGGCGCTGGTCGCGGCCGACGGCGGCAGCGTGCTGGCGCGGGTCGTCGCCC